>CAZNTN010000003.1:0-183061 GCA_964575995.1 uncultured Melioribacter sp. | reverse complement strand
AGCTTTATTTCACCTGCGAAAGTGAAATACCTTTCTGAATAGGAAACGCCGCCGGAAAACTCTGCCGGAGAAGATATTTCGTATTCTGATTTGACATCAGCATAAGCAAAAGTATAGGCTGCGCCGGTACCAAACATACTGCTTCCGGAGTTACTGTATACTTCCTTTATTGTAAATGTTCTTGGTAAACGTGCAGTAAAACCAACATTTACTTGCTGGTTTACTTTAGCAATAATGCCAAGTTTTAGATCCCAGCCGGCAATATCCCACTTAATTACATCTGACATATCGAAAGAAATAAAATCCGCTGTCTTTGGTTCTTTTGGGTCTAATAATGTCTTGTAATAATTCTCGGAGTCTTCTTCCGTGTAGATTCTTGTTCTTGTAAAAGTACCGCTTAATAGATTTATTGTAGCGCCAAGAAAAATATTTTTTTCTACTTCTACAGCGCCTGATAAATACCAGCTATTAATTCCACCTTCGCTCATAATCTTACCGGATTGATTGAGCTTTCCATTAATCAAAGTATAATCATTGTTTGCATCCAACACGTTGCTCAACCGCAGCTGATAGATCATTTCATCTCGATAGTCGGTTAGTTCTTGAATCATCGAATTATTGCCGCTGTTAAATCCGGAGAATCTTAATGCTCTGTTAAAATTTTTGCTTTCGCTGTAGCCTATTGCTAAAGCCATACTTCCTTGAACAGTAGGAACAGGAAGGATAACGCCAAGTTCGTTAAAGTTTGTTAAAGATTGGTCACCATTTCTAGTAGTACTAAACAAAGTTGCATCATTTGAAAAAGAGTTATAATCCAAACTTGCATCAAACTGAGCTTTCTTTGCAAAAGCTATAGCAGCCGGATTAAACTGAGTTGAAGAAACACCGCTTAATCGAGAAACGAATGTGTTGCCCATACCAAGTGCTTTTCCGTTAAAAGAAATACCAGGCTCTGTTAAACGCAAAGCATCGTTAAAATTTTGCGCGAATACACTGCTTACAGAGCAAATAAAAATCGTAATTAATACAAAAATCTTTTTCATGTTCCCCTTTCTAAATAATGGAATAAATGATTTCATAATTATCTACCTCTGCTGCCGCTGTCTCTAGAACCTGAACCGCTGCTCGAGCCAGACCCGGAACTAGAACCGCTGGAGCTTGAACCACTAGAGCTTCGTGAACCGCTTCCAGAGCTAGAAGGTGAAGCAGAACTTGGCGATGAACTTTCGCGTCTGGGCGATGAGCTGCCCTGGTATGTTCTTTCTCTGCTTTGTGAAGAACCGCTTCCAGAACTACCACTTTGAGGCTTGTATGTATCGCTTCTGCTAGAACTGCCACTCTGAGGTCTGTATGTATCATTTCTGCTAGAACTACCACTCTGAGGTCTGTATGTATCATTTCTGCCTGAACTACTTCGTTCTCGTGTTCTAACTTCGCTGGAGTTTCGCCCGGAATTATTAGGCGCTTGCTTTGAAACACGTGCGCCGCTCTGGCTGCTTTCCGAACTTCTGCCAACACGAGTTCTGCTTAAATCAACATCGCCTGTTCTTCCACTTCTATCCCTATTTGTAATGGAAGAATTTGCTCTGTCGTTATTTGTTCTTCCTCTGCCATCACTATAATTGCCTCTTCCTCCAGATGCATAATCTCTCATACGAGATGCTGTGCTCGATGAAATATCATTAGAACGGTATTTATACTTTCCCCAATGATTGTGCCCGTAATAGCCCCAACCGCCGTAAACGTGAGGTCCATAATATCCCCAAGGATAGTAATAACCGCCCGTTAAGTAACCATAATTACCGTAATAATTATATCCGTACAAATCTGTCCACCAGTATCTATTATACCAAGGACTTGCATAGCCGGTGTACCACAAAGAAGGGATATATCCAAACAGAAATCTGCGATATCCGCTATTACGATAATAATCGTAATCATTAGGATATTCCGA
Source organism: uncultured Melioribacter sp. (assembly GCA_964575995.1). Classification (GTDB taxonomy): domain Bacteria; phylum Bacteroidota; class Ignavibacteria; order Ignavibacteriales; family Melioribacteraceae; genus Stygiobacter. The sequence continues at coordinate 181,107 of CAZNTN010000003.1, read as the reverse complement.
ATCCTGATTGTAAGCTAACGAATCTTCTTCAGCATATTCACCCTCATCTTGGTAGGCATAATCTTTATAATCTCGTTCATAAACCGCAATTTGTGTATAACAGCCGCTTAACCACAAGAGCGGAATAAATAGCAATATTTTGAATTTTGTTTTCATAACAACCCTTTAATGAGTTTTAATACTATGTTCAAAAATTATACCCAAAAATTGAATAAAAGAAATGCAAAAATGAAACTTGTCTTAGGGATTGTCTAATCGTGTAAACTAAGTTGTTCAAAAATAAGGACAGTTTTAGAAAACACCTTTTATGAATTCTACAAACAAACCTCTATCAGCAATATTATGATTAATCTTTTTGTTTTGGAGTAAATCTCTCAAATTTAGCCCGATTGTAAGTCCATCTCCTATTGCACATCTTACAGCTAAGTTCATATAACCGTAACCTTCTCCAATTGCAGTTAAAGTATTATCATTGAATGCAATGTCATACTCAGCGAGAAAAGAAAAAATATCACCAATAGTTTTTTCAAACCCAAAAGCAAGATTCAAATCCTTGTCGTTATCATCTCTTTCTAAAGAATAGTTGATAGCGCCGTGTATGCTAAAGTAACCGAGCAAATCAAAGTTTTTTGAAGCGGCAATAAAAAACCCAGGTGATTTGATATGATAACGATTAAGGTTTTTATCAAAAAGACCTTTTCCTTGGGATTCAAAGCCGGTTGTAATATTAGGGAATGCCAAGCTTTCTTCAATTACTCTAACTCTAAAATTTATACCTGGCAATTTGTACCAAGAAATTTTACCCGAGCCTATTACATTTCCGCCGCCATAAGAAAGTCCAAAACTTACACCATCAAAAACACCAAGTTCAATTTTTGTAATAAAAACACCAAATGGCATTGCTTCCATCGAAATGCCTGCAAATCCTTTGTTTATTACGCCGGTTGTAGGCATATCAATTAAGAATCGGTACTCATATTTTGCGCTTGAGCCGCTAGTGCCTTGCGAAAATGAGGTAGATGCAAGCAGAATAGAACAGAACAAAAAAAAGAGTAATTTTTTCATTTTCTTATCCAAGGAAAAGTATAATCCAATTTAGATTTTATCTTCCATAAAAACAGAATATTTATTTTCTTTTTACAGCAGGACCTGTTTTACTATCCTGAACAATCAGCCCAAGTTCATTTAATTTATTTCTAACTTGATCGGCAAGTTTGTAGTTCTTTTCTTTCTTCAATTCTTCACGAAGATTAAGAATCAGATTGATCAACTCATTTTCTAAAGCAGGAGTTATTCTTTTGTTCAAGTCTTCAAAATGAATTACACCAAGAACTTCTTCTGCTGTTTTCTTGAGAAACTCTTTAAGAATCATTAGAAAAGTTTTGCAAGTATTAGGGTTTTCATCAATTATTTTATTAGCCGTTCTTACAAAATCAAATATTACTGCAACAGCTTGCGGAGTGTTAAAATCATCGTCCATTACAGTTTCAAAATCAGAGTAAAATTTACCGAGATTAAAAACCGGAGTAACACCGTTCGCTTCTGCAATGTTGATAGCATTTTCAAGTCTTACAGCAAGATTGATAATTTTCTCTACACCTTTTTGCGCTGCGGAAAGTAAGTCATCGCTAAAGTTTAATGGACCGCCATAGTGAGTTTGACAGAAAAAGAGTCTTATTGCTTCAGCAGAATGTCTTGCCAGCACATCACGCGCTGTAAAAAAATTTCCTAAAGATTTAGACATCTTTTCATTTTGGATATTCAAAAAACCGAAGTGCATCCAGTATTTAACAAATTCGTTTTCGTATGCACCTTCACTCTGTGCAATTTCATTTTCGTGATGCGGAAATATTAAGTCGTTTCCACCTGCATGAATATCAATAGTTTTACCAAGATGTTTTGTACTCATAGCAGAACATTCAATATGCCAGCCTGGTCTTCCTTTTCCCCAAGGGCTATCCCAGCTCGGTTCACCCGGTTTAGCTTTTTTCCAAAGCGAGAAATCCAACGGGTTATATTTTTTATCATCAACATCAACGCGTGCGCCCGATTCAAGCTCATCAATTTTCTTTCCGCTTAACTTACCATAGCTATCAAATTTTTTTACATTGTAATAAACATCACCATTTACATTGTATGCAATTTCTTTCTTTTCGAGATCAATTATTAACTCAATCATTTCTTCAACGTGTCTGGTAGCCTTCGGGTAAATATCTGCATTCTTAACTTTAAGCTTAGTTATGTCTTCGAAAAAAGCATCTGTATAGAATTGAGAAACTTCTTCAGCGGGTCTATTTTGTTCTATAGATTTTTTTATGATCTTGTCTTCTATATCAGTTAAGTTCATAACAAACTTTACCTTGAACCCTTTATAAGTTAAGTAATTTCTAACTATATCAGACATTATAAAAGAGCGGGAATTGCCTATATGGAAATAATCATAAACAGTAGGTCCGCACATATACATTGTAACAAAAGGAGGATTCTGCGGTACGAATTCTTCTTTGCGGCGGGTTAAAGTGTTATAAATCAGCATAAAAATCCATAAAAATTAAAGCAAAAATAGCATTCGTTAGTGGGTATTTCAACTAAACATCCCATATAATAATTCTGACAATAATTTGAAGATTTTTTTATAAAGACTTTGACATCTTTAATAAACTTTTTATTTTACAATCGGAAAAAAGAATAAAGTTGTCCGATGTCTTTTTTTAATTAAGTTAGAAAATTTTTATGAACAAAATATCAAATCACCGGAGGATTCTTTATGAGACTTAGAATTACTTCTTTAGTTTTAGCTGTTGTTTTTCTCTCTACAGTAGCATTTGCACAAACTGCAGTAAGGTTTAGTGTAGAGCCAATAGGTGTTTCACCGAGAGATTCTGTAAAATCTAATACAGATATTTATACACTAGCAGCAAGCGGCTTGAAGAATGTAGGTATCGGTTCAAGAATGTATTTCCAAGCTTCATTAGTTGGGAAAAAGTTTGGTACCGCAGTTACTTATACAATTACAAGAAGACCTTCTGGTTCTACAGCAGCAGTTGGAACTAGGAGAGATATTAGAAATGATTCCACTCAGGTAGTAACGTTTACACCTGATAGAGCAGGGGCTTATGAATTAACAGTTACGGATGGCTCTTTTACTACTAAAGTAACATTTAACGCAGCCAGATATTTGGGATATAAAAACACTGTAGTAAACGGAGTAGATACAAAGTTAAATTGTAAAACTTGCCATTCTACAATTGTTAATTCATTCGAAAAAACAAAACATGCCATAGCTCATGATAGAAATATTGACGGACTTGGCTCTGCAGCCTATAGAAGTACTTGCGTTCCTTGCCACACAACTGGTTTTGATGCAAGCACCGCTGCAAAGAACGATGGATTTGACGATTTCCCATTTACATTTCCTGCAGTGTTAGCATCTGGTACTTCAACAAAAGCATACAAAGACTTTCCAGATGCTATGATGAGATCAAACGTTCAGTGTGAAGCTTGCCACGGACCAGCAAGCGCACACATAGGCGCAGTTACAGATGAAAGAATAGACGCTACTTACGATGCTGCACCGTGTGCTACCTGCCATGATTCAGGAACAAAACATATCTTTCCTGAACAATGGGATGTTTCTTTACACTCTGGAGCTACATCATATCCTACAGGACCGGGACGCGAATCTTGTGTACGCTGCCATACTGGAGCTGGTTTTGCTCAATACGCTAGAGGCGTTCCAAGCACGGACCCATATTTTGATGTTTCTTACTCTCCAATTACATGCTCTGGCTGCCACAACCCGCACGATGCTACAAATGTAAATCAATTAAGAAAAATTACTGCCGAAACATTTGTTCCTAACACAGCAGATCTTAAAGTTGGCGTTTATGCAAAAGTTAATGGCGCTGGAAAAGGAGCATTCTGTATTAACTGTCATCAATCAAGAGCAGAAGCTAATGCTGCAAGGCTGGCTGCTACTATTTCGTTTAGATTTGGTCCACACTACGGTCCACAAGGGGATGTTTTACTTTCAAGAAATATGCATGAATTAGGCGGAGTAAAATTACTTAAGACTAACCACTTAGACCCTACACAAGATGCTTGTATTAAATGCCATATGTACACAGCTAATGCTGTTGTTGGTACAACTGTAAACCAATGGGGCGGGCATTCATTTAGCATGAGTAAATTTAAAAAAGATGCAAATGGAAATTATGTTATTGGTCCTAACAGAAGAAGAGTTAAAGCTGAAGACAATATGGAAGCTTGCTCGCAATGCCACGGAGAAACATTTGGTTCTAAATTTGACGATGCTAAGTTCTTTACCGGCGGTAAAGGCGATCACGATAACGATGGTATTGTAGAAGGATTGCAAGATGAAGTTTATGGAATGGTTAATAAGATTATGACTAAGTTAGGTCAAATCCCAGGTTCTACGTTCAGCCCAGGAATAGGTCAGTATGATGCTGCTGGTAAGTTTATTGCTTTCCCTGTTCCAATGACAGCCTGGACACAAGACCAGCTTGGCGCTTATTGGAATGCAATTACAGCACATTATGATGGAAGCGGCGGTATCCATAATCCTAAGTACATAATTACTGCATTAAAAGGTGCAATGACTGTATTAGGAATACCGGTTGGTATACAACAAGATGGAGAAGAAATACCAGCTTCTTATACTTTACAGCAAAACTATCCAAATCCATTTAACCCATCTACAACAATTAAATTCTCAATTCCAAAATCTGGAAATGTAAGATTAGTTGTTTATGATATACTTGGTAAGGAAGTTGCAACATTAGTAAACAACTTCTTAAATGCTGGACAATATAATTTCCAATTCAACGCTGCTAATTTAGCTTCGGGTATTTATCTCTATAGATTAGAAGCAGGAAACTTTACTCAAACCAACAAGATGCTGTTGATGAAGTAATTAGTATTGAGTATTTAGTAATTAGACAAAACCCCGGTTCGTTAATCCGTCGGCTGACGGACGAATCGGGGTTTTTTTATGTCCAATTCTGTTATTCTCTTTTTGATATATTTATATAATAAAACTCAGGATGATATGAGAATAGAAAAAGACTCTATTGGTCAAATGGAAATAGATGATGATGCTATGTACGGCATACACTCGCTAAGGAGTTTGGAAAATTTTCCAGTATCCGGCGAAAGAATTCATCCTTGCTTGATAAAAGGTTTTTTACAAGTAAAGTTAGCTGCAGCAGAAGCAAATTTTAAGTGCGGTATTCTTCCAAAAGAAAAGCACTCGGTTATTATTGAGGCAATAGATGAATTAAGAACTGAAGCTGATTCCTGCATAAACGAAAACCAAAACGATCTCTATTCAAAAATTATTGTAGATCCCTATCAAGGCGGCGCGGGTACTTCTCTAAATATGAATATTAATGAAGTAATAGCAAACGTGTCTCTAAAAAAACTCGGAAAGAATTTTGGCGAATATTCGTTTATTCATCCTCTTGATGATGTAAACTTGAGCCAATCTACTAATGATACTTTTCCAACAGCTTTAAGAATTGCTGCCTTAACCCTGCTAAAGGAACTACAAGATTCTTTTGCAGTTCTTCAAAATGCTTTGCAGCAAAAAGAAACAGAGTTTAAGAATGTAATAAAAATTGGCAGAACTCAGTTACAAGATGCAGTTCCGGTTACACTTGGACAGGAATTTGGCGCTTATGCACAAGCATTTGCCCGCGATAGATGGAGGCTTTATAATTCTGAGGAACGGCTCCGTTCTGTAAACCTTGGAGGAACTGCAATTGGTAATTCGATTGCTGCACAAAGAGATTATGTATTAAACGTAAACAGCATTCTTAAAAAAATTACTAAGCTGCCAATTGCTAAAGCAGAAGATTTAATAGACGCAACTCAAAATCTTGATGTGTTTGTTGAAGTTCACGGAATAGTAAAAGCCGGCGCTACTACTGTACTCAAAATGTGTAACGATTTGCGCTTTATGGCAAGCGGTCCAAATGGTGGAATTGGCGAAATAAATTTGCCACAAATGCAAGCTGGTTCCAGCATAATGCCAGGTAAAGTTAATCCGGTTATTCTCGAAAATGCTATTCAAATTGCTGAGTTGGTAAAGGGAAACGATGTAATTATTTCTAACCTTGTTTCTGCCGGTAATCTTGAGCTTAACGCATTTATGCCTATGATTGCTCATGTATTTTTGAAGTCTTTATCAATGCTAAAAGACTCAAACATCAATCTTGCCGAAAAATGTATTGCTGGTATAACTGCCAACAAAGACCATTGCAAGAAAACGTTGATAAATTCAACTGCAATTGCTGCTTCACTTATTACTAAATTCGGCTATGAAAAAATTGAATCTATTGTAAAAAGCGCTGAGGTAACTAAGAATACTTTCTTAGTAGAATTGTTGAACAGCAAGCTGGTTGATGAAACTGAATTAGTAAATATTATTTCTCAAGACTTAGGAATTAGAATTGAATAAAACCGCTCAAGCCGAAAGAATACATATTGCGTTTATCGGGCAGAGAAACGTCGGTAAATCTTCATTAATGAATAAAATTATTGGACAAGATTTAGTAATAGTAAGCGAAACGCCCGGAACAACTACAGACCCTGTTCGCAAAGCAATGGAATTGCTTCCATTTGGTCCTGTAGTGTTAATTGATACAGCCGGCATAGATGATGCTGGTGAACTTGGTGAAAAAAGAATCAGCAAAACTGTAAAAGTAATAGCTGAATCAGATTTTGCTTTGGTAGTTCTTGATTCCCAAAAAACGATGAGTGAACAAGAAACAAATCTTATCGAGCATCTGAAAAAACTTGAGATTCCATTTCTTGTTGTAATTAATAAATCTGAACTTGGTATTAATTACGAACTTGTAGAAGAGCTTAACACAAATGGCATGCAGTTTCATTCAGTTTCTTGTATAAACAACAATGGCATTTATGAACTGAAAGAAAAAATGATAAAACTGCTTCCAAGCGATGATGAAATTCCTCTTGTAGGAGATTTACTGAAGCAGCACGATGTAATTGTTCTTGTAGTACCAATTGATCTTGGCGCTCCAAAAGGAAGATTGATTATGCCTCAAGTGCAAACGATACGCGAATCTCTTGATGTTGATGCTATTGTTGTTGTTGCTAAAGATAAAGAACTACGTTCGGCGCTGAATAAACTTGCAAGCCCGCCAAAATTAGTAGTAACGGACAGCCAGGCAATTATGCGCGTTGATGCAGATGTACCCAACGATATTCCTCTTACAACATTTTCAATTCTAATGGCGCGAAACAAGGGAGATTTGCCAGAGTATGTGCGCGGATTAAGAAGAATTGAAGAACTGCAAAATGGTGATAACGTTTTAGTTGCCGAAGCATGTTCTCATCACGCGCAGGAAGATGATATTGGCAGAATTAAAATTCCACGCTGGCTTCGAAACCATACAAAGAAAGATTTAACTATTGATGTAGTTAACGGGCATGATTACCCGGATAATCTTTCCAACTATAAATTAATAATTCACTGCGGCGGATGTATGCTAACGCGCAAAATGATGCAGCAGCGAATTAAGCAGGCAAAGTATATCGGCGTTCCAATTGTAAATTATGGAGTTGCAATTTCTTACATGCACGGGGCAGTTCCGCGTGCGTTGTTACCATTTGAAGAAGCAATTTCTGCATGGCAGGGAATTAAAGGGAGTTCTAAGAATTAGTTTTTAACGAAAGTTTATCATGCAATTCAACAAAATCTTCCGGCAGAGCAGATTCCAGAAAAACTTTTTCTTTTGTATGCGGATGAATAAAGCCGAGTGTTTTAGCATGTAATGCTTGGCGCTTCATAATCTTAAGCATGTTTTCTACACGTGCTTTAATTTTGGGCAGGTCAAATCCGTAAACTATTTTTCTGCCGCCGTAAGTTGGATCGCCAAAAATTGGGTGATTAACATAATTAAGGTGAACTCTAATCTGGTGCGTTCTTCCAGTCTTAAGTTTTAATTTCAACAGCGAAGCAAAATCAAACTCTTCAATTACTTCGTAAAATGTATGTGCATACTTCCCTTCTGTTTCACTAACGGTAAAGATTTTTCTGTCTTTGTTAGACCTAACAATGCTGCCAATAATTTCACCTTTTTGCTGCTTAAACTTTCCCCAGCAAATAGCCCAGTATTCTCTATCAATAGTATGATGATAAAATTGTTTAGCAAGCTGTGCGTGTGTCCATTCATCTTTTGCAATTAGAAGTAAGCCGGAAGTTTCTTTATCTATGCGGTGTACAATACCCGGACGAAAAGCATCTTCGTTCAATTCACTTAACTTTTGCGTGTGATGAAGAAGTGCATTTACAAGTGTTCCGGAGTAATTACCCAGCGAGGGATGCGCTACCATTCCAGCAGGCTTATTTACAACAAGAAGAAATTCATCTTCGTAAACAATATCGAGCGGTATGTCTTCTGCTTCGGTTTCTTCTGGGCGCGGATTTGTAGGTATAGTTAAATCAATAACATCTTTTGGTGAGACTTGATAGTTAGCCTTAACAACTTCTCCGTTAACAATTACACCGCTTGCTTTAATTAATTTTTGAATGCGGGAACGTGTTGCATTTTCTACAGAATTAGCAAGAAATACATCAATCCTTTCTTTCTTTTTCCCTTCCGGAACTTCAATCTTTATTTTCTTTTCTGTAACTATCTTCGCCATCAGCCATCACATTTTCATTGCCGTTGCTTTCAACTGCATGCTGTTCAGAGTTATCATCCAAAGCTGCTTCTGTTAGATTTACTTTAGCAGGCTCTTTCTTTTTCTCATCGATACTTTTATGAAATAAAATAAGAAGAATAACGCCTACGGTTACGGAAGAATCGGCTATGTTGAAAATTGGGAATCGATCGTAAGTTCTTCCAAATATTGTTATATCAAAAAAATCGAAATTGAAAAAATCTACAACTCTTCCATAAAAGAGAGGTGCATATTCATAAAACACGCCGTAAAATACACGGTCAATCATATTTCCAACTGCGCCTCCAAGTATAAATGCTAACCCAAGTCTTACTACTAATTTTTGTTCTTTAGATTTATACAAGTAATATAAAATTCCAAAGCCGGCAAAAATGGAGAACAGTGAAAGAAAAAGTTTTGAGGTTTCGTTTACATCAATACCAAATGCCATACCAGGGTTTTCTACAAATGTGAGTTTGAAGAAATCTCCAATAACATTAATACTGCTGCCATATTCCATCCCCTGTACATGAAAGTTAAAGAGAGGAATAGTTACTCCCTTAACTAAAAATTTTGTTACTTGATCTAAAATGACAATAAAAAGTGTGATATAGAGAACTGCCAAACTTAATTCCTTACTTTTTCATTTTTTGTTTTATTTGTAAACAATGCTGAGTATGCGGCACAGCCATTAATCTTTCTTTAGGTATTAACGGACAGGTTGGACATAGATTTTGCGGTTCATCAATACACTCTATGCAGATTCCGTAAGAACCATTTTCGATACGCTGCAAAGCATCATCAAGATAACCTAAGAACTTGTTTTCGCGCTGCGCCCAGAGATATAATTTTTCGCGCTCCATTGCATCTGTACCCTGCTCTGCCATATGAAGCGAGTATGGTGAATTTTCATTGACATACTGTCCGGTAGTTGGGTCCATCATTTGGTCTTTTAGTACTTGCAGCTGCTCTATAATCTCATTACGTTTCTCAAGTATTACATTTTTGAAATCTTCCAGTTCTTTACGAGTATAACCTTGAATTTTTTTTACTTTCTTTGTTGGCGATATAACTTCAACGTGTTTCTTTTTTGTAGTCTTTACCGGAGCTTTAACCGGAACTTTTTTCTTTTCTACCGGTTTTGCTTTAGTTACTTTAGCTTTAACAACATTTTTAGGTTTGCTTGCTGCTTTAGCTTTAACAACATTCTTAGGTTTGCTTGCTCCTTTAGCTTTAACAACTGCTTTTTTTACCGATTTAGGTTTAGCAGCAGATTTTTTTGTTGTAGTTTTTTTAACAGCTTTCTTAGCCATTAATGCCTCCGACCTTCAATTTAAAAAACCTATGATTTCAAAATTGTTATTGTGCAATTATAATCGCCAATTTTAAACTCTTGAGAATAAGAGTCGTCTTTTTCATCAAAAGAAATTTGATCTGCCAATACTTCATTTGCAATATAATCATTAAACTGGTTTACAAACGAGATTAATTTTTCTTCGCCGCTAACTAAGACTTTGATTCTGTCAATCACATCAAACCCGGCATCTTTTCTCATATTCTGAACTCTGTTTACAAGTTCACGAGCGTATCCTTCGGCAATTAGAACATCATTCAGTTCAGTATCTACAGCTACTGTAACGCCTTCTTCGGTTTCCACAAGCCAGCCTTCAATTTCGTGGCTAATTATTTCTACATCTTCGTTAGATATTATTACTTTTTCTCCATCAACTTCAAGCTCGTATGCGTTATTTTTTATCAACTCAACAATTGCAGCTTTATCTAATTCTTTTATAACATTGGCTAAAGATTTTACCAGCTTACCATATTTTTTACCTATCACTTTAAAGTTAGCTTTGGCAGATTTGTTAACAATCGTAGAATCATCTTCCAGCACAATTAATTCTTTGATGTTGACTTCTTCGAGAATAACTTCTTCCATTTTTTTGAGAGCATCCCGCTTGCTCTTATCAACTGCTACCATCATTTTGAGTAAAGGCTGACGAACTTTTAAGTTATTCTTAGCGCGGATAGAACGAGTTAGATAGACAACTCTCTGAGCAACTTCCATCTTAGTTTCAAGCTCAGAATCAAAGCAGCCTGGTTCTGGAATCGATGCCAAGTGAACTGATTCGGGACCATCTTTTTTAGTAACACTGTTAAGATTCAAGTATAATTCTTCTGCAATGAACGGCGCAAAAGGTGCAGTAAGTTTAGAAACAGTTATCAAACACTCGTACAATGTTTGATAAGCCGAAAGTTTGTTTTTGTTAATTTCAGATTTCCAAAATCTTCTTCTGCTTCTGCGTACATACCAGTTGGAAAGCTGATCAATTGTAAAGTTTGAAACTAGACGCGCTGCTTTTGTAACATCGTAGCTTTCCATTAACTCTCTGTATTCTTTTACAAGAGAGTGAAGTTTAGAAATTACCCAGCGGTCAATTTCCGGTCTCTCTTGATAAGGGATTTGTTCTTCGCTGAAACTGAACTTATCGATGTTAGCATAAAGAACAAAGAAGTTGTAAGTATTTACAAGTGTTCCGAAAAATTTTCTTTGTACTTCAGCTATTCCTTCTTCATCAAACAAAGTAGGTTTCCAGGGCGGACTTGTAGTAACTAAATACCAACGTGTAGCATCAACGCCATATTTATCAAACATCAAGAAAGGGTCTACAACATTTCCTTTGGACTTAGACATTTTCTGTGCGCTCTTATCGAGAATCAATTCGTTAACTATTAGATTCTTGTAAGCAACGTTACCAAAAACCATTGTTGAAATTGCATGAAGTGTATAAAACCATCCGCGTGTTTGATCAATTCCTTCGCAGATAAAATCCGAAGGGAAATTCGATTCAAACACTTCTTTGTTTTCAAAAGGATAATGCCACTGAGCAAAAGGCATAGCGCCGCTGTCGTACCAAACGTCAATCAATTCCGGCGTGCGTGTAAATATCTTTCCATTCTTTTCGAACTTTATATCATCAACAAAAGGTTTGTGAAGATCAATTTCTTCAGCAGGTAAATCTTTTACAAGAATGCGCTCGCCTTCTCTTTCAATAAATCCTTCTTTAAGTTCATCAATAGAACCAACAACGTGCATATCGCCATCTTCGTTTAACCAAATTGGAAGCGGCGTTCCCCAATATCTATCGCGGGAAAGGGACCAATCTTTATTTTCTTCGAGCCAGTTTCCAAAACGACCGGCGCCAACTTCTGGCGGACACCAGTTAATTGTTTTGTTCAGCTCAATCATTTTATCAGCAATTTCTGTTGTACGAATGTACCAGCTGTCGCGTGCATAATAAATCAAAGGGTTATCGCAGCGCCAGCAGTGCGGATAAGTGTGTTTGTAATCGCTGCCTGCTCGGTAAATTAACCCGCGTTCTTTCAAATCGCGCAGAATATCCGGATCAGCGCCCTTTTCTTCGTGTGTTTGAAATTGAATTGTCTTAACTAATCTTCCGGCAAATGGAGTTACTTGCTCAGTAAATCTTCCGCTTTTTGTAACAGGTTGAACGAAAGGCAAATCAAATTTCTTGGAAACTTCATAGTCATCTGCACCAAACGCCGGAGCTATGTGAACAACGCCAGAACCATCTTCTGTGCTTACAAAATTTCCTGGAATTACATACCAAGCTTTCTTATCAACTGGTACAAAGGAGTAAGGCGGTTCATAATTTTTACCTAGTAAATCACTTCCTTTTAATTCAGCAAGTATTTCATAATCTTCTTTGATAACTGATAATCTTGCTTTAGCAAGATAAAGCACGCCATGTTTTTCAAGTCTAATTTTTACGTATTCTATTTCAGGACCAACTGCAAGCGCAACGTTTGAAATCAAAGTCCAGGGTGTAGTTGTCCAAACTAAAATATAAGCGTCTTCCTCTTTCAACTTGAACTTGGCGTAAACATTCGGATCGCTTACTTCATCGTAACCAAGAGCAAGTTCGTGAGATGAAAGCGGCGTTTCGCAATGCGGGCACTGCGGAACAATCTTAAACCCTTTATAAATCAATCCCTTTTTGTAAAGCTCGGAAAGTGACCACCAGATCGATTCAATATAGTTGTTTACGCAAGTGATGTAAGCTTCATCGAGATTAATCCAATAACCCATTCTTTCTGTAAGAGTTTGCCAGCCTTCTTTCATCTCGATATGATGATAAACTAACTCTTTGGCTTTTTTATTGAAAGCTGCCACACCATATTTTTCTATATCGCTTTTTTGATTGAAGCCAAGTTGTTTTTCAAGTGCAATTTCAATTGGAAGACCGTGTGTATCCCAGCCGGCTTTACGATGAACTTGATAGCCAGTCATAGTTTTATAACGGCAGACCAAATCTTTTAGCGCGCGTGCCATAACGTGATGGATTCCGGGGCGTCCGTTTACAGTAGGCGGTCCTTCATAAAATGTAAATGATTTCTTTTCATCTCTTGTGGAAATGCTCTTTTCAAATATGTTATTATCTTTCCAGAACTTCAGAATTTCTTCTTCAATCTTTGGATAACTTATTTTTTCATCAAACTGCTTAAACATTTTTCTCTCTGTAAATGATTTTTATAATTACTCTGTGAACAATTATTACTAGGTTAGTTTCATTATTGATTCTATTGGCTTAATACGTGTTCTTGCGAGTTCGCAATATTCATGACTTATATCAATTCCAATATAATTTCTGTCTAATTCGTAAGCCACTTTACAAGTCGTTCCACTACCGCGCATTGGGTCAAGAACAACATCTCCAGGATTTGTCCACGAAAAAATATGATCTCTAACAAGTTCACAAGGAAATGGTGCTGGATGACCTTTGGCTTCTTGATCTTCTAACTTTTTACCAACCACATACTCCCAAATATTACCCTTATTTTTTTTATCCTTCACTGGCTTCGCTAATTTTTCTCTATACTGTTCATTTTTTGAATAGTTTTTGTAAGTAGTACCATTTAGTTCTAAACCAGCATGCAAGCAATCTATTAAAATTGGATTATGCGTTTTAACAACTCCTTTACTAAATACAAACATAAACTCAAACTCATTAGTGTATCTTTTTCTATATATCTGGGGTATTGGATTTTTTTTTCTGAAGATCATAGTATCATGTATGTTAAATCCAGTTTCCTTAAAAAAAAGTGCCTGCTTGAAACTTGTTCCTGTCTCAGAGCCTTCTATTGTCGCATCAGCTACAACCCAAACAACAACTCCACCAGGTTTTGTAACACGGAATAATTGTTTTGACATTTCTTCTTGAAGTTAACTACCCTTCATCCTCTTTTTCGTAAGCCTTCAAAAGCTCACGTTCTGTTTGGATAAATTCTTTAAGCCTTCTTTCAACCTGCTCTTTGCGGTTTATCATTTCATTTAAGCTGTGCTGAACATCTGTAAGCATTTTATCAGCTTTTACTTTTGCTTCATCAACGGCTAACTGAGCTTCACGCTGAGCATTTGCAATATACTTTTTAATATCATCTTGTTTTGTTTTGGATTGAACTGATTCTCTTTGTAAAATCATAACTTCGCAAACAGCCATTCCAAAGAAAGACATTGAACCAAGCGTAATATTCCGAAGAACAAAAAGAATCATGTTTTCTACAAGCAAGTCATTCATCCCAAAATATTCTTTGAAAATTGAAACTAACAAAACACTAATAAATGCCGAAGCTACAATAACAGAGAAAAGAATTTTTCCGCCATAATTGTAGCCAAGTGTTTTATTAATCAGCCAGCCGCAGGCAAAAGAAAATAATGACAAAACAAACCAAACTGAAAAATTTGAGTAGCCGGCTTTGAATAAATCGGTACTCAAAAAATTTGATGAGAAGATTATAACAACAAGCAAAGCCGGTGTTAAATAGTAATATTTTTTATTCTCTATCATATTTTTTTAATTACTTCTTTCATTATTAAAGTCATTTTCGGTTCTGCTTCCATTGCAGCAGCAATTATTTCTTGAACATCAACCGCCTTTAGAGAATCTGGGAAGCACTCGTCTGTAATTATACTGAACCCGAGCACTTTCATTCCCATATGATTTGCAACAATGTTTTCTGGAACTGTTGACATACCAACTACATCCGCACCGGTGTTTCTTAAGAATCGGTATTCGGCTTTCGTTTCCAAATTTGGTCCCGGAACAGCTACGTAAACACCTTTCTGAACTTTTATTTTGTTTTCGAGTGCTACTTCTTCAGCAAGCTTAATTAATTCCAAATTGTACGGCTCGCTCATATCCGGGAATCTCGGTCCAAGCTCATTTTCATTTTTTCCGATGAGCGGGTTATCACCAAGAAGATTAATATGATCAAGCATAATCATAAGATCACCTCGTTTGTAAACCGGATTCATGCCGCCGCAGGCATTTGAAACAATTAAAGTTTTAACGCCCAGAAATTTCATTACACGAATAGGATAAGTGATTTGCTGCATTGAGTAGCCTTCGTAGTAATGAAATCTGCCCTGCATTACAACAACATTCTTACTGCCAATCTTTCCAAAAATTAATTTCCCTTGGTGCGATTCAACAGTTGATAATGGGAAATGAGGCAGAGCGCCATATTCAATTTCATGTTCAATTTCAATTTCGCGAACTAACCCGCCTAAGCCAGTTCCAAGAACAATTCCAATTTCATATTCATTTGTTGTCTTCTCACGAATTACTTCCAGTGTTTTGTTAATCATACTTAGTAATGAACTCATAATAGCTTCTCCAATATATCATCAACATTAATTTCCGATTGCTCATCGGCTTGCTGTGCGCCTTTCGCTGGCTGATTTTTTTTGTGTTTAGTATCTATATTTTCCACGTTGAACTCAAGCAAAGAAGCCTGCGTGTCAATCATAGCTTTAATTCTTGCTACAAGAAGTTTTTTCTCTTCGCGCAGTTTCAAAACCGAATCGCGCGTTTTATTTGCCGCCTCTTTAGCATTTTCAATTATTTGTGCTGCTTTAAGCTCTGCTTCTTTTAAAATTAGTGCAGTCTGCTTTTTGGTTGTTTCTATAGCTTTAGATGAAGTTTCTGCCGCACTCAATAAAGCTGATTGAAGATTCTTCTCAATTTTTTTAAACTCTTTTAACTGTTCCTCAATTCTCTCTAATTCGATTCTGAATTTATCGTTCTCGGCTTGCATCCGCTCAAATTCATCCGAAATCTTCTCGAGAAATGCCTTAACTTCTTCACGGTCGTAACCTCTTACCGTACGGTTGAATTCTTGACTTCTGATACCAAACGGGGTAAACTTCATTTTTTTGCCATTATTTTAATTTCGTTCGCCAAAAATTGCAGTTCCAATTCTTATCATAGTAGCGCCTTCTTCAATTGCCCATCCAAAATCATTCGTCATACCCATCGAAAGCTCGTTTATAGCAATTCCGCATGCATTTAGTTTTTCTCTGGTTTCGCGTAAGCTGGAAAAACATCCGCGTACAATCTTTTCATTATCTGTGAAAGCTGCCATCGTCATCAATCCGCAAAGCTCCAAGTTTTTTTGAGCAAGACAAAACCCTGCAGTTTCAAAAATTTCTTTTTCAGATTCTAACCCAAATTTTGTCGCTTCATCCGAAGTCTTAATTTCTAAAAGAACTTTTTGTTTCTTGCCCACTTGTTCTGCTTTACTATTTATTTCTTCAGCAAGTTTAATAGAATCAACAGAGTGAATAAACTCTGCGGCTTTAATCACATATTTAATTTTGTTGGACTGCAAATGCCCGATAAAGTGCCAAACAAAATCTCCGGTAAAAATCTCTGCTTTATCTCGTAATTCTTGCGCCTTATTCTCGCCGAAATGAATTACGCCGCAGCTCAGAGTCTCCTTTATCAATTCGATTGACTGTGTCTTGCTGACAGCAATTAATTTAATTTCTGCCCGATCTCTGCCGCTTTTTAAGCAGGATTCGGCAATTTTCTCTTCAACTTTTTTAAGATTCTTAGCAATCATATCGTAAAAAGAGGACGAAAATCTATCCCTTTGAGTTATAAAAGTCAATTTGGAACATTTGGGAAAAAACTACTTTTAAGTTAAATTGTGCTAATTCTTGATGTATTTTTCAAATGGCTTAACAAATTTACGGATCATATCGTTGGAACGTTTACGAGCCTGTGAAACAAAGTGCTTTAAATAATCTCTACACCACTTTTCCTGTGAACCAATAAATGTTTGATCGAGTTCGCAAACATGAAATTGAATTTGCATTGCTGCAGCCCAATTTATGTATAGGCTAGATGGCTTTGAAGAAAACATAGAAGCGTGATAACAATCTTTACAAACAAGTTTTTTGCCTTCTATTGTCCAATCAACTTCAAAATAGTTTATAGATAGTTTATCATATTCATTGTTATCAATCATATTTGCACAAAGCAATGCTAACTTGTAAGCTGAAATAATATTTGGTGGTTGTGCATTCTTCGATAAGTTACGTGTTTTAATATCAATTATCTCATAAAAAGCTTTTTTGACAACCAGGATATCAGCTGTATCGTTTTGTTTTTCTTCAAATGGGTTTTCAGCACTCCAATTATCTGTCGCATTTTTCCCACGACTGAGTAAAAACATAAGTGTAGGGGATTTTAAAAGTTTTTTTCTTTCATCATACCCAATGGCTTTAGGATTATTTAGATACAAATCATTTAAAAACTCATATTGACGATATGTGGATTTTGGAAAATCTTTCTTAATCAGACTATAGACATGTTTATCAAAAGGTTCTCCAGCAGCATGTCCAGAAAGAGTTCCAGAAATTGGGCGTGGTATTGTACTGCCCATCATTACTTCTTTTAATTTTTGAAAATCAACTATTTTCATTGTCAACTATCAAATAATTTGTTAAAACATTCATTTATATGTCTAAGTTTTTCTTCGTTTTGGGAGGTTACATAGCTTTTACAAATGGTTGTTATCAAGTCATGAAGTTTAACTTCATTCGTATTATCCCAATTTATAGCTCTAAATGGAATACTAGCTAATGGCTTTTCTGAAAATTCAATTATGCTTCCTTTTACAATTCCATTATGCTTTAGCCAATTAAAGACTCTTTCATTATTTAAGTAAGCTAAAATATATTCAAGGCTTTCTTTAACATGTTCTTTTTTAAATAACGCCGTAACATCTTGGGTTGGGAAGATATTTTCTCCAACTAAGGCAAAACGGAAGTGATTTTTATTAGAAATTCTTTCCTTACAAGGAACAAATATCTTGGGCTGGTTTTTAGAAAAAAGTTGAAAGTTCCTTAAAAACGCCCATTCCCAATAATTAATATCCCTATTGTAGTTATATCTTTCTAATAATTTATTCTTATATAATTGGAATTTTGAAAAAAATATTGGATAGAATGATTTTAATTCTTGTTCTTCAAGACCGTTTTCAAGAAAAATGTAGTTAGATATATTTTTATGGACAAAAGGAAGAATATCTTTAGCTTTAACAACTTTTATTAATGCTTGGTTTTCATTTTCATTCAAACCATTTTCATCTATAAAAAAAGCTTTATCTAAACCACTAACTAATCCATTACCAATATCACAAACATCGTTTATTGTATAGAAAATAATTTTACTGGAAAATAAAGTGATTATTTGTTCCGGCATTTTTTTGCTACAAGCCGTTTCAAAAGATTTAAGCTTTTCAACATTTTTCTCTTCAATAAGCAACCATCTTTCATTTATTTCAAATTGTTTTACCTTGATTAATTCGATTTCTTCGTTATTTGTTTTAGTTCTTAAGTCATGTAAAATTTTATCGGAAGGAAACTTAGAACTATGGAACTTATAGATGTTTACTTTCGGTCTTACTTTATGTGATTTGATATACTTAAATATGATAGAAGAAATTGTTACTCCTTTGAAAATTGGAGTTTCATTAAAATGATATATTGATTCAAAATAACCATTAGAAGCCATGTAGTTTCTTAATGATAGAGAGTGGGTTGTATTAAGCCAATATTCCGGACAAATAAAAATTAACTGCCCTTCATCTTCTAACAGTTCAATTGATTTGAGAATAAAAAAATAAAGGTAATCGCAAAGACTATTAAAATACTTATTCCAGAGTGGATTGTTTATTAATTCAACTTTTAGTTCGTCTTCTAAGTTTGCCCATCGGATGTATGGTGGATTACCAATTATCAATTTGAATTTTTTATTAATGCTGGCAGAGACAAAACTCTCATTTATGGTTTTATGCTTTTTCTCAATCAAAGTCTCGTCAATTTCATAACTGGTTATTTTTGTAAAGCCCTTCTCGTGAAGGGTATCCAAAAAAACACCTTTACCAGAGCAAGGTTCCAAAACTGCTGAATTAATTGGAACTTCAGCTAAATCAACCATAAACTCTGCTATTTGCTTTGGCGTAAAATACTGGCCATATTTATTTTTTCTATTGCTTTGGCTGGTCAGTAAATCTGATCGTTCAATGGATTTTTGTTTTTTCATAGTTTATCAACTACAGCCAGTTGTTGCGCCGCAAGTTGTACATTTTAAGCAAGTTCCGTTGCGCACCATTGTCAGGCTTTGGCATTCGGGACAAATATCGCCCGTGTATCCGGCTTCAATTGCTTTTTTAATTTTTTGATGTTTCGTTAAAGCCTGGTTTGCTTTATCGGAAGAAACATCGAGTTGAATTTTTTCTGTCGGCACATAATCATCGCGGTCTAAAACTTTCTCACTAATAATTTCTTCACCAATGTATTCCGGTTCAATAGTCAAACGATGTTCAGTTTTTATATGCTCTTCATCTTCAACATGTGCCAAATCATTTCTATTTAGATAAGTAACAGCAAGCTCGCGGAAAATGTAATCGATTACAGAAGTTGACATTTTGATTCTCTTGTGCCCGCTTACAACACCGCTCGGCTCAAAACGTGTAAAGACAAAAGCATCAACAAATTCTTCGAGCGGAACTCCGTG
The DNA here is from genome assembly GCA_964575995.1 of uncultured Melioribacter sp. Classification (GTDB taxonomy): domain Bacteria; phylum Bacteroidota; class Ignavibacteria; order Ignavibacteriales; family Melioribacteraceae; genus Stygiobacter. The sequence continues at coordinate 161,509 of CAZNTN010000003.1, read as the reverse complement.
CTGCAAACCGAGTGAAATTGAAATTGCAAAACAGTTGAGCAGGCTTCTGAACGCAGCACCTTCTTTGTGCATATCAATAAAGATTTCGCCAAGCTGACCGTTTTCGTAATCACCTGTTCTAATGTAAACACTCTGCCCGTTTATTTTAACTTTCTGAGTGTAGCCGGTTCTGCGGTCCGGCAGTTTCCTCCTCTTTGCAATGTATCTGTGAATAATTCTCTCTGCAATTTTCACAATATCATTTTGCTCTTTCTTTTCGATCAAGTCTTCTACTTCCTCTTCAGTCATTGTATTAAGCGGCTGAGAAAGTTTTGAACCATCGCGGTAAAGTGCGTTCGCTTTTGTTCCAAGTTTCCAAGATTGAAAGTACGCGTATTTTATGTCTTCAATTGTAGCATTATTTGGAAGGTTAATTGTTTTAGAAATTGCGCCGCTAATAAATGGTTGAGCTGCTGCCATCATATAAATATGAGCTTCTGCTTTTATAAATCGGCTCCCCTTTTTACCGCACTTGTTAGCGCAGTCAAACACCGGATAATCTTCGTGCTTTAAGAATGGCGAGCCTTCAATTGTCATTGTTCCGCTTACGTAATCGTTTGCAGAAGCAATTTCTTCGCGTGTAAAACCAAGAGCCGTAAGCAAATCGAAACTGAAATCGTTTATTTGCTCTTCGGTAAACCCTAACTGGTTCTTTAAGAGTTTTTCGCCAAGAGTGTATTTATTAAATGCAAAACTCAACTCAAAAACTGAAGGGAGAATCTGCTCAAGTTTGTTGAGAACGTCTTCTGTAAACCCTTTTGCCTTGAGAGATTCGTGGTTGATGTAAGGACAGCCTACAAGCGTTCCGGCGCCTTTTGCATATCTAACAATTTCTTTTATTTGATCATCATTATAGCCAAGTTTTTTTAATGCAGGCGGAATTGATTGATTGATAATTTTAAAATAACCGCCGCCGGCAAGTTTCTTGAATTTAACTAACGCAAAATCTGGTTCAATACCGGTTGTATCGCAATCCATTACCAAGCCTATCGTTCCTGTTGGCGCAATAACTGTAACCTGCGCATTGCGAAATCCATACTTCTCACCGAGCTCTAAGGCATTATCCGCATCTTCACGCGCTGCTTGCAGCAAATCTGATGGGCAATATTCCGGATTAATTCCCAACGGGTAAATTGTTAATCCTTCATATTCCTCTTTTGGAACGTTATGAGCAGCGCGGCGGTGATTTCGAATTACCTTCATCATTGATTCTTTGTTCAATTCATACTTAGGAAACGAACCGAGCTCTTTAGACATTTCTGCAGATGCAGCATAAGCTCTCATGTGCATAATAGCAGTTAGAGCGCCGCAAATTGCAAATGCTTCTTTGCTGTCGTAAGCAATTCCCTGTCTCATCAGAAGTGAACCAAGATTTGCATAACCTAAACCGAGTGTTCTAAATTCATAACTAAGCTGCGCAATTTCTTTTGAAGGATATTGAGCCATCAAAACGCTAATCTCTAAAACAACTGTCCAAAGACGGGCTGCGTGCCGGTAAGTTTCTATATTGAATTCTTCTGTCTTATCATTATAAAATTTTACAAGATTTAATGAAGCGAGATTGCAGGCTGTGTCATCCAGAAACATATACTCACTGCACGGGTTTGAAGCGCGGATTTTTCCACTTTCCAGGCAAGTGTGCCATTCGTTAATTGTTGTATCGTACTGTATTCCGGGATCGGCACTTGCCCAAGCGGCGTAAGCAATATCATCCCATAAATTTTTTGCTTTAATTGTTTTACAGGCTTTCGGCTTTCTTCCATCTTTTTTAGCTCTTTTAAGTTCGGTCCTCCAGTACAAATTCCAATCTGAGTCGTTTACTACTGCCTGCATAAATTCGTTTGCAACACGAATAGAGTTATTGGAGTTTTGTCCGGCTACTGTTGAGTATGCCTCAGAGTTCCAATCATCATTGTAAACCGGAACATCGATTGATTTGAAACCGAGCTTAGCAAGTTTGATTACTCTATCAATATAATTTTCTGGAATGGCAGATTTTCTTGCTTCCAAAATCGCTTTTCTTAAGTACTGATTAGTCTTTTTGTTAAACCTATCATTTTCGGGGTGTTCGTCATAGCATGCATTAATAATATTGTTCAAGTGCAGATTTAGCATCTTAGAGCCTGTAACAAGGGCTGCAACTTTTTGCTCTTCAACAACTTTCCAATTAACATATTCTTCAATATCAGGATGATCAACATCAAGCGTAAGCATCTTTGCAGCTCGGCGTGTTGTTCCACCGCTTTTAATAGCTCCGGCAGACCGATCACCGATTTTTAAGAAAGACATTAAGCCGGAAGATTTTCCTCCACCGCTTAATGGTTCATTCACACCGCGTAAATCCGAAAAGTTAGTTCCTGTTCCCGAGCCATATTTAAACAAACGCGCTTCACGAACCCAAAGGTCCATGATGCCGCCTTCGTTTACTAAATCATCTTTTAATGATTGTATAAAACAAGCATGAGGCTGTGGATGAGTGTAAGCGTCTTCAGATTTTGTTAGAACGCCGGTTTTGTAATCTACATAATAATGTCCCTGCGCTGGTCCATTAATTCCATAAGCCCAATGCAGTCCTGTGTTAAACCATTGCGGAGAGTTTGGCGCACAAAACTGATTTGCCAGCATATACATGTGTTCATCATAGAATGCTTTTGCGTCTTCTTCAGTATCAAAGTAACCGGCTTTCCATCCCCAATATGTCCATGTTCCAGCTAAGCGGTGAAAAACTTGACGCGAATCAGATTCTGATGATAATCTATCTTTCTCAGTTAATTCAGCAAGTTTTGGATCGGCTTGGCTGGCTTGTAACCATTTAGGTACACCTTCTTCTTCAACTTTAGTAAGAAGTTTCGGAACTCCCGCTTTACGAAAATATTTTTGCGCTAAAACATCTGTTGCTACTTGAGACCAATCTTTTGGGACCATCACATCTTCCATTCTAAAAACTATGGAACCGTCTGGGTTTTTAATTTCGGAAACTCTTTTTGCAAATTCTACCGATTCAAGCGGGTCGTGCCCGGAAACAGTAAAGAGGCGGTTAATCTTCATTAAAACTCCGTTTCGAGATAAGCTAAATATTTATGTATGTTCAGTTAATTTCCTTCGAAGTTCTGTAGAAACTTCTTTGTGAGGGCAGGGCAACAATAAAGAATTTTTGTTTTTCAAGCAATCAGTTGAATGCTAAATCAAAAAATTGTCTAATTGTTTTATCAAATTTTGAAGTCAATATATTGAATAATAGTTTTAAGAAAATATTGTTTTTTTGTTTTATTTTTTTATAAGCGATTTTAATCACAATCTATTTAAGGAATTTTATGAACATAGAACGCTCTGCCGGAATTCTTCTTCATCCAACTTCTCTTCCAGGCAAATATGGAATTGGGGATTTAGGACCAAGCGCATTTCACTTTGTTGATTTTTTAAAAGCTGCAGGACAAACACTATGGCAAGTTTTCCCTTTGGGCCCAACCGGTTATGGCGATTCTCCATATCAATGTTTTTCTGCATTTGCCGGCAACCCGCTTTTAATAAGTCCAGAATTTTTGCAGCGCGATGGTTTGCTTTCTGCTATTGATTTGTCTCACCCGCCAAAGTATGATGAACATAAAATAGACTTTGGTTCCGTAATTGAATACAAAAACAAACTGCTGCGTAAAGCATTTGAAAATTTTAAGAAGACAAAAAATGTTGAAACAGTTTGTAAAGATTTTTTGACAGCTAATAATTTTTGGCTTGAAGACTATGCACTTTTTATGTCTGCTAAAGCGTATCATGGCGGAGTTCAGTGGAATCAATGGGATGAGTCAATAGCCTTCAGAAAAAAATTACCTGCATGGAAAAAGAAATTAGAAGATGAAATCAATTATCAAATTTTCATTCAATACACTTTTAACAAACAGTGGGCAGCGCTCCGCGAATATGTTCATCAGAATGGAATAAAGATTATTGGTGATTTACCAATCTTCATCGCATACGATAGTGCCGATCTTTGGGCTAACAAAGAATTATTTACAATTAACAAAGATGGTTCGCTCAAATTTGTTGCTGGTGTTCCGCCAGATTATTTTAGCGAGACAGGCCAGCTTTGGGGAAATCCTCTTTACATATGGAAAGAAATGGAAAAAGATGATTTTCTTTGGTGGAGAAGAAGAATATGTAATTTGCTTACAATGGTTGATATTGTCCGCATAGACCACTTTAGAGGTTTTGATGCTTACTGGGAAATACCGGGTGATGCAAAAACTGCAATTACAGGCCGTTGGGTAAAAGCGCCGGGGCATATATTTTTCAATTCTATAAAGAAAGCGCTCGGCGAATTGCCAATTATTGCCGAAGACTTAGGCGTAATTACAGATTCTGTTGAAAAACTTCGTGATCATTTTGGCTTCCCTGGTATAAAGATTTTACAGTTTGGCTTAGGCGAAGATGGAGATAAAAAATTCTTACCGCATAATCATATAAAGAACTGTGTTGTTCATACAGGCTCTCACGATAATGAAACCACTCGCGGATTCTTGGAAAGCGAGATTCAAAAAAATTCGGGAATCTATGAGTGGGCACAGAAATATTTTAATTACTACGGCGATAATATGACTTATGAATTGATACGCGCTGCTTATCAATCGCCCTCTAACATTTGCGTAATTCCTATGCAAGATATTTTGAATTTGGGGAACGAAGCGCGAATGAACTTTCCGGGTAAACTTGGAGGCAACTGGAATTGGCGTTTTACTTGGAATCAAGTTCCAAATGATTTAGCATCTTGGTACAAAGAAATGACTGTTATGTTTGAGCGACCGCCATTAAAGAAAAATGAAAATGCTGTAATTGTAGTTGCTGATGAATAAAAGCTATACTTATTCTGCGTTCTGATGTATAATTATAATTCACCTTACGCAAGAGAGACTTAACGCCTTAAAACAGGTTTCTTACGGCACTTAACTTCAATAGTTTTTGCGGCTTAGCGGCTCTGCGAGAAAATAAGAGGTTTCTTGCAAAGCCGCAAGTTAAAGTTGTTAACTATCCTCGTTATTGCATCTTCAATTAACGTTGCGCAAAAATTAACCCGAAATTTTCTAAATAAATGCTTGGCTCTCCGTTTTATGGCACTGCTGCCATTTCAATTTGCGATCTTTTGTGTGTTTTTTTTTGATGAAATTTTTAAAAGATCAAGGCAAGAGTAAGAAAACAAATGGCGCGGTTTCAAAAATATGCCTAATAGTTGAAAGGAATGCAGATAAGAAATTAGTGATAAAGAAAAAATTTCACTTACCTCTTGACAAATAGTGTACGCGTTCACTATTATTGCATAGTGAACAAACGAGCACTACTATGAAAGATCAACTAACAGAACGCCAGCAAAAAATACTTGATTTCATTCAATCTTATTTAGAAGCCAACGGCTATCCTCCAACATACCGTGAAATAGCCCGCCATTTTAATCTTGCAAGTACTTTTGGGATTAAGCGCCATATCGATGCATTGACTAAGAAGGGCTATATCTCTAACGAGAGCAAGACCAGTAGAACTCTATCTATTATAGATGATGATAGACTAAACAAAGCTGGGCATTCCCTCGATAGTATTGTAGGATTGCCAATAGTTGGACGTGTGGTTGCTGGTTATCCGGTACTTGCACAAGAAAATATTGAAGGCAGTATGATGATCGATGCTAACCTAATCAATAAAAAATCTGGGTGTTTTGGTTTAAAAGTTACGGGCGATAGTATGATTAATGCCGGAATTTTAGATGGAGACTTAGTAATCGTATCACCACAAAAAGAAGCAGCTAACGGGGATATCATAGTGGCTCTTCTTCATGATGAAGCAACAATGAAAAGATTTCAAATTAAAGAAAACAAAATTTATCTGGTCCCGGAAAATGAAAAATACACATCAATCGAAGTGGATAATGTTGAAGAGTTTTCGATTATCGGAAAAGTCATCAGTGTATTTAGAACCTACAATTGAGGAGAAAGAAATGAAATCCTTATACTTTACAACGGCAATTCTAAATAGAAACAGAGTAAGATTTATATACGGTTTTGAAGAAATAATACTTGAACCCTACTACATAAGCAAAAACAAAACCGGCAAAAAAGTTCTTTACGGCAGACAGTATGGAACAAACTCGATTGATTTGTTCGAATACGATAAAATCTGCAACATCAAAATTTTAGGAATGGAAAAATTTTCTCCAATAATTCCAATAATGCCGGTATTAAACTAAAATGGCAGCAAGACTAAAAAGAGAAAGAGTGGATTTATTAATTGAGCACTTGTGGCAGCAAGGATATTTAACTTTAAGCAGAAAGTTTGGCAAGTATCTGCCCGCTCCGCCAACAATAAGCGGCTACGAAGTTGATTCGATTAGCAAGTACAAAAAGAAACTTGCTGTTGGTATTACAATCTCTGAAGAAGAATTAAACGATATTAAGTTTCTAACAAAACTTGAAGCAATATTAAAATACCAAATGCAGAACCAGGCAAACCGCGTAACCCTTTTCCTCGGGGTTCCAAATAATTCTGTTGTAAAGGCAACAATGCTAATTTCTACATTATCTGCAGAAATTCAAAAGCATATTAAAATTGTTGCACTTCGTGAGAAAAATAGCCCTCATTTAGCTACCGATTCTCAACGCTAAATAAACTGTTCATTTTCTTGACATTTACTCGCTTCAAAACTATTTTTTCGAGCCAAAAATGAATGAAGAGAACTGAGTTGGCTATAAAATTAAAAGCTTCCGATATAAAATTAATTGAAGAAGTTAAAACAAAGGGTAATATACCTAATCACATTGCTATTATAATGGATGGTAATGGCAGGTGGGCAAAGAAAAGAAGCCTCCCCAGAATTGCCGGTCATCATAAAGGTGTTGAATCTGTTAGGCACGCAGTAGAAACTTGTATTAGACTTGGTGTAAAAATTCTCACACTATACGCTTTCTCTACAGAAAATTGGAAAAGACCTAAAGAAGAAGTTTCTACCCTGATGCGTTTAATGGTGAGAAGTCTTAAAATTGAAACCGACGAGTTAAATGAAAATAAAATAAAGCTAATGTCTATTGGCGATACACACTCTTTACCAGAAATTGTTCGCCAGGAATTAAAGAGCGCAATAGAAAAGACATCGCATAATGACAAGATGATTCTCAACTTAGCGCTCAGCTACAGCGGCAGATGGGAACTTGTTGAAGCAGTAAAAGCTATAAGCAAAGAAATTCTTTCAGGTAATTTGAAACCGGAACAAATTTGTGAACAAACAATATCCGATAACTTAACAACTGCCGGATTACCTGAACCGGATTTAATGATTAGAACAAGCGGCGAGTTTAGAATTAGCAACTTTCTTTTATGGCAGCTGGCTTATTCCGAAATTTTTATTTCAGATGTTCTTTGGCCCGAGTTCAGAAGTAAGCACTTAGTAGAAGCTGTACAAAATTATCAGAAACGTGAAAGACGTTTCGGTTTAGTTAGCGAACAATTATCCAGCAAATCAAAAAAAACGAATAATGTTAAAAATCATTCCAAGAAAGCAGTTTAAGATTTCCCTCATCATATTCTTGATTTTTTCCTCTTTGCTTATTGCTCAACAGCAAAAAGTAAGCTATAAAATTTTAGGAATTTCTGTTGTTGGAAACAAATCCGCAGATGCCAATACTATTATTGCCAACACCGGCTTGCGTGTAAACGATGAAATAAGCATTCCAAGTGACCAAGCGAATAATGCCATTAAAAGATTGTGGAACTTAGGAATCTTTGAAGATGTGCAGCTTGCAATCGAAAAAAGTTTAGCCGATGGAATCTTTCTTTCTATTAAAGTAAAAGAATATTCCCGCTTAGAACAAATTGTTTTTGTTGGTAATGATGAGTTAAGCGAAGATGACCTAAACAAAAAAGTTACTATTGTACGCGGGCAGACTCTAAAGCCGCAAGAAATCTACAGAATAATTTCCAAGATCAAATCTCAGTATGAAGAAGAAGGTTTCTTAAACGCGCAAATTTCGCCAAGCCGGTTTGTTTTCTTCCAGGCGGATACTACTGATGACGAAGTAATTGTAACATGGAGAAATGAAAAGGATTTATCCAAAGAGCATCAAACTAATTATGATTTAGATATGACAACAACTGTTAATTCTATTGCTAGAATTAAAGATAGAATTCTTGTGTTGATGGAAATTGATGAAGGGGATGAAGTTACAGTAAATCAAATTCGTTTTAACGGCAATACTGCATTTGATGATGACGATTTGAAAAGTGAGTTTGATGAAACCAGCGAAACCAAATGGTGGAAGTTCTGGAAATCCGCTAAGTTCAAAAAAGATAAGTTTGATAAAGACAAAGAACTATTACAAAAGTTCTATCAGAAACAAGGTTATAGAGACTTTACTGTATTGAATGACACTATAATTCTTTCTGCCGATAGAAAAACTTTAGATGTTGTTCTTGATGTTTATGAAGGCAATCAGTATAAAGTACGTAATATTATATGGGAAGGAAATTCGGTTTACACTGCAGATGACTTAGACGCAAGACTTGATCTGCAGAAAGGCGCTGTTTTCGATTTCGAAAAGTTTGAGCAAAATCTCCGCTTCAACGAAAAGCAATCAGACGTTTCTTCTCTTTATCAAGACAACGGTTACTTAACTGCTCAAGTAGAACCTAAGGAAGAAAAAGTTGCAGCAGATTCTGTGGATATTAGAATTAAAGTAATTGAAGGAAGCCGATTTAAAGTTGGCAAAGTTGATATTACAGGTAACGATAAGACCAAAGACAAAGTAATTCGCAGAGAGCTATACACAATACCCGGAAATTATTTTAGCCGCGCTTACATTATGAGAAGCATTCAGCAGCTTGCAAATTTACAGTACTTTAATGCAGAGCAGCTTTATAAAACAGGTGTTGATTACAGACCTGTTAGCGACAGCGTTGTGAACATTACTTACAAGGTTGAAGAAAAATCGAGCGATTATTTAAATGCTTCTGTAGGCTACAGCGGAGCATTTGGTTTTAGCGGCTCGGTTGGTTTTACTCTTACAAACTTTTCTATTTTAGAACCTTTTCAAATGGGCGGCGGGCAGATGCTTAGCTTTAACTGGCAGTTTGGTGTAGGAAATTTTTACAGAACTTTTTCTCTCGGTTTTACAGAACCTTGGTTTATGGATACGCCTACATCGCTTGGTTTTAATCTTTTTGATACAAGACAAAGATATGTTTACGACCTTCGTCAGTCCGGAATTTCTTTAAATACCGGAAGAAGATTAACCTGGCCGGATGATTATTTTTATGTCAGCGGTATGCTTCGTTTTCAATATAACGATGTAATTGACGGGCGGGAATATTACCAGGAAGGATTAACAAGACAATACTCTGTCGGTATAGGAATAGCAAGAACAGATATTGATAATCCTATCTTCCCTTCACGCGGTTCTAAAATTTCTTTGAATGCGGAAATTACCGGCGGTCCTTTCCTTCCAGGCAACGTAGATTATTATAAAATAGATTTTAAAACAGAATGGTATAAGCCATTATTCAAATCGAACAGATTTGTTCTTTACTCGAGCGCAGAACTCGGTTACATTGGAGAGTTAGTTGATAAAACACCAATTCAACCTTTTGAATATTACTACATGGGCGGCAGTGGTTTAATTATTGCTACTACACCGCTTCGCGGATACGAAGATAGAAGTTTAGGGTCAAGAACTACTGTAGCCAGCAATGTTATTGGAAGCAGAGTTATGACAAAACTAACCACCGAATTTAGAGTTGCATTAGCTATGGAGCCAATTCCAATTTATTTAATAGCTTTTGCCGAAGGTGGAAACGTTTACAAAAACTTAAAGAACGCAAATTTTTTTGATTTGAAACGTTCGGTTGGTGTTGGTGCAAGGATTATGTTAAATCCTATAGGCTTAATCGGTTTTGATTATGGTTACGGATTTGACCGAATGAGCGTTGATGGGAAAGCCCCGCAGTGGATGTTCCACTTCCAGTTTGGAAAAGGTTTTTGATTTGAGTCGCCAGTTTGGTAATCAATGGCGGTTCTAAAATTATTCACAAAGTGATGGCACGCCGCAATATCATTTGTTTCGCCTTTGCGGGATTGAACTTTTATAAAAACTAATTTTTAGAACTGCCATTAATTTATTTTGGAATGTCTTTCCAAAAAATTAGCTTTCGGGTAACAAACAAAAGAATTTTATTTTAACTTATAAATCAGAGGTTCACGTGAAAAAACTAGCTGCACTTTTCTTAATTGTTTCATCTTTTTCAGTTTATGCTCAACAAACACAACCTGCTCATTTAAAAATCGGGTATGTAGATTCTGAAGTAATTCTTGCTCAATTTCCTGAAGCAATAAAAGCTAAGAGTGATCTTGAAGGAATGGTTGCTAAATGGAGAAAAGATTTAGATTCTATGCAGACAGATCTTCAAAAATTGTATGCTGATTATCAAAAGCTCGCACAAGATAAAAATGCAAAACAAGACGATATCCAAAAATCCCAAAAAAATGTCCTTGAAAAAGAGCAAAAAGCTCAGCAATTTCAACAATCAAAATTTGCTCAGCCTAACGGCGAGTATTTTGTGAGACAAGAACAATTAATGAAACCTGTTAAAGAAAAGATATTCAAGGCAATAGACGAAGTTAGCAACAGCGAAGCAATGCAATTTGTATTCGATAAAGCTGGCGATGTAGTTCTTTTGAAAGCTGATGCTCAGTACGATATTACTTTCAAAGTTCTTGATCTCTTAAAAAGAGGCAAAAAATAAACACGGGATATAAAAAATGAAAAAAGCCGGGTTCATCTTTTCTGTTGTATTTATAGTTTTATTTGCAGCGCAATTAACCGCACAGCCAAAGATTGGTTATGTTGACAGCGATACTATCATGAAACAACTGCCTGATTATCAAGACACCCAAAAGAAACTTGAAGCGATAATTAAGGAATGGCAGGAAGAGCTTTCCAAACTTGAAAGAGATTGGAAAACTAAATATGAAGATTATGAAAAGAGAAAATTAATTCTCAGTGAACAGAAACGTGTTGAGATAGAAAAAGAATTGGTTGATATGGAAAATGAAGTTTCCAAATTCCGACAAGATAAATTTGGAGTTCGAGGCGAGCTGTTCCAAAAACAAGAAGAATTGATGAAACCTCTTCACAACAGGGTTTTTACTGCTATTCAAGAAGTAGCAAAAGAAAATGAATACGATTTTATTTTTGACAGAAGCGGAGATGTTATTTTCTTATATGCTAAAGAAGAATATGACTGCACTAAACTTGTTCTTGAAAAACTAAAATGAGTTTTTTATGAAATTAACACTTAAAGAAGCCGCCGACTTTGTCGGCGGTGTTGTTTATGGCAATCCGAATCTTGAAATAACCGGCATAGCAAAAATTGAGGAAGCAAAAAGCGGCGAACTGACTTTTCTGTATTTACCCGGCTACGAACACTTTCTTACCACAACAAACGCATCGGCTCTCCTCATTTCACCCAAATTCAGCAGAACGAGAGAAGATATTTCTTATATCGAAGTACAAGACCCAAATGCTGCACTTAATAGAATTATTAAAAAACATTTTAACCCAATAATTAACATCGAGGGGCAGGACAAATCCGCTTGGATACATTACACAGCAAAGGTTGCACTAAGCGCTTCAATTGGAAAAAATGCTATAGTTTCTGAAGGCTGTGAAATTGGAGATAACTCAATTGTACTTCACAACACTGTTTTGATGGATAATGTAAAAATTGGAAGGAATTGTTTGATTTATCCAAACGTAACAATTAGAGAAAACTGCGTACTAGGAGATAATGTAATTATTCATTCAAACACTTGTGTAGGGTCTGATGGATTTGGCTATATTCCAAACGCTGCAGGCGAATATGAGAAGGTTCCTCAAATTGGAAATGTAGTGCTGGAAGATGATGTTGAGCTCGGTTCTAATGTTTCTATAGACCGCGCAGCGCTTGGTTCTACACTAATTAAAAAAGGGACTAAGATAGATAACCTTGTTCAAATTGCGCACAATGTTGTAGTTGGAGAAAACTCGATTATTATTTCTCAAAGTGGAATTGCAGGCAGCGCAAAACTTGGCAAGAATTGCATTATTGCAGGTCAGGCTGGAGTTGTTGGGCATATCGAATTAGCCGATGGAGTTACAATTACGGCGCAATCCGGAGTTTCAAAATCCATTGATAAAGCCGGAAAATACCGCGGCACGCCGGCAGCGCCGCTTGGCGAAACACTTCGTATAGAATCTCATATTCGTAATCTTCCATCTTATGCAGAAAAGATTAAAAAATTAGAAGAAAAAATCGCATTTTTGGAAGCAAAAATTTCAGAAAAAAACTAAAGGTTATAGATGCTTGAGCTTCAAAGAACTATTGCAAAGGAAGTATCCGTTTCTGGTGTAGGTCTTCACACCGGCACATCCTGCAAAATGACATTCAAACCGGCACCTGATAATTACGGAATAAAATTTATAAGAACAGATATGGGCGGAAGACCGGAAATACCGGCAAACGTTGATTATGTTGTTGATATTTCACGCGGAACAACTTTGGGTTTAGGCGAAGCAAAAGTTTATACCGTAGAACATGTTCTCTCTGCTGTTTATGGCTTACAAATAGATAATATTATAATTGAACTTGACGGAATTGAGCCTCCGATTGGAGACGGAAGTGCAATGCCTTATGTCGAAAAACTTCTTGAAGCAGGTTTTGTGAGTCAAGAAACTCCAAAAGATTATTTGGTTATAGATCAGACAGTAAGTTACCACGACGAAAAGAATAAAGTTGATATCGTAGCGCTTCCATTGGATAGTTACAGAATTTCTATAATGGTTGATTATGAAAACCCAGCGCTCGGGAGCCAGCACACAGGCTTGTTCGATCTAGAAAAAGAATATGTAAGTGAATTTGCCCCGGCAAGAACTTTCTGCTTCTTAAGTGAAGTTGAAATGCTTGCAGACCAAGGACTAATTAAAGGAGGCAACATTGATAATGCTGTTGTAATTGTAGATCACGAAATTAATGAAGATGGTTTAGAACGACTTAAAGAAAAAATTAATCTTGATCATGACCTAACTGTAATTAATGGTTATCTCGATAACAACAAACTTCGATTTAAGAACGAGCCGGTAAGACACAAACTTTTAGATATGGTTGGAGATCTTGCTTTAGTTGGAGTTCCAATTAAAGCACAAATACTTGCAGCGCGTCCGGGGCATAAAGCAAATGTTGAGTTCGCTAAGAAAATCCGCCAATTATATCAGCAGAAAAAGCTTGTAAAGAAATATCAGTTTGTAAAGAAAGAAGGTTTGGTTTTTGATATAAACGCAATTCAGAGAATTCTTCCTCACCGCTATCCTTTCCTTTTGGTTGATAAAATTATTCATCTCGAAATGGACAAAAAAGTTATTGGTATTAAGAATGTTACAATAAACGAACCATTCTTTAACGGGCATTTCCCTGGACAGCCGGTAATGCCGGGAGTTTTAATAGTTGAAGCTATGGCTCAAGTAAGCGGAATACTATTGTTAAACTCGTATATCGATCCGGAGAACCATCTCGTTTATTTTATGAGTATAAACAATGCAAAGTTTAGAAAACCGGTTTTCCCAGGGGACCAAATTACACTTGAAGCTGAGCTGCTAAATGTTAAAGGTGGAAAATATTTTTCGATAAAAGGTTCTGCTTACGTTGACGGCAACCTTGCCGCTGAAGCAGAATTTATGGCGGCAATGGTTCCTAAAGAAAATAAACCTAAAGAATAAAAGAAATTATATGGTAGAAATTCATTCAACTGCCATTGTTAGCCCTAAGGCTAAATTAGGCACAGATATAAAAGTTGGACCTTTTTCAATTATTAATGATGATGTTGAAGTTGGAGACGGGTGTATAATAGATTCTCATGTTGTTTTGTACGATGGCGCAAGATTAGGAAACAGAGTTAGAGTTTTTCAAGGAGCTTCTGTTGCAAACACTCCGCAGGATTTAAAGTTTGGAAATGAAGCAAGCTGCTTCTATGTTGGAGATGATACTCAAATCCGTGAGTTTGTAACGCTTCACCGCGGCACGCATGCAACTGGAAAATCTGTAGTTGGAAAAAACTGTCTGCTAATGGCTTACACTCATATTGCGCATGACTGCGTTTTAGGTGACAATATTATTTTGGCAAACGGAGTTCAAGTTGCCGGGCATTGCGAAATTGGCAATTATGTTATAATTGGCGGAATCACAGGCGTTCATCAATTTTGTAAAATTGGCGCTCATGCTATGATAGGTTCAGATTCTAAAATTGCTGCCGATATTCCTCCTTTTGTAATGGCTCAGGGCGTTCCTTGCAGATTTGAAGGCATTAATAAAATTGGTTTGCGTAGAAGAGGTTTTACGCCTGAACAATTAGATGCAATAAAAGAAGCATACAGAATTTTATATCTCTCCGGAATGCTTTTCTCACACGCAAAAGAAAGAATTGCTAAAGAACTTGGCCACCATCAAGTTGTTAAAGAAATTTTGGAATTTGCTTTTCAATCAACACGAGGCATAATTCGTAAATGAATTGGCATTTTTTAGATTCAGGTTTTAATTCCGGCGAGTTCAATATGAATAAGGATATTGAGCTTGCACAAAATTGTAAACCCGATGAAGCATTTTTCCGGCTTTACAGATGGAGACCATATTGTATTTCGCTGGGCTACAATCAATCATTCGATGATATTGATTCAGCTAAAACTAAAGCAGATGGAATTGATGTTGTTAAGCGTCCTACTGGTGGAAGAGCAATTTTACACGCCGAAGAATGGACTTACTCAGTAATCCTACATCTAAATTATCAATATTCGCCAAAAGAAGTTTACTTGTTAATTTCTACGGCGCTAATTAAGGGTATGGATTTATATGATTCTCGTTTAGCAAAATCGGAATTAGAAAGCGCTCAGCCAAATTTTTCAAAATTGCTGGAAGTGCCAAGCGGAGTTTTGTGTTTTGCTTCAACGGCTAAGAGCGAAGTTAAGTTTGGCGGGAAAAAGCTGATTGGCAGTGCGCAGAGAAAGTTAAACAATGTAATTCTTCAGCACGGCTCAATTTTATGCGGAGCGTTTCACCAAAAACTTGCCTGTTATCTAAACACAGACTCCAAATCAAAAGAATTGCTGAGAGATGAACTTATCTCTAGAACAACAGAAATTGAAACAATTTTGAATGAAGAAGTAGATTACGATAAGCTGAAAAATTGTCTTGCAGCCGGTTTTGAGCAAGAGCTGCAAATTGAGTGGAAATAAATTATTTGGTAGAACTAAAATCACTTCCTTCCCTTCTTTCTTAGTATTAAATTTAGCATCGAGTTCAGAACTTTTTTCACTTTTGACATTATAAAATGCGAAAACTTATTTCGATTCTAATTATTCTTGCAAGCAGTTTGCCGGCGCAAGAACACCGCGACTTAGAGTTTTATCTTGATAAAGCTCCTGTGATGGATATTTCGAGTGACGGGTTTAGTCTTTGGTTTGCAACAAACGGTAATGGTATTTTCCAATACTTTCCATCCAGCGGAAAGTGGAATCATTTTTCGACACAGAACGGAAATATTTCTATTGACTTTTTTTATTGTGTGGCTGCAACTCCAAATTTTGTTTGGGCTGGTTCTACAGATGGTTTATTAATTTTAGACAGAAAAACGGGTAATTGGACAAAAAGAAAATTTGCGCTCGGCGGGCAGCTTTCTAACTGGATACGTTCTTTAGCATACGATGAAAGTGAAAATTGTGTTTGGATAGGTAGGTTTAAATATCTAACTAAATTTGATTTATCAACAAGAAAATACACGGATTATGATTTGACTGTACGAAACAATGAAAAGACCAACACAATAAAATCAATACGTGTAGAAAAAGATTATGTTTGGTTTGGAACCGAAGCAGGAGTTCACCGTTATGATAAATCAAAAAATCTTGAAGACAAAGATTCTAGAAGGTTTTACGATGTAAGAAATAATTCTTTTAACGGCGAAGGCGAACAGGTATCTGTTAATTCAATTTTAACAGAGCGTAATTACATTTGGTTTGGACTTGATGAATTTGTTACACCTGAGCGGCCCGATTTTAATGTTGGAGGCATATACAGATTTGATAACAGAAATGAATGGTTTGGTTTAGATGCTACGAGAGGATTGCCAGCCAACGGAGTTTATGATTTGGAAAGAACGGGCAATTATATTTGGGCTTCGTTGTATCAGTTTGGAAGCTCTACCAAAGAAACTTTTGGACGCGGACTGGTTTTAATCAACAGGCTTACTAATCAGATTATTCCGGTAAGAGATGATAGAATCCCGCGCACAATTTATTCCATCTACTTTGATGGAGTAAATTTATGGCTTGGAACTGAAAAAGGATTGATAAAAGTAAATTTCTTTAACAGACTTGCACAATGGACAGGCTTAACTTCCAATACTAAAACTGAGGTTAAAAAATGATGGATACCAATCTCAAAAAGCTGAATAGTCTAAAGAATAATTTTATTGGTAAGCGCATTGCCATTGTTGGGGACATTATGCTTGACAGCTACTTTCAAGGGTTTGTCAGCAGAATTTCGCCTGAAGCTCCGGTTCCGGTTGTGGAGGTAGAAGATGAGTTTGCACGTTTTGGCGGCGCTATGAATGTAGCCTACAACTTAAAAACTCTTGGCGGCGTTCCTCTGCCAATTGGAATTATTGGAAATGACAATGACGGGAAATTTCTAAAGAAATTAATGCACGAAGCCGGTATAGTTGAAACCGGAATCATCATAGATAAAAAAAGACCAACAACTACTAAAACGAGAGTAATTGCAAACAGCCAGCATGTTGTAAGAATTGATAAAGAAAAAACTTTTCCAATTTCTTCTGGCACTGAAATCAAAATTATAAGCTTATTGAAAAAAGAAATAAAAAAGTTGGATGCAATTATTTTGCAGGATTATAACAAAGGTGTACTAACGCATAATTTAATTGAGAAAGTAATTTCGCTGGCAAATGAGAATAAAGTAATTGTTACTGTTGATCCAAAGTTTACTAATTTCTTTTCTTACCAGAATGTAACTGTCTTTAAGCCAAACAGAAAAGAAACCGAAGATGCTTTTGGAATTAAAATAAAATCTCCAGACGAAATAAGCTCAGCCGGCAAGAGAATTTTAGAGAAACTTAACTGCAAGTTTGCGCTGCTAACACTTGGCGAAGGTGGAATCGCTTTATTCGAAAAGGGGAAAACCGAACGAAGTGTTCCTACAAAGGCAAGAAAGGTAGCTGATGTTTCCGGTGCGGGCGATACAGTTATTTCTACTTTAACTATGGCACTTACTGCCGGTGCAGATATTTACGATGCTGCTTACCTGGCTAATTATGCAGGCGGGCTTGTTTGCCAAGAAGTTGGTATTGTTCCAATAGACCTGAATATTTTATTCAACGCTGTAAAAGAAGAGTTGTTATGAGCTATGTAAAAACACTTGAAGAAATTATCGAAATTAGAAAACTACTTAAAGAACAAAGCAAGAAAGTAGTTTTTACAAATGGAGTTTTCGATATTCTTCATGCAGGCCACGTTGATTATCTTAACAAAGCAAAAGAATTGGGCGATGTACTAATTGTTGGTGTGAACTCAGATGCAAGCGTTAATAAAATAAAAGGTAAATTGCGCCCTGTTGTAACTCAACAAGAAAGAGCTTTTATAATTTCGTCTCTTAAGCCTGTTGATTTTGCAGTCATTTTTGATCAAGATACTCCTTTCTATATTATCAGCTTGTTGGTCCCGGATATACTTGTTAAAGGTGCCGATTGGTCTAAAGACAATATTGTTGGAGCCGATGTAGTAGAAGCAAACGGCGGCTCTGTAGAAACTATCGAGTTTGTAAATCAAACTTCAACTACTAACATTATTAAAACTGTTCTTGAAAAGTACAAGAGTAATGACTGACCAAGAATTAAATAATGTAGATAATTCAAAAAGCGAAAGCTTAGAGAAATCAAAATCTGAAAACTTAACTGCTTCTTCAGAAACAACTATTAAGAAGGAAAATGGTAAGTGCGGGTTTAAAAGAAGCATCTTTCACAAGATAGTAAATTCTTTTATTTCCGCTTTTTTAATTCTGATAATAATAATTCTTTTAGTTGTAGGAATTACGCAGACAAGCACGTTTCG
This sequence comes from uncultured Melioribacter sp., assembly GCA_964575995.1. Classification (GTDB taxonomy): domain Bacteria; phylum Bacteroidota; class Ignavibacteria; order Ignavibacteriales; family Melioribacteraceae; genus Stygiobacter. The sequence continues at coordinate 143,294 of CAZNTN010000003.1, read as the reverse complement.
AGAATTTCTTCGAGAAAAAGTTATCTCATTAGTAAATGAAGAGTTAAACGGAAAGCTAAACATCGAAAGGATTGATGGAACAATACTAACTTCCATTTCGCTTCGTAATACATCTCTTTTAGTTGATAGAGACACGCTGCTTTTTGCCAAGTACTTAGAAGTAAAAGTAAGTCCTGCACAGCTTCTTCTGAAGAAAATTCATATAAGAAAAATACTGCTGAAAGACATTTCAATAAACGTACTTCAAAGTAACGATGGCAAATGGAATTATGAAAAACTTGTTAAACCTGCTCCGGAAGACACAAGCAAATCATCTTTTTCATTTCTAATACAAGCGCCGGCTATTGAGCTGAGAAACATTTCTTTAAGAAGACAAACATTTGATAACCTTGACTCCAAACAAACATATAAGATTGTAAATTCTGAAGACTTGAGAATAGAAGAGCTCAATTTCAACGCAGAATTTTTTGCCGATGTTGAAAATCAAAACTATCTTATGATTCTCAAAGAGCTTTCCTTCAAACCAAACTTAACTCGGTTTAATCTTCGTTACATTTCCGGCGAGTTTGCAGTAACAAAGGATTTTGCCAGCGTAAACAAGTTTTATTTTTTAACGGATAGCAGCGAAATTAAAATTAATGCAAGAATAGACAGCCTAAATCTTTTTGGCAAAGCTGCTTTGCGAGACTTTAGAGATTATCCTATTACAATCGATGCAAAAGCAACTCCATTTAATTTTGATGATCTTTCTTCTTTCATTGATGCAACAGAAATACTTAAAGGAAGCCCAGCTTTTGAAATTAAAGCTGAAGGAAAGTTTGGGGCATTCAGAATTGACCGAGCCAAACTCGATTACCGCGATACTCATTTCGATTTCAGCGGGCGTGTTTTGAATCTGAATGTTCCATCTAAACTTTACATTAAAGCATCCATTGTTAACACAGACATCAATTACAAGGATGTAAACCGCCTTCTGCCAAATTTGCAACTGCCAGATTACGCTAAGATGGTTTTAACCGGCGTTAATGTTGAATATGAAGGTGAACCAACTAATTTTAAGACTAAATTCTTAGGCAAAGTAAACGATGGATATATTGAAGGTGAGGGCAAAATGAATGTTGCTGCTGAGCCAATGACTTACGATATAAAGTTCGCTTCAGAAAATTTAGACCTCGCTGCATTAGTAGGATTCCCAACCAAGATTAATGCAAGCGCTAGTATTTCTGGTAAAGGTACTTCGCCAATGGATTTGGCTTCAAACTTAAAACTGAATATTCACAATTCAGTACTTAACAACATTTCTATTGATAAACTTGACTTAGCTTCTCAGGCAAAAGACCGCTCGATTGATCTTACAATTGAAACCTATGCCGAAAATGCAAAATCTATAATAATTGGTAATTTACTATATGATAAAGACACTATACCAAGATACAGTTTTATAGGCGATGTGAATAATTTAAACCTCGGCAGATTTTTAAAAGAGGAGAAATTCCGGAGCGATTTGAATCTTTACTTCAGTCTTGAAGGTAAAGGCATAGACCCTGATGAACTTAATGCCAATTTTGCTTTTGGCATAGATTCCTCTTTCTTCCAAGATAAATGGATACATTCTTCTATTGTTGAAACTTCTTTCAAAAAGGACACAACAAAACGGGAAATACTTCTTACCTCAGATTTTGTTGATTTTAAAATAGACGGATCATTTTCACTGAACAAAGCAATAGATTTGATGATCTACGAATCGAAAACAATTTCGGAAATTATTTCCAATAAATTATTAGAGCTTAATCCCCTTTCTGTTGTTAGTAATTCTGAAACTGTAAAAGACTTTGTTGCTGCCGAAGCGCCCGATATTATTAACGAAGATATAAAATTCGATTATGAATTCAAGTTCAAAGATTTTGATTTGATTGCACTATTAATGGATAACGAACAAATAACAATTAAAGGAAGCGGAAGCGGAAGTTTTTCTAACAAAGCGCCTAACTTTTCCATTTCGGCAGAACTTGATTTGGAACAGTTTATAATGATGCAAGATAACACAACAATTTATCTTTCAGATTTTCTTGCTGATTTTAACTTTACAAGAGATAACCGTTCAAATTCTTTTGACAAATTGTTCGGTACAGCTTCAATTACAGGCAAGCGGTTTTATACTGGAAGCAGTATTAAATCACTTAACGCCGATATTGTTTTCAACCAAAGCAAATTGTTATTCAGCGCTTCTGCTAATTACGACGATATGATTATTGCCGAAGGCGAAGGAATTATTTTAATGACTCCTAATGAACAGCAGTTTCTTATAAGCGATTTGAATGTTAATTATGACGGTATAGATTGGCAGAATAAAGACACTATCAAAGCATTCTTCAATCCTAATTACTTCAAGATTGTTGATTGTAAAGTACAGAATGATACTTCTGTAATATCTGCAAGCGGAGTTATTCAAAGTTCCGGCAATCAATCTTTAACTGTCAATGGCAGCAGAATTTCCGGAAAAATTTTAGAACGCTACGCATTTGGTTTGAAAGAAAGCGGATTAACTGCAAACGGCTCGTTACTTTGTAAAATTGAAGGCAAGTTCGACAGCCCGTTAATTAATTTTACTTTTGATGCAAAGGACCTTACACTGAACGAGAACATGCTTGGTAATATTAAAGGCTATGTAAAATATGCAGAAAAGAAAATGCTCACTAATTTTGTTTTTCTTGATACACTTTTTAATGAACAGAAACCTTTATTCGATTTCGACGGAATGTTTGCAATTGATTTGAGCTTTGCTTCAGTTAAAGAAAGATTTTTACGCAACGAACCGTTCTATATGAAATTTATTGCCAATAACTTCAACCTAAGCCAATTAGGAAGAATAATTCCGGGCATTGTGGACCAACGCGGTATCTTAAAAGCCGATGTTTTAATTGATGGAACTTTTGCCGATCCGGATTTCTCCGGCTATCTTAACTTGAAAGACGCTTATTTTACATCTACTTTTAATAACCTAAAATATAAATGCGGCGCTAAATTAACTTTCCAGAAAAGCGGCTTTATATTTGATAGTTTAGTTGTTGCTAATGCAGGCGGAACAAACTTCCCCGGTGAAATTAATGGGCTTGGCTCAATTGTTTTTGACGGCTTTAACATGAAAGACGTTAATCTTCGCTTCTTTGGAGATATTGCTATTATGAGCCCGCAGACTCAAGCGGTTAGTCCCTTCTTCTTTGGTGATTTGCAAATTCAAACTGATGGAGATTGGCTCTTAACGAAAAAGGGAGAAAAGTTTTTCTTTAAGGGAAATATGCTGATGAATAAAACTGATCTCACTTATACTACAGGAAGAGATGAAGCGATGAACACTAATAATAATCTTAACATCGTATTTATTGTAGATTCTTCCAAAATTGATAAAGAACTGATTCGTTTTCAAAATATTTTAGCAAAAGAAAAAGCGCTGCAGCAAACAGCCTCTAACTCAGAAAAGAATATTGATTTCGATTACGAAATAGGATTAACATCTGGCAAAGATGCTAACTTAACTTTTATTCTTGGTCAAGTATTAAATCAAAAACTTATTGTAGAGATGCGCGGCGGAATGAAGTTTGAAAACATTTCTAATAATTACCGTGCTCAAGGCTCATTTGAACTTCTGCCAGGTTCCCGCTTAGAGTTTTTCAAAACCTTTGATGCTGTTGGTTTCCTACGGTTTGAAAGCGACGTTACAAACCCTTATTTAGATATTACTGCTACTTACCTTGCTGATTACATAAGTCCGCATGATGAAAACCAAGTCCCTCAAGAGGTTGCTGTCAAAATTAAAATTAAAGGACCTCTTTCAGAACTCGGCAAAAATCTTGCAAGCGATCATACAGTTATGAGTGTTTATGTCGGTTCAAGAAACATTCAAAACAATGTTAGAGAAACACGTTACGATTATGCCGACGCATTTTCTTTTGTAATAATGGGCAAGTTTAAAGACGATTTAACGGCGCAAGATAAAGCAGTAGTTGCCGGCGAAACTAAAAACGCAATTGGCAGTGCAGCTACTTCTTTCCTTGGAACTGTGTTAACAAGTTTTGTTAATTCTGCAGTTGGAGATTTGATAAACAACATTTCTATAAACTCAACCGGAGAGCAGACAAAGTTTAGTCTTTCCGGCAGATATGATAATTTCAGTTATTCGCTTGGCGGCACTACAGAAACTTTCACTAACTTAAGCAAAGCTAATTTGATGCTGGAGTATAGATTTTATCCAACAAACCTAAAGGCACGTTTCGAAAGAAAAGACCCAATTGTTAAAACTTACGGTCTTGATGAAAAAATTATTGAAATGGCACTTAAGTACAAATTCGAGTTCTAATGAAAAAAGAAATTAAGGCGATCTTCAGCAAATCTCCCGGCTTAAAGTTAAAGGGCAAAGAGATTGCAAAAAAACTGCAGCTTATTGATGAACATTCTTATGCTGAACTCAAACACTTTCTTTTTAAGCTTACTGAAGAAGGTTTTCTTGAAAGGCAGGGTAAACGATATCAGTTGATGCAATCCGTTTCGGATAAACTACTTGGCACTCTTCAAATTGTAAACTCTGGCGATTTTGGTTTCGTTTCTCTTAAAGAAAAAAGTGTTAAAGATATTTTTATTCCAGGCAAAAGTTTATCTACAGCTTTAGATGGCGATTTGGTAGAAGTTCAATTAGCTGAGGGTAAAAGAGGTAAAAATGTAGAAGGCAAAATTATTAACGTAATTGAACGTGGAAGAAAAGAAATAATTGGTGTACTTAAAAAGAATAAGTCTTCATTCTTTTTGGCTGCCGATGATGAAAAGATTCATCATGAAATTTACATCAGCAGTAATAACCTAAACGGCGCTAAACTTGGTGATAAAATTGCCGTTGCCAATATTGAATGGAAAAGCAAAAGCCACAACCCGGAAGGAAGAGTAAAAGAAGTTTTAGGCAAAGCCGGAAGCTATGATGCAGAAATTGCTTCTATTGCCAGAGAGTTTAACATCGAATACAAATTCCCGAAAACTGTTATAAAAGAAGCTGAGCAGATAAGTGATGTTATTTCTAATGAAGAAATTAAAAAACGAACTGACCTAAGAAGTAAAACTGTAATTACAATTGATCCGGCAGATGCCAAAGACTTTGATGACGCCGTTTCCATTGATATTCTTGATAACGGAAATTATTTGGTTGGCGTTCACATAGCCGATGTAAGCCATTACGTTCAACCTGGAACCCTGCTCTATAATGAAGCTTTAGAACGTGGAACAAGTGTTTATCTTGTTGGCAAAGTAATACCTATGCTTCCCGAAAAGCTATCCAACAGAATTTGCTCGCTCGTTCCTAACGAAGACAGATTAACTTACTCTGTATTTGTTGAACTTACAAAATTTTCTAAGATTGTTAGTTACACAATAGAGAAGACCGTAATAAACAGTAAAAGAAGGTTTACATACGAAGAAGTTCAAGAAATTATTGAAACCGGCAGCGGAGATTTTTCTTACGAAATTACTCTGCTGAACAAAATATCTAAATCTCTACGCGCCAAAAGAATTAAACAAGGCAGTATAAACTTTTTCTCTCCAGAAGTTGTCTTTACACTAGATAATAACGGCGTACCTATAGAAATTAAAATTAAAGAAGTTAGAGAAAGCCATAATCTCATTGAAGAATTAATGCTGCTGGCAAATCAAATTATTGCACAACACATTCAGCCAAGAAAGAACAAAATAGATGTTCCATTTGTTTATAGAGTGCACGATTTGCCGGATAAAGAAAAGATTACAGAATTTGCTAGATTTGTACGAACTCTCGGTTACCATTTTGATCCGAATGCTGCTAATAAATCCAAACAATTTCAGGATTTGCTCGAAGAAGTAAAAGGTTCCGAAGAAGAGGCTGTTGTTAACGAAATAGCAATTCGTTCTATGGCAAAAGCGGTTTATTCTACAAAAAATATTGGGCATTACGGACTTGGATTTAAGTATTATACACATTTTACATCGCCGATTAGAAGATTTCCGGATTTGGCTGTGCATCTGCTTATTCACAATTTCATTGCAAAAGGATCCGAGAAAAATTTATCTATTGAAGAATTAGAAGAAATTTGTAATAATGCATCCGCTAAAGAAAGAAACGCTATAAGCGCAGAAAGACAATCAGTAAAACTGAAACATCTGGAGTATTTGAAAGGCAGAGTTGGACAGGTTTTCCACGGAGTAATTTCCGGCATAATGCACTTTGGTATTTTTATAGAACTGAGTTCTACTCTTGCAGAAGGACTTATAAAACTACGCGATCTAGAAGATGACTACTATTCTTTGGACGAAAAAAATTATTGCATAGTAGGCAGAAGAACAAAAAAACGATACAGGCTTGGAGATAAAGTAAACGTTCAGCTCATTAGAGTTGATCAAGAAAAAAGAGAAGTGGATTTTGTTTTAACAGATTAATTATAAGGCGATGATATGAATATATATATATCTGCATTTTTAATTTTGTTCTCAATTTATTCTGTTGCTCACGCACAATTTGGGCAGAATAAAGTTAATTATAAAAACTATGATTGGTATTTCATTCAATCAAAGCATTTTGATATTTACTTTACTAAAGGCGGCGAAAAAGCTGCTGAGTTTACCGCAAAATATGCCGAAGAAAGTCTTCAAAAAATTCAGCAGGACATTAATTATCAAATCAATGCCAGAACTGCTCTCATCGTTTACAATTCTCATAACGATTTTCAAGAAACTAACGTTACGGATGAATACTTATCGGGCGGCACAGGCGGTTTTACAGAACCATTTAAGAACCGAGTTGTTTTTCCTTTTGAAGGCTCTTACAAGAAATTTCATCATGTAATTGCACACGAGCTTGTTCATGCAATTATGCGCGATATGTACTATGGCGGAACTATTCAAAATATTATATCGCGCGGAATTACTTTACAACTGCCTCTATGGTTTTGGGAAGGAACAGCCGAATATCTCTCTCAGGGATGGGAAACCAAAACCGATATGTTTATTCGCAATGCAATTATGAGTGACGCTTTACCTGACATACCTCGCCTAAATGGTTATCTCGCTTACCGCGGCGGGCAATCCTTATTTAAATTTATTGCCGATACTTACGGAAGACAAAAAATTGGAGAGCTCCTTGGTAGAATTCAAAGCCTCGGCTCCTTAGAACCAGCACTAAAAGCTTCTATTGGTATTGGTCTTGAAGAACTTAACGAGCGTTGGAAAAAAAGTGTTAAAAAAGAATTTTGGCCGGATATTAAAGATTTACAAGACCCCGATACCTTTGCTAAACGCTTAACAAACAATAAAAAAGATGGAGGATTCTATAATGCTAGTCCGGCTATCTCGCCGCAAGGAGATAAAATCGCTTTCATATCCGACCGTGATATTTACCTTGATGTTTATTTAATGGACGCTATTGATGGAAAAATAATTAAAAAATTGCTAGAGAGCGGCAAGACAAATGATTTTGAAGAACTGAATGTTTTACATCCTTCAATTGCTTGGGCGCCAGACAACAAAAAAATTGCAATCTCTTCCAAATCCGGAGGATTTGATATTGTTGCTGTTATTAATACCGAGACAGAAGAAAAAGAAGAATTGCCTTTCCACCTGCCGGGCATTGAATCTATTAGCTGGTCACGCGATGGACTCAAATTAGCGCTTGTTGGGCACACTGCTAGCCAATCTGATATTTATATTTATGATTTTACTACTAAGCTGATTTCCAATTTAACTAATGATATTTTCAGCGATTTTGACCCGACATGGCTGCCAGATGGAAACAAAGTGGTTTTCTCTTCAGACCGCGGAGATAACCTTGTACAAACTATTCCAAACGAAAAATTTGACGTAGCTGGTTTTGAATTTCACCAACTCGATCTTTATTCTATTGATATAAATACAAAATCTGTTGAACGGTTAACTAACTGGAAACACAGTGACGAAAAATTTGCAGCTGTTGCAGGCAATGGTAATGAACTAATTTTTGTATCCGATAAAAATGGAATTAATAATCTTTACAAAATGAATATTAAAGATGGCAAAGCAGAGTCTAAACCTGTTCCAATTACCAACTCTTTAAGTGAGATAACTCAGCCTTCTGTTTCTGCCGACGGGAAAAAATTAGTTTTCTCTGCACTCTATAATCTTGGTTATAATATTTTTATGCTTAATAACCTGCCTGAAATGAAAGTTGAACAAGATTCACTACGTTATACAAACTATATGAGTTCAATTGTTAATCCCGTTACAATTAAGCCATTTCAAGAAAAAATTGTTGATACGAAAATAGATGCCGAACAAAAAACGGCTCTAAACGATTCTCTTTCAACAGAAGAAGAAACAAAAATATTTATTGGGCAATACATAAGCGATAAAAACGATAAAGCCGATTCTGCAGCGGCTCACTACAGCAAGTATGTTTTTGCACACACTGGAAAAGAAAGTGACAGCCTTCGTATCGCCAAACGAAATGAACTGTTCAAAGAAAATTTAGACCCAAACGGCAACTTTTTTGTAAACAAGTACAAAATAAATTTTTCGCCGGATTTAGTTTACGCTAACGCCGGTTACAGCACACTTTATGGTTTGCTTGGAACAACAATTCTATCTTTCAGCGATATGCTTGGAAACCACCGGTTGATTGGACAAACTAGTTTGCAAATAGATATAAAGAACAGCGACTATGGGCTTGCTTACTTTTACCTGAAAGAAAGAATGGATTTTGGAATACAGGCTTTTCATACTGCCCGCTTTCTTTACCAAAGCTCTATTTGGGGCGATGTTTTATACCGTTACAGAAGTTTTGGTTTAATAGCTTCTGCTAGTTATCCTTTCGATAGATTCAACCGTTTCGATTTTGGACTAAGTCTCTTAAGAGTAAGTTCAGAAAACTTAGACAGCTACGAAGTACCTTCAGATCAAAAAACATTTTTGCTTCCTACAATGAGTTTAATAAAAGATAATGTTATGTTCGGATACACAGCCCCAATTGAAGGTTCACGATATAACTTAACTCTTTTTGGCGATCCTGGAATCACACGCGCAAGACAAAGTTTCTTTTCAATTACGGGAGATTATAGAAAATATTGGCGCTTTTGGTTTGATAACGGCTTTGCACTGCGCTTCTCAGGCGGCTTTTCGGGCGGCGGAAATGCTCAAAGATTTTTCCTTGGAGGTACAGATAATTGGATCAACCGTACTTTCAAAACAGGCGGTGTACCTATTTCATCTGCATCGGACTTTGCATTTCTTTCGCCTGCAATGCCTTTACGCGGGTATGATTACGCCGAACAAATTGGAACTAAGTATGCCCTAATGAATATGGAACTCCGCATTCCTATAATCAGATACTTGCTTACCGGCGGGCTGCCCCTTTTCTTCCAAAACATTCTTGGTGTTGCCTTCTTTGATGCAGGTTCTGCCTGGGACGATACTCAAAAGCTTAAACTCATTGGAAGAAATGAAGGCGGTAATGTTGCCTCACAAGATTTACTAATAGGTACAGGTGTTGGTTTTAGACTTTACTTAATTTTCTTGTGGAAACTTGATATAGCTTGGAAGTATGATTTGGATAAATTTTCTGCTCCAAGATATTACATCTCAATAGGTTTAGACTTCTAAATAAATCCGGCTTAACCGGATTTATTTTCGCCATCAAACTTTGAACTAGTCTGCTTCGATTCTATAGCTGTGTTTTTATTTTTATAATCTGTTTGATAAAAACCGCTTCCCTTAAAAATTGGTGAAGAACCAGTTCCAATTAAGCGTTTTACCTGCCCCGAACAAAGTAAACAAGCAGTTAATGGTTCTTCGGTTATTCTCTGGAAATGCTCGAAAGCCTCTCCGCAATCCAAACATTTATACTCGTATGTCGGCATATCTCTCTTTATTAATTTTTTATGGCTGCAAAAATATATGCAGCAGGATTCTAAATCAAACTTCACACAAATTTATCCGTTGGCTAACGGCTGATATAGTCGCCGAAACGAAAATTACTTACAGGCACAGCAAAAAATACAGATGATTGTCATTGCTTCGTCCGTTAAATAACGAACGAAGCAATCTCGTTTTCGCTTATTAAAAGATTGCTTCGGTCGCTTCGCTCCTTCGCAATAACAACAATATTATTAAAGATACCATTATCGCAAATTTGGGTTCTATTATTTTTAGTCAATATTTTGCATATTTGCACCGAAAAATTTGAAAAACTATGAAAAGAAAACTTCTTGTTATAACATTAATAGTATTAGGAGTAACTAATTGTTTAGATTATACTCAAGTAACTACAATTAAGACCGATGGCACCGGGACAATGTTCATCCACTATTTTATGAAGTGGTCAAATCAAAGAGATTCCAGTTTAGTAGAACAACTAGGTATCTTTAATAAAGATTCTGTTCACAAAGAATTTTCATCAGAGTTCAGCCAGATAACAAACGTAGAAGTTTATAAAGATTTGCAGGACAGCACTATACACGGCAAAGTTGAGCTTGCCTTTAACAGTTTAGATTCGCTCAATAACACTCCTGCATTTCGAAAATCGCAATTATCTGTTAAAGATGGAGAGCAAAACTCAAAAGTTTTTTCCCAATTTATACCGCCTATTGCTACCGGATTTGGTTTGGAGAGCAAATCTTTCGGGTTAACCTTTGTTTATTACTTACCCGGAGAAATATTAAGCCATAATGCTACAGAAAACTACAGAAACAAATTAACATGGCACTATTCGGTTGATGAGCTGGGAATGGGCAAATACATTACAGCTTCTTATCGCCCTTTTAAGCTTAAAGAAACTCCTGTTTGGATTTATGTTATTGCTCTAATAGTATTAATAATTGTAATAGTTTATCTGTTTAGTAAAAGAATCAAATAAAAAGCAAGTGTACTATAAATCATTTTATTGACACGCCATCTTCAAATATTTATATTTGGCGACTAAAAATTTAACTAAGAATGCGAGAGTGGCTGTGGACAGGCAACCATTAATTTTTTCGGGTAATGCAACAACAAAACTTACCCAAAAAATTTGTGAATACTTGAACATAAGTCAGGGCAAAGTTGATGTTAAACATTTTAGTGATGGAGAAATTTGGGTTAAGTTCCAAGAGAACATACGAGGCAGAGATATTTACATTGTGCAATCTACTATGCCTCCAGCAGAAAATCTTATGGAACTCCTTATTATGTTGGATGCAGCTAAACGCGCTTCTGCATCAAGAGTAACTGCCGTTCTTCCATATTTTGGTTATGCCAGGCAAGATAGAAAGGATCAGCCAAGAGTATCGATTACAGCTAAATTAGTTGCAAACCTTATTACAATTGCCGGAGCCGATAGAGTGATAACAATGGATTTGCACGCGGCTCAAATACAAGGCTTTTTTGATATTCCTTTTGATCACCTCTATGCTTCACCTGTTTTTTCCGGTTTGTTCAATGAAGATGATTGTGAAAATCTTGTAGTTGTTTCACCGGATGTTGGAGGCATTAAGCTTGCTCGTTCTTACGCTAAACGTTTGAACGCCGGACTTATAGTAATAGATAAAAGACGCCCAAAGCATAACATTGTTGAAGTAATGCAAATTATTGGTGATGTTACAAATAAAAATGTTCTTATTGTTGATGATTTGATTGATACAGGTGGTACATTTGTTAACGCCGTTAAAGCTCTTAAAGATGGAGGTGCATTAAAAGTTTTTGGAGCGGTTACTCATCCACTTCTTTCTGGAGATGCTATTAACAAAATTAATCTGTCGGATTTAGACAAATTGTTTGTTTCAGACAGCATTCCGTTGGCGGAAGAATCAGAAAAAATAGTTATAAGAAGCGCTTCAGGTTTGTTAGCCGAAGCTATTATTAGATCAAATAGGAATGAATCTATCAGCTCTTTGTTTGAGATTGATAAAGATAAAAGTTAGAAATTTATTTTTGGGAGTAATTAAGAATGTCTGAAATAAGTGTAAAAGCAGAGAAAAGAACTAAGTCCACTAAAGGCGTAGTTAACAAAGCACGTAGAAACGGTACAGTACCCGGCATCTACTATTCAAAAGGAGTTGAACCAATTTCGATCTTTGTTACCGAAAGTTCTCTTAAACCATTAGTTTATACAGCCGAGACTCATCTTGTAAATTTGCAGATCGAAGAACAGGAGCTAAAATCGATTCTTAAAAATGTTCAGTTTGATCCGGTTACAGATAGAATAATTCATTGCGATTTTCTTGGTATCACAGCTGATCAGGAAATAGAAATAGACGTTCCGGTAGCTTTAGAGGGACAAGCTAAAGGTGTTAAAGAAGGTGGAATAGTTTCTCATTCGCTGCATAAGTTAAAAGTATCTTGCCTGCCTGCTTATATTCCAGAGCATATCGTAATCAATATTTCTGATTTAACATTAGGCAAAGCATTTCATGTTAGAGATTTAAAAATAGAAAACGTTCAGTTTCTTCATCCAGAAGAAGCAATAATTGTTTCTGTAAACTTGCCTCGCGTAGCTCAAGATGCGTCTGCTGTGCTTCCAGGCGACGAAATGAAAGAACCAGAAGTAATTTCAAAAGGTAAACAAGCCGAAGAAGAGGAATAGTTAAAAATTGCGTGCAATAGTTGGTCTTGGAAATCCGGGGAAACGTTACGAGAACACTCGGCATAATGTTGGGTTTATTGTTCTCGATAAATATGCTGAAAAATACAACCTCGGTTTTAGGAGTACAGAATTCGATTATGTCTTTTCGGAAGGTCAGGTAGATGAGACTTCCGGATTTTATTTAGTAAAACCTACAACTTATATGAATATGAGCGGTGTTGCTGTTTCAAGTTTTATGCGCACCCATAATCTCAAGCCGGAAGACATAATTGTAATTTACGATGATCTCAATTTAGAAATGGGAAGAGTTCGCCCAAGAAGATCCGGCAACGATGGAGGTCATAACGGGGTTCGTTCTTTAATTGGGTCTCTTCAAAGCGAATTGTTTCCTAGAATTAGATTTGGTATAGGCGGTAAGTTTGAAAAAGGAAGAATGATTGATTACGTTCTTTCTCGATTTGCCGATAGTGAATTAAAGTTAATTGAACCGCAAATTAGTATTACAATTGAGTTGCTAGAGCAGTTTGTTGTTGGCGGAGTTCAGCATATGCTGGATTACTACAGCAAAATGGCAAATCAAGGCAACAGCCAGAATCCTATACTTGGATTATAGATTTTGTTCTTTATATATCACAGGTGAAAAATAAAAGATATTTTTCCCATTATTACTTAACCCTGCTTTTCTTAAAAATGAAAAAGAAAGGCCAAACGACCAAAGGGAGGTGACAAATCTCATGAGTAAACGCACTTACGAAAGTGTTGTACTTATCAACGCTGCACTCGAAGATGACCAAATTGAAGCAACTCTTAGCAAGATCCAGGAATCTATTAAGAACCATGGCGGAGAATTATTAGAAGTGGATAAATGGGGGCGCAAAAGATTAGCTTATCCGGTCAATAAAGCCAAGAGCGGTTTCTACGCTATCTTTAGATTCATTTCTACTCCGGAACTAATTGCAACTTTAGAACGTAACTACCGTTTAGATGAAAACATCTATCGTTATTTAACAATTGTTTTAGACAAATTTGCATTAGAAGCCATAGCAAAGCAAAAGGAAGCAGCTAAAAACGTTCCTGCTGCCGAAGAGGCTCAAACACAAACAACTGAAAGTCAGAATAATTAATCAGTGTAACGGAGGTTACGATGGCTGAACTTAAGATGCCGGAATTAAACAGTGTTATAGTAGCGGGCAACTTAACAAAGGATCCTGTATTTAGACAAACATCAAACGGGACACCTGTAGTCAACTTTCACATAGCTGCAAACAGAAGATATAAAGACAGCAGCAATCAGTGGCAAGAAGACGTATGCTATGTAGGTATAGTAGCATGGAACAAATTAGCAGATAGCTGCAAAGACAGATTAAGAAAAGGAAGTGCCGTTTTAATTGACGGTGAACTTCAAAGTAGAACTTTTAAAACAGAAGACGGTAAGAATAGAACCATTGTTGAAATAAAAGCAAAACGCATCCAGTTTCTAAACAAAATTGCTAAAGTAGGTAATGGTGATGATGTTGTGTCAGAATCTGACGATGCAGATTATGAAGACAACTCATTCGACAAATTCTTGACCGATGAAGAATCAGATTTAATGAAGGATAAGTCATGAGGAATTCTAACAAGAATAATACCCCAACAAAAAAAGTAAAACGAACGATCGATGGTTTCATCGATTACAAAGATTCAAAAACGCTTCAGAGGTTCCTAACCGATCAAGGGAAAATAATTCCTCGCAGGATTACGGGACTAACAGCAAAGCAGCACAGAGAACTTGTTACGGCTATTAAACGTGCCCGTCAATTGGCGATTTTACCATTTGTTTCCGAAGCAGTTAAATAGGAGTTGAGCGATGAAAGTAATATTAAGAAAAAACTTTGACCAGCTTGGCAAAGTAGGCGAAATTGTAAATGTAAAAGACGGCTATGCTAGAAATTTTTTAATTCCGCGCGGTGTTGCATATCAAGCAACGCAAGGTAACATTCGTGCTTTGGAAGAGGAAAAGAAGCAGATTAAGAAACGCGAAGCCAAAGAATTAGAAGAAGCACAGAAACTTGCCTCCGAAATGGAAAAAGTTTCGGTAACTATTCCGGTTAAAGTTGGTGAAGAAGAAAAGATTTTTGGTACTGTTACAAGCCAGATGATTGTTGACTCTCTAAAAGAAAAAGGATTTGAGGTTGACAAGAGAAAGGTTGAAATATCTGAACCAATTAAATCTCTTGGTATTTACAGCGTTGCAGTAAAATTGCATACAAATGTTACTGCTAATGTAAAAACTTGGGTAGTTCGCGAGTAGTATAATCTTATCTTAGAAACACCAACTGAGTTGATGTTTTTAGACATTTAATAACTAAACTAAGAATAATGATGAAAGAACTGAGATTTAGACTAATACTAATCTTCGCTTTTATAGGTCTAAGCTTATATCTCCTCTACCCTACATTCCAGGATTACCAAAACTCCAAGAATGTTTCTGAGGCGCTAAAGCCTGTTGAAGCAAAGATTAAGAAGAATAATCCTGAACTAACAGCAAGTCAAGTTCAGGATATTATTGCATCTAAAAAGGATAGTATTCTTTCTAATAATTTAGATTACAGAAACGCAAGAGAAAAGAGAATTAAGCTTGGTCTCGATCTTCAAGGCGGTATGTATCTTGTTATGGAAGTAAATACAGCTAAACTCCTCGAAAAATTAGCTAAAGATCCAGACCAACAATATTTAGATATTTTGAAAGAAGCAGAGGCTGAATCGAAAAGGTCTAATGAAAATGTTGTTGGTATTTTAGCCGGAATGATGCAAGAAAAAGGTATTCGTATGAGCCGCTACTTTGGCTCTATACGTGAAGATGACGCAAGTATTGTAGCTCGTTTGCAAGAGCAGGAAACTGATGCTGTTACTCGCGCCATCGAAATTATTAGAAACAGAGTTGATCAATACGGCGTATCTGAGCCAAGTATTCAAAAACAAGGTTCAAGAAGAATTGTAATTGAGCTGCCCGGTATATCTAGAGAAGAAGAAGCAAGAAGACTTTTACAAGGAAGAGCTTTACTGGAATTTAAGCTTGTTAAGGATGCAGCTTTTGCTATTCCAATTATGAACAGAATTGATGAAATACTTGCTGGAAAAATTACCGATACTACTGCAACTACAGATACTGCAAATCAGAAAAATCTTACCGATGAACAATTTGCAAAAGAACATCCGTTTTTTGCTATTGCGCGATTAATCGATCCGCAAGGTAGAATTGCAGATGCTTATGTTAAAGAATTAGACAGAGCAAAACTTAGCAGTTACCTCGCTAGAGAGGATGTAAAAAAAGTAATACCAAATAACGTTGAATTCTTGTACGATAATCAAGCAATTACCGGTCCAGATGGAGAAAAGTTTTACCGTTTATATATGGTGAACAGAGAAGCTGAATTGACCGGCGGTGTAATTACAGATGCACGTGCAGAAATCGATCAGACAACTGGACAGCCCGAAGTTACAATGCAGATGGATGGCGACGGCGCAAGAGAATGGTCTAGAATTACAGGCGCAAACATTGATAAACGCTGTGCAGTGGTATTAGACGGAAAAGTTTATACCGCTCCAACTATCATCAATAAAATTCCTACAGGAAGTTCGAGAATTACCGGAAGCGCAAATATGGATGAAGCTAAACTTTTAGAAATTGTACTTAAAGCCGGTGCGCTTCCTGCTCCAGTGGATATCATTGCAGAAAGCGCTGTTGGACCTTCATTAGGTCAAGATTCAATTTCTCAAGGTATGAACTCAGGTTGGATTGGTTACTTGGTAGTTGCGCTGTTTATGATATTCTATTATAAAACAGCAGGTTCGTTTGCAGGTCTTGGAATAATAATGACTGTTCTTTTAACGTTAGGAGTATTAGCTGCATTCCACGCAACACTAACCTTACCAGGAATAGCAGGTATAGTGCTTACTATGGGTATGGCAGTGGATGCAAACGTTTTGATTTACGAAAGAATTAGAGAAGAACTTGCAACTGGAAAAACTTTTAAAGCTGCTATGACTGCTGGTTTTAAAATTTCGTTCTCTGCTATTCTTGATTCTAACGTAGTTACCCTTTTAACCGGTATAATTCTTTATCAATTTGGAAGCGGTCCGGTTCAGGGTTTTGCATTAACACTTATGATAGGTATAGTTACAAGCTTATTTAGCCAGCTTGTTTTAGTAAGAGTCATTTTCGATTATTTGACTTCTAAAGGCTACAAAATAAATGTTGGTTAATATTAGGAGAAAAATTAAATGAGACTTTTTGCAAAAACTAATATCGATTTTATGGGTAAACGATCGGTATTCTTCCTCATTTCGGGTATTATTATTCTATTAGGAATGATAAATATCGCTATTAGAGGTCTCGCTTTAGGAATTGATTTCAAAGGCGGAACAGAAATCGCTCTCCAATTTGAAAAACCAATAGACATTTCTTTTGTTAGAAATCAAGTTGAAAAAATTGGCTTGGGCGAAGTTGAAGTAAAAACTTTTGGCGGCTCTACCGGCATTCTTCTTAGGTCAGAATTACAAGAAATTCCGGCTAATGTTTTGCCAAAGGTTAAAGAAAGAATTGAAGCGCTTATAATTCAAAATAATCCTGGAATCGAAAAGCAAGTAACTGAATCTTCTCTAAACTCAATAACTTATTCCTTTACCGATTCTTTAACCGCTGAAATTGTCGGGAACCAATTATTTAATTCAGGTTTTCAGACTGCAATTTCTTCAGAGGATCAAACTGGAAAAAGTATTTCTGTTCGGTTGGGTATTGCCGATTGGCTTAAAGACAACTTAACAGAAAAGTTTAAAGACAACCCTTTTGTTGTTCAAAAGGAAGATAAAGTTGGACCAAAAGTTGGGCAAGAATTAAAAACAGATGCAATAGTTGCAATAGTGCTGGCGTTGGTTGTAATTCTTATCTACATTGGTTTCCGCTTCAAGTTTTCTTTTGCGCTTGGAGGTGTACTAGCTCTTTTCCACGATGTTTTAATTACTTTAAGTTTATTTTCAATTCTTTATGGTGTAATTCCAGAGTTAAATTTAGAAATAACTTTAACAGTAGTAGCCGCATTCTTAACGCTTATTGGCTACTCTATGAACGATACTGTGGTTGTTTTTGATAGAGTTAGAGAATTTATAAAGCTGCATAAAACAATTCCTCTAGAAGAGAATATGAACCGGGCTATTAATAGTACTTTAAGCCGTACTATCATTACAGGTCTTTCTACTATGTTTATGATTATCATTCTTATCATATTAGGCGGCGAAGTTTTACGCGGTTTTGCTTTTGCTCTCTTTGTTGGAATGATTACCGGAACTTACTCATCAATCTTTGTTGCTAGCGCTTTCGTGTTAGAATATACAAGCAGAACTAAAACTAAAATAACGTTTTAGTTTCGGTTAGTTAATATCTTATTAGTAATAAAAAAACCGGCATACAGCCGGTTTTTTTATTTGAGATAGCAAGTCTTTCAAGTACATGCTGGATAAAAAGTTATATAATTGTTTTAGTGCGTTTTAGCTGGAAGTACATATTCAAGCATCATTTAACCTTAACTACCATGCAGGTAATGTCATCGGATTGCTCTGCACCAAGAGTAAAATGCTCTACGCTGATCTTAATTTCTTCGAGCAAAAGACCCGCATTTAAAGTAAATTTTTCAGCAACAAGTTTTTCCAACTGCTCGTCACTGTATTCTTCCCATTTTGTATTCATGGCTTCTGTAATGCCATCAGTAAACAGAACAATTGTGTCTCCGCTTTCGAGCTTAATTGTATCTGATAAATATGGAATTAAAGTTGGCATTACTCCCAAAATCATTCCACCTTTTTTTAGCTTCGTAAGTTTATCATTTCTAAAGTGCAGCGGCGGGTTGTGTCCGGCATTAACAAAAGTCAATTCCTTTTTTTCGTTATCAATAATTCCCCAAAAGAAAGTAATAAAACTTCCATTCGTAGTGTTTTCTGCAACAAGATCATTTAAGAGATTTGTTGCTTCGGCTAATGGCAGTTTCATTTTGCAAATTGATTTTAAGAACGCCTGAATATTTGCCATCAATAAAGCAGCCGGAACTCCTTTGCCGGAAACATCTGCAATTGCAAACAACACCTGGTTATCATCAAGTTTTATTATATCATAATAGTCGCCGCCAACCATTCTGGCAGATTTGTTAAAAGCAGCCATTTCAAAATTTGAAAATAGAGGAATAGATTTAGGCAGCAAGTTGTTTTGAATATTGCGAGCAGTTTCCAAATCCTTTTCCAGGCGCTGTTTCTCTAAAGTCTCCTTAAACAGCCGGGCATTTTCTATAGAGATTATTGCAAGGCTGCCGACTGAAGAAACGAATTCAATATCAGATTTAGAATAAGTAAATTCACTTTTTCTTTTACCAAGCAGAATTAATCCTTTTGTCTCATTCTTAATCTGCATAGGCACAATAAGATCAACGCCAAGCTCGGCAAAAGTTTTTAGATCGTCTGTAAACTCGTTTCTTGTGTAAATTTTTTGAAAGACATCTTTAGTGCAGGTTTTAAAGGCATTTCTAAGATGTTCTTCATTAAACCGGTTTTCAAGAAAACTTAGTAATGCACCAGAACAAGAAACTACTGCATATTTGGAAACTAGCATCTGCCCAATAAGCGAATAAACAAGCAGTTTACTAATTTGTTCAATCTGCAAAACTCCGCTAAACTCTTTTCCAAGATCAAAAAGAGAATTAAGCTGATTGACTTTAGAATCCAAATTACGATTAACACTTTTGAGTTTATCAACAGCCAAACAATTTTCTATAGCAGTGGCGCCAACATTAACTATTGTACGCAGGAAGCTAATATCAGAATCATCATAAGATTTGCTAGTTAAACGAGCGCCAAGAATAATTATACCTTTCAGCCCTTCCGAAGATTTAATTTCTTGATAGACTTGCAATTTGTTATCGGCAATAAAATCTGCCAGCATTTCATTCGAATCGTAATCATCTGCTGTTAAAAATGGGAATGATTTTAGAGAATGCGCCGAAAAACCTTTGTAAGCTTGAACCTCAAAAACCCTGTCGTTATTAAGTAGTGCAATCAATCCCTTTGTAGTGTGGAATTTTCCGAAGCAAGTTAAAAGAATATTATTAAGTGTAAAATTAATATCTAGACTGGAATTTATTAGGTTGCTAAAATCAACAAGGGCAGAAAAATTTCTTAAAGCGGCATTGTTATCTGTAAGCTGCATTTTATTGAGACAAATATTTAATCAGAACTACTTGGTTTTTATTGCCGGTGACAGTGTTGTACTTAACTTCGTCCATCAATCGTTTAATTAAGAACATCCCCAAACCGCCAACGCGTTTCTGTTTATAATATTCGCGTATATCTGGTTCCGGTATTTGAGTCGGATCGAAGTGTTCACCTTCGTCTGTAATTGAAACAGCTAACTTACCTTCAGAAAATTTAATTGAGATATTAATACTTCCATCGGGAGAAAATTTATAAGCGTGTTTGATTATGTTAGTGCAAGCTTCGTCAACAGCTAAAATAATCTTGCCTACAGAGTCTTCGTCAAAACCGCTTTGCAGTGCAGCGTTTTTGGTAAACTCACGTATCTTTTCAAGATTGTCGGTAGAGCTTTTAACGACAATATTTTGTTCTAATATTTTGTTTAGTGCATTCAAGATTTGGCAGGATCACTAAATTTTTTAACTGCTTCGTTTTCCTCTTTGAAGAACTCGTATAAAATAGGAAATCCGAGTAAATCAAAAATGTTGTAAACACTTTCTTTCATGTTAGAGAATTTTATGTCGCCTTGATTCTCCCTCATAGTTTCCACATAAGCCATAAAGACCCCAAGGCCTGCACTGCTTATGTACTTCAGGTCATCAAAGTTTACTACCACCTGATACAGTTTCTGACCTATTAAGCGGTTGAAAACATTCTCTAACTCCGGCGCAGTGTGAGCATCGAGATATCCTTTAACATCAATTACACTTACGGAACCGACACCCCGTAACTTGACATTAAAATCTGCCATTAAATATCTCCGTATTATTTATTGTTTTGTTTCCATCTAAACATAACTAAAGTAATATCATCATGTTGAGAATTATCTTTCGAGAACAAACTTAATTCTTTCATTACCAAATTAGAAATTTCATTCAAATTTTTGCTGTAATTCTCAGAAATAATTTTTTCAAACTTCTCGTAGCCAAAATCATTGCCAAGTGAGTTCTTAGCTTCCGGTATTCCATCTGAATAGCAAACAATAATATCATTATGTGTCAGCTTAATTTCCAGCTCTTCAAGCGATCTGGAAAAAATATTCGAGAAATCGAGCCCTAACCCAATACCTGCCGGCTGAAGTCTTACTATATTACCATTGCTGCAAAGCAGCGAAGGAGTATGCCCTGCTCGGCTAATATTCAACTTTCCGGTTTTCCTATTAATAATTCCATAAACGGCTGTAACAAAATTTTTCTTCTCGATGTTGCCCTTGAGAACAACATTAACTTTATCCAAAAGCTCGGCGGTGTTCTGAATAATCTTAGAAAGAGATTCAAAAATTCCTTTTACCTCTGCCATAATAAATGCAGCAGAAATTCCTTTACCGGAAACATCTGCTACAACAAATCCTAAATTATCATCTTCTAACTCGAAGAAATCGTAATAATCTCCACCAACTTCAAATGCAGGAACAAAAAGTGCCGATACTTCTATTTGAGGAGAAGATGGAACTACAGCCGGAAGAATTTTTCTTTGAATATCCCGTGCAACATCAAGCTCTTTTTCGAGTCTTTCTTTTTCGATTGACTTTTGTATCAACAAAGCATTCTCTAAAGCAACAGCTGCATAATAAGCAAATGCTTGTAGAGATTTTCTATCTTCAATATCGAATGAGTTACCTTTAGCGCGTGCAGTGAACAAGTACCCGTTCACCTTTCCATGCATAGTAAGCGGAGCTATGGCAACCGAATGGAAATTCTGTTCAACAAATTTTTTGCTGCCGAATAGAGAATCGTAATCAATAACTTCAATTCTATCAAAAGAATCATTTCCGGAGCCTAGCAAGCGGCTGCTTATTTCGTTTGCATCCACATAGCCAATTTTGTGAACTGAGTTTAACTCAATTCCATTTTTTGTGTAAGTTACAAGCCAAGCGGAGTCAGAGTTACATGCCTGAGTAGTCATCGAAGTAATTGTATCTGCCAATTCCTTAAAATCAAATACTTGTGTAATCAGCTTTGTAATATCCATCATTGCGGCAACTTCCTGTGCTTTCCTATCAAATACTTCGGCTGTAGGAAGGTGAAAAAGGGTAACAAAGAAAATTACTCCAAAGTAGATTGAACCATATATCATTACAAGACTGAAAACAGCCCGCAATCCGGGCGAAAATACTTTGATAAGCTGGTTGCTAACTTCTGAATTGAAAGCAAGTGAATAGGATAAACCATAAACAACTGAAAGTACTATCGATAAACCTAACAAATAATACTTCTGCTTCTTAGTTAAAAACGCTATCCAGGCTACTCTAATTGAGTTGAGGCAAATCAGTACAATAGAGACTACATAAAAAGCCGAGAAAGGATAATCGAGTTCCGAATCTGCCAATATCAAAATATTGGAGAAGAAACAAAGTGCAAAGAATACCAGCATTGTATTGAAATAAACACTTGGGTCTTTTTTCTGTCTAAGAAAGAACAACTCGCGCAAAGACGCGAATATGTAAACAATTGACGCAATAAAAAGAAAAATAATTAGTATAAAAATGAGCGAGTTAAAAAAGTTAAGCGAAATTTTACCGGAAGAATCTGCCTCGTAAGTAGAATTTGCAATTGATAGAACAAAAAAAAGTAAAGCACCTAAAATTCCTATATTCAATACCAGTGAAAGTGGTGTATCAAGTTTTTTTGATAAAGACTGCTGTAAATAATTGTATAAGAAAAATATCGTAAGAAATACAATCCCCTCGTGAATAAGTGAAAGTAAAAAAGCATCATGAATTGGGAAAACGAGATTGAACAGAAACAAAACAATTGAAAGCACAATTGCATTCTCAAGTCCTCTTACGCCGCTGAATTTTAGATTTGCTTTGTTCAAGTTTAATTACCTTTTGCTTCTACCTGTGCTAAGGCTGTCCAATTTAAGTTTTCTCATTTTGATGCCTTCATTTTTCATTATCTCTTTAATCTTTTTATTCTTAGCAGAATCTTTCATAACTTTTTGAAAAGCCGAATCATTTTTTACTGCTTCATCAATAAGCATAGAAATGTTCATGTTCCCCACCAAACTCAAGGCGCCTTCTGTAATTTGAACTGCGTCATAAACTATATTTGGCGAAATAGGAACTGGTGAAATAATTTTCAAATTATCAGATTTTGAACCACTGTTTCTTTGCTTAGGAATGCGAACCGAAATTGTTCTCAAATATTTGGCGGCTTTATCCAAATTAGCCTTCAGCGAATCATTAACAATTTTGCTAAACAGTTTCGAATCGAATGATATTTTGTATTTGTTAGAATCAATTTCGTAATCCAACAAATAACCATGCTTAGAAGAATATGAAGAGGGCTCAGGCTGATTTGTCTCTTCAGTCCACTTAAATGCTTGGTTATTAGCAAATTCTTCAGGCGCAATTTTCCCTTCTTCAAAGGCTCTTAGTTGTTCATCAAATTTTTTTTCATCCCAAGTAATATCAGTTTTTGCAATTGTATCCGGCGTAATTAATAAATATTGTGTTGATGGAATTTCTCTTCCTGTTTTAATTAGTGCTGCTAATTGGTTTTGGTTTAATTCATCCAAACTAGGAAAAATTTCATGTGCCTTTTCTTTGTAAATTTTATGAGCCAGATAGACTAAATCGGCAAGAATTGCTTTCCTAACAGTAGAGATTTTTGGATTTAAGGCGTAAGCATTTTTTTCATTTACCAGCACGCAGGAATAAATTTCTTTTCTGTATGAGTTTAACAACGAATCGGCTGATTGCTTTTGTACAGTATTTAATTCAAAGTAATATTTGAAAGCCTCGTAATTATTTGTGTTTTTGTTAAAATTAACCTGTTTTATTTCATAGACTGTTTGCCCGTTAGTCTCCGAAAGCATCAACACTCTATTTTTATCTTGGTCTAACGGTAAACTTTGATAAAGTGCAAAGTTGAATAAATCTTCTTTAGTAATACTAGTCTCAGAAATAAGGGGGCGCAATCCGCCGGTATAAATTGAAAGTAAGTTCTTCTTTCCCTCTTCAATCATACCGGAAATTCCCTTTTTGTTGCTTTTGAAAAATAACATAAGCATAACTGTTAGAAACAAAAGAAGAACTAAAGGAGAATATTTTTTAATAGTTTCTGCTGAAAAAAAATTTTTAGATGATGGTGTTTCCATCTTAGGCTTTCAATTCCTTTTGATATGGTTCAAGTATCACCTTCAAAGTTTCTCTGGCTCTAAAAATACGAGACTTAATTGTTCCAACTTCAGTTCCTAAAGAATCTGCAATTTCTTTATAACTGAAGCCGTCAATATCTCTCATAACCAAAGGGATGCGTAACCTTTCCGGAAGTTTATCGATTGCGCTTCTAACTAAATTTGGAATATCTACATTTTCTGAAAAAGGACCGGTTCCATAGTCTGAATCGGAATCCTTAATAGGCACAAAAATGCTCCTTACGCGCTTCTTCCTTAGATAATCACGGCACTTATTTACAGTAATTCTATACAACCAAGTTGTGAATTTAGATTCGAATCTAAACTCGGCGAGCTTATGGTAAACACTTATAAATACATCTTGAGAAATGTCATCTACATATTCAGCATCGCCTAAAGTTAAAAAAACAAGATTACGAACTTTCTCCTTATGCTTAATAACCAAAGTTCTGAATGTAGTTTCATCACCCTTTACAAAACTGCGGATTAATTCAAAATCCTCTTCACGTTCAGTCTTTGCTTCACTAAAATCAAAGTGGTCTTGTTCTTTTAGAAGATTCATTTCTTTAGACGATGTTAAGTTTTGATAGTTCCTTAAATCTAAAAATCCGATATACAAAATATATCTGCTTAGCTTTCAAAAGAACTTTATTTTTACTTATAGATTAAATAACTTTGGTCGCCAATATAAATATTTGTACTCGATTATATCCATCGTTTACAACAAAAAGTTAAAACAGAAACTATAGTAAAGAAGAAATAAAAAATAAATTAACTTAGGAGTAAATATGAAGATCAAACAAGTTGAGAAGTACAATGCCGTTGTAATCGAACTAGTTGGTAATGTAATGGGCGGACCAGAAGCCCAAGAATTTAGTGATATACTCCATAAATGCATTGACGATAACAAAAAGAACGTAGTTATTGATCTTGCAGAAACAAAGTTTATGAACAGCTCCGGTTTAGGAATGCTTATAAGCGGATACACAACAATGAAAAATGGCGGCGGCGCTTTGAAACTTGCGAATGCAACTGAAAAAATTGAAAGCCTTTTAGTAATTACTAAGCTCATCACAATTTTTGAAAACTTTTCTTCCGTTGATAACGCTATAAAAAGTTTTGGAAATTAATGATTTGGCACATTTAGTTTTTACTCCGGTTTTTTTAGCCGGAGTTTTTTTTGTCTAAAAATAGTAGAGGAATAAATGAGTGTTGGAGTAATTGTAGGAAGCCAATGGGGCGATGAAGGCAAAGGCAAAATTGTTGATATCCTTAGCAAAGGATATAATATTGTTGTTAGATATCAGGGCGGAGCTAATGCCGGACATACTGTTGAAATTGGAGATAAGAAATTTATTCTTCACCTTATTCCATCCGGCATTTTGCGCGAAGATGTTATTTGTGTTATTGGAAACGGAGTTGTAATTGACCCAAAAGCACTTCTTGACGAAATTAAGCAGTTGGAAAAACTTGGCATAAATATTAAAGGCAGATTATTTATAAGCCACAATGCACATTTAATTATGCCTTATCATAAACTTTTAGATTCTATTAACGAAAGAGGCAGTGCAAAAATTGGAACTACTGGGCGAGGCATTGGACCTTCTTACATAGATAAATACGCAAGAACCGGAATTAGAATAGTAGATTTATTAGACAAAACTATTCTTGAAGAAAAAATTAGATGCAGCATTGAAGAAAAAAATAACCTTCTTAAAAAGGTTTACGACCACTCAGAATTAAACGTTGAAGAGATTATCAAAGAGTATCTCGATTTTGATGACAAGATTGATGAATATATAACTGACACTACTCACTATTTGCATACCGCATTAGAAGAAGGCAAATCTATTCTACTAGAAGGCGCACAAGGTACTTTGCTTGATGTTGATCATGGAACTTATCCTTATGTAACTTCTTCAAACCCAACTTCTGGCGGAGCTTGTACAGGTACTGGCATACCGCCTACCAAAATTACTTCTGTAGTAGGAATTGTAAAAGCATACACAACACGCGTAGGTCTTGGTCCATTTCCTACAGAATTGTTAAATGATACAGGGGAAAAGCTGCGAAGTATTGGAGCCGAGTTTGGCGCTACAACCGGAAGACCACGACGCTGCGGCTGGTACGATGCTTTCTTAGTCAATTACTCAAGAATGATAAACGGCATTGAACGTGTTGCAGTTACTAAGCTCGATGTGCTCAGCGATTTTGAAGAGATAAAAGTTTGTGTAGCCTATGAATTAAATGGAAAATTATTAAAATCGTTTCCAACTGATTTAAACCGTTTGTCTTATGTTTCTCCGGTTTACGAATCCCTTCCGGGCTGGAAAAGTGATATTAGTAATGCAAAAAGCTATGATGAGCTTCCACCTAATGCAAAAAGTTATCTTAATTTTATAGCTAAGAAAAGCGGGTTTGAAATTGGAATTATTTCGGTTGGACCTAAACGAGATCAAACAATCGAGCTATAACATTTTTGCACCGTAAAATTTCGTTTAGCAGAACCGCTTTAGTAAATTTGAGTAGAGATTCTTTTTCGGAGCAAAAATGAAATATTCATCCGGACCAAAATCGCTTAAACTTAAACTCGCATTAGTTGTTATAGGCGCCGTTATTGCGTTTGCAACACTGTACTATACCCAGAATTTAGTTTCTAAACTTCAGCAAAGTGAAAAAGAGATAGTACAGCTATACGCAAGCGGATTAGAGTTTGCTACAAAACCAGAAACCGAAGGTGAAGAACTCAACTTCATTCTCGAAAACATTATTAACCGAATTGACTTCCCTCTTATTTTGACCGATTACAAAGAACAAGTTTCTGCTACTGTTGGTATAGGCTATAAAAACATTGAACACGAACCAAAGATTACTTCAAAGCAGTTAACAGCTCTGTTGGAAAGTAAAATTAAAGAGCTTGCTGAATCTCACCAGCCGATCGAAGTAAGAACTCCAGATGGAAAAATTCTTTCAAAAATATACTATGGCGATTCAGAAATAATTAAACAACTACGCTACTATCCATTTTTGCAAATCATTTTTGCAATTTTATTCATAACAATTGCATACTCAAGTTTCAGCTACATAAAACGAAGCGAGCAAAGCAATATTTGGGTTGGAATGAGCAAAGAAACGGCGCATCAATTAGGAACACCAATTTCTAGTTTGATGGGATGGAACGAAATTTTAAAGATGAATTATGACAACCCAGATAAAGTACTTGATACTTCTGAAGAAATAGATAGCGACTTAAATCGTTTGAATAAAATAACTAAGAGATTTTCTAAAATAGGGTCTAAGCCGGAGCTAAAAATAGAATCTCCATACGTAGTAGTAGAACGCGTAATCGGTTATTTCCAGCGAAGACTCCCTCACCTTGGGAAAAGCGTTAGTATTTCTCTTGAAGGTGAAAAAAATGTTTACGCCAACTTAAACTCGGAGTTATTTGAATGGGTTGTAGAAAATTTGATTAAAAATGCGCTTGATGCAATTGAACACAAGGATGGTATGATTCATTTTATAGTTCTAAAAAACAAAAACAAGGTCGAAATTGAAATATCAGATAATGGGAAAGGTATAGAATCTGGAATGCGAAAAGATATTTTCAGACCTGGATACAGCACCAAAAAACGTGGCTGGGGATTAGGCTTAAGTTTATCAAAAAGGATAATTGAAGATTACCACAAAGGAAAAATCTTTGTAAAGAGTTCGGTAATAAACTCTGGTACAACATTCAAGATACAGCTTCGTGCATCGGAAGATATTACCTGAAAATTATACTATTGCCTATAAAAACCTAAATCATCATATAATCACGGGTTCTTATTTACAAGAAACCGAATCGAAAACATTCTTAAAAGTGATTTATTTTACTGCCAACACTAAATTTTTATAAAACTTTACCGATAATCATACTGGTATGAAGATTGATTACACACAAGTAACTCCTTAATACTTAATCAGTAACCCCTCCTTAAATTACTGATAGACAGCTAAGGTCCGCCCTCAACCTTAGCTGTCGCTTTTTATATATCTACTGATTCATCTCGATAACTACTCTAATTGATTTTGTTAATTGTAGTTTAAAAGCTATAAATTACACACCTGATTTAAGAAAAACGGAAAATAGATGAAAAAGTCTAAGCGCCCTTCTTGGGACGAATACTTTCTAAAAGTTGCAATGCTTGTTTCTGAAAGGGCAACGTGTCCGAGAATGCATTGCGGCTGTGTTTTAGTAAGAGACAAACAAATACTATCAACAGGCTATAATGGGTCTATCCCCGGCGATGTACATTGTGAAGATGAGGGCTGCATGGTTGTTGATAATCACTGCGTTAGAACAATTCATGCAGAAATGAACGCAATTCTCCAATGCTCTGCTCATGGAATAAGTACCGCTAATGCCACTGCGTATATTACAAACATGCCTTGTACAAATTGTGCAAAGGCATTAATTGCAGCCGGGATAAAAGAAATAGTAATATTTTCCGATTATCACGATACTTTGGCAGAAAAATTTTTTAAGATTGCGAAAGTTAAAATTGTACGCCTCAAAATGCCGGAGCGAGAAATAAATTACGACTTAAACAGTTTTACTTCGGCAAAGAAATTTATAAAATAAGCATTCAACAAATTCTTGCAGCAAAAGAGATTAAGATGAGACTTTCGAAAGAAAACTTAAATAAATACTTACTACCTGATAATTTCTTTAACAGAGATTTGAGCTGGCTTGAGTTTAACAGGCGAGTTTTAGAAGAAGCGCTAAATCCTCAATTGCCTCTTCTCGATCAAATTAAATTTATCTCAATCTTCTTCTCGAACCTTGATGAATTTTATATGATTCGTATCGCCGGAATTAAAGAGCAAATCCGCGCAAAAGTTATAGATACTTCGATTGATGGTTTATCACCTATTGAACAGCTTAAACTGATTGAAACTAAAGTGCAAAAGATGCTAAAAGAGATATACGATTATTGGCACAATAAAATTATTCCCAGCCTAAGAGAGAACAAAATACTAATCTGTGAATTAAATCAGCTTAACAAAGAAGAACGTGAAGCTGTTAACGATTATTTTGTTCAAGAGATATATCCAGTATTAACACCGTTAGCTTTCGATCCCGGAAGACCATTCCCCTACATTTCAAATTTGAGCCTAAGTTTTGCTGCCAGAATAAAGAAACCAAACGGCGAAAAAAACTTTGCAAGAATTAAAGTGCCAACAAACCTGCCGCGTCTGCTAAGAGTTGATCAGATAATGAAATCCAAACAGAAGAACAGCAACGGAATAGTAAAGTTTGTTTTGATTGGAAATGTAATAAAAGCAAATATGCATTATCTTTTCCCGGGCATTGAAATTTTAGAAGCATATAAATTTAGGATTACGCGCGATACAGATTTGGAAATTCAAGAAGATGAAGCCGATGATTTGCTCCAAGTAATTGAAGAAAATATTAAGCAAAGAAAATTTGGGTCCGTTGTTCGTTTAGAAGTTGAAAAGCAAATGCCAGAGTATATGATTGAAACACTAATCGAAAATTTAGAAATCAGCCACGATGATGTACACGTAATTGATGGAGTACTTGGTCTTAGCGATGTAATGATTCTATATGATTTGCAGTTTCCGCATCTTAAAGAAAAACCTTTTCATGCTGTTACTCCAGAACCTTTTGAGGAAGAAAATATTTTTTCTTTGATTCAAAAGAAAGACATTCTGCTCTATCATCCTTACGATTCTTTCAATCCGGTTGTAGAGTTTGTAAAACAAGCATCCCGCGACCCAGAAGTCTTAGCAATAAAACAAACACTATACAGAATTGGGTTAAACTCACCTATTGTAAAGTATTTAATTGAAGCAGCAGAAAGAAAAAAACAAGTTGCTGTTCTTGTGGAATTAAAAGCACGCTTTGATGAGGAAAACAATATTTACTGGGCTCGCGAAC
Source organism: uncultured Melioribacter sp. (assembly GCA_964575995.1). Classification (GTDB taxonomy): domain Bacteria; phylum Bacteroidota; class Ignavibacteria; order Ignavibacteriales; family Melioribacteraceae; genus Stygiobacter. The sequence goes on along the minus strand of CAZNTN010000003.1, from coordinate 113,337 downwards.
TCGAAAAAGCCGGCGTTCATGTTGTATATGGGTTGGTTGGGTTAAAAACTCATGCTAAAATGAGTTTAGTTGTTCGCAAAGAGATAGATGGTGTTAAACGTTACGTTCATTTGGGAACCGGAAATTATAACACAACAACGGCAAGAATTTATACAGACATAGGCTTTTTCACTTCCGATCCGGAAATCTGCGCAGATGTCTCCGAAATATTTAACTACTTAACAGGTTATTCCGAACAAAAACAATTTAGAAAGCTTGCAGTTGCACCTATAAACATGCGTGAAAAATTTATAGAGTTGATTGAACGGGAAATAAAGAATGTTAAAAACGGCGGACAAGGCTATTTAGTATTCAAACTAAATTCGCTTGTAGATCCGCTGTTGATAGCGGCTATGTACGAGGCATCTCGCTGCGGTGTAAAAATTGATTTGATTGTTAGAGGAATTTCATGCTTAATTCCGATGCAGCCCGGTTTAAGCGATAACATTCGCGTTATAAGCATCGTAGGTAGATTTCTTGAACACAGCAGAATTTACTATGCTTACAACAATGGCAAAGATGAATTGTATTGCAGCTCCGCCGATATTATGCAAAGAAATCTTGATAGAAGAGTTGAAATAACATTCCCAATCAGCGACCCGGATTTGAAAAGTTTTATTAAAGATTCTGTATTACGCTCGGTACTTGACGACAATACTAAAACAAGAATTCTTCTTCCTACCGGTAAATATGCTTTTTATCGCCCGGTCTATAATGAAGAACCACTAAACCATCAAGATTGGATGATGCAGAGAGCAATTGGTGTTTCAAAAAAGATTGTTAAGAGAGAAGTTTCAAAATTTTAGGAGCTGCTGTATAAAAGTCTCCAAAATTGAGCAACAAAGAAACAGATTACAATGCCCATTGCTACAGGCAGAAAAGTTGAAATCAAAGTCCACTTTAAACTCTTTGTTTCCTTGTAAATTGTATAAATGGTTGTTGAACAAGGATTATGCAGCAAACTGAACAACATCAGATTAATGCCGGTAAGTAAAGTCCAGCCCCCAGAACGGAGAAGCATTTCTGTATCACTTAAAGAATCCATCTCGAACATAACTCCAGCGCCGGAACCAATCCCGGCAATATTTGAAGTTAGCGCTGTAAGCATCAATACTGTAGGAATAACAATTTCATTTGCAGGTATTGCAATAATGTAAGCAAGTATAATTACACCATTTAACCCGATAATAGCAGCGTATGGGTTCACATTCTTAACAAAGTATTCAGCTAAAGTAATTTCGGCAATAGTAATATTTGCAACAAGCCATATTGCAACACCAGCAGGCACAGCAAAAACAACAGCACGCCACAAAACCATTATAGTTCTATCAATCAAAGATGTATAAAGTGTTTGCAAAAATCTTGGCGGACGGTACGGAGGCAATTCCAAACTAAAAGCTGATGCTTCGCCTTTCAGAACAGATTTGGATAAGAACCAAGAAACAATCAAACTTAATACAACACCAAGAATTGCTACCAGCACAACTGCGGCGGCAGATGTTAAACCAGCAAGCATAGGAGAAACAGCGCCCCCGATAAAAATAGTTGCTATTAAAATTTGGGTAGGCCATCTTCCATTACAGAGAGAAAAATTGTTTGTAATAATTGCAATTAATCTTTCGCGCGGACTGTCTATAATTCTCGCTGCAATAACACCGGCAGCGTTGCAGCCAAAGCCCATACTCATAGTTAAGGCTTGTTTGCCATGCGCTCCAACTCTTTTATAAAGATTATCCATATTAAAAGCAACGCGGGGCAGGTAACCAAAATCTTCCAGCAAAGTGAATAATGGGAAGAAAATTGCCATTGGCGGCAGCATAACGCTAATAACCCAAGCTAAAGCAAGGTAAGCACCGTCAATTAAAACTCCGCTTAGCCACCAAGGAAAATAAAGGTACTCTGCGCCGCTCTTAAGTAAAGGATGAATTGTATCAACCAGAAGAGAAGCTAATAATGCCGAAGGAACATTTGCGCCGCTTATTGTTAACCAAAAGACAACTGCTAAGAGTAAAAACATTATCGGGAAGCCAGTCCACCTGCCCGTAACTAATTTATCGATCCATCTGTCCCAATCAAATTTGCGTTTTTCACTATCGCGCGTAACTACAACATCAGCAATAGTTCCTGCTTCAGAATAGATTGATTCTAAAATAGAATCGTGCAGATTCTCTCCAATTTCCCATCTGTACTTGGTTGCTTGTTTTAATATTTCTTCTTTTTTATTAATCATATTAATCTACGCATTCTCTGTTTCTACCGGCGTTAAGTATCCAATTTCACCACTTTTTACTGCATCAATAACTCTTTGGTCACCTTCGAGCAGGCGCAAAGCAATCCAGCGTGTGTTATCAAGATGTGGGAATTCAATTTTTAATTTTTGATCTAAATCATCAACTGCGTGAGAAACATTTTTAATTTGGCTTTTCATTTTATAAGGTTTGCAAATGTACTCTCCGGAAGCAACTGAATGAACTGCTTTAATCAGTTCCGGAATTCCAACGTTTTGTCTTGCCGCAGTTGGAATTACAGGAATTCCTAATTTTTTAGATAGTAAACGGTCATCAATTGTTATGCGATGCCTCTTTGCTTCATCAATTAGATTTAGGCAGAGAACCGCGCGGTCTGTAATTTCTAAAACTTGCAGCGTAAGATTGAGATTTCTTTCTAAGCGGGAGGCATCAACTACAATTATTGTAACATCTGGCTGACCGAACAAGATAAAATCTCGCGCAATTTCTTCATCTGTGCTTGTAGAAAGCAGCGAGTAAGTTCCAGGCAGATCAACAATTTTATAACGTTTTTCATTATACTGAAAAGCGCCTTCGGCGCGCCCAACAGTTTTTCCGGGCCAATTACCTGTATGCTGCCTTAAGCCGGTTAAAGAATTAAAGACTGTACTTTTGCCTGTGTTTGGATTTCCGGCAAGTGCTGCAACATAATCGAAGTTAGACATGTCAATTCCAAGTCTAATTAGATTTGCCGAATTATGAGCCGGACAATTTACGCAGTTACTATTAGAGGACATTTAACTTGCTTTCAATGTTTTTATGTGTATTAAATCCGATTGATTTTTTCTCAATGCAATCAACGCACCCCTAACTTCGTAAGCAGAAGGATCGCCTTTCATACTTTTTAATCTGGCATGAATTGTTGTACCAGGCACAATTCCAAAATCGAGCATTCTTCTTCTTTGCTGCCCGCGCATTGCATTAGATATTCCAATTACCTCAGCAGCCTCATCAATATCCAAAGAAGTAAGGTTATCAAATTTTTCCGTTACTATTTCTTTTTCATCAAATACTTGAACTGTTAGATTAGCAGCCAAAACCGGTGCAAGCAAGCATTCTTGTCCATCTGCAAGAAAACGGATTTTATCTTTAGTGTTTTGCAAAACCTTTATCTGCATGCCTGGGTAAAGCCCAAATGCTGTAAGCTGTGCATAAACTTCTTTCGGTTCATCTTCTATATGAATTATGCGCGCATATTTTTCTTCGGCAAGATTGTTTAGAGTTATCCCCTCTTTAGAATGAATTTCACCTCTTTGATTTGGGATAGGGTCGCCGTGTGGATCAACAAGAGGATTTCCGAGCCGAGCCGAGAGCCAATCTGCTACTTCATCTGTTGTATCGTGTTCTCGTTCTTCAGCAATAACGTGCCATTCATTTTCGCTAACGCTTGTGTTCTCTGCTAAATATCTTTCCCATAATCTATGAATGCGAACAACGCGTGTTGCGTAATCTTTTCCCTGCTCTGTTAAATATATTTTTCCATTTAATAAAGTAACTAAACTCATTGATTCCAGTTTAGAAATTAATTTCGCAGTTTGATTCGGCTTTAAGCCAAGATTTCCGGTTAGACTGTTTAGAGAGCAATCCAGCTTCTTAAATTCGCAGTCGTATAAATGCTTAAGTGCATCTTCTATGGCTATTCTATCTTCATCCCGTTTAAATCTTTTTATTCTTGCTAGTATGCCAATCCTTGGCATAAAGAGAAAAATGACAAAAGCGAGTATGACTAATCCGAGTAATATTGTATAAAAAGGTGCCAACTAAACTCCACACAAAAATTGTTTTATCTATAAGACAATTTATAACTACTACTATACTCATTCAAGTAAACTATAAATCCCTACAAATGGTTCACAAATGCAAATATCTCAAAAATCGGAAAATGTCTTTTCATACTTCTATCTCAAAATTTGCTTGAAAAACCGAATACAAGATTTCAGCTGCTAAAAAAAGTCTCGCAATTCCACGAGTAAGCAATTTTCAAAGTACAAAATGCTGCAAATGAATTTGGAGGATAAATAATTTGTTGTTTAGGTAGAAATGAGCAAAAGAATTATTTTTGAAACCAAAATTGGAGAATTAATGGCAAGTATTTCGCAAGAACAAGTTCTTAATGCACTTCGTAAAGTAAACGACCCGGATTTGCATAAAGATTTAGTAACTCTAAATATGATCAAAGATATAAAAATAGATGGCAGCAATATTTCTGTTGTTGTTGAACTTACAACTCCGGCTTGTCCGCTAAAAGATAAAATCCAGCAAGACTGCATTGAAGCAATCAAAAAAGATATACCCGCAGCAGCAGAAATTTTGGTAAAGATGGATTCACGAGTGCAGCCGAGCTTAAATCAAAGAATAAACACACTTCTTCCAGGAGTTAAAAACACAATTGCAGTGGCAAGTGGCAAAGGCGGCGTAGGCAAAAGTACTGTTGCTGTAAACATTGCAGTTGCTCTTGCTATGGATGGCGCTAAAGTTGGATTGATAGATGCCGATATTTACGGACCTAGTGTTCCTTTGATGTTTGGTTTGAATGAGAAGCCAAGAATATATCAAGATACACAAACGGCAAAGATGGTACCTTTGGTAAATTATGGCGTAAAACTTATGTCAATCGGGTTTTTAATTGATGACGACGCTCCGGTAATTTGGCGCGGACCAATGGCAAGCGGCGCAATAAAACAATTTATGAGCGATGTTCACTGGGATGAACTCGATTATCTAATTTTCGATTTGCCTCCTGGCACCGGCGATATTCAACTTACACTTGTGCAGACCATACCACTTAGCGGTGCAGTAGTAGTTACCACACCACAAGAAGCTTCAATTATTGATGTAAAAAAAGCAATAGCAATGTTCCAGCGTGTAAACGTTCCGGTACTTGGGATTGTAGAAAATATGAGCTATTTTTTGGCGCCGGATACAGGAAAGCGGTACGATATTTTTGGTACAGACGGCGGTAAGAATCTCGCCGAACAACTTTCTTTAACACTGCTTGGTCAATTGCCAATTAATCAAAACATTCGCGAAGGCGGTGATAAAGGCAAACCGATTGTTTTTGATCAGCCGGAAAGTGAACAAGCAAAGCAGATTCTTGGTATTAGCAGAAATTTAGCAGCAGAAGTAAGTAAATCAAATTTTAATTCAAGCGCACCTAAGATCGAAATTTTGCTTGAAGATTAATTAACGTTTGGAGTTTGAAATGACCGATGAATTAAATGAAAAAGTTTTGAAAGCCCTTGAAACTATTAGACCATACTTAAAAGCCGATGGCGGCGATGTTGAACTTGTTAAAATTTTGCCCGACGGCATTGTAGAAGTTAAACTAACCGGCGCTTGCAGCGATTGCCCTATGTCTCAAATGACTTTAAGAGCCGGCGTTGAACGTGCACTAATTAAAGAAGTACCCGGAATTAGAAGAGTTGAATCTGTAAACTAGCAGCTTTGTTTTATACACAAATACTAAAGAGGAAACGATGCGTAAAAAAGTAATTGCCGGAAATTGGAAAATGAACAACGACTTAAACGGCACAGTTGGTTTGATTTCGGAATTAAAAAAAGGTGTAAACGAACATACAAAGGCTGCGGTTGTTGTTTTTCCCCCTTTTACATCTTTAGAAACAGCTCATACACTGCTCAAAGATACTTTGATTAAGCTGGGCGCACAAAATATGTATTTTGAAGAAAGCGGTGCATTTACCGGCGAAATTTCTTCAACTATGCTTAAAAGTGTTGGCTGCGAGTATATTATTTTAGGCCACTCTGAGCGAAGAACAATTTTTGGCGAAACAGATCAAATCATCAACAAAAAAATTAAAGCGGCAGTTAAAAATGGATTAAAACCAATTTTCTGCATTGGCGAAACTCTCGAAGAGAGAGAAAATGGAATTACATTTGAAGTCTGCGAAAAACAAGTCCGTTTTGGTTTGGAAGGCTTATCGGAAAGTGAACTTTTTAACTTAATAATTGCATACGAGCCGGTTTGGGCAATTGGAACCGGAAAAACTGCTACTAACGAACAGGCGCAGGAAGTACACGCATATATTCGCGGATTGGTTTCAAAGCTGCTCTCAGAAACTTTTTCTCAAAATCTTGTAATTCAGTATGGAGGAAGCGTTAAGCCTGATAACGCCAAGGAATTGCTCGCTCAGCCGGATATTGACGGCGCTTTGGTTGGCGGAGCTTGCCTAAAAGCCGATTCCTTTCTCAAAATTATTGAATCGGCTTGAATAGTTTAGTACTGCTTGTTTTTAATTCAAATTAGGGCTCTTCTCGAGCCCTAATTTTTAAGTTTTTATTGAACACCCGCCTCTCGATTTAGTATATTTGCGTGATTATTTGGAAAATTTTTAGCAAAATGATAAGAAAACTGATACCATTTTACTGCCTAATCCTAATATTCCCGATTTTAAGCATTGCAGAAATCAAAGTTACATCTCTACAATCGAGCAGAAGTGAAATTTTTGAAAGAATTTTGTTTGGTGAATCAGATACCCGAAATGTTTTTCTTATTAATGATTCTTGGAATGTTTACCATACGAGTGACCCCGGCAAAAAAGTAAATATTTCCGTTCCAGCAATTTTTGATGGCGTAGATATTTTAGTTTTTGAAAAAAATGTGGAGCTGACTGAGCATCAAATCAAAAACAATCAAATTAAAATTGGTTTTTTAGGGTTAAACTATGGAGCTGAAATATCTGTAAACGGGAACATCATTTTTATTCATTATGGCGGAGCTGCTCCTTTTGAGATTTCGCTTCCTAAAGATATTTTGCGCTGGGATAAAGGCAACCGGATTACTGTTAAGATAAATGGCAAATTAGATTCTGAAACAACCATACCTGCAAAGCAAAGATTTTTATTCCCAGATTTATCTGCCGGCATTATACGCGATGTTTATTTGAAGATTGTTCCTACGCTTTCAATTTCTAAAGTAGATTATTCATACACGCTCGAAAATCTTAATTACGGTAAAATCAATTTCAATGTTCATATAGAAAACTCTACAACAAAAGAGAAAATCAGCCAGCAGACTCAGTTTTATGTTCAGGTAAATATCTATAACTCTTCGGGTTCACAGTATCAGGGAAGTTTCTCTCAAGTTATTGGAACAGAAGAGAACTATGATGCACGCTTCGAGCTTGATATTCATAACCCGGCTTTGTGGTCACCGGAAATACCTAATGTTTATCTATGCGATCTTATCTTAATAAAAGATGGCGTAATCATCGATAAACAAACTCAAGAAATTTCTTTTTTTCAATTTAAGAAAAGCGGGAACTCGCTTCTTCTCAACGGAAATTCTTTAGCTCTTAACGGAACAACGTATTATCTAAACGAAACACAAACACGCGAAAAAAATCTTTACGAAAAAATTAGAGAAGAGTTTAGTTTTATCAAACAAACGGGCTTTAACAGTATCCGCTTTGCTAAAAGCTACCCGCATCCTTACTCGTTAAAAGTTTGTCAAGAAATAGGATTGATTGCCTTAGTAGAACTTCCGTTGAATTCTGTTCCGGTACATTTTTTAGAGCAGAATGAGTTTAAGCTAAAAATAGCGGGCTTTATAAAGGAGTTTTTAACAACTTACAGAAATTATTCCAGCGCTTTTATAATGGGAGTTGGAAGCGGATTTCTGCCCAACTCTCCAATTACTGAAAAATTTATTTCGAGTACTGCATCAGAGATTAAGAAGAAAAATATTTTAAGCTACGCTTCGTTTGTTGGAATTCAAACACAAAACATCGAAAATGTAGATTTACTTGGTTTAGAAATCTTTTCTGCTCCTAAAGATTTGTTAGAGGAAAAACTTGCTTCTACTGTTTCGGTTCTTGGAAGCGGCTCAATTTTCTTAAGCGAATTAACTTATCCAAATTATAAAGGAAGCTCTGCCGGCTACTTAGTTAAAAATTCTAGAGAAGCTCAGGCAAAATATTTTGAAGAAATAATTAATCTGTCAAGAAAGAATAAGGTTTCGGGTTTTTTCGTCAACTCACTTTTTAGCTACAAAGGCGCATTTCCTTCAATAGTTGCAGGGTTTAACGAACAAAACAAATATGGAATAAATATAATTAACCATACGGGGAACACAAATTTCATTGCTTATAAAGTTTTGAAATCTAAGTTGACAAGCGGAAGTAAAGTTACAATACCTATCGGCTCGCGAAAAGAAGATAACCCGATTGCCTTTATAATTATTGCGTTGGCGCTTTCGGTAATAATGGCAGTTCTCATCAATACTAAAAGAAAATTTAGAGAAGATGCTACGCGCGCGCTTCTGCGTCCTTATAACTTCTTTGCAGATATAAGAGACCACAGAATTATATCTGGTGTACATTCATCAATTTTAATGTTAATAATAGCGGCATCTGCTTCATTGCTTGCTACAATTATTCTTTTCTATTTGCGTAACGATATTCTGTTTGAGAAACTTTTCCTGGCTTTTGCAAGTTCGCGGTTAATGCTTGCCGTAAGCTATCTCGCTTGGAATCCACAAACTTGTTTTGCAGTGCTATTTATAGCTGCCATATTAAAAATTGTGCTTCTAAGTTTAATTGTAAAATTCGGAGCTGTCTTTGTTAAAACTAAAGTTTCACTCTCAAGCATTTATTTTACAATAGTCTGGGCTTTACTTCCTCTTACACTTTTCCTGCCCGTAGAATTGATTCTTTACAAAGTACTAATGATGGAAGCAGCAAACTCAGTTATTGCAGTTGTGTTAATCTTATTTTTCGTTTGGTTGTACTTAAGATTAATCAAAGGTATTTACGTAATATTTGATGTGCGTCCATTATTTGTTTATTTATTTTCATTCATGTTTGTATTTGTATTACTTGGCGGAGTTCTGCTCAAATATCAGCTTACACATTCGGTGTTTTACTATTTGAGCAATGCAGTTAAGCAGTACTATTCAATGATAAATTGAGGGAAATTTGTTTCTATCTAAACTCGAAATATTAGGCTTCAAATCTTTTGCAAATAGAACGTTAGTAAACTACAACCGAGGGATAACTGGCATAGTAGGACCAAACGGCTGCGGTAAAACAAATATTGTAGATGCAATACGCTGGGTGCTTGGCGAGCAAAGAACAACTACGCTGCGAATGGATAAGATGGAAAACGTTATCTTTAACGGAACGCGCAGCCGCAAGCCCATGGGTATGGCAGAAGTTTCTATGACTCTTGTAAACGACAATGGAATACTTCCAACCGAATACTCCGAAGTTACAATTACACGAAGAATTTTTCGTTCTGGAGAAAGTGAGTATCTTCTGAACAAAAACATTTGCCGTCTTAAAGACATTACTAATCTTTTTATGGATACAGGAATTGGTACAAACGCATATTCTGTTATCGAATTAAAAATGATTGAAACTATACTGAGCAACAAAACCGAAGAGAGAAGAAGATTATTTGAAGAAGCTGCAGGAGTAAACAAATACAAATTACGAAGAAGGCTTTCGCTTAAAAAACTTGACGAAGTAAAAACAGATTTAACACGTGTAAACGACATAGTTTCCGAAGTTGATAAGACCGTACGCTCGTTAGAGCGCCAGGCTAAGAAAGCAGATCAATACACTCAAGTACAAAATGTGCTGCGCGAAAAAGAAATGGATTTAAGTGAACATGAGTATGCTCTGTTCATAGAAAAGAAATCCGCTTTGAAAAGTGAAATTTTTGAATTAACTGCCACGAAAGATCAGATAGATATAGACATTCGTAAAATTGAAAATGAGTTGATTGGTTATAGAAATCAAACTAATGCCGTTGATTCTGAATTGCACAGCAAGAGAGGCAAAATAGCACAGAACTCCGAGCTGTTGTTTGATACACAAAAAAATATTTCGGTTACAGAAGAAAGATTGAAATCCCTTAAAAATAATCACACAAGGTTAGAGCAGGAGACTGCAGATCTTTCTGCACAGCTTGAGGAGACAGAGTATGCAATACAAGACGGGAAAGAAGAGTTAACAACTTTTACCCGCCGCCTCGAAGTAAAGCAGAATGAAATTGAGCAGCACGAAACTTTAGTTTTAGTGAAACGTGATCAGCTTGAACTAAAGAGAAACGACCTTAAAAAGATTAATGAAGATAAATTTACGCTGCTAAAAGAAATTGCAGAAAATGAAAACATTAATGCCAGCTTCAAAAAAGAGCTTGATACTCACCGCGCAAATATAGAGAAGCAGAATTCTAAGATTCAAAACGTTACAAATCACATTGCTAAAACTGTTGGCTACATTGATAATCTTGTTGTAGAAAAGGAAGAAGCACAAAAGAAACTAAACGAAGCCGGTTTACTAAGAACATTGCGCGAAAAAGAAAAAGGAGTGCTGGAAGAGCAAATCAACAAATTGAAGAATGAAGAAATTGAGCAAAAGACTCTCTTTGCCGGTTTGAAAGAGAAGATCAATTTCCTGCAGACTCTAATTTCAAATCTCGAAGGGATTTCCAAAGGTGCAAAAGTTTTAATTGATACAAATGAGTGGACAAGCAATAGTAAAAGTATTTTTGCAGATACAGGGAACACTCAGGAAGATTACCGTTTTGCACTTGAAGCAGCTCTTAAATCGGTTCTCAATAATCTGCTTGTAGATAATCTTACAGACCTCGAAAGCGCTGTTGATTATCTTAAGAAAAATGATTTAGGCAAGGCATCTTTTTATCTTTTACAAAACCAAAATGATAAACAAAAATCTTTACTTAACAGGCTTTCGAGTTTCAGTATTAAGAGAAAATCTAAGAAGATTGTAAGCAGCGATGGTTTTGTTGGCTGGGCAAAAGATTTTGTTGAAACTGACGCCGGATGGAAACCATATTTCGATAAAGCTTTGGACCGCATAGTTGTTGTAAAAGATTTACGAAGTGCTGTTTCACTCAGCAAGTCATTTCCGGAATTCAGTTTTGCTACACTTGAAGGGGATTTATTACAAAACAACGGAATTGTTGAAGCCGGTTCACTTCCAAAACAGGACGAAACTTTGTTTGGACGGCGCCAGCTTTTAGAGAACCTAAAAAAGGAATTCCCTGCTTACGAGGGCAATCTCGAAAGGCTAAAAAACGATATAAGAGAAACAGAATCGAAATTAGCTCAGATCGACCTCAAGAATCTATCCGACCGTGAGAAGTTAATTGCTAATGATATAGCAAACATTGATAAGCAGATTTCTCAGCTCGAGTTTGAAAGAAAAAAAGCCGATGAAGATGTAGAGAGCACAGAAAAAGAAATTCAAGAGTTATCATCTAAAGCTCACGGCTTGGATGTTTACATAGAACAAAGTTTAGAAAATTTTGAAAAACTAAATGAGAAAAGAAATCTGCTCGAAGAAACGATAGCAGCACAAGAAACTTGCTTAAAAGAAATTGAAACTGAATTTTCGGCGCAGCTTTCTGAGCAGAATCAAAGAAGAGTTGAGTATGAAAGATTGAGCGGGCAAATTGAGAATACCAAAAATTCTATCATACGTTCTCAGCAGAACCTTGGGGCAATCCAATCCGGAATTGAAAAGAGAAAAAGTGATCTGTTTAAAAACGAAGAAGAATCTAACACGCTTAATGAAATACTTGGCGAAACCCAAGACCGGCTTTCGGAAATAAATTCTTTGCGCGTAATATTGTTAAATGAAGAAAGTGAAATCAGCGAGAGCTTAAGAGCAATAAAGAGCGAAGCCGCCCGCTTCGAAAGCCAGCTTAGCCAGTTAAGAAATCAAAGGCAGGAAGTTTCGGATAAAATTTACTCACTCGAGCTTAAGGATAATGAACTGAATTTTAAGACCAATAATCTCTTTGAGCATATCAAAGAAACATATTCTGTTGAATTAGAAGTAAAATATTTTGAGGATTTGCATTCCTACAATTACGAAGAAGTCAATCAAGAAGTTCACCGCTACAAAGAGAAAATCAAAAGTTTAGGTCCGGTAAACTTGCTTGCTTATTCCGAGTACGATGAAGAAAAGCAGCGTTTAGACTTTTTACTAAAGCAAAGGACAGATTTAACCGAATCGGAAAAAGATTTAATAAAAACAATTAATGAAATAAATGAAACGGCACAAAAGCTGTTTATGGACACGTTTGAAGCTATTCGCCAGAACTTCACAAAGATTTTCCAAACTTTATTTAATCCAGGCGATGAAGCAGATTTAATACTCGAAGAAAACATAGATCCGCTTGAAGCAAAGATTGAGATTATGGCAAAGCCAAAAGGAAAGCGCCCAACAACAATCGAGCTTCTTTCCGGAGGAGAAAAAACTTTAACAGCCACTGCTCTGCTATTTGCAATTTATCTTGTAAAGCCATCTCCATTTTGCGTGTTAGATGAAGTTGATGCACCGCTTGACGATGCAAATATTGATCGTTTTACAAAACTTATAAAAGAGTTCAGCGATAGAACACAGTTTATTATAGTAACACATAATAAACGCACAATGGAATCTGCCGAAACTATGTATGGCGTTACTATGCAGGAAGAGGGCGTTTCAAAACTTGTTGGCGTAAGCTTCGAGGAAATTCCAGATTATGGCAATGGATAAAAGAATTTTTAAGGTCTTTGTTGATTTTGACGGCACTATAACTCATAAAGATGTTGGCGAAGAATTGTTTATTGAATTTGGAGATAGAGAATTTTCAAAAAAGCTAATTGAAGACTGGAACAATGATTTAGTTGAACCAATAACAGGCTGGAGCTCTTTGTGCGGTTCTGTAAAACATGCAGATGAAGACGAAATAAAACAGTTTATCGGAACTATCGATATTGAGAAATCTTTTAAACGTTTTGTTGAGTACTGCCGGGTAAACGATTTTGAATTAAGAATAATAAGCGATGGATTCGATTACTACATTAAAGCGATTTTAGAGAAAGAAGGACTTGGCAGCATAGAGTTTTCTTCAAACGTGCTTTTGTTAAAAGATAATAAGCTGATTCCAAGTTTTCCCAATTCGGCTGAAGATTGTAAATGCAGCGCAAACTGCAAACGTAATTATGTTCTTACACATAGCAGCGATGACGATTATACAGTTTACATTGGCGATGGTGTTTCGGATAGATGCCCAATTCAGTTTTGCGATTTCATATTTGCCAAAGACTCTCTGCTGAAGTTTTGCGAGGTAAACAGAATAACATATTTCCCTTACAAAGATTTTAACGATGTAACGAAACGGCTTGAGGAAATGAAAAACAAAAAACGGTTAAAGAAAAGACATCAGGCATTACTGAAACGAAAAGAAGTTTATTTACAGGAAGCATAATGAACAATTTTGCATTAAGAGTTTTTAAGTACAGAAGCTACACTCCAATTCCATTTCTAATTCTTATGCTTGTTTTTGAACAAGCTACACCGCTTAGTTTGATAATTGGATTTCTTATAGCACTGTTAGGGGAGTTTTTCCGGTTCTGGGGCGTTGCTTATGCAGGCAGCGAAACAAGACGAACCGGAGAAGTTGGCGCTACTTATTTAGTTGTTAGCGGAGCGTTTGCACATTTACGCAACCCGCTTTATTTAGGAAATATGTTGATGTATCTTGGCGTTGGAATAATGTCTATGGCTTTATTCCCTTTTTTGCAAATAGCCGCACTGGTGTTTTTCATCTGGCAATATTCTGTAATAATAAAAGAGGAAGAAGCATTTTTAGTTTCTAAATATGGAAGTGCTTACGAAGATTACAGAGCTTCCGTTCCTAAACTTATTCCAAGATTAAAGGCTTTTCCTAATCCCGGTATTGAGCAGCCGCCTTTTAATCCAACAGCCGGATTAAAAAGTGAAATGAGAACACTGCAGGCTTTTGCTGTAATATTTGTTTTAATAATTGTTAGATACGCACTAAGTTGAACAAGAAACTTATGATAATTGCCGGCGAAGCATCTGGCGATCTCCACGGCGCAAGCGTTATGAAAGAGATGAGATTGCTTGATTCTTCAATTGAGTTCTTTGGAATTGGCGGTGATAGAATGATTGCCTCCGGAATGAAAGCTGATTATCATATTAAACAGATGGCGTTTCTTGGTTTCATCGAAGTCATTCGTCACCTTCCGTTCATTAACAAAGTGAAAAGTGATCTTCTTCTGCTTGCAGAAAAAGAAAAAATTGAAACGATAATTTTAATAGACTATCCAGGTTTTAATCTTAACATTGCTCATAAGTTTCATTCTAGCGGAAAGAGACTTATCTATTTCATTTCTCCTCAAGTTTGGGCTTGGGGAAGAGGAAGAATAGAAAAGATTAAACGCTTGATTAAGAAGATGCTGGTAATTTTTCCATTTGAAGAAGCGATGTACAAAGAAGCAGGAGTTGATGCTCTTTATGTTGGGCATCCGTTAGTTGAACATGCTCAGAATTACAATTTTCTGTCAAAAGAAGAATTGTATTCAAATCTTGAATTGGATAAAGAGAAAGATATTCTGTTACTTTTACCTGGCAGCCGTAAACAAGAAATAAAAAAAATTTTTGGCGAATCTTTAGAAGCTGCAATACAATTAGCTGAAGAGTTTGATTTGCAAATTGTAGTTGCCTGCGCCGAAAATATTAACGAAACTATTTTTGGCACTGTAAGTAGAAATTCCGGTTACAAAATTGTAAAAGGATTTACTTACGATTTGTTAAAGAATTCGAAATTTGGAATTATTAAGAGCGGAACCTCAACTCTTGAAGCCGCTTATTTTCAACTGCCTTTTGTTGTAGTTTATGTAACCAATCCAATTACTTATTTGATTGGGAAAATACTTGCCAAAATTAAAAACATTGCAATGGCAAACATAATTTTAGGCAAAACAGTTGTACCGGAATTAATGCAAAACAGCGCTAACAAAGAAAATATTTATAGAACTTGCTGCCTTTATTTAAGCAGCAAAGAAAGATTAGATGAAATGAAAAGAGATTTGAGCGAAATTAAATTAAAACTTGGCAATAGCGGAGCTTCTAAACGTGCTGCCGAAATTATCTATAAGATTATGAATGAAGCTAAATAATTTTCAAAAGAATATTCTACGTTTAATAGGCATAAAGACAGCGGGTTTTCTGATTAATATTCTTTTAAAAACTGTCCGAATCAAAATCGTTAATCCCGATTATGTAAAAATATTAGACAAAGAAAAGAAAAATTATGTAGCTGCATTTTGGCACGGTTCAATGCTTATAGGCTGGTACTTGCACCGCAATAGAAATTTTGCTTCACTGGTAAGCAAAAGTAAAGATGGCGATGTACTGACTGCAATTCTTGAGAAGTGGGAATTTAATGTAATACGCGGCTCCAGCAGTAAAGGCGGCAATGAAGCATTGGATACAATGCTTCAACTTACCGAAAAGAATTACCGCCTTGCCATTACTCCGGATGGGCCAACTGGACCAATTTATAAAATGAAAGCCGGCGCAGTTATTACTGCAAAGCGTTCTAATGTTCCTCTTTTCTTGGTTGGAATTGGAATGAAGAGCAAGTGGATTTTGAAGAGCTGGGATAAATTTGAAATTCCAAAGCCATTTTCAAAAGTTGCTGCCATTTATTCAGATCCAATTTTGGTTCAGCCTCATATAAGCAAAGAAGTAACAAGTAAAATTATAGATGATTGTGAATTGTTATTAAACAAATTACAAAAAGAAGCTAATGAACTATGCTTGAGCTGTTAAGAATTATATTATCACCTTTTGCTTTTATTTACGCTGTTATTATCCGCGTAAGAAATCTCTTATTCGATAAGAACATCTTTAACATAAAGAGTGTAAATGCCAAAGTTATTTCTGTAGGGAACATAACCGTAGGAGGTTCTGGCAAAACTCCAACTGTACTATTGATTGGGAATGTTCTTAAAGCCAACAAACAACATTTTGGCGTTCTGAGCCGTGGTTACGGAAGAGATTCATCCGGTTATTTGTTTGTGAGCGATGGAATAGAACTAAAGAGCACAGTTGAAAAATGCGGCGATGAAATAATATTAGTTGCCGATGAACTTAAAGTGCCTGCTGCAGTAAGTGAAAGCAGAGTTAAAGGTGCAGAGAGATTGATTATGGATGCGAAAGTTAATTCAATCATACTTGATGATGCGTTTCAGCACAGGTGGATTAAACGAGATCTTGATATTGTTTTGTTAGACCAAAGGTTTTTAAATAAAGTAGATTTTATAGAACAAAAGCCAATACCGCTCGGTATGATGCGGGAATCTTTCGAATCCTTAATACGTGCAGACATAATAATTCTAAATAGAAAGTTTTCTGAAAAGACCGAAGTACCATCGAAGCTTATTAAGCATTTTGCAGGCAAAGAAGTTTTTTACGGCTATTACACGCCTCAAGGGATATTTGATGTTAAAACTCAGAAGTCGTTTCCGCTTGAAGATTTTAGAGGACAGAAAGGTTTAGTAGTCTGCGGAATAGCTAAGCCGCATTCTTTCTTGAGTATTCTTGAACAAAACAAAATTGATATTACGAACAAACTTCTGTATCCAGATCATGCAAATTATACTACAGCAGAAGTACAAGAGATTAGAAAGATGTTTTATGATACAAACTCTCATTCGGTTTTAACTACACACAAAGATGCAGTTAAACTCAAAAATTTCCGAAAGGAGCTGGATGATATAGACATCTACTATCTAAAAATAGAAATGAAAATTGAAGAACAAGATAAATTCAATGCACTTGTTCTTAATTCATTAAAATAAATTAACGTGAGTTTGGTTAAGCTCATTTTCCCTTTTCTCCACAACGAGAAAAGAAGATCAAGTTTTATGGCAGTTCCTAAAAGGAAATGTAAATGAGTTTAATACAGAAACACAAAATTGGATTAAAACAACAAACATTAACTGGAGGAAAGTTAAATGGCTAATGCAACAAAAAAGTACGTGTACTTTTTCGGTGGAAAACGTGCTGAAGGAAAAGCTACCATGAAAGAGCTTCTCGGTGGTAAAGGTGCAAACCTTGCCGAGATGGTTAACATTGGTTTACCGGTTCCAGCCGGATTCACAATTACAACAGAAGTATGCACAGCATACTACAAGAACAAGAAAAAATATCCTAAAGAATTAGAAGCACAGTTAAAAGCA
This sequence comes from uncultured Melioribacter sp., assembly GCA_964575995.1. Lineage (GTDB taxonomy): Bacteria > Bacteroidota > Ignavibacteria > Ignavibacteriales > Melioribacteraceae > Stygiobacter. Next base: position 95,982 of record CAZNTN010000003.1, on the reverse strand, counting down.
GCACTTGCTAAAACAGAAAAAGAGATGGGCGCAAAATTTGGCGATCATAAAAATCCGCTGCTTGTTTCTGTTCGTTCTGGTTCCCGCGCTTCTATGCCAGGTATGATGGAAACAATTCTTAACGTTGGTTTGAACAACGAAACCCGCGAGGCTCTTATTGCTAAAACTGGCAACCCGCGTTTTGTTTATGATTCTCACCGCCGCTTAATCCAAATGTACTCTGATGTAGTTATGGAAAAAGCTGCCGGAGTTGAACCTGCAGAAGGAAAAGGTGTTCGCCAGCAATTAGAAAAAGAACTTCACAAAATGAAAGAAGCACGCGGCGTTCATGCAGATACAGATTTATCTGCTGATGATTTGAAGGAGCTAATTGAAACATACAAAGCAAAAGTTAAAGAAGTTTTAGGAAAACCTTTTCCAGAAAATCCAATGGATCAACTTTGGGGCGCTGTTTCTGCCGTGTTCCAAAGCTGGATGGGCAAACGCGCTATCTCTTACAGAAGAATTGAAGAAATTCCGGATGATTGGGGAACTGCTGTAAACGTTCAATCGATGGTATTTGGCAACATGGGCGAAACTTCTGCTACAGGTGTTGCATTTACACGTAACCCCGCTACAGGCGAAAATTATTTCTATGGCGAATGGTTAACTAACGCTCAAGGTGAAGATGTGGTTGCCGGCATTAGAACTCCTAACCCTATTAACGAAGTTGGTAAGACAGAACATACTGCTCACCTGCCTTCTCTCGAAACTGGAATGCCTGCTACTTACAAAGAATTGCACAAAATTCAACGTTTGCTTGAAAAACATTACTACGATATGCTTGATATCGAATTTACAATTCAAGAAGGCAGGCTTTATATGCTGCAATGCCGTGTTGGAAAAAGAAACGGACCAGCAGCTGTTAAGATGGCTCTTGATATGTACAAAGAAAAATTAATTACAAAAGAAGAAGCCATAATGCGCGTTCACCCATCTCAACTGGATGAACTTCTGCATCCAATTATTGACCCGGCTGTTGAAATAAATACAAAAGCATTTATTAAAGGCTTACCGGCTGGACCTGGCGGTGCATCTGGGCAGATAGTTTTTAATGCTGCCGATGCAGTAGCATGGGCAAAAGAAGGAAAGAAAGTAATACTTGTACGGGAAGAGACAAACCCAGAAGATATTGAAGGAATGCGCGCTGCTCAGGCTATTCTTACTGCACGCGGCGGAATGACATCTCACGCTGCATTAGTGGCACGCGGATGGGGCAAGTGCTGTATTGTTGGCGCAGGCGGTTTAAAAATCAATTATGAAGAAAGAACTTTTGATGCCGGCGGTGCTACTTTTAAAGAAGGCGATTGGGTTACACTTAACGGCTCTAAAGGCGCTGTTTATTCAGGCGAACTGCCCATGAAAAAAGCTGCTGAAGATAATGCCGATTTCGTTGCCTTCATGAAACTTTGCGACGATATTAGAAAATTAAAAGTTAGAACCAACGCTGATACTCCAGAAGATGCTCTTCGTGCACGCGCTTATGGCGCCGAAGGCATCGGTTTGTTCAGAACTGAGCATATGTTCTACGGTAAACATTCTGAAGAGCCTTTATTTATTTTACGTAAAATGATTCACTCAAAATCTCAGAATGAAAGAGTTTCTGCTCTTAATGAACTCTTCCCTTACGTAATGAGAGATGTAAAAGGTACTTTAGAAGCTATGGACGGATTTGCAGTTACATTCCGTACACTCGATCCGCCGCTGCACGAATTTGTTCCTACAAGAACAGAAGAAAGAGAAAAATTAGCAGCAAGCTTAGGCATTTCTCTCGAAGAGCTAAACGAACGTGCTGATTCGCTGCACGAAAATAACCCGATGATGGGGCACCGAGGTGTTCGTCTTGGAATTACATATCCCGAAATTACAGAAATGCAAGTTCGTGCAATCTTCCAGGCAACCGCAGAGTTATTAGCAGAAGGTAAAAAGCCTTATCCAGAAATAATGATTCCGGTTACCTGCCATGTAAACGAAATTAAACATCAGTTCGTTTTAATAAATAAGATTCACAATGAAATTGCTGCTCAATTTGGAATAAAGAAAATTCCGCATCTGTCTGGAACAATGATCGAAATACCACGTGCTTGCTTAACAGCAGATAAGATTGCCGAAGTTGCTCAATTCTTTTCTTTTGGAACAAACGATCTTACACAAATGGGATTTGGTTTCTCACGCGATGATATAGGCGGATTCTTACCTGAATATCTTGATAAAAAGATTTTACCGGAAGACCCTTTCCAATCAATAGATAAACCTGCAATTGGCAAGTTGATGGAAATTGCTGTTCAAGGCGGGCGTTCGGCAAGACCAGACTTAAAAATTGGTATTTGCGGCGAGCATGGCGGCGAACCTAAATCTGTTGAGTTCTGTCACCAAATTGGTTTGAACTATGTAAGCTGTTCTCCATTCCGCGTTCCTATTGCACGTTTAGCAGCAGCACAAGCAGTTGTTAAAGAAACTAGAAGTGCTAAAAAAACTGCACCAAAGAAAGCAGCAAAAAGAGTAGTTAAACCTAAAGCTGCTAAGAAGAAATAAGTAATATTATTATTCTGAGTCTCCCGCTGTTGCAGCGGGAGGCAAAGAATCTCTAATTAACTGTTGGCGAGATTCTTTGCTAATCTTACTCAGAAATAATTTAGAGGAGTCTAAATGAAGTTATCAGATTTCAAATATAATTTACCAAAGACAGCAATAGCTAAGCATCCGGCAAACCCGCGTGATAAAGCCAAGCTTATGGTTCTTAACCGCGCAGATCAAAATATCGAAAATTATAAGTTCTCAGATATCACAGAGTTTGTACAAAAGGGCGATGTAATTGTAGTAAACAAAAGCAAAGTAATGCAGGCGCGTCTTTTTGGCAAAAAAGAAAGAACTAACGCTAAAATTGAAGTCTTTGTTTTACGCGAATTAAATAAAGAAGAAAACATTTGGGATGTAATTGTTGACCCAGCAAGAAAAGTGCGCATAGGCAACAGAATTTATTTTAACGATAAACTTTGGTGCGAAGTAATTGACAACACTACATCACGCGGAAGAACTGTTCGCTTTAACGAAGATGCCGGCGATATTTTTAAGGCGATAGAAAAAATTGGGCACACTCCTCTGCCGCCATATATTAAACGAGATGCTGTAGCCAAAGACCGTGAAGACTACCAGACAATCTTTGCAGAAATTGATGGCTCTGTTGCTGCTCCTACTGCCGGTTTACATTTTACTCCTGCTTTAATCAAGAAACTTGAGAAGATGGGTGTGAGTACAGTTCCGGTTATTCTTCATATTGGGCTTGGTACTTTTCGCCCCGTTGAAGTTGAAGATTTAACAAAACACCGAATGGATTCCGAATTCTTCGAGGTTCCTGCTCATACTGCCGAAGTTATTAACACAGCGCTAAAGAATAAGAAAAATGTTTTTGTTGTAGGAACAAGTACCTGCCGCGCTTTAGAAAGCAGTGTAACAGCAGATGGTTTTGCTAAACCAAATTTTGGCTGGACAGATAAGTTTATCTTTCCGCCGTATGACTTTAAAGTAACCAAAAAACTTATAACAAATTTCCATGCGCCAGAATCTACATTGCTAATGCTAATAAGCGCATTTAGTGGTTACGATTTTATGATGAAAGCTTACAAAAAAGCATTAAAGGATGATTACCGTTTCTTAAGTTACGGTGATGCTATGCTGATTCTGTAGTATGAAAACATATGTTATTATTCCATCTGGTGGTTTGGGAAAGCGGACTAACTCACAGCTTCCCAAACAATATGTTAAATTTGCTGGCAAAGAACTTATCGCCCACACTCTTCAAGTATTTCAATCATCTAAACACGTTGATGAAATAGTTGTTGCCGCACAGAGCAGCTATTTTTCACTCTTAGAATCCATCAAACAAAACTTCGGTTTAACTAAGTTTATCTGTTTGGTGGAAGGCGGCACTGAAAGGCAGCACTCCGTTTACAATGCACTAATATCTCTTAAAGCCTCTGATGATGATATCATTGTTGTACACGATGCTGTTCGTCCTTTGCTTACAAAAGAAATTTTATACAATTCGATTCAGACTGCCAAACAATATGGTTCGGCAGTGGTTGCAATAAAGGCAAAAGACACTTTGATTAGAGGAAAAGACTTTGTAATAGATTACGTGGATAGGTCTGAGTTTTTCTATGCTCAAACACCGCAAGTCTTCAAGTACTCTATTCTTTTGGATGCTATGAGAAAAGCTAAAGCCGAAAATTTTATTGGGACAGATGAATCAATGCTTGTACACCGCGCCGGTTACCAAGTTAAAATAGTTAACGGTTCATCTCTTAATTTCAAAATTACAACTGATGAAGACATACAATTATTAGCACTAATATTGAAATCTTTTTAGCTGCAAATTCCAATTGTTTATAAAAATCCTTTTACATATTTTTTGTTAAACATAAAGGTAGATACAAGATGCTCAATCTGTTTTTCGTAATTATTCTCTCATATTTAGTTGGTTCAATTCCAACAAGTATTGTAATAAGTAAATTGGTACGCGGAATAGATATAAGAAATTACGGCAGCGGCAACGCCGGCGGTTCAAACGTTTTTCGTGTTCTCGGATGGAAGTGGGGAATTCTCACAATTCTGCTCGATGCGCTTAAAGGCGCTATTGCTGTAATTGTTGTAGCTCGTTTCTATTTGGATAGTTTCCCTTTCAGCAATATTACACCGTTCGATGATTTTACTTTGGTTCAAATAATTTGTGGTGTGGCAGCAGTAATTGGTCATGTTTGGACCTTATTTGCCGGATTCAAAGGTGGAAAAGGAATTGCAACAGGACTTGGAGTGTTGATTATGATTGTTACTATTGATATGGCTTTAGCTTTAGGTATTTTCTTTTTAGTGGTTGGAATTTCTAGATATATTTCGTTAGGGTCTCTTGCTGCAGCAGTTTCTGTACCTGTAATTATGGTTATAAGAGAAAATATTTTTAATGTTGATATACAAGGTTACCACACTATTCTTCCTTTTGCAGTTTTGTTAGCTTTATTTGTTATTTATACTCATAAAGCAAACATTGCACGTATTCTGAAAGGCAATGAAAGAAAAATTTCTTTTACTAAAAAGAAAACTGCATAAATGAGAATTTCTGTTCTTGGAGCCGGCGGCTGGGGTAATACATTAGCTATTCTCCTGCATTACAATGGGCATAATGTTACTCTTTGGGAGTATAAAAGTACCTACGCCAAAATATTAGAAAGCACAAGAGAGAATAATCTTTATCTGCCCGGAATAAAAATACCAGATGGAATTTCCATAACAAATTCACTTTCTCAAAGCTGCCGTAACCAACATATGATTGTTATTGCAGTTCCAACTCAATTTATAAGAAGCGTTGTTCACGAACTAAAAGGAGAAAACTTTAAGAACACAACTTTTGTAAGTGTATCGAAAGGAATTGAAATTGGGACCTTGATGACTGTTTCGCAAATAATTAAAGATGAACTCAAAAAAGTATCCGCAACACAAATAGGTGTTTTGTCCGGTCCATCGCACGCCGAAGAAGTTATTAAGAAAATACCGACTGCTGTTGTTGCTGCAAGCAAGGATGAATTTACCGCAAAGCAAATTCAATCTGCTTTTATTACTTCATATTTTCGAGTTTACTCTACAACCGATATTCTTGGCGTAGAGTATGGAGGAGCCCTTAAAAATGTGATTGCAGTTGGAGCAGGAATTATTGATGGTGCTGGATTTGGAGACAACACTAAAGCCGCAATAATGACACGAGGCATAGCAGAAATATCGAGGTTAGGTATTCATTTAGGCGCAAAGCCAGAAACTTTTTCGGGTTTATCTGGAATGGGAGACCTAATTGTTACTTGTATGAGCAAGCATAGCCGCAATCGGTATGTAGGTGAACAAATTGGCGGCGGTAAAAAACTAAAGGATGTTTTAAAATCTATGCAAATGGTGGCTGAAGGAGTTCAAACGTGTAAGTCAGTTCACGAACTTTCTACGAAACTAAAAGTTTCTACTCCAATTGCTAATGCCGTTTATTCAATACTTTTTGAAGAACGCGACCCGATTAAAGTTACTTACGAATTGATGACACGCGATATGAAAGCTGAAAAAGAATAACTCGATTTATATACTCTCATTTTTATTTATATTTATGAGCCAGCTCTAAAAAGAATTTTTTGGTAGTTTAGAAACGGATTTTAATCGAATAGTGAAATATTTTTTCTAATTCAACTTTTTTAGATTCGGCTCGTTTATTACAAGTCATAATTATTTCCGTGTCTGATGCACAAAGAATTAGCTAAATCTGTTCAATACTTAAAATCAATAGGACCAAAGAGAGCAGAATCCTTTGCACTAATAGGTGTTAGAACAATTTATGATTTGCTCTTTTATTTCCCTTCAAAATATTTGGACCGCTCAAACATTCTTACTTCAATTAAAGTAGTTCAGTATGTATCCGATGGTTACGAAGGTGAAGTTACACTTACCGGAAAGGTTGTCGATTCTGAGATGCTCTATTACAGCAAAAAACAGATTTTCAAGGTAAGGATGAAAGATACTACCGGCTTTTTTGAATGTATTTGGTTTAACGGAGCTAAATTTTTAAAAAATTATTTTCATGAAGGTGAATATTTCGCTGTTTCTGGTAAACCTGTCATAACAAAATATGGACACTTACAATTTGCACACCCGGATTTTGATCGACTTGCTGATGCAGAATCTAAAGACTTCTTAAACACAGGTAAAATAATTCCTTTCTACAAGTTGCCTAAGCAATTAAAAGAAACAAATATTGGCGATTTTAGTTTACGAAGAATTATAGTTTCAACCGTAGAGTCTTACTCTACTTTTGTCAGCGAGACCTTACCAGAAGAATTGTTAAGCAAACACTCGCTCTTAAATATTAGTACAACAATAAATTCTCTTCACGCACCTATTAATTTTGAAGAACTTGCAAATGCTCGTAAAAGAATAAAGTTTGAGGAGATATTTTATTTTGAGTGTATGGTTGCTTTAAGAAAGAAATTATTTGCATCAAAACAAATTGGTTTTTCTTTTACTGCAAAATCGAACCAGCTAAGGCTTTTTCTAAAATCCTTACCGTTTGAATTAACTGCTGCTCAATTAAAAGTACTTTCTGAAATTAGAAAAGATTTAGAAAGCACGGCAACTATGAATAGGCTGCTTCAAGGAGATGTTGGCAGCGGAAAGACTATTGTTGCTTTAATTAGCATTGTTATGGCTATGAGCAATGGTTATCAGTGCGCTCTGATGGCGCCTACTGAAATTTTGGCTGACCAGCATTATAAAAGAATAAGCATTATGCTTGAGCCTCTTGGTTTTTCTACAAATATTTTAATTGGCGGTCAGAAGAAATCGGAGAGAGAGAAAATTATTTCAAACATAGCTTCGGGCAAAACTAATTTAGTTATTGGAACACACGCATTAATCGAAGAGAATGTAGATTTCAGAAACCTTGGGCTGATTGTTATTGATGAGCAGCACAGGTTTGGCGTTATGCAAAGGATGGAGTTATCAAAAAAAGGAATAACCCCAAACATTCTTGTTATGACAGCTACGCCAATTCCAAGAACTATTTCAATGACACTTTATGGAGACCTTGACGTTTCTACAATAGATGAATTGCCAAAAGAAAGAAGACCTGTAAAAACAATACTTCGCGGCGAAAGTAAACTGCCGACAATTTATGATTTTATTAAAAAGAAATCCTTAGAAGGAATGCAGGCTTTCATTGTATATCCACTCGTAGAGGAATCCGATAAAATAGAATTGAAAGCTGCTATTAAACATTACGAAGAGTTGAAACAGCATCATCTAAAAGATTTGCGTATTGGTTTGATTCACGGTAGAATGAAATGGCATGAAAAAGAAAACATAATGTTGGACTTTGCCTCGAAGAAATATGATCTGTTAGTATCTACAACAGTAATAGAAGTTGGGATTGATATTCCTAATGCAAACATAATCATTATAAATGATGCACATCGTTTCGGACTTTCGCAGCTTCATCAATTAAGAGGCAGAGTTGGAAGGAGCAGCGAGCAATCTTACTGCATACTTGTTACTAAAGATGCTCTTGCAGTTCGTTCAAATAATTTTACTCTTACTCAAGAGTATCTTTCTCCGCAATTAATTGAGAGATATAAATCATCTATTAGATTGAATGCAATGATTAATACAACTAATGGCTTTGAACTTTCTGAAATTGATTTCAAACTGCGTGGGCCAGGAAATATATTTGGTACTGAACAAAGCGGATTGCCGGAATTCAAATTCATCAATCTTGCTGAAGATGTTCAGCTTATTCAACAAGCAAAAGATTCTGCATTCGAATTGATTGCAAAGGATCCAGATTTGCTTAACCATGATAATTTAGTTGTAAAAAATATTCTGCATGAAAAGTTTTCTTACAAAGTATATCTCTCGCACATTGCATAATAATTTTTTACTAGTAAAATATTTCGAAAATAATTTTTTGTTTTTATAAATTGTTGCGAAATTTTTTATATGTATTATATTTCGTGCAGAAATTTTTGAAAGGAAGTGTTATTAGTTCTTCTTTACTAAATAAAAAATTAAAAGTAGCCCTCACATATAATGTTAAACCGGAAGAAAAAATTTCCGGAGAACGAACACCTCTCTCTTCTAATTCTAATAACATAAAAAACTTCAATGATACTTATGTTGAGTGGGATTCGATTGAAACGATTAACGCAATTAAAGATTCTTTGTTATTGCATCACGAAGTAATAATGATTGAAGCTAACGAAGATGCATTCGAGAAATTTAGAAATCTAAAACCCGACATTGTTTTTAACGTTGCCGAATGTTCTTATGGTACAAGCAGAGAAGCACAAATACCTGCTATGCTGGATATGTTAAAGATTCCTTACTCGGGCTCTGATCCTCTAACTCTAACTACTTGTTTAGATAAAGCGAGAACTAAAGAAATACTTTCTTATCACGGAATACCTACTTCAAAATTTTTACTAATAGAGTACTTACACGATATAGATAAATTTGATTTGAGCTTCCCGGTTATTATGAAGCCTGTTGCTGAAGGCTCCAGCAAAGGTATTTTTGATTCTTCATTGCTGAATAACTTTGAAGAATTGAAATTTCGGCTTACAGAATTATTCGCAGATTATAATCAGCCATTTTTATTAGAAGAATTTTTACCGGGGCGCGAATTTACAGTTGCAATTTTAGGCAATGAAGCCAAAAGCGAAGTACTTCCAATAATTGAACTTAATTTGCATGAACTGCCTTCTCATTTAGCTCCTATTTATTCTTATGAGGCAAAATGGGTTGTAGATACTAAAGACAATCCGTTAAATATTTTTTCCTGTCCGGCAAACATCAGCCAAGATTTAGCTTCAAAGATTTCAGACATAGCTCTGCGAACCTATAAAGTTTTACGCTGCAAAGATTGGAGCAGAATTGATATACGTTTAGATTCTAATGGCGAGCCTAATGTAATTGAGATTAATCCTCTTCCGGGAGTTTTGCCAGATCCTAACGATAATTCTTGCTATCCAAAAGCAGCGCGGACAGCAGGGCTATCTTATCAAGAAATGATAAACAAAGTTTTAGATGCGGCTATAAAGAGACATAACTTGAAATGATTTTGCTAGACCACAAAATATTAATCTGCTATAACGAGCCTACACGTTATTACACCAATTATCTCGGGAAAGAGATTGAAGGGCATAACGAAGATAACGACTTATCTGAGCGCGAATTTCTTAAACAGATTGAATCCATAAAGAAAATACTCGGGAAGAGATATACACTTGTAGATACGCTCGCCATAAATAGAAACATTAGAGAAGCAATTAAAAAGATTGTGGTTATTTCGCCCGATGTAATTTTCAACTTTGTAGAATCCGTTGAAGGAAACTCAGATTACGAAAGTTATATTGCCGGTGTGTTCGATTTACTTGGAATTCAGTACACTGGAAACTCTGCAATGACACTTGGTAATTGCTTACAAAAATATAGAACGAAGCAAATTCTTAGTGCTCATGGTGTAAAAACTCCTGAGTATTATCTTGCTCAACTTGGCGAAGTACCGAATAGAAATAAATTTAGGCTAAACTTTCCAGTTATACTTAAACTAGCAAGAGAAGACGCAAGTATTGGTATTTCCGAGTTTTCTGTTGTATATAATTATGAAGATTTGAGAGCACGGTTAAATTATTTGTTTACATCTTTTTCACAGGAAGTAATCATTGAAGAATATATTGATGGAAGAGAATTAAATGTAGCAATTCTAGGAGGTCAAGCTCTTCCTATTTCGGAAATAACATTCAACACTTTGCCTGCTGCTCTTCCCAAAATTGTTACTTACGAAGCAAAATGGTCTTCCGAAAGTATTTATTTCAAAAGTACTATTCCTAAATGTCCGGCAAAACTTGATGAACGCTTAGAAAAGAAAGTTGTAAAGATGGCTTTAGAAGCTTACGATGCCCTTGAGTGCCGCGATTATGTTAGAGTTGATATTCGTCTTAACAGAAAAAATATTCCTTTTGTTATTGAAGTTAATCCTAATCCTGATATTTCTCCCGATACAGGTTTCGTTCGCAGTGCATCTGCCGCGGGAATTGGTTATGAGGAGCTATTATATAAAATTTCAACACTTGCCTTAATGAGAAACAGTTATGATACGCAAACTGCAAACTGAAGACAGACAGCAATTAGTTGGCATTATTGAAGGCACAGATAATTTTAATGCCAAAGAGAAAAGCGTAGCTATAGAATTAATTGACGAGGCTTTATCTAAGCCAAATCAAGAATATTATAATGTATACGTTTTTGAAGCTGAAGGAAAAATTTTAGGTTATCATTGTATTGGCAGGCGCGCACTTACAGATGGTGTATTCGATTTGTATTGGATAGTTGTAGCACCCAACACACAAAATCTTGGTATTGGAAAGCAGCTTTTAGAACATACTGAAAATTTTGTGAAAGAAAATAATGGCAGATGGATTTTAGCAGAAACATCTTCCAAAGACAGTTATACTGCCACGAGAAATTTTTATCTAAGAAATAATTATTCGATAGTTTCCCAAATCAAAGATTTTTATTCGATTGGAGATAATCTAATCGTGTTCGGCAAGTATTTAAAAACTTAAAGAGCAATTAAATATAAAGGGCAAACTACCATGGAACTCTGGCAGCAAATGATAAGAGACAGTGTTCACTCTGTCGATCAACTTGTTGAAAAGTTCGGAATTGACAGAAGTGTAGCTGAAAACCTGGATGAATTCTTCCAAGCGAGAATTAATCCTTACTATTTATCTCTAATTCGTTATCCTGGCGATCCAATTTGGAAACAGTGCGTACCGGATAAAGCAGAATTGGATGATATTGAAGGGTTCGAAGACCCGCTTCAGGAAGATGCGATGAGTCCTGTTCCAAATATTACTCACCGTTATCCAGATCGTGCCTTGTTTCTTACAACAAGCCAATGCGGAATGTACTGCCGTTTCTGCACACGCAAACGTAAAGTAGGTAACTCCGATAAAATTTCTATGAAAGAACTTGAATCTGCTTTCAAGTATCTTGAAAAACATACGGAGATTAGAGACGTTGTTATGTCCGGAGGAGATCCGTTGATGTTAACAGACACAATGCTGGAAAAAATTCTAAAGCGCCTGAGACAGGTTCCACATATAGAAATAATCCGGCTCGGTTCTAAGATGCCTTGTGTTCTTCCTCATCGTATTACACCAAAGCTTGTTGAAATGATTAAAAAGTATCATCCTATCTATGTAAATACTCACTTCAATCATCCTTGGGAAATAACACCAGAAAGTACAAAAGCTTGCGAGATGCTTGCTAACGCAGGAATTCCAGTTAGTAATCAGGCTGTACTAATGAAAGGAATTAACGACAATGCCGAAGTAATGAAAGAGCTTTTTACTAAACTTCTTAAAATCAGAGTTCGTCCATACTACTTATATATGGCAGATGAAACCCGCGGCGCTAACCACTTTAGAACATCGCTCGATAAGGGCTTGGAAATTATGTTTAAGCTGCGCGGACATACAAGCGGGCTTGCTGTTCCACATTTTGTTATTGACGCACCAGGCGGCGGCGGAAAGATTCCCGTACTTCCTCAGTATGTGCTGCACAGAGATGATGACCGTGTTGTTATGCGTAATTACAAGAACGAAGTTTTTGTATATAGAGAAGCCCACGCTGAAACTAAATCCGATACAAAAATTCCGGTTGAATTAGTTACTAAAAAGAATGGAAATGGAAACGGTTCAAATGGAAATGGAAATTCTAAAAAACCAAAAAATTACAAAGAAAGTATAGATGTTCCAGAATTAATTCCAATGAATAAAAACTGATAGAAGAAGTATTTAAATTTTAGTATTGAGTAGTTAGAAGAATCCCGGCAAAGTTTGTCGGGATTTTTTTTGCACATACCTAAATGGGAAAATTTTCTCTCTTGCTATTTGAACATAAATTGATTTAGTTGAGCAAGAAATAAAAACAAATATTTTGGGTGGACTCTGCAGAATTGGGGTCTTAACAAAACACAAATGAATTTCCTTAAGATAAGAAATACTATCAATGATTTACTTACTAATTGCCTGACAGAATTAGAAGCCTTTCCCTTTGGGAAGGGTTGGGATGGGCGTTTATTTGAAGCTGTTTATAGATTATTCTTACAGCAATTTCTTTTGCCGGTGCGGAAAACCAATTAGCCGTTGCGCTAATCGGGAGAGAAACCTTATTCGTGTTATGATTCTCAGCTCACAAAAAACGTGAGATTTGAAATGACAGCAAAAGAATCTAATTAACAGAATTACAAACGCTGTGTTCTTAGCTTAGAGCTTATGGCTTACAGCTAATAGCTAAATTGGAGGTTCAGAATGAAAAAGAAGTTTATATAATGAGCAAAGAAATATGTGTTTATAAACTATGAGAGGTTAAAATGAAAAAAGTAATCATAGTATTATTCTTTTTTAGCTGTTTTGTTAGAGCACAAAAGTTAGATGAGAAAATAGAAAATGGGAAATTTACTCAAATTGGTTTTGGGTGTGGAATTAAATATGATTTAACGAATCCATATTATTATGAAAGCCGAAAGCCAGGTTTTGCTTTTACTGTTGAACTAGCAAATGATTTTTGGCAAACTCAAAAACATTTTTTGGGTTTGGAATTAGTCGGACACAGTCAAACATATGAGCATAATGCGCTTTATAAAAAGAAATTATTATACTATTTCAACCTCCTTTATAAGAGGAGGGACAGCATTTATAGTACCATGTTTTTTGAAACAGATATAGGACTGTCATTATATAGCAATGATGAAGAACCATCCTTTGGACCCTTGATAAATGTTAAAGTTGTTTATAAACTGAATTATTTTGAAGTTTTTATTAAAAATAGTTTCAGATGGGGGTCTTTTTTTTACGTTTCGAAACCTTGGCTTTTAACAGTTGGAATCTCAACACAAATATGAACTATAGGAAAAAATGAAAAAACTTTTAAAATTTAGCATATCGTTAATAATGATAACAATATTGACTTGCAATATGATTTATGGTCATTCAGAAAGAGTACATCAGTATATAGTAAGAGAAGCCTTTAAATTATTACAGATGCAAATAGGTCGTGATATACCTAGAATGGCTGCTCATGTTGGAACTACTGAAACAAATGGATATAGTAGCAGCTCTAGCAGAGGAAGTGATGACTACAGTTCTGGAAAAATAGTCTGTGGAGCTTTTAGAGAAGATGTGACTGACATTCTTTGGGGTTATGGCAATGCAGTAAACCCAATCACACAGCATTGGCTGGCATCCGTTACACATTTTTGAGACGCAGATTTTGGAGATAATTTCCCAACAAATTTTGCAGCTTTTTATACTCCTGGCGTCCCATATAGTGATATTCCGAACGCATATCAGAAAGTTTTGAATTATTATTCTAACAATTATTTATTGTTTCCTGGTGGCTTATTAGTTACAGATGTTTATGGTAACCAATTAAAGTTATATGCGGAAGATCTTAGTGCCGTATCATTCCATTAAGACAATTTGATACAATTGTACAAAACAGGATTAATAAAAACTCCTAGTTTTGCACTTACCATTTCGAAAAATGTTAAAACCGGTGAAGAAAAAATTTGGCTTCCTGGAAGTAACTTCTATATAGAATCCAATTATAGAACACGAATTGTTTTTGAGATTCTTGGTAGGATGATCCATTTGCTTGGGGATATGTCTGTCCCTGCTCATGTACATACCGATGATCATCGCTCTTCTATTGATGAAACATATGAAGGTGAATATATGCACTTAGGCACAGACAATGACCCATACGACAATAGTAATGTAAATTATTGGAGTGCACAAAAAGTATGGAGTGATTTTGGAAGCATTATGTCCCCATACGTGTCTAATGACACACCACTTCATCATTTGATGTATACTTTGAATCAGATTACAGCTCATTTTGCTAGTTTTCATTACGATGGAGATGATACGAAAGCAAACAATAACTCGGAATTAAATCAGTATTTCCCAATTGGTGTTGCCCCATCATCCAGCAGTACTTATTCCAATCCTTATTATCCCTATACAAAAACCATTTTGCACGAAAATATACGTAATGCGACTTTCCCGCATGCAATTAGAGCCACAGCTGGGCTATTATATTGGTTTGCTAAAGAAGCAGATTTATTACCAATACCAATTACAGGCGTCAGTCTTATTGGTACCGAAATATTATATCAAGGGGCTACTGGTGTTTGGGGTGCTACTGCACAGAATGGTTTAGAACCATTTACATATAATTGGCAAATTAAGTATGTAGATGGGGGCGGTTATTTGCAAAGTTTTGCAAGTGTTAAAGCAGAAAAAGAGAAAAAAGATAAAGAGAAGAAAAAAGATGGAGAAATAATTATTAATCTAGCACCAAGTAATGAATGGGTTCCGCTGGGACTTAATTCCGATGTATTAACAAGACCGCATAATCCTACCGACTTGCGCGATTATTATTTGAAATGTTCTATAACTGATGCATCCGGTACGACAAAGACATCAAATGAGTGGTTTGTAGATGTAACCGCCGATCCACTGCCGGTTAATCCACCGCAAACAAATACTTTATCAGCCGATAACTTGAAATCTGAGATGAATGCTTTATCAAAAGAAAACGAAATAGTTGAAACTCCGAAATCATACAGCTTAGAACAGAATTACCCAAATCCATTTAATCCGGTTACAAGAATATCTTATTCAATAGCTGAGTCCGGATTTGTAACTCTAAAAGTATTTGATATTCTCGGACGCGAAGTTTCTACACTAGTTAATGAAGTAAAGCCTACCGGAAGATTTGAGGTTGAATTTAACGCTTCGGAACTGCCAACGGGAACTTATATCTACCGCTTAACTGCCGGTAATTATCAAACAATAAATAAAATGTTGCTGCTTAAATAACGACAAATGTCGGTATAGTAAATAGTTGAGTTATTTTGTAGGGAATTGTTAAATCCGTTCCCTACTTCTTTCTATACTTCAGATGTTAGCTTTGCAATGTCTTCATTCTCGAGCACATTTCTTTCATAACCAAACTTAACCGTATTAATCATTGCCAATCCAAGATCATCCATAGTGCAAACAAACTTTGGGAAGAAAGTTTTTAACAGCGGATATATTTTTCCAATTACTTCAGATGCTTTGTATGCTCGCTTTTGTCCGTCAGTTGGTTTTATGTAACCTGGTCTAAATGCGAATGCAGCTTTAAATGGAAGTTTAGCCAAATCATTTTCCGTTTTACCTTTCACCCTCGCCCACATCAACTTACCCTTTCCAGAACTATCAGTCCCTTGCCCGGAAACATAACAAAAAGTCATTTCTTGATTAAGCTTAGAAAGAGTTTTAGCTGCGCTCAATGTTAAATCATAAGTAATTCTTGTATAAACAGTTTCATTCATCCCAATTGAAGAAACGCCAAGACAAAAGAAACATGCATTATATCCGGCAAGATTTTCTTCAACAGCATCGTAATTGTAGAAATCACTGAGAACAATTTCTTTGAGTTTGGAATGAGTAATTCCACATTCTCTTCTTCCAATAACTAAAATTGCTTCAACATCCGGATGATTTAGCGATTTCAGCAACACTCCTTCGCCAACCATTCCGGTAGCACCAAAAATTATAGCTTTAATATTCATATGTTTTCTACTTGCAAACAATTTCTAAAATATCTTCTTCCAGCTTCCCTTTTGGAATTTCTACAATTCTTCCAGCTTCAATACCATTCTTACTAAAAATGAAAGTTGGAACAAACTTAATATCTAGTTTATCAATCTCTCCTTCGGCGCATTGCTTGTTTCTATCAACACATACAAGTTCGAAGGTATTGTAATCGTAAGCGGCTGTATCTAAGATTTTATAAAAACGTGGTACTTCCCTTTTGCTGTCGCCGCACCAAGAAGCCATCACAATTTTAATCTCGAAAGTGTTAATGAAAGATTTCAGTTTGGAAGCTGCTGATGAATCCGGTTCGTAATTATCATACTCAGCATTAAACCACCAAGCTAGATTAGTATCTGCAAAAGCATTACGATCACAAATTCCAATAAGCATTTGTTTTCCGGTTTTTTCGTCAATCGCTGTTTTGTTGAGTTGAGCGAAAAATGAACTTGTGATTAATAAGATCGGGATTATAAATGATGTTTTCATTACAACCTCTATGAGTTGTTTGATTGGCGTATATCAAGTCCCCATAATAATTTCTTACGAAGTGTTTCAAAATAATTATTCATGGTTGAATGAACAAGTTTTACCGGCTCGTTACTCTTTTCAATATAAATTTCTGCTGGCGGCTTTATAAAATTTACACGCTGTCCATCGCTGCTAACTTGAATAGTATCGTGTTGAGAGTTTACCTTTAATGTAATTTTTTGTGAACTAGAAATTACAAGCGGGCGCATAGTAAGAGTATGAGGAGAAATTGGACTTAACGTTATCACATCTGCTTTAGGGTTAACAATAGGACCTCCTGTTGATAGTGAATATCCAGTTGAGCCTGTAGGAGTTGCAACAATAATTCCATCAGCTGCAAAAGTAGTTACATATTCACCATCAACATAAACAGTAAGTTCAATCATCTTAGACCAGGAGCCTTTATCAATAACCAAATCATTAATTGCATACAAAGTTTCTTCAATACCAGTACCATAACCTATTAAAGCAATTCTATCTTCAACAACGTAATTATTGTTTTTAACTTCTTTTAGAAAACTGCTAAAACTATCAACATCAAACTCAGCTAAAAAACCAAGTTTACCAAAATTTACGCCTACAATCGGAGTTCCGCTTTTCCTAACATGAAAAGCAGTGTTTAGCATTGTGCCATCTCCTCCAATTGAAACGACCATATCACTTTGGCTTCCTATTTGCTCGAGCGGTATAAATTTATCCTTATCGATATTAGCTGGAAGGTAAGCTGATAAATTAAGTAGGGAATTACTTATAACATAATCGAGATCATTCTTGGTTATGTTAAGAATAATTTGTTCAAGTATTCCGCTTACTTCCGTCTTCGTAATATTAGGAATAATTCCAATAGTCATAGTTTTCTGTTGAGCTCCCAAAGTTTACAGTACTTTGCAAAAACATATACCGAAGAAAAAATTGCAAGTATAAATCCATGCAATCCATCCAAAAAGCCTCTTTTCAAGATATACATTTTCAGAAATAAAAAAAGCGGACGAAGGAGAATATCAGTTATGGAAGCAGTTTTATTTTTTAGATTAAGTTCTTTAGCGGCAAGCGAAGTATAAGAATTAAACTTTGTAAAATAGTGTTCTATGTTAGGGTCCGTGTAATGATTTAGATCGTATTTTAAGCTGCCAATCCTTCCCTCAACAATCAATCCTTCATGAACTTTTTTATCATCAAAGTAAACACAGTTCTTGTTAAAAAGGCGTTTAATTCTAGCAGGATACCAGCCGCTGTGTTTGATCCATTTGCCAAGAAAAAAAGCCCGGCGTGCTACATCGTAACATGTATATTTTGGAGTGCTCTGCTTAAATTTAATCAACTCATCTGCAAGTTCTTTTGTTAATTCTTCATCTGCATCAATCCAAAACACCCAGTTATGTTTAGTTTTTGAAACAGCATAGCTTTTAGTCTTTGCGTAGCCTTGCCAATCAAGCACTTCACAATTAACACTTTGATATTTTGAAGCAACAGCTAAAGTGTTATCAGTTGTACTCGAATCTATTATCACAACTATATCCTCAAAAACTTCGGTTATGCTTTTAAGGCAGATTTCCAAATTTTTTTCTTCATTCTTTGCTATTATTACTGCTGATAGATTCATAAATAAAACCTAATCCAATTTTACGCTAAACTCTGAATTGAAGTTCATAAAGTTTTTTATAAACTCCATTTTCTTGTGAGAGCAACTCATCATGCTTTCCATCTTGAATTATTTTCCCTTTATCGAGAACAATTATCCTGTGAGCATTTCTTATAGTACTCAATCTATGAGCAATTACAAAAGTGGTACGCTCTGCCATCAAACGTTCAATAGCTTCTTGCACTAGAACTTCAGATTCATTATCCAGTGCCGAAGTAGCTTCATCAAGAATCATTATAGGAGGATTTTTCAGTAGAGCTCTAGCAATGCTCAAGCGTTGGCGCTGCCCGCCGGAAAGTTTTGTGCCTTTTTCACCAATAATAGTATTATAACCGTTCGGCAAATCCACAATAAAATTGTGAGCGTTAGCAGCTTTTGCCGCAGCTATTATATTTTCTTCGGTACAATTTTCTATTCCGTAAGAAATATTGCTTTTTACTGTTTCGTTAAAGAGTATTGTTTCTTGAGTTACAATACCTAATAGTTTGCGTAAGTCTTCTACTCTAACATCTTTGAAATCAATTCCATCGATAAGAATTTTACCATTAGTTGGATCGTAAAATCTGGGAATCAAATCTACCATAGTAGTTTTGCCGGCGCCGCTGCTGCCAACAATTGCTAATATATTTCCTTTTTCAACTTTAATGTTAATAGAATCGAGAATTAATTCTTCAGAATCATCGTAATGAAAGGAAACATTCTTGAACTCTAAGGACTCCAAAAAATCATTTTTAGATATTGGGGCATCAGTATTTTTTATTCTTGGCTCGGTATCTAAAATTTCAAACACACGCTCTGCTGCAGCGCTAGATTCTTGAATACGATTATTTACACTGCTTAATTCCTTTATAGGCGGCATCATTTGGAATATTGCCAGTAGAAAAGTTATAAACTCACTTGCACTTAAAGATTTATTAACAAGTACTAATTGCCCGCCAAAATAAATCATTAAGCAGCCAACAATTACACTTAGAACTTCTGTAATATGCGGTGAAGCATTACGGATTCTGTTAATTTTCAATATAGTTTTAAAGAAGCTGAAAGTTTGACCGGAAAACTTTTTGTTTTCGTAGTCTTCCATACCAAATGCTTTTACAATCTTTACGCCTGTAATCGTTTCATGTAAAGTAGTTGTAATTCCACTCATCTTTTCTTGTAAAATCCAAGTCTGCTTTCTAAGTTTTAACCCGATCCATCCAATAATACCTGCTGAAATTGGTATGACAAGAAATGAAAATAGAGTTAATTGCCAGCTAATACTCAAAGCAATCAACAGAAATACAAGAATTGAGAAAGGTTCACGAATCATATTTAAGAAGACAGCGGAAACACTTGTCTGTACAACGTAAACATCGTTAGTTAAGCGGGAAATCAGATTTCCTGTTTTTTCATTTTTAAAGTAGCTCATTGGCAGTTTATGGAGATGGAAATACGCCTGGTTGCGTAAATCTCTGATCATTCCCTGCTCTACAAAAGCAAGAAAATATGATTGCAAATAGCCAAATACGTTCTTTAACAAGAAAGTTAGAAATAAGAGCAAGCAGATTTTAAACAAGATTTGGTTTTGCGAGCCTGAAAAAACAATTTCTTTAAATGAATTAATAATTGTATCAATAAATTCATTCATCAAACCCAAGATTGGAGTAGAAATAGTTTTTGGGATCGATTGCTCGGTTTTTACAGTTTTATCTTGAGCAAAAAGTGTATCTAACAAAGGAATAGTAAGAGTTATAGAGGCACCGTTTAAGATTGCAAAAAGTATTGTAAAAATGATTGAAGCAGCAAGATGCTTTTTAAACGGTTTGACGTAAGAGAGAATTCTAAAATAAATTTTCATTGATTTATCAGTCCGGTAAAATATTCAGCGCACATCCGCCGGGTAAATTTATTGTGTCGTAAACTGTTTTATCTTGAATACTTTTTATCACAATATGTTTTGTTCCATTCAATCTTTCATCAAAAAATATGAACTTTCCTCGAAGTAATAAATTGTTAAATCCATTTCCTTCAATTATTCTTACTACTTTTTTACTAAATGTATCATAAACAGTTAAAAGCTGTTTTTGTTTTGCGGCTGTTTTGTTCGTTTTAATTTCTTCTTCAGTAAGAACAAGAACATACTTCGAATCTTCCGACCAACTTATATCTTTAATTTCTCCCTGGAGTGAGAATGCCAGGAGTTCTGACTTATCAGGAAAGTTAATGATATAAAAGTGTGTAGTTCCGTTAAACTTAGCTGCTCTAATCTGTAATAAAGTATTAGGAGAAAATATTTCTAGCTTAGGCTTTGGCTTTACCGGATAACCTTGGATTAAAATATCAAAAGAGCGCTGGCTTGTTTTTCCACTTCTGCCATAATTATCCCAAGAATTTATTCTCTGGTAAATTATACGAGAGTTATTTGAATCTGGAAAAGTAGTATTGATTCGGAAAGTATCGGGCATATCCCAATAAGAATAAATTCGATCTACGTTTCCAAGCTGCATCAGTACTTCAGATTCATCTTCATTCCTCCGCAGAAAATGCAGGGAAGTTTCCTTAAGTGATGATTGGTAAATATTCTTAGTAATAGTTTCTGCAGTAATAATGAAAACCGACTTCGCTTTTTTTGTTAACCTAACTGATAAAACTTTTTTATTAAATCTGCTCCATAAAATTTCTGTCTGTTTAGTTTTCAAGTTGTAATTATACAAAGCCGGCTTACCTAGATAAAAGCCAATGAACGGTACATTTACAAACTCATCTAAAACACGCTGCCCGTTGCGGCTAATTTCATAATTCTTTATTCGCTTCTGTAGAAACAAATCAAAGCCTTTTTCTCCTGCATCATAAGAAGTTGAATATTTTCCATAAAGAAGTTTATAGCTTTTTTTGGCTGTGGATTCTAATCTCGAATGTGCTCTTATCGAATCACTCAAATTCACCTTAAATTTTAATGCTTGTTCATAAGTTTTAAAATTTCCCAACAAAACCGAGTAAGGATTTAGTTTATCCCTTTGTAATTCATCAACAGCAGGTTTACATCCGGATACAAAAAGGGAAATAAATAAAGTGAAGAATAAAATATGTAGCAAGTAGTTGTTCAAACGCTATCCTCTCGGATGGTGATCTTTATGCACTTGCTTAATGTATTGTCTATCTATATGAGTATAAATTTGAGTAGTAGAAATATCTGAGTGCCCAAGCATTTCTTGAACTGCGCGAAGATCTGCTCCGCCTTCAATTAAATGAGTAGCGAAAGAATGTCTGAAAATATGCGGATGAATTTCGTTGCTAAGTTCCGCCTTCTTTCCGTAGAACTCAACCAACTTCCAAACCGAGATTCTGCTAATCTTCATTCCACGATAATTCAAAAAAACATAGCCTTGGCTTTTATCTTTCTTTTCAAAGAGAGGACGTGATGCAATAAGATATTCATTGATCCAAGTTATTGCGCTGCTACCTATTGGGATAATTCTTTCTTTTGAGCCTTTTCCAAGTACACGTATTACCTCTTCATCAAAGTAAAGATCATTAACCTTTAGATTTGTAAGCTCACTTACCCGCAAGCCCGAGGAGTAAAACAATTCTAGAATTGCTTTATCTCGCAAACCCGATTTCTCTTTTACATTTGGAGCATTTAGAATTCTTTCAATCTCATCCAACGAAAGTACTGAAGGTAATTTTCTCGTGAGTTTAACTTTACTTAATGTTATAGTTGGATTTCTCTTTATGAAATTATTGCTCTCTAGAAACTGAAAAAAAATCTTAATTGATGTCTTATAACGAGCAGTTGTTGCACTGCTCAAATTATTTTTCCTTTGCTCGTAAAAAAACTCAGATAGAATTATGCTTGTTGTTTCATTCCAGTCTTTAATACACTGTTGCTCTAAATATGCAAGCAGTTTTTTGAGATCACTTAGATAAGATTTGGCAGTGTTATCCGAAAGATTTTTTTCATAACGTAAAATGGAAATAAATTCTAAAATGAACTGTTCCATTTACATTATTCTTCAGGCTTAGTTTCTAGTTCTTCTTGGTTTGGATAGCGGATTCTTCTATGATGATGCCCCATTAAAATATTCAGAAATGAGTCTTTAATTTTATTAATATCATTAAAAGTTAAAGGCGCCTCATCTAACTGTCCATCTTCAATTCTTGAATTAATAAGATTATTAATTACATTCTCAATCACCTGCGGATCGGCATCATGTAAAGACCTTACAGTAGATTCGCAAGCATCTGCAAGCATTACTATTGCAGTTTCTTTAGTGTTAGGCTTTGGTCCGCCGTATCTAAACTCATCAATATTAACATTCTCTTCTCCATATAATTCTTTAGCTTTCTCATAAAAGTATGTAATTACCATTGTACCGTGGTGCATAGGGATAAAATCAATAATCTCTTTTGGAAGTTTATTTTTTTCTGCAAGCAAAATTCCATTTTGAACATGTTCCTTAATTAAATCTTTACTTCTCTCCGGGGCTAAATTCTCGTGAACACTATTTGAATCTGTTTGGTTTTCTACAAAACTATCCGGGTTTAAAATCTTACCAATATCATGATAATAAGCACCAACTCTTGCCAAAATTGCGTTAGCTCCAACTGCTTCGGCGGTTGTTTCTGCTAAAGTTCCCATCGAAATCGAATGACTGAAAGTACCGGGTGCATTCCTTGCCAATTCTTTTAACAGCGGTCGGTTTAAATCTGTTAGCTCAAGAAATGTTAAATCTGTTGTTAAGTTAAAAATCTTTTCTACAAATACTATTAAACCATAGGTAAGCACTGGGCTAATCAACGCATTAAAAGCTGCAAATGTAAAACAGGAAAGCATATCGTTAATTGATTCAAAACGTTCTAAACCAAAAGCCAGAATACTTAAGAAGTAACCCAAAAGTATGTATAGAAAAGAACGGTATATCTGAGCTCTGTTTTTAATATCTCTAACCGTGTAGGCTGCTAAACCGCCAGCAACAATATTAGTTACTGCAAAAACATAATCGTTGCCGCGTAATGCACCTACTATTAACGAAATTACTACCGTGCCGTAGAATCCAATTCTGGAATCAAAAATAATTGAGAGAAGCATTGAAGCAACAGGCACAAGAATCAAATACTCAAGCGGCGAGGATAAATTTATGCTGTAAACAAAATAAGTAAGAAAGCTGATAAACAGAATTACAACAGAAATTAAACCAATTGTTAAATTATCGTTAAGTATTTTTGGGCGAAAAAGAAAGATGTAAATCATCATTGGAAGCATAACCAGAAAAATGTGTAAAAATTTTCCAAGGTTTTGCAAAATCCGACTAAAAAAGCTCCGAACTTCTCCTTTAGTAATCCTATAAGAATCGATTTTTAGTTTAGCCTCATGCGATATACGGTCATGCTTTGCGATAATTCTTTCATTCTCATTTACAATTCCAATATTACGCACAACTTTAGCCTGCGCATTTTCTATGGCTTCATCAGTTAATTTTTTGCTAAAAGTAATGTTAGGTTTGGCAAAAAGATGTACGATTTCCTCAATGACTTCTATTAAATCTGAGTTACTACCAACCAGCACTTTTGCTTTGAAGGCAATGTAATCATTAAGTTTTTCTAACTCTATAAAAGTATTCTTTGCATAAATTTTTTCATAATTGCCTTCCCGAATAGCTACCGAATCACGCTTATTTTCATTTCCGCTAATTAAACCAACTTTGTAAATTTCTTCAAGGGTAGTGTGAGCATTTCGTAATAGTTCGCTTATAGTAATTCTTTTTCCAAAGACATTTGTTTTAGGAGTTTTAAGTTTTTGAAGTATTGTTAGTGCGGCTTTACTTAATTTCCCGTTACTAGAAACAAAGTAAGTATCGTCAAATTCTGTGCGTAACAATTCTAAATACACACTCATAGAATCAACCATTTTGTTCTGCAAAGTAGTATCGCGAACATAAATTGGATAAACGTTTTTTATAGCAAGGTTTTTTTCTAATTCGTAAACCTTAGGGTCTTTTAGTATTTCGAATGTTGTAGCTGCAATTAAATCTTCATGAATCCAAATTGAACCAACTGTAATCTCGGATTCTAAAGATTCGCCTTTAGGAAACAGCAGCACAACTGTAAGAATTGTGAAGAAGACCAATAGAATTTTGATTCTTTTGCTTCTTCTAAGTATAGATTTTACTTCTGGCGTGAACATTATTTCTTAGCTTGTAGTAACATTTTTAGAAAATCGGCAGTACCATCTTCATTATTATTTTTCTTCAAAATTAGATCCGCCATTCTTTTCAATTCCGGTACAGCATTTTCCATAGCTACTTTTAATGAATCATTTTCAAATAATGATTTATCGTTGTACCAATCACCAACAACTGCAGTTTCTTTAACCTTAATCTTGAGATGTTTGAGCAGACGTTTAAGACCAGCTCCTTTGCTGCATCCCATTTTTCTAACTTCAACGTAGTAGTTACCGCCTTGTCCGCTGGCTTTATAAAATGCAGTTCTTACTCCAAATGTATATGGAAACGACATCTTGTTTGAAACGTGCTTAACATTTTCTTTATACTCGCTTACCATAATTACTTCGAGAGTTTCGCTCAAATAATTATCATAAGAAAAAACTTGCAGATATTTTGCTCCAAACTTATCCATCAGGCTAGGAAAAATTGCATTCTCTTCTGTGTAATAAATAGCTTTATCATGGCAGAGAGCAGCTTGAACTAAATATTTATCAGCAAGTTTTAATGCACGTTGAACATATTTTTTAGGAAGATGTGATTCAAAAATACTTTTATCACCAGGGTATCTTTGAATCAAAGTACCGTCTAAAGTTATAAGTGGAATTTTTATGCCCAATTGATCTGCGTGTTCGGTAACTGCACTTAGCAATCTGCCAGTAGCTATAGAAAATTGAACACCTAAAGAAGATAATTCTTTTATAAGACATTTTGTTTCATCTCCAACTTGGTTTTGATCATTAACAAGCGTACCGTCCAAGTCGAAAACAACGAGCTTTATCTTTTTTAAAATATCTTTATCAATCATCGGGAAATAAGCGCTGAAAATTTTTTACGCATTAATTAATAATTTCTTAGCAGCTAAAGCTGATTAAACTGCTTCTAAATCTTTAATAGCTTCATTAACAGTGTTATAAATTGTAAGAACACGATCTAACTGAGAAATTTCGATAAGTGTTTTAACGTTTTTAGTTGGTGAAGCTAAGCGGATGAGACCTTCGTTAGACTGAAGAATTCTAAAAGCAAGTAGAATTGAACTTAAACCCGAGCTATCACAATACTCAACTTCCGAAAGATCAATTATAAGCTTACGTACATCCTCGGTATGAAGTAAAATAGTAAATTCGCCTTTAACAAAACCAGCTATAGTAGAATCGAATCTCTTTTCATTTAACTTAAAAATGGCAATATCACCAATTCTCTTTAGTTCGTAATTGAAATTTTCGCCCATAATTTTTCTGTCTTTTATTTATACAAATTTACAAATAAAGCCTCGTAATCCCAATGAAACAATCAAAACATACTAAGATGTTCCAAAAGCCTTTTATAAGCCGAAGAATTTTCATTTAGCCTGCTTTCAAACAGTAGATTATAATAATCTTCCGAGCGATTTTTGCGGAAACCTATACGTACTTTTGATTTAACAACATTTGCTACACAGCTGAAAAATGTATCTTCCTGCCTGTTAAGATCTATTACTAAGTCATAATATTTCTCCTTTAATCTTGCAATCAGCATTTTGTCCGGCAGAAAAAATCTGCTTATCTGAACCGGTAGAAAGGAGAAAAATTTATAGTTATGAGATAATGGAACAGAGCTTTGCCTGCCTTCCGAAAGGAAAATTGTAATATCCTTTTTGTGAATATGAAAGTACTTGACTAATTCTAATGAATCTGCAAAATCCACTTCGTTGAAAGGCATTATTACAAATACTTCTTTAGCATCTTTTATTACAGATTTAAAAGCAATAGCCTCAGGAGAATGGCGAAGATACTTCTTCTTGATCAAATAGTGAGCAATTTTACGTTTTAGTTCTTCTAACATTATTATATCAGCTTAATTAAATCTTCTTCAGTAAGAATTATGATTCCTAGTTTCTGTGCTTTTTCGTACTTAGAACCGGGATTATCGCCAACAACAACAAAATCTGTATTCTTGCTAACTGAAGAGGTTACAACACCGCCATGCTCCTGTATTTTTGCTTTTGCCTCTTCACGAGACATTGATGAGAGTGTTCCGGTTAAAACAAAAGATTTGCCAGCAAGAGATTCCGATTTAAGATTTTTAGGCTCCGAAGTAAAATTAATTCCGGCAGTTTTAAGTTTTTCTATCAGTTTAGTATTGTGCTTATCAAGGAAAAATCTTTTAACACTTTTACTTATGCTTGGACCAATTTCATGTATTACTTCTATTTGCTCTTGAGTAGAACCAGCTAATGCATCTATTGAAAGAAAGTGTTCAGCTAATTTTTTAGCAGCTCCTGAACCAACATAACGAATTCCTAAGGCAAAAAGTACTTTATCAAAAGGCTTTTCTTTACTTTTTTCAACGGCTTCAAACAAATTAGAAACGCTCTTTTTACCTAATCTGTCTATCTTAATTAATTCTCCTGATTTCTCTTTAAGTGAATATATATCGGCGTAAGTGTGTAAGTATCCTAAATCAACAAGTAAACTAACCAAAGAATCACCAAGTCCTTCTATATCCATTGCCGTTCGAGAAGCAAAGTGTGTTATACTTGCTTTTACTTGAGCGGGGCATTCTTTGTTTTCGCAGTAAATAGCTGCTTCTTCTTCCTGTCTAAAAAGTATAGAGCTGCATTCCGGACAAACAGAAGGTGGAGAAACTTCTTTAGAGTTCTTACCGCGTGCATTTAGTTCTACAGAAACAACCTTCGGAATTACATCTCCTCCCTTTTCAATTATAACAATGTCTCCTTCTCTAATATCTTTTCTTTGCACCTCATCGTAATTATGCAAAGTTGCTCTGCTAATTGTGGAGCCGGCTAAAAAAACAGGTTCGAGCTCTGCAACAGGAGTTAACGCACCGGTTCTTCCAACCTGCCAAGTAATCTTGTTAAGTTTTGTATTAGCTTGCTTTGCTCTAAACTTATATGCAGATGCCCATCTCGGCGATTTTGCTATGCTGCCAAGTATCCTCTGTTGTTTTAATGAATTAACTTTAATTACAATTCCATCAATTTCGTATGGCAGTTCATTTTTTTTGTTTTCCCAATTCCTGCAAAAATCAATCACCTCTTGAATTGATTTACAATAACTATAATTTTCATTAACTCTAAAGCCGAGGCTTTTTAGAAGCTCAAGATTTTCTTTTTGAGAAATTAGTTCAGAAGAATAAGAGTATAAATAATAAATAAAAATTTGCAGCGGGCGTTTAGCAACAATCCTAGGGTCTTGCAGTTTGATTGTACCGGCAGAAGTATTGCGTGGGTTTGCAAATGTTTTTTCACCGCTTAATTCTCTCTCTTCATTCCACTTTCTAAAGGCTTCGTTTTCTATATAAATTTCGCCGCGTACTTCAATATGATTAAGATTTATACTGTGATTGGCGGTTAAATCTACGCTTAAAGGTATTGAACGAATTGTTTTAACATTTGCCGTTACCTCCTCGCCCGTAGTTCCATCTCCTCTGGTTGCTGCTGTTTTTAATTTCCCATTCTCATAAAGCAAGCTAACAGAAACACCATCAATTTTTAATTCACACATGTATTCAACAGTTTCATCGGATGGCAATCCATCTTTCACACGGCGGTCAAAATCTAATAACTCTTTTTCGTTGTAACTATTGCTTAAACTGAGCATTGGAGTTAGGTGAGTAACTGAATTGAAATCTTTTACTAAATCAGAACCTACTCGCTGCGTTGGTGAATCGCTAGCGATTAATTCCGGATTATCATTTTCGAGTTGTATAAGTTTTCTGAAAAGCTGATCATATTCGTAATCGCTAATTTTTGGTTCGTTGAGAACAAAATAATTATAATCATGTTCTCGAATTAACGAGCGAAGTTCATCTATCTGTGCTTGCAGGCTTTGTTTCATTACGCTTAATTGTTAAGTAACGTATTGTATCTGGTGTAATTGTTATATGTCTTATTTCACCTTGTTTACCAACATTTTTTACCGGTTTATCATTTAAGAAAAGTTTTACGGCACCGGCATTGCCTATACTAATTCTGAACTGTTTTAGTGCCTTAAAGTTCATTGTACTGTCTTTCTTAACATTTCCCTGCTGAACATTTTTTCCGTCACTTAATACCTTAACCCACACATATTCCATGTTCTGGATTTTAAGATGTAAACTATCTGATAGAACAGCCGGTGAGGCGATTGGAACAGAATCTTGAAATACAGGCGCTTCATGCTGTTTAACTTCAAAGCGGCTAGTCTTATCTGTAAGTAGTTGTACTTGCTGATCTGTAACAATATCGGGTGTAGAATCAAAAACAACTGCAAAATAGAAAACTAATATAGCCGCTATTAACACCAATACACCTACTACAATATTTAGATTTGCTTTGATAAAACTAATTGGAACTTTATCAATATTTGCTGTTCCACTCTCATCTGAAGTGCCGGACTGATTTGAATATTGAGTAGAATGCTGTTGTTTAACAGATTTGTTCTCTATCTGGCTTTTCTCAGATGCAAGTTGTTCATTATAAGAAAATGTTTGTGGGATTGGTTTCTTAACTGCAATTGGTAGATTTTCTGGAACTCCAGATTTAGCATTGTCAAACTTTAGAATTATTTCTTTCGGATTAAGTTCTATTGTTTGTGCAAATTCTTTAATGAAAGCACGCACATAGATTTCTGGCAGGATATCAAACTCCCCGTTTT
This sequence comes from uncultured Melioribacter sp., assembly GCA_964575995.1. Classification (GTDB taxonomy): domain Bacteria; phylum Bacteroidota; class Ignavibacteria; order Ignavibacteriales; family Melioribacteraceae; genus Stygiobacter. The sequence continues at coordinate 66,701 of CAZNTN010000003.1, read as the reverse complement.
CGATTGCAGTTAAAAATTTTGGATCAATTTTAGTTCGAGCTGAAATTTGCAAAATGCTAATTCCCTTAGCTTCGCGTTCTGTTTTAAGTTCATCAGCAAATTTTTTTAATGCTTCCAATGCCATATATCATCATTTAGTTGTTTCTAATTAATTTGGCTGAAAATGAACCATCTATTCCATGAACGTGAGGCAAAGTTGCAACACAACCATTTTCATCAATAACTGTTTTTGGAATTAGAGAACTATCTTTTACAATTGAAAAATTTACATTCTCGGCAAGAAACTTCTTAATTAATTCGTAATTCTCTTCAGGTTCAATTGTACAAGTACTGTAAACAACATAGCCATTTTCTTTTACTAAAGATGCTCCTTTCTTCAGCAATTCGTATTGAATATTAACAATTTTTCTAATGTCACCCAAATCTCTTTTCCATTTAAGGTCTGGCTTCTTGGTTAAAGTTCCAAGCCCGCTGCAAGGAGCATCTATTAAAACTCTGTCAAACCCAGCTTCATCAACATAATCAAAGGCATCAATTGTCTTAGTAATTACATTGGATACTTTCAATCTAGTTAGATTCTTCTCCAAGATTTTTAGCCGACTTTCAAATTTATCAAGGGCAACAATCTCGCCGGTATTTCTCATTTCATCGGCAATATATCCGGTTTTGCCGCCTGGTGCTGCACATAAATCAAGAACTCTCATTCCTTGCATTACATTTAATAGTTTTATTGGAAAACCAGTACTCTCATCCTGAACAGAAAAATATCCTTTTGTAAAATACTCCCAATCTGTAATATTAGTTAAAGAATTCATTTTTATAAATTCTTTAAGATATTTTCCTTCTGTAAACTTTAAATCAACCGAATTTAAAAGAGATTTCAATTCGGCTGGATTTGTAACAAGATTATTAACGCGAAGAGTAAGAGAGGGTTTGTTATTGTTAGCCACTAAAAGTTTTTCAGTCTCATCCCTTCCAAATCTGTTCAACCATCGCTTTACCAACCAAGAAGGATGTGAATAATAAGCACTAAGGTATGCATTAACATCTTCATCCGGATTTGGATATCTGATACCTTCCTTATTGCGTATTATGTTTCTAAGAATTGCGTTTGTCAAATCGGCAGCAGCCTGCCCTTGAAGTTTTTTTACGAACTCAACTGCTTCATTAACTGCAGCGTAATCTGGTACTTTTTCTAAAAACAAAATTTGATAAAGAGCTACACGAAGTGCGTTTTTTACGTTGGGAATTGCTTTGGAAAATTGTCCTTTATAAAAACCTGTTAAAATCCAATCAATTCTTCCTTCCCATCTTGTAACACCATGAACAATTTCAAACAGAAGCGCTTTATCTGAGCCTACAAGGTTAGAATTTTTGATTTCTATATCGAGAAGTTTATCGAGATAGGCGTCTGTGCGGTCAACGCGGTTAAGAATTTTTACGGCAAAACCTCTTACGCCTTGATAGAGATTTAAACCGGAGCTTTCATTTGTTTCTTCCATTGCTTCCAACATTAAAAAGGTGCGTTAAATTTATAAGTTGTTTTATAATGATAGTAACCAATAATTATTAACAGAAGTAACTACTTCAATTAATTATTTTACAACTGTAACCATCTTAACAAACAACTATATTTAAATTGTAGATGCATTTGGTAGTTACTTTGCAAAGATAATAACTAAACGGTTCTCGAAACATTATCACTTATTTTGGTAGTAACCTTAAACTCCTCAAATGCTATAAGAAAGTTAGTCAATTCCTCTTTTCTCTGCTTGTAGGTTAAGTGTTTAAGACTAATTTCATACAATTTATGATTATCTGTAATTCTAATTGAGTTTTTAGAAAACTCTAATTTTCGAATATCATTTGAGTTAACAAATACTTCTTTACTAAAATGGCTTTCTTAAAATAAATTCCAGCTTCTGCAAGCTTAATAAATGCGGTTAAGTCCTTTCTCCTTAAGATTAAATACATAACAATAAACAAAGAAACTAACCCAATTGTAATTTGAATCCATGCAAATATTGCTGCACTATTTAAATTAAGAACACCTTGAATGATAAATAAAATCCCCATAGATATAAATAGAGTCTTTTGTGTATTTGAGATTTTTTCAGATTGTAAAAACAAAGTCATTTCCATCAACTACACCTCATCACTATTTAAAATGCAAAAGGGCTGTAAAACAGCCCTGGGCGTACAAAAAAAAACAGAATTATGCTTTTTTCATTCCATATTTCTTATTGAATCTTTCAACGCGTCCTGTAGAATCCAACATTTTTTGTTTTCCAGTAAAGAAGGGATGACATGCTGCACAAATTTCAAGTTTGATGCCGCTTACAGTTGAACGAGTAACAAATGTATTTCCGCAAACACAAGTAACTACGCATTTCTTATAACTTGGATGAATTCCTGGTTTCATTTTAATACTGCTTCCTTAAAATTTTGGGCTCAAATTTACTTACGATGAATCAAATATCCAAATAGAGAACTCTAAAAGAGCCTTTATTTTCTTGCTTTTTTCAAAGAATCAGCCTTCAATTGGGCTTTTCTGAGAGAATCGAGTTGGTTTCTGTATTTTTCTATTGTCTTTTTATCTGCCTGCCTTTCGACAAAAAAGCCATCTGAAATTGGGCGCTCGCCGCTGTTTACAACACTGTTTCTTAAGCCGGTGTTTTGGCTGGTATTTGTGCCGGAGATGTAATCATCAACAGAAACAGTTTTTCTTGGATTGAATATTACTGTTTGTTTTGCCGGTATTGAACTCTTAGTTGTACTCTGGGTGCTTTGCTGATTTAGGTAATCTACCTCAGTTGCTGTATTCTTTTCTGGCTTGCTAAAAAGAGATTCGATTTTTTTAGCAGATGTGTTGCTGGCAATTGATTGCGTATCTGTGACACTTTGCTTCTTAGCTATCTCTGTTTGTATCTCTTGCTGCTGAGGATAAAAAATAAAAAACAAAAGAACAGTTGCCAAAACCGCAGCCGATGGTGCAAGAAATTTAAGGAGGTTAAATCTTTGTCTCTCCTCTTTAGCTTGTTCAAAATTTCCATTTTGAATACGTGTCATTAGATTGAATTCAAAATTTTCAGGCGCTTCAATCTTAGGCAGCTTTTTCAAGTCAGCCAACAGATTGGAAAATTTTTGTTCTTCATTATTATTGTAAAATTTGCTCATAGGCTACTCTTTATATATGTTCTTAAGTAGTTTTTGTAATTGTATTCTTCCCCTATTTATCCTTGATTTTACAGTACCTAATGCCAATCCTGTAATTTCAGAAATTTCTTCGTACGATAAATCTTGAATATCTCTCAAAATTACTACTTCTCGGTAAACCGGTTTTACTTTCAGTAATGCTTTCTGAATTATTTCATTTTTAATTTCGCTATCTGCAGATTTATCCGGCGCCAAGAACATTTTATCTTCAATTTGAGGAAATTTTTCATCATCCGAATTATCAATTGAAAAAATTATTCTTCGTTTTCTACGCTTGAGCTCATTCTTTGCCAGATTAGCGGCAATAGTGTAAATCCAAGTAGAGAATTTTGCGAAAGAACGATAAGAATCTTTGTTAAGATAAAACTTAATCATAGTTTCTTGAACTACATCGGTACAAACATCTCTATCGCCAACAAAGCGATAAATAAAATTCATAAGCGGGTCTTTATACCGCTTCACTAATATCTCATAGGCTTCAAGAGTGTTGTTGTCTTGATACTCTTTAATTAGTTCTTCATCTGTCAAATCGGATAAACGTTTTACCAAAGTTGGTTTTACCTAATTATATTTGAAAAAGTTTCAAATTTGCGGATAATTTTACGATATATTGTTTATTGCGCAATCAATTTTGTAATGGAGAAAAAACTACTTCGCCTAAAATTTCCGAAATGAGAATCTGAAGAATTGTTTTATGATCCATTCCGGAGTTTTTTACTGCTATATCTGCATTGAGAAGAGCTTTAGCAGCATTATGAAGTTTTGTATCAGACAAAAAGTAAGCAGCCTTTTGGCAGTTTTCGTAATAATAAGGACTAACTCCAGCAAGTTTACCAGCGGCAAATTTGTCTTTAATACCTTGCTTATTTAGATCAAGGGCTTGTGCAGTGGTCATAATAAATTTTGCAACCATATTTATAATCAATACTATTTCAACGCCAGAATTAAGCAGGTTGAATCCAACCTCTAAAGACTTAGCCTTATTGGCTTGTCCTAAAACAGCTAAGAAGTCAAAAATCGAATATTCTTTTGTAGGAGAAGAAAGTTTTATCAATTCTTCAACCGAAAGTATCTTACCGGAGTTTGAGTAATCTAAAAACTTTTGAATTTGCATTTCGAGCAGTGCTTTATTTTCTCCAACAACTTCTATTACAGCTCTTGCGTGGTCTGATGGTAAATCTAAATTATTTTTTTTAGCTAATCTTACAAACCAATCAACAAGTTCATTTCCCTTAATTGGTTTAGCCTCAAACAAAAATCCATTAGAAATAAGCAGGTTGTATGGTTCACTTGAAGCGGCGGAAATATCACCCTCGTTTGTAATAATTAACACACAAAAAGCTGCCGGATTTTTAACATAGCTGCTCAGGCTTTTTTTGTCGTTCAGCTTTTCAAAATTTTTAATTACAATAAGTTTTTTCCCTCCGCCGAAAGGAAATGAAAGTGCAAGGTCTAAAATCTGGGTCAATTCAATAGTTTTATTGGCATTAAACACCTCTCTGTCAAAATCAGAACAGAGGAATGGCGAAACAACTTTTTCTATAGCTTCTACAACACGCTCAATTGTGAAACTGTCTTCTCCGCAAAGAAAATAGATAGGCAAAAGAGTTTCTTTAGAAAGAAATTTACTTACCTTATTTATCTGTTGTAAGTTCTGTTTTGCCATAAATCTTAATAGATTCTTTTTTCAAAAGTAACATTATTAATTAAGATAGAGATAATCGGTTTCTCCATTTTGTCGGTATCTACTCTGTTAATTTCATAAACTATATCCATTCCGTCAATAATTTTTCCGAATAAAGTGTGTTTACCATCTAGCCAAGGTGTAGCTGCTGTTGTAATAAAAAACTGACTGGTGTTTGTGTGAGGTCCGCGGTTAGCCATAGAAACTATACCTGGAGCGTTGTGTTTTAATTCGGGAGTGCATTCATCTTCAAACTCGCTGCCAAAATAACTTCTTCCTCCGGCACCGCTTGCAGTTGAATCGCCAGTTTGAATCATAAAATCTCTAACCACACGATGAAAAGTAAGTTTATTGAAATAACCTTGAATGGATAAGCCGATAAAATTAGTTACGGCTTTAGGGGCTTCATTTGGGTAAAGCTCAAACTCAATCTTTCCAAAAGTTGTATTTAAGACTGCAACAAGCTGCTCTCTTTCATTTAATTTTATTACATCTTCAATTTTTTTTCCGTTTCTAATCTCGTTTTCGATATTTACAGCTTTGTAACGTTTACCGCAGCTAAAAAGAAATAAAGAAAATAAAACAAATGTCAAGACGGATTTGAAGTTCATAATTGTACCTACTGACTAATTAATCCTGAAGAAATTAAAACAATAATAACAACACCAACAATTATTCTGTACACAATAAAAATGAGCATAGATTTTGTCTTAAGATATTTCAAAAGAAATTCGATTGAGAGATAACCAACAATACCCGAGACAATAGTAGAAATAATTAGAGCTAAAAAGCCGTTAGGGTCTATAAATTTTGTGGCTTGGTAGAACTGCAAAAGACCGCTTACAGCAACAGCCGGAATGCTAAGTAGAAAAGAAAAGCGGGCAGCAGTTTCTCTATTGAAGCCAAGAAATAAACCGGCAGTTATAGTTGTGCCGGAACGTGAAGAACCTGGAATAAGTGCTAATGCTTGTGCTAAACCAATTACAAGCGCGTCTATCCAATTCAAACTTTCGCTCTTGCGGTTTAACCTGCTAAACTTTTCTGCTAAAGCAAGAATTAGAGCAAGAATGATTAGGCTGGCGGCAATTACAAAGAGATTTTTTGTAAAAACGCCTTCAATTATATCTCTGAAAGTAATGCCAGCAATAACAACCGGTAAAGTTGCTATTATCAAATACCAGCCCATTTTTGAGTGAAGCGTTTGCTCGGCAAATTTAACCCGGTTAAACCAATTGTCTCTTAAAAATTCTCGGATGATAGAGATAATATCTCTCCAGAAATAAGCTAAAACTGCAAGCAATGTACCGAGTTGAATTACTGCAATAAAAGAGGTCCATCTTTGAGGATTATCTTCAGAAATTAGGTACATTAACTTTCCTGCAACTGTTAAATGTCCTGTGCTGCTGATTGGTAAAAACTCAGTCAAGCCCTGAATAATTCCCAGAATAATAGCTTCAATAAAATTCAATTTATGCTCCTAAAAGGTAAAAGTTAAGCCTAAATAAATTCCGAAAGAAATTGAATTAAGATTGAGTTTCTCACCGTTAGATTTATTAATAATGCTTTGTGAGCCGTTTGCGAGCTCGCCCGAGTTGTCGTATCTCAAATTACCTCCAATTAAAGCATAGAAATGATTGGCTAATATTGTATTTCCTTCTGCTTTGAGAACCAATCCATAACCACTTGATGTATAATCTGTTTTTGTTATAATCTTCTCTTTAAGCAGCGCATATCTGTAACCAAGCCCGCCGCCTAACTTAAACTGATAGCCAAAGCCGGGTATTATATAATATGCCATAAGAGAAGGGCGGTGTAATCCGTAAGAGATTTCATAATTGCTTAGCGAACCGAGGTAAGAATCCAATTGTAAATTATACTCAACACCTAAAGCAAAATTCTGGGCAATTTTGTAATCTATTTCTGTGCTAAAGGAAACTGCGCTCTTGAAGGAAGAAATTTGATTATTAGCAGTTGCAAAATTAATGTTTACATAATCTCTAAAACTTGGCATAGATTTGAAATCCAAGCCCATTGAAGCGCTAAAATCCCACTGTGCAAATGCACTTGATGAGAAAACAAACAGAATAAGAATTAGAGACCTATGAAAAATAGAATTGCACATAACCACTTTATTTTTAATAGGCCGCAGATAAAACTGAATTGCCTGATTTTGGCAGATTAGCTCTGTGCTAATCCGTTCAATCTGGGTTATCGGTTTTCTATTTTTTAATTTATCAGAGATTCCCATTAATAAATATTTCTTCATTTTTGATCCGTTTTTAATTTCAGCACAGAAAGAAAAGTCTCTTTAGACAAACCTTGCTTTGCTCTTTTCATATTTAAGTAGGAGATGATTATAAAAGTAGAAACAATGAAAGCAACATAACCAACAAAGTGAGTAAGAATTGCGTAAGCAGCACCGGATTCGGAATCAAAACCGTAAACCTTAGTAAGAACAAAAATTGCAATTGCATGATAAGAACCGGTTCCGCCTGGCGTAGGCACAAAATTTCCGAAAGAACTAATCGTCATAACAATCCAAGCCGAAGCAAAGTTAATGCTCTCAACGTTATGCATATCAAGCATAAAGAATCCAGCATAAGTATTAAGCGCATAAAGCATCATTATGATAAAAGACCAAAAAATAATACCTGCAAAGTGGTTCCAAGTTTTAATGCTCGAAAATCCTTCAACAAGAGTTTCAAACAGCGATTTTAGTTTTTCAGATAATTTAAAGTTCAGCTTAGCAGTTAAAGAAACTAATAAGGCAGTAAATCTATTCTGAAACCGAACTAACAATATCAAAAAGATTACAGCTAAGAAAATCAAACTAAAGCCGGTTACTAATAATGTTTTTAGCCAGGGTATTTCTTCGTAAAGATTACCAGAATAAATTGAAGCGCTTACCAAAGATGCGAAAGCAAAGAAAGTAACATCAATAATTCGTTCCACTACTATTGTTCCTAATACTGTAGTCCTAGAAATATTTTCCCATTTGCCTAAAAATAACGCGCGGTAAACTTCTCCTAATCTTGGTATTATACAACTTACTCCATAGCTTACCATTACAGAGCCAAAGAGATGATTGTAAGAAATATTTGGCTTAACAGAATCAAGCATAAATTTCCAGCGGATTGCACGAGCATAATGTGATGCAAAGAATACAACTAAGTAAAGAAGCACTGCAATAAAGGAAGTCTCAGAGATTATTGAGAACGAACGAGAAAGATCTACCTTTTGGAAGGCAATAAAAAGGAATATTAACGAGACAGCAACTGTTAACAAAGTTCCCCAGATTTTAGCTGAGTTTTTATTTGATTTAACGGAGATCAATAACTTTCGTTCCCTTAGGAGGATTAAATGAAAAAATCTGACCCGCTAAGTTTTGATTTACCTCAATATCTGTGAAAGTAAAAGCATATTTCATATCGCCTACATCAACTAATTCCATTTTCGAAATTAAGTTATCGGAGTTTTTCCAAATTCTAACGAGTTTAAATTGTAAATCGTTATCCTTTGGTGTGAGCTCAAGTACAAACTGGCTGGCAGCAGAATTGTCTTTTACAATTTTAGCTTTGCACAATGGCGGATAGTCGAACACAAATTTTTCGAGAGAAAACGAAGTTGGGTCATCACTTAAATAGCTAATAACCACGCGATTGAATTTCTTATCGTAATTCCAAATAGTTTCGCCATTTGAAACAATAGTTTGGTGTTTAAGCTCAACTACAAAATTATTTTCCTTTTTGTATGTAAATCTACCGACGGCTTTACCCTGTTCGTTTCCGCTTGCATTAAAAAAACTTTGAGAAAAATCAGCCGTAAAATTATTAATAGACCTGAACTTGTTTTGAATTTTCTTAATCGTCTCGGCCGGTGATTGAGCATAAACAAAAGTAACGGAAAGGAAAAAGATAAAAAATATTTTTACTTTCATAAGTTTCTCAAAATAGTTTCGAGTTGTTCTTCACTATCGACAATAACTTCTCTGGCTTTGCTTCCTTCTAATGGTCCAACAATTCCGGCTTGTTCTAACTGGTCAACAATACGTGCTGCACGCGAGTAACCGAGTTTCAATCTTCTTTGCAGCAGCGAAACAGAGCCTTGTTGATGCCTTACAACAGTTCTGGCTGCTTCTTCAAACATCGGGTCGAGGTCTGCCAAGAAATCGCCAGAGGCTTCTTTCTTCTTATCGTAAAGAGAAGGCAAAAAGTAACGCTTTGAATAACCTTTTTGAACATAAATAAAGTTTGTAACCTTTTCCACTTCATCGGTAGAGATAAAAGCGTTCTGAATGCGTATAGGCTTAGGCAGCCCAGGAGGCAAAAGAAGCATATCGCCGCTTCCGAGTAATTGTTCTGCGCCGTTCATATCTAAGATTGTTCTTGAATCAATTTTAGAAGCAACTTGGTATGCAGCACGAGCATTAAAATTTGCTTTTATTACACCTGTAATTACGTTAACCGAAGGGCGTTGTGTTGCAAGTATTAAATGAATTCCAACGGCGCGGGCAAGCTGCGCTAAACGTGCAATTGGCTCCTCAACTTCTTTGCCCGATGTTATCATTAAATCTGCAAGTTCATCTATCACAACTATAATATATGGCATCTTGTGATGCTGCATTTCTTCTGTATCTTTTAAGCGTGTTTTAGGATTAGCCATCTTAGAATTGTAATCAACAATATTACGAACACCGGCTTTAGCAAGTTTATCGTAACGTTTTTCCATTTCGTACTCTACAGATTTCAATGCAAGTAAAGCATATTGTGGATTTGTAATAATCTCTTCTTCCAGGTCTGGAGAAATGGCAAGAAAGTGTTTGTTTAGCTTTTTGTAGAAAGTAAGTTCAATTTTTTTTGGGTCAATAATTACAAATTTGACCTCTGAAGGATGCTTCGCGTAAATTAAACTGCAAAGCAGCATATTGATACCAACACTTTTACCGGAACCCGTTGCACCTGCAATGAGCATGTGAGGCATCTTTGCTAAGTCCGTTATGTAAACTTCGCCCGAAATAGTTTTACCGAAGGCTAAAGGCAGCTCAGCTTTTGTTTCTTTCAATTTATATAAAACAGAACGAGCGCGAACTAATGTTGCTTTTGCATTTGGAATCTCTACACCAATAGCACTTTTACCTGGGATAGGCGCGATAATACGGATGCCTCTTGCAGCTAAAGCAAGTGCAATATCATGCTCAAGAGAAACTATTCTGCTAATCTTAACACCTGGAGCCGGTACAATTTCGTAAAGAGTTACAACTGGTCCAGGAGTAACAGTAATGTCCTCAATCTGAATATCAAATAGTGAAAGTTTTTCTTTTAGAAGTTCGGCGTTGCGTTTTAATTCACTTTCTGCAACAACAAAATCTTCTCCTTCCTGTTGAACGAGTAAATCAAGTTTAGGAGGTATGTAAACAATTTCTTCTTCCCATTGATCAGGTAAGACAGCTTCGGCGGTTTTATCTATTTCAGATTGAGAGTCATCACCTTTCAGCTGCCCTTTTTTAATTTCGGCTTTTTTCTTAGGCGCTTCTGCCATCTTTTCAGTTTCTGGCTCAACAACTTTTTCCGGGTCATCCTTTTTCACAATTGTAATTTTTGTCTCTGGTTCACCGGCTTCTACATCTGCACCAAGATTATCTGCTTTGCCTTTAAATAACCTTTTAAGTTTTCCTTCTTCGCGTAGGTTTTTGATCTTGTTTAAGTTTTCTTCTGTTTTTGGAACAACTGTTTCAACTTGCTCTTCCGTTTCTTCTTCATCTTTCATCAAACGTTTAAAGAAATCTAAAATGGAGCCAAACTGAAAATCGAACGCTACTATTAAAGTAATTAAGATTGCAGTGGAAAGGACAATAATGCTTCCCAATCCTCCCAAAAGTCTTCCAATTACAGTTCCAAGGAACAAACCAATTTTTCCGGAAAGTTCATAAACATCTGTAAACAATTCAATTTCGGGAACTGACTGAAGCACGCCGAAGAAAGTGGAAATAAGCAGCGAAATGATAATGAGAAAATTAGAAAAGTAAAGTGGAACTCTAAAAGCTCTTTCCTTTTTGAGTATTGTATATCCCCAAACAAACATAATTGTTGGAAACACAAGAGAAAAGTAGCCAAGAGTAGAAACTACAAAGAAATATGAAACGTAAGCTCCCAAAATTCCTAACCAATTATTAACATTAGCTACATTGTCTTTTAGCTGTTGTTCATTAGAAAGAATCCTGCCAAAAATGTCTAAAAAAGTATAATGCAAAAATGGTTCATCAGAACGAGAAAAAGAGAGTATGCTTAAAAATATCAGAAGAGCAAAAACGATTAAGAAAATCCCGAGAATTTTTGTTTTCTTTTCGGGAGAGAAGATAAAAAAATTTTCTCCTAAAGCTGGTATAAGTTCTCTCGGTTTTGCTTTTTTTGCCATTTTATGAAGCAGTTATTTCTAAATTATTTTCCGGAGGGTCAATTTTTTTTAGTGAACCTGAAACAAAGTAGGGAATTACATCCTTAACTCCGTAAAGTGAACATGTTTTGATATCTGCAGCAAATCCATTTTCAATTAGTAACCTTCCGTGCTCTGATTCCTTTAGCATCTTGAGTATATTTTTACCGGTTGATTTTGCAAGAACAATACTTGCCTTTGAAGAATCGGTCAGCTCAGCTTCTTGATTAAGAGTAAATATTTCTGTAACTAATTTGCCGGCGCAGACAGCATCTTCCAAACTGAAATTACCGTTGTTGCCGGAACAAAGAATTTCTACATCTTTGTTAAGGTTAACTAAATGTTTAGCAGCGGCAGTAAGATTTAGAAAGCAAACGGCGAACAAGTTTTCTGAAAATTTTGCTTTTACAACAGTTTTAGAGCCGTTGGTAGTGTATAAAATTATGGATTTACCATTTACTACTTCTTGCGAAAACTCAAGCGGTGAGTTGCCAAGTACAAATCCTTCTATTTTCTTAGTGTTTCTTTCTCCGCAAAGCAGTGTTTGCCCGCTAAATGCATTACCGGAAACTTTCATCGCAAAATCTACAGTGCCAACCGGAATTACTTCTTTAGCGCCGTTGGCTAATGCAGTAACAATAACTGATGTGGCGCGAAGTACATCAATAACAACACTAGTTTTCCCTGCAAAATATAGTTCATCCAGATGTTGTGTTGAATAATGAACATTAATTTTCATCGTTTCTATTTCTTTACAAATGGTAGTTTAGTTATTTGTGCTTCAACTTCTTTACCGCGTATTAAGAAGTTTATTTTATTTCCCTCTTTGGCAAATTCTGTATCAACGTAGCCAAGTGCAATAGCTTTATCCAACATAGGGCTTACAGTACCGCTTGTAATGTAACCAGCTTTCCTGCCATCAATAGTTAAATTGTATCCTTGTCGCGGAAAAGTTTTTTCATTTGAAATCATTGCAGCTAATTTTTTTGTTGGTCCATTTTCTTTTACAGCAGCCAAAAAATCTTTACCTATAAAGGAAGGTTTTTTCAATTTTGTAATCCAGCCAAGACCAGCTTCAATCGGGTTAGTAGTTTGATCTATATCATTTCCGTAAAGACAAAATCCCATTTCTAAACGAAGAGAATCTCTTGCAGCAAGCCCAACAGGTTGAATGCCAAAATCTTTTCCGGCATCAAAAATAGCGTTCCAAATATTTTCTGCAACAGTTTCGCTACCCTTGAAATACAATTCATAACCAAGCTCGCCTGTGTAACCTGTGCGCGATAAAATTGTATCTACGCCGGCAACTTTGGCGGTAAAGAAATGATAGTATTCCAAATCAAGCTGCTTATCACAAATCTTCTGGAGTATTTCTTTAGAATTTGTACCTTGAACAGCAAGCAAAGAATAATCGTCGCTTTCATTTACAAGTTCTACACCAAAGGAGTTGTTCTTGTTAAGCCATGCAAAATCTTTTTCTAGATTTGAAGCATTAACAACCAGCATAAATTCATTTTCATTAATTTTGTAAACTAACAAGTCATCAACAATTCCGCCATCTTCGTAGCACATAGCAGAATACTGAACTCTGCCATTGGATAAAAGAGAAGCATCGTTAATCGTAATATGGTTTACAAAATCTAAAGCATTATTACCTCGGACAAATAATTCGCCCATGTGAGAAACATCGAACACGCCGGCAGTTGTTCTAACAACTTTATGTTCTGCAATACTTGATGAATACTGAATAGGCATCATGTAACCGGCAAAATCAACAATCTTTGCACCTAACTTTTCATGAATCGAATGAAATTTGGTTTTCTTCATAACTTTTATTGGTTTAGTTTTTTCCAATCGCTCAAGAATTTATCGAGACCAATATCTGTGAGCGGATGCCTAAATAATTTATCGATTACATCGAATGGCATTGTGCAAACATCGGCGCCCATCATCGCTGCATCTACAACGTGAAGCGGATGACGAATGCTTGCTACTAGCACTTCGGTCTTGTAACCATAATTTTTATATATAGTTACTATTTGCCGAATCAATTCCATTCCGTTTGTGCTTACATCGTCCAATCTGCCTACAAAAGGACTTATGTAAGTTGCGCCTGCTTTTGCAGCGAGCAGAGCTTGAGCAGGTGAAAAACACAAGGTTACATTTGTTTTGATTCCCATACTGCTCAAAGTTTTTACGGCTTTAATTCCTTCTTTTATAAGCGGAACTTTGATTACAATATTTTTATGAATTTTAGAAAGTTCATCTGCTTCTTTTAATATCCCTTCGTAATCTGTGGAAACAACTTCGGCGCTAATTGGTCCATCAACAATTGCAATGATTTCATTCAGCAGTTCAAGAAAATTTGTACCTTCTTTTGCAACAAGAGATGGGTTTGTAGTTACTCCATCTAAAAGCCCCATAGCGGCAGCTTCTTTTATTTGGTCAATATTTGCAGTATCAATAAAGAATTTCATTCCAATTTACCCTCTTTGTTATAAGAAAATTAATAAAAATCGGCTACAAATATTTCTAATAAAACAGTAAAGTGTTCTCAGGCAACTTCATCTGTAATTTCTTCGCCAGATTGATTAGAAATAAAATGGAACTTAGATGGACTTACTCTTTCATCTTCAGCTAGTTTAATGAGCACAAAATATCTTAACTGATATTTCGCGAGTGTAGAAATAAAACCAGCTTTGAGTTTTTCTCCCAGCGAGGGATGAACTTTTAACGTTAGAGATTTAACTTTTCCTTGAATTTTGTACCGCTTCAGCCATCGTTCTATTTCGTGAATGAGATTAGACTTTTTAGTCAGCATTCCGGTTCCAAAACAGTAAGGACATACTTCATTCATAGATTGGATAATATTTTCTCTTACACGTTCGCGGGTAATTTGCATTAATCCAAATTCTGTCATAGGCAGCAAAGCAGTTTTAGCTCTGTCTTTTTTAAATTCCTTTTTCAACTCGTCGTAAATCTTTTTACGGTTCTTCTCATCTTCCAAGTCAATAAAATCTACAACAATTAAACCGCCTATATCGCGCAGGCGTAATTGTCGCGCAATTTCGCGTGCAGCTTCTAAATCAGTTTTTAATGAATTTAACTCTTGTTCCTTTTTTGCTGCATAGCGTCCGCTGTTAACATCAATAACAACCATTGCTTCTGTATGGTCAATTACAATATGTCCGCCCGAAGGAAGAGGTACTTTTCGTCCCATCAAAGATTTTATCTGTTCATCAATTCTAAAAGTTTCAAAAACTGGAGCATCATCTTTGTATAATTCAATTCTATCTAATAGAGCCGGCTGAATAAATTGTAGATAGTTTCTGATTTCCTTCCAAAGTTTTTTAGAATCTACAAAAACTTTAGAAACATCCGGCGTGAACAAATCTCTAATAACAGAAATTGTAGTGCTTAAATCTTTGTAAAGCAGAGCCGGCGGGTCCTCTTTTTTTGCTTCATTCTGAATGTCTTGCCAAATCTTTACCAGGTATTTCAAATCTCCGCTTAATGCTTCATCACTTTGATCTTTAGCCGCAGTACGAATAATCAAACCGCAGTCTTTTGGTAATATTCCGCGTGCTATTCTTCTTAATCTCTTGCGCTCACGAAAGTCGCCTATCTTTTTAGAAACACCAATTTTGTTATCCATCGGCAAAAGAACACAAAACCTTCCAGGCAGCGAAATAGAAGAAGTTACACGAACGCCTTTATCTTTAACAGGTTCCTTGATAATCTGAATGAGTATATCTTCACCTTTGTGAAGGCGTGTTGTCTGCCTCTCTTTTTGTTCAACTTCTTTTGCTTTAACCGGATTTGCAATCTCTAAGGTAGAGTTTGGAGAAGGTTCATCTTGAACTTCATTTTGAGCAGCAGGTTGAGCTATTTCTTCTTCGTCATCCTCGTCATCATCAAAAATTCCCTGCAAAGCTTCGGTGCGCTCTCCAATATCGGAGAAATGTAAAAAGGCATCGTGCTTCATTCCAATATCAATAAAGGCCGCTCTAATTCCGGGCAAAACTCTGGCAACTCTGCCGTAATAAACATCGCCAACCATTCTCTGCTTTTCCGGGTGATCTACAAAAAAATCTACCAGGTTTCCATCTTCTGTAATTGCAACGCGGTTCTGCGAAGAGGAAGAGTTAATTATTATTTCTTTATTCATTTTAAAACCTTATGTGTTCTATCTTCAACCGGAGATTTTTCATCGGCTAACCAGAAAAGAACTTTTTTCTTAAACTTATTTATTACATCTGTTTTATCAGCTTCGCCCAAAACG
This sequence comes from uncultured Melioribacter sp., assembly GCA_964575995.1. Taxonomy (GTDB): domain Bacteria; phylum Bacteroidota; class Ignavibacteria; order Ignavibacteriales; family Melioribacteraceae; genus Stygiobacter. The sequence continues at coordinate 51,087 of CAZNTN010000003.1, read as the reverse complement.
CCACAGCTAATTTTAGCAGTATGTTCGTTTATAAGAGAACGAAGTGAATCAAAATTTCTTACCCGGAAAACATTTTCCAGAAGTAAATTTATTCCAGGATAATCTTTCAAATACCATACGGCTTGTTTTTTTGCTCTGTCAAGGGCAACAACTTCACCTAAATCTAATTCAATACTATTTATATGTTTTACCAAAACTTCTTTAACTGAATTAATGCCAGGCATTCCCGGGTCAGAACCGGTTTCAATAAATTTTTGGTAGCGGGAAAATATAAAAGGATTACCAAGTGCACCACGCGCTACCATAACAGAATCGCATCGGGTTTCTTCAATCATTCTTTTAGCATCTTGTGGAGAAAAAACAGTGCCGTTTCCTACAACCGGGATGTTTAATTTTTCTTTTGCTTTTCTTATCCAGCTCCAATCTGGTTCTGTATCATACTTATCGTTTCGTGCACGTGCGTGAATAACTACTAAAGAACCGCCGCTCTCTTCAACGGCTTTAGTTGTATCAAAAACGTTAATGTGGTTTCTATCTTTTCCTAATCTCAATTTTACAGAGATGGGAATATCTCCTGCATTATCAACCATAATTCGTGTAAGTTTCCCGATATGCTTAGGATCATCAAGAAGTGCCGAACCCATATTGCAGCTTGTTACTTTATCTACAGAGCAGCCGCAATTGAGATCTATTAAATCCGGTTTAAGCCGCGAAATCTCTTTAACTGCTTCTCCAATAATTGCCGTATCGTTGCCAAGCACTTGTACGCCAATAGGTTTTTCGTTCCGGCTAAATGAAAGAATTCGGAGAGATTCAAAATTATTTTTTATTACACCTTCGGCGCTAACCATTTGCGTAAATGTAATTCCTGCGCCTTGTTCTTTGCATGCGTTTCTAAAAGATGAATCGGTAACTTCTGCCATTGGGGCAAGAAAAAGTTTTTGTCCAATATCGAGGTTACCAATTTTCATCAATTAACCGCATGCCTTTTATACAAAGTGCTGAGTTGTTACTCAGCACTTTCTGAATTGTTTTCCTCTTTTACAACTTCTTTAGTTTCTTCTTTTTCCTTCAACAATACTTTTCTAGATAAAGCAAACTTGCCATTTTCTATAGTAAGCAGTTTAACGCGTACTGTATCACCTTCGTTTAATACATCTGTAACTTTTGCAATTTTCTTGTTGTCAATTTGCGAAATGTGCAGCAGCCCTTGTATTCCGGGCATAAATTCTACAAACGCACCAAAATCTTTTACACTAACAACTTTGGCATTGTATGTTTTTCCAATTTCAGGCTCAGACATCATTAACTTGATATACTCTTTGGCTTCTTTAGCAAGTTTAGAATCTTGACCTGCAATGTTAACAGTTCCATCTTCTTCAACGTTTATTTCAACGCTGTAGTCTTTTTGGATTTTTTGAATAACTTTTCCGCCTGGCCCAATTAATGCACCAATTTTATCAACCGGAATTTTTGTAGATAAGATGCTTGGAGCGTAAGCAGAAATGTTTTCTCTTGCAGATGAAATAGCTTCATTCATAATGCCAATAATGTGCATTCTTCCTTCTTGAGCTTGAGCAAGGGCTGTTTCCATAATCTCATAAGAAATTCCTTGAATCTTAATATCCATTTGTAAACCTGTAATTCCGTTCACACTGCCGGCAACTTTGAAATCCATATCGCCGAGGTGATCTTCGTTTCCAAGTATATCGGAAAGAATTGCGTATTGATCACCGTCCTTAATCAAGCCCATTGCTATTCCGGCTATAGCAGTTTTAATTGGAACGCCGCCATCCATCATTGCCAAAGAACCGGCGCAAACTGTTGCCATTGAAGATGAACCGTTAGATTCAAGAATATCCGAATTAATACGGATTGTGTATGGAAATTTAGATTCTTCGGGAATAACGTTTTTCAAAGAGCGTTCTGCTAAATTTCCGTGCCCGACTTCTCTTCTACCAACGCCGGAAAATTTTCCAGTTTCACCAACGCTGAAAGGAGGGAAATTATAGTGCAGCAAAAATCTCTTTTTGTATTCTTCCTGCAGCCCATCAATAATTTGTTCATCTTGCTTTGTGCCAAGTGTTAATGTTGTTAAGCTTTGCGTTTCACCGCGTGTAAATAAAGCAGTTCCGTGAACTCGTGGAAGAATTCCAAGCTCGCAAGTAATAGGACGAATCTGTTTCGAGTTTCTGCCATCAAGACGAAGTCCTTCTTCAAGAATGCGTTTGCGCATCAAATCCTTTTCCATATCGTGAAGAATTTGACCTATCACTTTTTCCTGTTCAGGATATTTTTCTGTAAGCGCAGAAACAACTTCCTCTTGTAAATCTTGATTAGCTTTATATCTTTCTTCTTTAGCTAGAACAGAAGCTACAATAATTTTGAATTTTTCGTAAGCTATTGCATTTACATCAGCAGCTAAGTTTTGATCCAAATTTATGGGTGCTACGTCCATTTTAGGTTTGCCGCAGGCTTGGAGCAGTTCCTTTTGAATCTCAACAATTTTTTTGATTTCTTGATGTGCGAATTTTAGAGCGTTGAGCATATCAACTTCGGTTACTTCTTTTGCTTCACCTTCCACCATCATAATTGAAGATTCTGTACCGGCTACAACTAACTCAATATCGCTTTCTTCAACTTCTTTGTAAGTTGGGTTAATTATAAATTCGCCGTTAATTCTTCCAACACGCACTTCGCCAACAGGTTCGAGGAAAGGAATATCTGAAATTGCTAATGCAGCAGAAGCGGCGCAAGCAGCAATAATATCCGGATCGTTTTCACCATCGAATGAATAAACGAAAGCGGCAACCTGCGTATCGTTTCTGTAATTTTCATCGAATAAAGGACGAATCGGACGGTCAATCAAACGAGCGCTTAAAACTTCCCGGTCGCTTGGCTTTCCTTCTCTCTTAAAAAAGCCACCAGGTATTTTTCCGGCAGCAAAAGCTTTCTCTCTATACTCAACACTGAGTGGAAAGAAATCAATTTCATCTCTGAGGCCACCGGCAACTGCTGTTACTAAAACCATTGTATCGCCGTAACGAGCCATTACAGAACCGTTAGCTTGTTTTGCCAACTTGCCAGTTTCGAAGATCAGCTTATGTTTGCCAATCTGCACTTCTTTGGTTACTACCATTTACTGCCTCTTATTTTCTAATGTTCAATTCTTTAATTATTGAGCGGTATCTTTCGATATCTTTATCCGCTAAGTATGCTAATAATCTTTTTCTTTTACCAACCATCTGAAGCAAGCCGCGGCGAGAAGCATGGTCTTTTTTATTTACCTCGAAGTGGCTTGTTAACTGATTGATTCTTGCTGTCAAGAGAGCTACTTGTACTTCAGCTTTTCCGCTGTCCTTTTCGTTTGCTCCATGCTTTTTGATAATAGCAAGTTTCTCTTGTAATGATAACGACATTTTACTACTCCTTTATTTTATTTTACGATGCAACTCCAGCCTTAACCGGAATTGATTAGTTGTTTAAACTCTATTTAACGAAGCAATTTTCTCTGCCTCTTTCTTATCAGTTTCAATTTGATGAATTAGAGCATCTTTAGACTCAAATTTCTTTTCATCGCGAAGCCGTTTTACAAATTCTACTTTAATTTTTTCACCGTAAATATCACGGTTGAAATCAAGTATATAGGCTTCAGATACAATCTCATGCTTATTTTCGAAAGTTGGACGAAAGCCGATATTCATAACACCATAATAACATTCTTTACCTAAATAACAACGAACAACATAAACACCGTTTTTAGGTATTGCTTTCTTCTGGTCATCTACCTGAATATTAGCAGTTGGGAACCCTAAGGTTCTTCCTCGCTGCGCACCTTTAACAACAATACCGCAAATAGAGTATAGCCTGCCCAAAAACCTATTCGCATTATCTAACTCGCCGTTAAATAAAAAGTGACGAACCTTTGTGCTGCTTATTGTAAATTCGTTAAGGCATTCGGCAGAAACAGCAGTTACTTCAAAACCAAGCTGCGCTCCAATTTCTCTTAGTTTATTTTCATCGCCTAAACGGTCTCTGCCAAACTTGTGATCGTGCCCTATAACCATGTGCGAAGCATTCAGTTTTTCGAGCACAAATTTTTTAATAAACTCTTCGGAAGTAAGTTGAGAAAATTCTCTCGTAAAATGAATAACCATCAAATTTTCTATTCCTGCTTCTTCAATTATCCATTTTTTTTCATCGAGCGAAGTTAGAATACTTACTTCGGAGTTCTGAGCAAGCACAGACCTTGGATGAGGATCAAAAGTAACAACAAAACTTGCCAAATCCTCTCCATTTGCAACTTGCTTAACCTTTTCCAAAATTTTCAAATGCCCGAGATGCAAGCCATCGAACGAGCCAACTGTTACAACGGAACCTCTTGTTTTATCTATTTCTGTTCTATCTGAATAAACTATCATTAAACTGCAATCGGAATAATTGTATAAAGTTCCTTAAACTCATCAATAGTAAGAGCATCATCAACACTGTAACTGCCAACTATAGTTCTACGCAACTCCCGCAAGAAAGCACCGGAGCCAAGCTTTTGTCCAAAATCGTTCGCAATAACTCTTATGTAAGTTCCCTTAGAGCACGCAATTTCAAAATGAACATTCGGCAAATCAATTTTCGTTATCTCAAACTTGGAGATGAAAATTTTTTTTGGCTCTCGTTTAATTTCAATTCCTTTTCTTGCCATATGATAAAGCGCTTTTCCATCTTTCTTAACAGCAGAGAACATTGGAGGAGTTTGAAACTGCTCGCCAAGAAATTCTTTGCTCACTTTGTAAATCATTTCTTCTGTAACTTCCGCGTATCCCTTTTCAGAATCATAGAAAGTTTCTAAATCGTAAGAAGGAGTTGTTTTGCCAACAGAAATAATTCCCGTATAAGTTTTTTCAGCAGTAAGAAGCTGAGTAATCTCTTTAGTTTTCTTTCCTGTGCAAACAATTACAAGACCTGTTGCCATCGGGTCAAGCGTTCCGGCGTGCCCAACTTTTTTAACACACGTAGCTTTTCTTACTTTGTAAACAGTATCAAAAGATGTTTTTTTCAACTGTTTATCAATTAAAATAATCTCACCGCTCTCAAACTGCGGCTCGTAATCAGCAGCTGTTCTTCTGGTTATCATTTTCGTGAATCTTCTTAAACAAATCTTCCATCTTTTCTACATAATCAAGTGTATCATCAATAAAGAACATAAGTTCTGGGACAAAACGTAAAGACATTTTATGAGCTAACTCTGCACGAATAGCTCCTTTCATTTCGTTTACTAATTCTAAAAACTCTTCGCGCAATTCTTTTTCGTAAACCGAGAGATAAATTTTAGCCTGCTTCAAATCCGGGCTAACTTTAACATTGGTAACGGTAACCAATCTAAATTTCGGGTTGTTTAATTTTTGAAGAAGTATTAAACTTATCTCGTCTTTTATTTGATGCGATACTTTTTCTAATCTGAATGATGGCATCAGTCTAACTTTTTCTTTGTCTCAATAATTTTATAAGTTTCAATAACGTCACCAACTTTGATATCGTTAAAGTTGTTAATTCCAATACCGCATTCATATCCGCGTTCCACTTCGCGTACGTCTTCTTTAAAGCGTTTAAGCGATGAGAACTCACCTTCATAAATAGCTATTCCATCTCTGAACAAGCGGAGTTTATGTTTACGGTCAACTCTTCCATCTTGAACGTAGCAGCCTGCAATAGTACCAACTTTAGGAACTTTGAATACTTCGCGTACTTCGATTGTTGCAACGTTTTCTTCACTAACAACTGGCGAAAGCATTCCCTCGAGTGCGGATCTAACTTCTGCTATTGCGTCATAAATAATGTTGTATAAACGAATATCAACTTTTTCTGATTCGGCAAGTTTACGTGCATTAACATTAGGACGAACGTGAAAGCCTATAATAATTGCTTTTGAAGCTGCTGCAAGAAGAACATCGCCTTCGCTAATAGCTCCAACACCTTTGTGAATAACTTTGACCGATACTTCTTGGTTAGAAAGTTTCATCAAAGAATCTGATAAAGCTTCTATAGAACCATCAACATCGCCTTTAACAATTATTGGTAATTCTTTAAATCCGCCAAGCGAAATTTGGTTTGCAATTTCATCGAGCGTAATATGGTGAACCTGGCGGTGGTCTTGTTCGCGTTTAAGCTGCATTCGCTTTATACTTGTTTCGCGGGCGGCTCTTTCAGATTCTACAATTGCAAAAACATCACCGGCTTGCGGTGCATTTTCAAAACCCAGTACAAGCACAGGAGTTGATGGACCGGCTTCAAAAACTTTTTTCCCACGTTCATCAAACATAGCGCGTACACGCCCGTGAGTTACGCCGGCTATAAAAGGGTCCCCAATTCTTAAAGTTCCTTTTTGAACAAGAACAGTTGCCGTTACACCTCTGCCCTTATCAAGTTGAGATTCAATAATAGTTCCTCTTGCTTTGCGGTCCGGGTTTGCTTTCAGATCAAGCAATTCGGCTTCAAGAACAATTTTTTCTAATAGTACATCAATGTTTTTTCCAAGCTTAGCCGATACTTCAACGCATTGATATTTACCACCCCATTCTTCAACTAAAATATTTTTCTCGGCAAGCTGCTGTTTAATTCTTTCTATGTTTGAGTTGGGTTTATCAACTTTGTTGATAGCAACTATTATAGGCACATTAGCAGCTTGAGCATGATTAATAGCTTCAATGGTTTGAGGCATCACAGCATCATCTGCTGCAACTATAAGAACAACAATATCTGTAACTCTTGCACCTCGCGCACGCATTGCTGTAAATGCTTCGTGTCCCGGTGTATCTAAAAAAGCAACCTCTTTTCCATCATCTAAGGCTACTTTGTAAGCACCAATGTGCTGTGTAATTCCGCCTGCTTCTCCTGCAACTACGTTTGCTCTGCGGATAAAATCCAATAAAGATGTTTTACCATGATCTACGTGCCCCATTATTGTAACCACAGGCGGGCGGAATTTTAACGTACCTTCTTCATCCGGGATGTCTGCATCAATTTCAGCTTGGTATTCTTGCTGAAGTTCAATTTCGAAACCAAAATCATCTGCAATTAAGGTAATTGTTTCTACATCTAATCTTTGATTTATCGAAACCATCAATCCAAGCGAAATACATTTTGAAATAACATCGCTAACCGGTACTTTCATAAGATTTGCAAGTTCGTTAACAGCTATAAACTCTGTAACTTTAATTGTTCTTTGATCTAAAATTCTTTCTTCTTGAATTCTTTCCTGCTCCTCAGCTTTTTCTTTACGCTTCTTTTTCCTTGCAGAAGCCCTGTCACCAAGTGCAGAATCATCCATACTAAGCAATGTTTTACGAATAGCCGCTTCAACTTCTTGTTTATCAACCTCAAAACGTTTCAGTTTTTTCTTTTTCTTAACCGGAACGGTTTCTTCTTTACCTTCTTCTGCCGTCTTTGGTTTTTTCTTTGCTTTGAGTACTTTTTTCTTTTTCTTATCAGCTTCGGATTCTGACGCCGTAGTTGTTTGCTGTACAGATGCTGTTTTTTGCTTAGGTGTTTGCTGAATAGTTTGAGGAGTGCCTTTCGGCTTATCTTTCTGTTTTTCTTCCTGCTTTGCTCTTTCTACCTGCTTTGTTCTTTCTTCCTGCCTTATTCTCTCTTCCTGCCGAGGTTTTTTCTTATGGAGTTCAATTCTGCCAACAATTGTTAAACCTTTTTTCTGAGTTTCTAATCTCTTCTCGGTTTCGGTTTTATAAATCTTAGTACTCTCATCGGCAGTTACAATAATATCTGGTCCCTTTATTATCTCCGTAGTTTCAGTTTCTACAACAACTGTTTCCGGCTGTTGTTCAGCAACCTCTTTACCCGCTTCAACTACAGCGGCAGCAATATCTCCCTTATTATCAACAGTTTCTTCAATTACCAATGCTTCCGGCAAAGCAGCAGGAGCTGGAGTAACTGCAGGTACTTGAACTGGTTCTTGTTTTACTTCAACTTTAGGTTCTGGCTCAGGTTCTGCATGATCTCCACGTTTCTTCTGGAATTCTTCTATCTTCTTATAATGTTTTTCTGCTTTTTCGATGTCTTTCTTAAAATATAACTTGATGTCATTCATCATCTCATCGGTTATTAAAGTCATAATATTCTTTACTTGATAACCTTTCTTATGTAAAAATTCCATCAAGCTATCTGTAGAAAGATTGAATTCTGATGCGAGTTTGTAAAGCCTAATCTTTTGTACTTTTGGTTCAGACATTAGAAAATTCCAGTTTATAATTATAGTTAGTCTTCTTCTTCAAACTGATTTTCGAGGATCTCAATAATCTCTTTGGCTCTCGCTTCATCAATTCCTTCGATCTCTTTCAACTTATCTACACCAGCTTTAAGAACTTCAACAGCAGTTTCAAAGTTGTTATTTATTAACAGGTCAACAATATCGCTGCCAAGTTCTTCGCGCAATTCTGGCAGTTCAACATCTTCATCATATTCTTCAAGCGGTTTTTCGATACGTATTACTTCAATATCATAACCTGTAAGTTTCATGGCAAGTCGAATATTTACACCGTTTCGCCCAACAATAAGCGAAACTTGATCGCTATCAGCTGTAACTGTGCACTTCTTTTCATCTTCGTCAATTTCAATCTGTTTCAGTTTAGCCGGAGCCAGACATCTCTGAATAAATATAATAGGATCTTCGGAGTAATTGATAACATCAATGTTTTCGTTGTTTAATTCACGAACAATTGCGTGAATGCGGACACCTTTCATACCTACGCAAGCACCAACAGCATCAATTCTTGCATCGTTAGATTCAACAGTAACTTTTGCTCTTTCGCCCGGCTCGCGAGATATTCCTCTTATTTCGATAACCCCGTCGTAAATTTCTGGTATTTCGATCTCGAATAATCTGCGCAAGAATAAGTTATCTGCGCGCGAAATAATAATTAGCGGTCCATTTTGAGTTTTCTTAACATCTTTAACAACAGCTCGTACTGTATCTCCTTTGCGGTATTTTTCGCGTGGAATTTGTTCAATTCGCGGAAGAAGTAATTCATTTTTATTATGATTAACAAGCACATCGTTACGGCGTACTTGGTAGATATCACCAACAACAATTTCCCCAATCATTTCACCATATTCGCTATAAACAAGGTCTTTTTCAATTTCTTTAATTTTTTGATTCAAGCTTTGGCGTGCAAGATTTATTAATCTTCTTCCAAAGTCTTTCAACTCAAGTTTTTCAACAAAATCTTCACCAACTTCAAGCCCGTCTTCGTTACCTTTTTCTTCTACTTCATTTATGCTTATTTGTGTTGCCGGGTCTGTAACTTCCTCTACAATTGTACGCTCAAGAAATATTTCGATGTCGCCTTTATCCATATTTACAACAACATCATATTTTGCTTCTAACCCGAATTTCTTTTTAACCATCAATCCGAAAATCTCTTCGATAATACCGGCGAGAACGTCTTTATCTAAACTTTTCTCGCGTACCATTTGCGAAAAGGATTCAACTATTTCGGTGTTCATTTATTCTCCTTCATAAACTAATTAAAACTTTGGCTTGAGTAATATTTTTATATTCAACTTTTGTTTCGCCGCCTTTATCAGCAAAGAAAAGATTCTCTCCTTCTATGCGTAAAAGCTTAGCAGTCAATTTTCGTTCTTCCTCTTTCAGTTTTATCTCAAATTTTCTATTAATATGCTTTTGGTATTGAACTAAAAACTTGAGTGGTCTTTCTATTCCTGGGGAAGAAACATCTAACCTGAAACTTGACTCGATTAGATTTTCGGTTTCTATTACTTCGTTAACTGCTCTGCTAACAAGGGCGCAATCATCTGTAGTTATTCCCTTCTCGTTATCTATATAAAGTTCTATTACTTTTAAATGTTGATCGCCGCGAATATTGATATCTATCAGTAGATAACCTTGAGAAGAAACAATTTCTTCTAATTTTTGCGATAATTGCATTTTTTCCATAGTCTATAAACAAAAATCGCCCTCTATGGGGCGAATTGGACGAGCAAAGTTAGGAATATTAGGCGGAATAAGCAAACGTGGGAAGTAATTGCGAATTGAGAATTACAATTCAATCTTTCAGTTTCCAATTCTTCATTCTCAATTTTCTTTATCGTTATCAGAATAAAGTGTTTTTGCTTTCTCAGCCGAAGTAACAAGTCCTTTAATCATTGAAGAACTAAATCCGGCATGCTCCATCTGGTTAAGTCCAGAAATTGTAATACCCATAGGCGTAGTAACTTTATCAACTTCTCCTTCTGGATGAGCGCCGTTTTGAATAATTAGCGAAGCAGCGCCTTTTGCAGTTTGAGCCGCCATAAACAAAGCATCTTCGGCGTGGAAACCAATTTCAATTCCACCTTGCGAGGCAGCGCGTACTGCTCTTAAGAAAAATGCTATTCCGGAAGCGCATAGTGCAGTAGCCGGGACCATTAATTCTTCGTGAATTACTACAGTTTTGCCAAGCTGGTCAAAAATTGCTTTTGCTTGTTCAAGCGCATTGTGGTCTTGCTCGTTAGCAGAGATGCACGTCATCGATTCTTGAATGGCTATTGCTGTGTTTGGCATAATACGAACAACCGGGCATTTCTTTGTAAGTTTGCTTTTTATCTGCTTAATCGATACCCCTGTAACAACTGAAAGCAAAATGTGTTTATCACTTACAAGTGCCAAATCAATTTCTTCTAAAAGAGCATTTAACTGCTGCGGCGTTACAGCAATAATAATTATCTGTGCTGTTTTTACCGCTTCTAAATTATCCGATGAAGTGTTAAATCCTCTTGCAGAAAACTTTGAAAGCATTTCATCTGATTTGCGAGTTAAGTAAAGTTGAGTAGGTTTATAAATTTCACTTTTAACTAAGCCGTTGGCAATAGCAGTTCCAATATTTCCGCAGCCAAGTATAGCAATTTTCTTTTTTGTCATCATTCACCTTAATCAATTTCAAAAGAAGCAGAAACTACTGCTGTAATTTCCTTTTCAATTGATGTTACATCATTAGTTCCGTAATCGGAAACCATGTTGGAGTTTCTTGGAGTTATTTGAATTACACCCATTCGTGCATTACGCAGCGGTCCAAGACTTCTTCCTGTTGATTCAGCAATTTTTTCGGCTCTATCCATTGCATTCTTTGCAGCTTCTGCTTGAATTGCAATTTTCAGATCATCAATCTTTGTGTAGAGATATTCCGGCATATCGGTAGAAATATCTAATCCTATTTCTACAAGAGAGCTAAGCGAAACCGAAAGCTCCTTAATTTTTTGAACATCATTTGCTTTCACTTCAAAACGCTGGCTATAAATATAGTACAAAATTTTTGAAGTCTGGATGCCGCTTGCGTTTACTTCAAAAATCGGGTAGCCGTTTATTCCAAAAACTTCTATTTGCTCTTTCTTGAAGCCTTTGCTATGCAAAAAACTCATGACACTTGGAAGTTGTTCTTGAACTATTTGATAAGCGGTTTTCCTATCGGCACTTGATGCTTGCAGAGTTCCGCGTTGAATTCCCAAATCCGAAATAATTGCTTTTTTTGCCGAGCCTGTTACAGTTATTGTTTGGTCAGCATTCTTTGCTGATTTCCACACTAATGAAAAAATCAGCACAGCAATGATCAATGAACCGCCAAGTATTGCAGCAACTGCGTAAAATGTGTTTTTGTTTTCCATGTTAGTCCTTATTAGATTTTTTTTACTATACCAGAAATGTCGTTACTTAGTTACTTGAAAACAACTCCTTCAATAATTCATACTTGGTGTATGCCCATGTAGTAATTAGCACCTCAATTGTCAGCCGTTTTAACGGTTTCCTAAAGTAGGCGGTTAACATGAGTAATTAAGTTTAGTCAAAATTTCATCACACAAGGCATAGCCTTGAGGAGTAAGAGAAACTATTTTGCCATTATCAATCAACAATTTTTGTGAGATAAATTCTTGAAGCAGAGTATTATTCTTCTGAAGCCAGCCGTTTCCAAAAAGTGCAATAAACTCAGATTTGACCAAGCCTCGGCTTCTGAGAGCAAGCATTACATATTCATCAAGTATTTGCTCTTTTGTTAAGTATTCTTCAGAAGCAACAGCGTTTCCCCTTTTGTTTATTGCCTCAATGTAAAATCGTGAGCTCGAATAATTTTTCCATCGCTTACTATTTGCAAAAGAATGAGCCGAAGTTCCAAAGCTCAAGTATTCTATGTAATGCCAGTAAGCATTGTTATGAACACATTGAAAACCCGGCTTAGCAAAATTTGAAACTTCATATTGAGCAAACCCGTTGGCAGATAAAAATTCTATTGTTAGTTCATAAAGCTCTGCATCGTAATCAACATCCTGAAGATTTACTTTTCCATCTAAGACCATTTTGTTAAGTATAGTTCCCTGCTCAAGAATTAAACTGTAAGCCGAAATATGTTTTATTGGAAGCAAGAGTGCTGCTTCCAAATTTTGTTTCCACTTTTCTTTCGTTTGATTTGGAAGATTGAAAATTAGATCGAGACTTATATTTTTAAATCCAACTTCGCTGGCATCATAAATAGTCTGTATTGCAGTTTTTGAATTATGAATCCGCGTTAAGAATTTCAAGTCATCATCATCAAAAGATTGAATGCCAACACTAATTCTGTTTATTCCGGCATTCTTAAAATCGGTTAGCTTTTCTTTTGAAACAGTTCCGGGGTTTGTCTCTAATGTAATTTCGGCATCATCATAAACAGAGAAGTTTGTTCTAATCTCTTTGATAATTTCGCCGATATAGCCGGCTTCCATTAAAGAAGGAGTTCCTCCGCCAAAGAATATCGAAATTATCTTTCTGTTGTAAGCAAACTGTTTGGCATAGCAGGCAATTTCCTGTTTTAGAGCAGAAAGATAGTTGGCGGTATTTTCATATTTAATTATTGAGTAGAAATCGCAGTAAATACATTTATGATCGCAGAATGGAATGTGAATATATATTGCTGTGTCTCGCATAGAAATTGTATTTAAAGAAATGAAAAGGCTGCCTCAAAAGTTTAGAATCGTCAGTCTTGGTTAGCAGAAGACTGGTGATTCCATCACAAAAGCCGCACATGCATCTTCGACGTGAGGCTTATCGATTTGGAGAAGCTGCGCCTACTAACTTTTTATAAATATAACACAACCGCCAAGAGTTGAGTTTAGAAAAATATCTACATGTATCCTTACTTATTTATAGAAACCGGAGTTAGAAGCCTAATGAAACTCCAGCCGAAGCTGTTCTCGTTTTAGCAATTTTGTAATCTGCATTAATATTAATAGCAGCTAAATGCAGTTTAAATCCAACTACAAAACCGGTTGTGTTTTCTCCTTCCAGATCAAACTTTAGCTTAGTTTTTGGAATTGCTGTGTCAAGTTGATAATCGTACGAAACTGTGGTTTTGCTTTTTTCGCTAATCAATCCCGCATATGGAGTTATTGAAATAATTACTCCAAAAGTTTTGCTTACATAAAGTCCAAACTGATCTGCTGTACTTTCAAAAACATCTCCAACTTTCATTTTTTGAGTAAAGTAACCAATGCCTAAATCAACAGGCAACGGATTAGCAAACCAAACTACTGGGTTGTGAATTGCACCAAATCCAAAAAAAGTAAACTTGCCTAAGTCTTCAATATCAACATCGGGCAAATAACGAAATGAAACGTTAGTACCCATAACAGTACCAAGAGTAATTTGTGGCGCAGCGGTTGGCAGGGCAGGAAGTTCATCCAAAAATCCTTTTACCTCAGTTACATCAAAATTTTTAGGATTAAGAGTAAATTCTTGATTTCCAACTATTACTTTCTTGCCTGGAAAATTGATTTTCAAAAATTGGTTTTTGCTTCCAACTATTGTTGGTCCAGAAAAATTCACATCAAATTCTGTTTTTAACAACTCACTTTTAAGTGAATTATACAATGGATTAGAAATTGAGATGTTAGATGAAGTTAAAATTTGATCCACTTGGGAAGGAATAAAAAGAAATCTACCGGAAGAATTAAAAATTTTGTTTTCATCAGAAAAGAAAGAACCCATTGCAGCTAATTTAATATCGAGATGAAATCCGACCTTACTTGCAGATGGAACGCTTGAAACCCAGCCGGAATTTAAGTTTGATCCAAAAGCCGAAATTATTGGTGCTACGTAAGCTTTACCCGCAGTGGAAGATAACTTTGAAAGTGTTTCTTCCAAGGTTTGCGCTTTAGTAGCAAAAGAAAAAAGCATTAATATAGCAGCCAAAAAATGAACTGTTTTCCTTTTCATACATTTCTCCATCATTTATTTTTTTGCGTTTGAAATTACATAAGATTATGATACAAGCAAAACAAATATTTATCCCGAAAATTGCAATAGGAACTAGTTGTGTTGGTTAACCCGTTGATTATTAAAGACTTGCATCTTTATTTACCTTTTGTTGTTTCTAATGCAATTAGAAAAACAGGGCTTAACGTTATAAAATTCAACATGTTCCACAGATTTATAAAGCATCTTTTTTTCAAATGCAATTTTTGGGTTTATTTCTTCATTATTCTGTGAGTAAGAACAATTTACTTTGCAGAAATGTTCATCAACTCGCGTGCACCATTGAGTGCTGCCTCAGTTATCGCTTCGCCGCTCATAAGTTTTGCAACTTCTTCAATGCGTTCTTCAATATCAAGTTTTCGGATGGAACTTACAACTCTATCTGCCGTTTTGTTTTTCTCAACTGCAAAGTGTACATCGGCTAAACCGGCAATTTGCGGCAGATGTGTAATAGCAATTATTTGATGTACCGAAGCGAGCTCTTTAAGTGTTTGCCCTACTTTTTGAGCTATGCGTCCGCTAACGCCTGTATCAATTTCATCAAAAATTAGAATTGGCAGTTTATCTGTTTTTGCAAGAGTTGATTTAAGGGCAAGCATTATTCTGGAAACCTCGCCGCCCGAAGCTACTTTAACTAATGGCTTTGTGTCTTCCCCCGCATTTGTAGAGATGTAAAATTCAACTTCATCTATTCCAAGATTATTAAACTTGTATTTTTTCGAATCAAAGGCTACATAATTCTCAGTAGCAGTATCTGCACTTTGATTAGTAATTCTAACTTCAAATTGAGAATCGGTTATGCCGAGATGTTTAAGTGCCGCTTCAACTTCTTTCTTAACTTTTTTGGAAACCGAGTTTCTTTCGGCTGAAAGTTTTTTAGCTGCAGCGCCGCAGTTTTTTCTGCTGGCATCAATCAGCTTATGCAAATCCGAAATCCGCTGTGCAAAACTATCAGCAAGCTCAAACTCGATGCCAATCATTTCTCTATGTTCAATTACAGAACTAACAGCGCCGCCATATTTCTTTTTCAATAGAATTAACGAACCCAAACGTGCGCGAATTTCTTCTAACTTTTCGGTCTCTAGATCAATTCTATCTTTGTAACTTCTTACAAAACCGGAAATATCATTAAGCAGAGCAACAGCAGAATCGAAATTAGTTAGTGACTCGGAAAAAGATTTATCAATGCGCTCTATATCTAATAGTTTGTTCTTTACAGCACCAAGCCTGTCGGTTATCGAATCTTCATTTTCATAAAGCAGCGAGTAAATATCAGAAGTAATACTTAAAAGCTTTTCAGAGTTTTCGAGTATGTTTAACTCTTGCGCAAGTTTTTCTTCTTCGTCTATTTGAGGATTAACAGCATCAATCTCTTTAATCT
This sequence comes from uncultured Melioribacter sp., assembly GCA_964575995.1. Lineage (GTDB taxonomy): Bacteria > Bacteroidota > Ignavibacteria > Ignavibacteriales > Melioribacteraceae > Stygiobacter. The sequence goes on along the minus strand of CAZNTN010000003.1, from coordinate 35,416 downwards.
GAAAATGGTAAAGCTCACGCTTCTCTTTAAGTGCAGTTTCCTTATCACAAAGCTCTTTCAATTCTTTTTGCAGCGAGTTTAGTTCATAATAATTCTTCGAATACTCGCTCAGTAGATTTTCTAGATTAGCAAAGCTGTCCAGCATTTCGATGTGTGTTTCTGTGCGCAGTAACGATTGATGCTCGTGCTGCCCGTGAAGATCTACAAGCAAGTCTCCAGCTTCTTTAATTAAATTAAGTGTTACAGGAGTATCGTTTAAGAAACACCTGTTGCTTCCTTTTACCGAAACTTCCCGTCGCACAATAAACTCATCGGCAAAATCAATTTCATTCAACTGGCAAAACTTCTTCACTCTTTTGTTGGAAGCTACATCAAAGATGCCTTCAACTATAGATTTTTCCGCTCCTTTGCGTACAACTTCTGTAGATGCCCGCTCGCCAAGAAGCAAACCCATTGCATCTATAAGAATCGATTTACCTGCGCCTGTTTCACCAGTAATTATATTCAATCCCTTCTCTAAATGGACTTCTATGTTTTCTATTAATGCATAATCTTTAATTAGAAGTGTCTTGAGCATACTTTTCTGTATATGTTGATTGCTAATATTACGAATGAAAAATTAAGTAGCAAGTTATTGAATCTTCAGAAAACTTTTCTCACCATTTTATAGCTTTTTTTGCGCTGTGTATTCACATATTTAGTTTGACAGCTCCAAATTTTCTCTAAAGAAGGATTTTACAGATACTTACACTACACAGAATACTAACTTTATTTTTCAGGCTCATCCTAATGAATTTCTTATGAAAAAAATACTAAATTTACTTCAACCAAAATTTATTAATTAACATAGAAGAGAAAGAAACATGAAACTACTGATAATCGTTTTAGTATCTGCATCTTTATTATTTATTAACAATCCCGTTTTTAGCTGCACAAATTTATTAGTAACCAAAGCAGCTTCAAAAGATGGATCAACTATGATTACTTATACGGCAGATTCATACTACTTGTATGGCGAGCTCTATTATTTCCCGGCAGCAAGATATCCCAAAGGTGCAATGCTCGATATTTACGAGTGGGATACAGGCAAATATCTTGGTAAGATTAACCAAGTTGCAGAAACTTATAACGTTGTTGGAAATATGAACGAGTTCCAATTAGTTATAGGTGAAACAACTTTTGGCGGAAGAGACGAATTAATTAATCCTAAAGGTATTTTAGATTACGGAAGTTTAATCTATATTACTTTGCAGCGCGCAAAAACTGCACGCGAAGCAATAAAAGTTATGGCGGACTTAGTTGAAGAATATGGCTATTATAGTTCTGGAGAATCTTTTTCTATAGCCGACCCAAATGAAGTATGGATATTAGAAATGATAGGAAAAGGACCCGGAGTAAAGGGAGCTAATTGGGTTGCAATAAAAATACCGGATGGTTATATATCCGCACATGCAAACGCCTCTCGAATTACAACTTTTCCGTTAAACGACCCGCAAAATGTTTTGTATTCTAAAGATATTATCGAATTTGCAAGAAGCAAAGGATATTTCAGCGGGAAAGATGCAGAGTTTAGTTTTTCCGACGCATTTAGTCCTTTAAACTTTGGTGCGGTTCGTTTTTGCGATGCACGTGTTTGGTCTTTATTTAGAAGATGCAATTCTTCTATGGAAAAATATATTGAGTACATACGCGGCAATAGTATGGAACGTATGCCGCTCTACATAAAGCCAGATAAAAAACTCTCGCTTGAAGATGTAATGAGCTTAATGAGAGATCATTACGATGGTACAGAACTTGACTTGAAGAAAGGTATTGCTGCAGGTCCATACAATACTCCTATTAGATTTCGCCCTTTAACATGGGAGTTTGACGGCAACCAATATTTTAATGAGCGTCCTATTTCAACACCTCAAACCGGCTGGTCTTTCATTAGTCAATCAAGGTCCTGGCTGCCTAATGAAGTTGGCGGACTGCTTTGGTTTGGCTTTGATGATACTAAGATGACTGTTTTTGTACCTATTTATTCTTCAATTACAAAAATACCATACAATTTTCAGAAAGGGCTTGGTTCACTTACCAATTTTACATGGGATTCTGCTTTCTGGGTTTTCAATTTTGTAGCTAATTATGTTTATCCCAAATACAGTTTGATGATTGATGATGTTTTGAAAGTTCAGCATGAATTAGAAGGAAAATTTTTAGCCCGCCAAAAAGAAGTTGAAGATAAAGCTGTAATCCTTTCTAAAATTTCAAGCAGAGATGCTATTGAATACTTAAATAAATATTCACTCGATATGGCAGATTTGACAATTAAAGAATGGAAAAAGCTCGGAGAGCATCTAATCCAAAAGTATATTGATGGTGTTGTTAAGAACGAATTTGGAAATCCAGTAAACGTAGGATATCCAGCTGAATTCAAAAAAACAATGGTTGAGACTGAAGGCGATAAGATTAGGATGAAAAAACTTCCTTCAGAAATTGAAGCCGAAATAAAAGATTTGCTTGCAAAGACTAATGAGAGCTTGAAGAATAATAATTACCAGCAGGCAAAAACTCACTTAACTAAAGTATTAAAATTAAGACCAAATGATGAGGCTGCTAAAACTAAGCTCGAAAAAGTGGAGCAAATGATAAAAGAAATTAACAAGATTCATCAAGATAAGTTTTCTGAAGTATCAGCAAACTAAAAATATATTCTAAGTATAACAATTTACAGTAGCTCCGATAAAGATCAATTGTCTATCGGAGCTATTTGTATCATACACTTCTCTTTTACTTCAAGATCAAGGCAGTATCATACATAATCAGCAGACATGTTCCATTCCTCTCTTAGAAATAACTGTTAAAACCGGACTAAAGAAAAGTAAGTTAAGTTTTACTATTTTGTAAAAAGCAATCCCAGGAATAAAATGGATCGAAGAAAATTTTTAAAGAATAGCAGTTTGCTAATCGGCGGAACAGCAGTGGCAAGTACAGCCACAACTTTGGCTTTCCCGGAAAAGAAAGCAGTCTATGATAAAAATGATAGCTTTTGGGCAAAGGAATTATTAACGCCAAATATTCCACTTACTAAAAACATTGATGTTGATGTTGCTGTAATTGGAGGAGGTTACACAGGTTTATCGGCAGCATATCATTTAAAAGCATATAATCCTTCTTTGTATGTTGTTGTTTTAGAGGCGATGCATTTAGGTTATGGTGCTTCGGGCAGGCATGGCGGAATGATACTTACTCAGCCACCAACCGAAACATTTGAAATTGCCCACAATATCGAACTGCACAAAACAACTTATGAATTAACTTCGATGAATATGATTGCAATTAAAAATCTTATTGAAGAATGTAACCTTGAGTGCGACTTAAAATTAGATGGATACTGCCACACAATTATTGATGAAGAAGATGCAGCGTACTACATAGACTATGTTGCTCAAGTAAATAAAGCAGGGATGCCGATTGAGTTTTGGGATGCTGCAAAAACAGAAGAAAAACTTGGCTCTGGATATTATGCCGCTTCTGTTTTCGATCCCAATGGCGGAAGCGTTCATGCTGTTAAGTTTATCAACGCGCTAAAAGCAAGAGCAGAATCTGTTGGCGTTGAGATTTACGAAAACAGTGAAGTAAAAGAAATTACCGAAGGAAAAACCATTCAGCTAAAAGTGGGCGCTCAATCTGCAATTGTAAACGCAAAGAATATTGTGCTGGCAACAAACGGTTACACATCCAAATTAGGTTACTTTAAAAGCACTACCTTGCCTGTTCATACGCAGACTGCTGTAACTGAACCTCTAACAGATGAGCAAGTTGGAAAAATCGGCTGGGAAAGCAGACTTCCCTTCTATGATTCGAAAAATTATCTAATGCATTTGGTCTTGCGTGATGATAACCGGATTGTAATAGGCGGCGGTGATGCACAGTATTACTTTAGAGGCGATCTGCATTTCCATGGAGATATTAATAAGGTTATTAGCCTAAACGAGACTGAATTATTAAAAATATATCCAGCTTTAAAAGGCATTAAGTTCGAAAATACATGGAATGGAATTCTTTGCATGACTTCCGACGATATCCCCTCAATTGGTGTTACCGGCGAAAATGGAAATATTTATTACGCACTTGGGTATTGCGGACAGGGTGTTAACATGGGTTTCATGTATGGGAATGTTATCGCAAGTATTATGTGCGGTAAAGTTCATGGATGGGAAAAAACACTATACTATAATCACAAATCCGGGTACATTCCGCCGGAACCATTTAGATGGATTGGCGCTGCTGTATTAATGGAATATTATAAACATCTAGACAAGTAGAAAAACATACGGAAGATAGAATACAATCGTATAGTCAGCCGATAGCTACGGTTACAGGTATTATACTTGGTCTCATTTTAAATTTTGCTGCAACTTTTGTTAAGACAAATTGCGGTATAAGCGTGTTTTTTGCTGCATGATTTTCGTTTGTATTCTTACCGGAATTTTTTGCTTAATAATTGTTTTGTTAAGAGCGCTAAAGATGAATTACCCAAAAGACAAAGCAGAATCTTATTACGGAAGTACATTATTCTTTTCATCTTTGAGTTGGTATTTCAATTTTTGGTGTATGAAAGAAATGGTGAGTAATTTCTATTCTGAATAGAAATTACCGCATTTTTAATTTCTAAAAGCCTACTTGAAAAAGATATAATGCAAAAAACTACTTTCAAAATATCAAAAATGAATTGCCCTTCTGAAACCCAAATGATGAGGCTGCTAAAACTAAGCTCGAAAAGTGGAACAAATGATAAAAGAAATTAAGAAGATTCATCAAGATTAGTTTTTGGATAGCTCGCCTAAATACAAATGAGTTTTGATTAACTATAATTTGAAATGGCTAAGACCAATATTTACTTTCTTGACTGAGCCATTTGTATTCACTCCATTCCCGCTGTTTTGCTGCTTTAACCCTGAAATGGACACATTCACAAGCCAAGTCTAAAAAGGCACAACAGATGAAAAAACATTTCTCTTTTTGACTAAAATCCGTTTCGATGCTAACTCAAAATTTTTTTTTAGAGCGGGCTCATAACTTATACAAATCCTTCATCAAGCTTTCGAACTGCTCAAAGTACAAAGCTTGTTCTGCATCGCTAAGAGCTTTAGGCGGATCTGGATGAAACTCGATCATAATTCCATGAGCGCCAACAACCTTTGCTGCTTTAGCAAGTGGAATAACTTTATCACGTACGCCAATTGCGTGAGAAGGATCTGCAATAATAGGCAGGTGTGTTAATTCTTTAACAACAGGAATAGCGCTTAAATCGAAAGTATTTCTTGTAGCGGTTTCAAAGGTTCTAATACCGCGCTCGCAAAGAATTACCTGCCGGTTGCCGTGTGCTAAAATATATTCGGCAGCGTTAAGCCATTCATCTATAGAAGCGCTTAGCCCGCGTTTAAGCATAACAGGTCTGTGCGTTTTACCAACTTCTTTTAGAAGAGCAAAGTTTTGCATATTGCGGGCGCCAATCTGAAGTATATCGGCAGTCTTTGCAACTTCAGAGACCTGCTCGGTATCCATCACTTCTGTAATTACAGGCATATCATAATACTTGCCGGCTTCAACAAGCAAGTTTAATCCATCGTATCCCATACCTTGAAAGCTGTAAGGAGAAGTTCTTGGTTTGAAGCAGCCTCCGCGTAAAATATGTGCACCGTTTTCCTTTGCTTCAAGAGCGCACTGCATAATCATTTCTTCATTTTCAACCGAACATGGACCTGCCATAACAACAAAACCATTCCCTCCAATTTCTACATTGCGCACTTTTATAATTGTGTCTTCGGCTTTGTACTCGCGGCTGGCTAAACGGTAACTTTTAGATTTTCCTTTAACAACTGCCGGAGCTTTAACTACCTCTTTCCTTTCTTCAACCGAAGGAACTTTTTCATCTACATTTAAAATCTTTGTGTATTCAAGTTTTGTTTTTTCCAATTCTTGAGAGGGGTAACTTCCGAGCACTTTAATAAAACGAGTGTAATGACCAAGTTCTTCCATTACTTTATTAATTGACTCTTCAAAAATATTGCCTTCAAAATCGAGATAGAACATTTCTTCCCAAGGGTTGCCGATTATAGGGCGCGATTCTAATTTGAGCAGATTAACTTGGTATTTTCTGAACACGCCAAGCGCATCTACAAGAGAACCGGGTGTATGGGAAGTAGCCATAACAATTGAAGTCTTGCAGGGAATTCTTGAATCAACTTTTTGAGGTTTGCGTGTTGCAATTAAAAAGCGTGTAAAATTTTCCGGCTGGTTGGCAATATCATTCTTCAAGATTTTTAATCCGTAAAGTTTTGCTGCCTCTTCACTTGCAATTGCAGCAAAATAATGGTTTCCTTCTTCGGCAACACGCTGAACAGACATTGCAGTATCGGCAAAATACTCTATAGCAGCTTTTGGAATTATCTCTAAAAATTTACTGCACTGCGCCGCCGCTTGATGGTGAGCGTAAACTTTTTTGATCTTGTTAAGTGGAATCTCATCAATTGCAACTAAACAATGTTTTACCTGAAATTTCTCTTCGCCAACAATAGACAAAGTAGTGTGAAGGAGAAGATCGTAAACTTCATTAATTCCGCCGGAAGTTGTGTTTTCTATTGGCAGTATTGCGTAATCGGCTTCGCCTTTTTCTGCTGCTTCTACTACTTCACTAAATAATTTTTTGAAAAGGAAATTTAGATTGTAGTTGGAATGAGAAAAATATTTTTGTGCAGCTAAGTAGCTGTAAGAGCCTTCAATACCTTGAAATGAAATTGAGATTGAAGAACGCTTTTCTCTCTTGTTGAGTTTGTTCTGAATATAGTTTTGCTGTAAACGGACAGAATCTTCGATTATCTCGTAAAAAACTTTAGTAAGAAAATGAGAATCCAATCCTTCTTTTTTACCGAGTTTTATAAGTCTGTTTAACAAATCCGATTCACGTTTCTGATCTCGAATGGGGCTTTGCGAGCTTTCTTTTGCAAGAATTACACTCTTGCTAAGCTCTCTTCTTTTGGAAAGTAACTTGATTAAGTCTTCATCAATTTTATTTATGTTGTTGCGCAAATTCGATATGTTTTTCTTTTTAGCCATGTTTTTTCTTATAGTTTGAAATTGAGGGTTGAATGTAAAAATTTTTTCGGCTTTATTAAAGGGCTCTTTAAAAATACAGGATGATTGACATTGCAAGCCGGTTAAATACGGGAGTAGCAATCTCGTTATTCCTTTTTAACTGAAAGATTGCTTCGGTCGCTTCGCTCCCTCGGGATGAAGGCAATGTTTTTAGAGGCGCTCTAAAGCACTATTGCAGTTTACTTTTTTGTTTGACACAAAAAATCTTAAGTGGTAAGTTTGAAATGGATACTTTTATCCATTTCTAATGTTTTGAGATTACTTTTATGTTGTGATTGTTAGTTTGAACTTTTGAAGTAAAAATAGATGAGGGAACTAAATGGCGAAGCAATCAAGGAGAGGTTTTCTAAAAAGTACGGCGTTGATTGGTTCTGCCGCTGCTGGAATAGCGAACACAGCCAAAGCAGCGCCAAAGAATGTTTTGTCTGAAGACAGGCTTGGAGCATTAGTTGATTCTACTGTTTGCATTGGCTGCAGAAAGTGTGAATGGGCTTGTAAAACTGCTAACAATTTACCGACAGATCCTATTGAAGTTTACAAAGACAGAAGTGTATTCGAAGAGCACAGAAGACCAAATGACAAAGCGTTAACAGTTGTAAACGAATATCCAAACATAACTTCAGATAAATTTCCGATTAATGTAAAAGTACAATGTATGCACTGCGATAAGCCGGCTTGCGTATCTGCTTGTATAGTTGGCGCTTTTACTAAATCAGAAAATGGCTCCGTTGTTTGGGATTCAGATAAGTGCATTGGCTGCCGCTACTGTATGGTGGCTTGTCCATTTCAAATTCCAGCTTTTGAATATGAGGAAGCATTGAAACCGGATATAAAGAAATGCGATTTCTGTTTCGTGCACACTTCTAAAGGTAAGATTCCAGGCTGCGTTGAGATTTGTCCCGTAGAAGCAATTACTTATGGAAGACGCGAAGACTTACTAAAAGCAGCAAAAGAGAAAATCAAAAATTATCCAAATAGATATGTAAATAGAATTTTTGGGGAGAATGAAGTTGGTGGAACGTCATGGCTATACTTAGCAAGCCGTCAGTTTGAAGAACTCGCATTTCCAAAACTTGGCAGAGACCCTGCGCCCGGTGTAAGCGAAGCAATTCAGCATGGAATATTTGCTTACTTTGTTCCGCCTGTAGCGCTTTACGCATTGCTTGGAGGTGTTATGTGGTTAAATAAGAATAAGAAACTTAGCGATGCCGAGAAGGAGAACTGAAATGGAAAACCACAAACCGTCTCAGATTTCTTCAAAGTATTTTACGCCTGTAGTAATTGTATTATCTGTATTAGCCTTGAACGGAATAATATTTCTTATCGCAAGATTTGTTTTGGGAATTGGAGCAGTAACTAACTTAAATAACCAGCATCCTTGGGGAATTTGGATTGCAATAGATGTTGCAGCCGGAGTTGCACTTGCAGCAGGTGGTTTTACAACTGCCGCTCTCGGTCATATCATGCACAAAGATCAATATCATGCCATTATTCGTCCAGCATTATTAACTGCAACACTTGGTTACACTTTTGTAGCCGCAAGTGTTATGATTGATCTCGGAAGACCATATTTCATTTGGCATCCGCTATTAATGTGGAACGGAAGCTCGGTTCTTTTTGAAGTTGGTATCTGCGTAATGCTTTATTTATCGGTTCTTTACATTGAGTTTCTTCCAATTGTTTCAGAACGATTTATTGGCAGAGTTAATCTTCCCGGTTTACTCAAAAAATTCAATCAATCAGTTGATAAACTTTTACGTGTTCTTGATAAAGGTTTAGAAAAAACGATGTTCATTTTCATCATTGCCGGTGTTGTGCTTTCCTGTCTGCATCAATCATCTTTAGGTACTTTGATGGTAATTGCTGGACCAAAGATGCATCCGCTTTGGCAGACACCAATATTGCCGCTTCTATTCCTGCTCTCAGCAATTTCGGTTGGTTTCCCAATGGTAATAATGGAATCTTTGATTACTTCAAAATCATTTAAGCTAAAGCCAGAAACTCCAATACTTGCAAACTTGGGTAGCATGGTAGCTCCGCTTTTAGGAATTTATTTGGCGTTCAAAGTTGGCGATATGGTTATCCGCCAAACTTTTGTTTATTTAACAGAAATTTCAACCGAAAGCGTAATGTTTACTTTGGAGATGCTGATTGGAGTAATAATTCCTTTAAGAATATTTTTATCGCGCGGATTATCTAAAAATCCTCTTGCATTATTTATAGCTTCTATAATGGTTATTTTCGGCGTTCTGTTGAATCGAATCAACAACTTCTTAGTTGCATATACGCCTCCGTACGAAGTTCACTCATACTTCCCATCTTTTGGAGAAATTTCTGTTACTCTTGGCTTTATCGCTCTCGAAGTTTTGCTTTTCCGATTCTTCGTAATTCAATTTCCTATTATAAGCGTGCCGGATACATCAACTTATCCTAAAACAAAATTTTCGATAAGAGGATAGCCAATGAAAACAAAAGTGTTAATACTATTACTTGTAATCCCTTTTTTTGTTTTTGCTCAAAACAAACTTAGCAGGCAGCATCAAACACAAGCATTAAATTGTAAAACTTGCCATAGCTGCGATATTCCAACTAAAGAAAATCCGTGTATTAAACCTTGCCCGCGTGAACGATTAATTACTATAGAACAAACACCGGAAGATGCGCCTGCTGTTTTAACCATTGATAAACTTAAAAAGCAGTCAGATATTTACGCGCCTGTTGTATTTACTCACAGACTGCATTCAGAAATGGCAGATATGGGCGGCGGATGCAGAATGTGCCATCATTACAATCCGCCGGGGAATGTAGTGGCTTGTTCCGACTGCCACGAGGAGGAAAGAAAGCGCATAGATATAAGCAAACCCGATTTGAAAGGCGCGTACCATCAGCAATGTATTAATTGCCACCGCCAATGGAGCCGCAAAGTTGAATGCGAAAGCTGTCATGCTCAAAATGATTTTACAAAGAAACCTGCAAAGACTGCAGAGAAGGAAACTGCCGAAAAGAGAGTGCATTCAAAAATTACTCCACCGGATCAAGTAAAATACGACACGCCAAAAACCAAAGGAAAGATTGTAACCTTTAATCATACAGACCACGTAAACACATTTTCTATTGGCTGCGAAAAATGTCATTCAAATGAAAGCTGTAATAAATGTCATGCAAAATATAAACCGGCTTCATTAACTAACAGAAGTGTTAATGAAAAACATGCTTCATGTACTAACTGCCATAACGTAAAGGCTAACTGTTCATATTGCCATAAAAATACAGTTGCAGCGCCGTTTAATCATAAAACAAGAACCGGATTTGATTTAGATAAAAATCACACAGAACTTGCATGCAGCAGATGCCATATTGAGAAAGGAAAATTCACCGGCTTGAAATCTGATTGCAGCGCTTGTCACGGCACTTGGACAAAAGATAATTTTAAACATGCGTCTGTTGGACTGCAATTAGATGAAGCACATGCAGATTTTGAATGCTCGGATTGTCATCAAGAAAAGAATTATTCTAATACAACTTGCAAGAATTGCCACGAGGATAAAACGTATCCCAAAGATAAACCCGGTAAAATGATTAAGAAGAAATAATATGTTTAGGAAAATTGGTATAAAGCTAACACTTGTTGTAAGTATAACGGCGCTTTTAATTATTGGCATTTTCTCATACTTCAACATAGAAAGACAAACGGAAGTTTTGCGTTCTGAAGTGCAAAGACACGCTAATCAGCTTAGTGAAACTGTAAAGAATGCAACACGTTTTGTTATGCTAAAAAATGAGAGAGACTATATACAACAGATAATAGATGGAATTGGAAAAGACCCTGCAATAAACGATGTAAAGATTATGAACAAAGAAGGGGAAATAATTTATTCTTCACGCCCAAACGATATTGGCAAAATGCTTGATAAGCGAGCCGAAAGCTGTTACGTATGCCATGCAGAAAATAAGCCGTTAGAAAAACTACCTATGAACAACCGCACAAGAATTTTTACTGCAAATCCGGATTCTGCACAAATACTTGGAATCATTAATCCAATTTATAACGAACCATCTTGTTCTGAAGCCGACTGCCACGCTCATCCGGCAGAAGTTAAAGTTCTTGGCGTTTTGGATGTTACAATTTCATTGAAAGATGTTGAGAATCAGATTGATTCTAATGAAATACAAGGGGTTATTTTTGCTTTAGTTGCCATTGTTTCAATTGGTTTTATTATAGGAATCTTTGTTAAAAAATATGTTGCTAAGCCGGTAAGAGAATTAGTTAACGCAACAGAACAAGTTGCTATAGGAAATCTTAACTACAAGATTACCAATCAAGGTAAAGATGAATTGGGCAAGCTCGGCACATCTTTTAATGATATGACAAAGAAGCTTGATGAGACCAGCCGGCAATTATATCAATCAACAAAAATGGCATCGCTTGGACAGTTAGCTGCCGGCGTTGCGCACGAAATAAACAATCCATTAACCGGAGTATTAACATACAGCAGTTTCTTGCTTAAGCGTACTAAAGATAACCCGCAAATGCAGGAAGACTTAAATGTAATTGTGCGCGAAACTTTGCGCAGCCGCGATATTGTAAAAGGTTTACTCGATTTTGCACGCCAATCTTATCCTAAGAAAAGTATTTGTAACATAAACGAAGTTCTTGACCGCGCAATTGCAGTTGTTAATAACCAGCTGAAGCTAAAAAGGATTTTGATTGAAAGAATCATCGATTCTTCGCTCCCTGTGCTTACCGCGGATATTAATCAAATACAACAAGTGTTTCTCAATTTGTTTGTAAACGCAATAGACGCAATTGGACAAGATGGGAAAATTGTAGTAACTACTTCGCATACGAGTTTATCTCCACGCGGAATTACACAAATCAAAAATGCTGTATGCGGAAGGGACCATAGTCTAATCGATCCGCAGCATAAAATTGGAGGAATGTCATCACTCAAGATCAAAATTAAATCTAAAGGTAACGAAGGGTTTGTTCATCTTGATCCTATTTACGGCAGCCATAGGCATTTCTTTGGTATTAACTTTGAAAAGGGTTCTAACGTAACTCTATCTTGTCCATCGTGCGATATTTCGTTAATTGACAAAAACTCAAAATGCCCGGAATGCGGCGGACATGTTTATAAAATTCAAGCCCCAAATAATGGTTTTGTAGAAGGCTGTGCTTCATTTAAAGATAAATGGCAGCGCTGGGGTTATGTTGATAGTGCAGGCGAAAAGAAGTTTGTAAAGATTGACATTAAAGACTCAGGCTGCGGTATTCCACAAGAATATTTAGATAAACTTTTTGAGCCGTTTTTTTCTACCAAAGGACAGCGTGGAACCGGTTTAGGTCTTTCTGTAATTTGGGGAATTATTGATAATCATAATGGAGTTATTTCGGTTCAGAGCGAAGTTGGAATAGGAACAACATTTTCGATTAGACTGCCTCAAGAAAACACAAAAGCATTTGCATAATGAAAAAGCACTGCAACATATTAGTTATTGATGATGAGCAGGTAATCATCGATTCGATAAGCAAAATTGCCAGTCTTGAAGACCTATCTTTAGAATCTGCTTTACTTGGAAACGATGCATTTGAAAAAGTTACGCAAACGGATTTTGATCTGATTATTTGTGATATAATGCTTCCGGAATTGGATGGCTTCCAAATATTAAGTGAATTAGCAAAAAGAAATGTTGAAAGCCCGGTGATAATGACTACCGGTTATTCAACAATAGAGAATGCAGTTAAATCGCTTTACTTAGGCGCAATAGATTTTATTCCAAAACCTTTTACAATTGATGAAATGATTGCTTTAATTCATCGCGGTATGCGTTACAGTAAACTTCTTGAAGCTAAAAAGAAAGAAACAAACAATGTTTTGTTAGTTCCCTGTCCGGCAAGATATTTCCGGCTTGGGTATTCTTGCTGGATGAATAAAGAGTTTGACGGAAGCGTAATAATTGGCGCAACAAATTTCTTCATCAAAACAGTTGAACCAATAAGACAAATAGAGCTAATGAATAATGGTGAAATTCTTACACAGGCTTCGGCTTGTGCTAAATTTAAAAACTACGATGAGCTCTCTCATCCGCTTTATTCTGTTCTAAGCGGAAACATAATAGAACGAAACGAAAAAGTAATTGAACTACCGGAACTAATAGAAAAAGATCCATATTTCGACGGCTGGCTTTATAAAATTATTCCAACCGAACTGGATTATGAAACCAAACTTTTAATTCCATGCAGTTCCGATAGAGTATAAAAATTTTTCTAACTAAGGAGAAAATTATGGGACTCTCATTATTAATACTTGCATTCATATTGTTTATAGCTGCCGATATCATCATTCGTTATGCAATTAAATCTATGAACGAGAAAAAGTTACGCAGGGAACGGGAAACTATTCTTCAAGAAAGCATTGATGTAGATTTTTCTAAAGAAGCTAAATCGTTAAAGCGCACAGAAGTTCCTAATCCAAAAGCAAAAATTCTTTGCGTTGATGATGAAGATGTAATTTTAGACAGCTTCAGAAAAATACTTGTTCTCGACGGCTATTCTGTTCATACAGTTAATTCTGGAATGGAAGTGTTTAATCTTATCAAAACAAACCATTACGATTTCTTATTTACAGATTTGAAAATGCCGGAAATGCCCGGAACCGAAGTAACAAAAACAGTAAAACATCTACGCCCAGATATTGACGTTGTAATAATAACCGGTTACGCAACTGTTGAAACTGCAGTTGAGTGTATGAAATATGGCGCAATGGATTATGTTCAAAAACCATTTACCGAAGATGAATTGCTTGAGTTTACAAAAAAGTCTTTAGTAAAGAGATTAGACCGAATACAAAAGCAATTGAAACCGCGCGTTCACATTACTCATCTTTCCGAATCAGAAAAACTAAGCGTAGGCGAATTTGCTATACCCGGCGGAGTTTTTATTTCATCAGGGCACACTTGGGCGGCAGTCAGCCAAGATGGAACTGTAAAGGTTGGTATTGATGATTTTGCAAAAAAACTGTTGGGCAAGGTTGATGATATCTCATTTCCTAATCTTGGAATGAACATACGGAAAGGAGAGCCGTTATTTAGCATCAAGCAAGGACGAAGAACAGTACACTTCAATTCTCCGGTAAGCGGTGTGGTTTCTAAACTTAACCATGATTTGCACGATGATTTACTCGCGCTCGATTATACTCCGTACGAAAAAAACTGGTTCTGCTCCATCGATGCTGAAAAATTGGATAGTGAATTGGCAGAGTTAAAAATTGGTAAAAATGCTGTCGTTTATTACCAGGAAGAAATTGACCGCTTCGTTAAACAAATGAAAGAAATATTGAAAGATGATAAAGGGAGCGATGAAATGTTCTGGGGCGAGATAGAAAAATTAGATGAAAAGAATTGGTACGTTGTAACCGGAGAGTTTTTTAATAAATGAGCCTTATCTAACATGGTACAATTGGTGAAAATATATTTCTCTTTTTGACTAAAATTCGTTTCTAAACTAACTAAAAAAATTTTTAGAGCGGGCTCTGTATTAAAGGAAACCTATGAAAAATTCAGTTGTTTGCTTTTGTCTGTAATAGAACGTTGAAAATTTCGGGTTTGCATCTAATCTCCGAACTAAATATTTTGTGAAAGGATATTCAAGTCTTTTATCCACTTTAGAGATAAAAGGTCGAAATAATTAAAAATTCAAACATTATTTTTGATCATAAATGATTTAACTACAGGTTGATAATGAAAAATTTTTTTTTGCTGTTATTCACGTTTTTGTTCATTTCACAAGTAACAGCTCAAAGCCAAGAAGATCAAGTATGTTTAGACTGCCATTCTGACAATACTTTAAGCAAAACAAAATCGGGTAAAAAAGTTTCCTTATTTGTAGATGGGGCAAAATTTGCTGCAACAGTTCATCAATCAATCAGCTGTGTTGGCTGTCATTCCGATGTTGACCCAGCTAATCTTCCGCATAATGAAACTCTTACAAAAGTTGATTGTGGAAGCTGCCACGATGATAAGTTGAAAGCAAAAAAAATTGATGTTCACTCAAGGTTAAAAGTTAAAAACTCACCAACGTGTATAAGCTGCCACGGAAACCACTATGTTAAAAAATCACCAACTAACAATTCAGATAAATCGAGAGAATACTGCAACAAATGCCATACAAATATTGTAGTTGCTAACAATTATCACGGGCAGGTTTTATCTAAGAGCAATTGCTTAAGCTGCCACAAGAAAGCAGATGTAAAATTAACACTTCCATCTTCAGTTCATAAGAATTTGGAATGCGCAGACTGCCACAATTACATTGCTAATAATTTAACCAAGCACGACAAAAACTTAAATGGCAGCCAAAAAGCGGACTGCTACTTGTGCCACAGTGATATAGCAAAAGAACATAGAGAAAGCATACACGGAATATCTTTAGTAGAAGGTGTTGATGAAGCTGCCAAGTGCTGGGATTGCCACGGCTCTCATGATATTAAACAAGTCAAAAATGAATTCAGCAAAGTGCATCCTAAAAACTTAGCTGCTACTTGCGCTACATGCCACGATAATCCAGAGATTCAGAAAAAGTTCGATTTGGGAATCGTGAATCCAGGCGCCAATTTTTCAACATCGGTTCATGGCAGGTTAGTCTTAACCGGAAATAAAAAAGCCCCAACATGTTCGGATTGCCACGGTGTACACGATATAAAAAACAAAGTTCAGCAAAACTCAAAGATCTCTGCCTTTAACGAGCCGGAAACCTGCGGAAAGTGCCATAATGAAATTGCTGAAGAGTTCAAAAAATCAATACATTGGATTAGAGCTAAACAAGGGTTTAGAGAATCTCCAGTTTGTTCAAACTGCCATAACGAGCATTCAATTTCTTCTATTGGGCAAAACAACCGTGAAGAGATGAAAAAGATACAAGACCAAACTTGCATAGTATGCCACGAAAACCCAATGATTGCAAGGCGGTTTGGACACGAGGGCACCGAAGCAAAGTCTTACCAAGATAGTTATCATGGTTTAGCAGTAATGCGAGGCGATAAAGATGCTGCTATGTGTGTCGATTGCCATAATGTTCACAATATTCTTCCTAAATCTCATCCTGCTTCTTCGGTTTCGGAAGAAAACGTAACCGAAACTTGTAAAAAATGTCATCCGGGCGCTACAACTGTATTTTCTAAAAGCTATTCACATACAACTCAAGATGAGCATGCATCAAAGATTGAAAACTTTGTAGCAAATGTTTATTTCTGGCTAATCGTTTCTATTATAGGCGGCATGATTCTGCATAACTTATTAATCTTCTTCTACGAACTAAAGAAAAAACGAAGACGCCACGAAAACGAAATTACAATACCAAGATTTACTAAAAATGAAGTAGTTCAACATTTGCTTCTGCTCGTTTCGTTTATCATTCTTGCAATAACAGGTTTTGCACTAAAGTATTCGGAAAGCTGGTGGGCAGAAATGCTTAGAGTATTTGGCATGACAGAAACAGTAAGACAAAACACTCACAGAGCTTTTGCTGTTATTATGATGGTTACCGGTATTTATCATATTGGCTACCTCCTTTTTACAGCAAGAGGAAGAGATGTTCTTGTTAATCTGCTTCCAAAATTCAGCGATCTAATAGAAGCACGAGATAACATTCTTTACTACTTGAAAATAAAGAAACAAAAGCCTCATTTTGATAAGTACGATTACACGGAAAAAGCAGAATACTGGGCTTTAATTTGGGGAACAGTAATAATGGGCGTAACCGGTATTATACTTTGGTTTCCAACAATAGTTGGTAATTGGGCGCCTGTCTGGTTAATTAAAGTAAGCGAATTAATTCACTTCTACGAAGCTATTTTAGCAACATTGGCAATAGTTGTATGGCACTGGTTCTTTGTTATTTTCCATCCGCGCGAGTACCCTATGAGCTTAACTTGGATGGATGGTAAAATGTCCCTTCATAATTACCGCCATCACCACGAAAAGCATTTTAGAAAAGTAGTATTGGAATGGAATGAATACAAACAAGGCAAACGAGAATTAAAAAAGGTAAGTAATTCTACTTTGCTCTTTACTTCTGCATTAGAAAAGAATGGATTAAACCCGGATTCTATATTTCAGCATGAAGTTGATAACGACCCCGAGCTAAGAACCTGGATAGAGCAAAAACTTCTGCCTGTAGTTAAACAAGAAGAGAAATCCTAAAATTTGATTGAGGCTTTATAAAGAAAAGTTGTTAGTTTGAGCCAATTCGGCTATATTAAAACAAGAGTTCTACGTTCTTTTATACAATTTACCAACTCCACTTTCTTAAAAATACAAGGAGGAAAAATGAAAAAGCTATTATTTGTTTTTGTTATTGTTACGGCGGCTTACTTAGTTATGCCAAATGCAAGTTTTGCTCAACCTTACGGTTACGAAGGCACACAAGTGTGCGGCATGTGCCATAAAACTGAAAAACAAGGGCTGCAATTAAAAATTTGGCAGGAAAGCCTTCACGCTAGAGCATACAAAACATTACAAACACCTGAAGCAGATAAAATTGCTGCCGAAAAGGGATTTACTACTAAAGCAGCAGAAACCAACGATTGCCTAAAGTGCCACGCTTCCGGTTATGATGTTGATAAAAAACTTTTAGGGTCAAAGTTCAAAATAGAAGATGGCGTTCAATGTGAAACTTGCCATGGACCAGGCTCTGCTTACAAACCAATGGCAGTTATGAAAAGCCGCGAAGAATCTATTAAAAAAGGCATGGCGTTTTTTGAAGACAAAACCAAGTACTGTACAAACTGTCATAATTCCGAAAGCCCTACTTTCAAAGGATTCAACTTTGAAGAAAAGTATAAAAAAATTGAACACAATGTTCCGAAAGGTTAATTCTTTCAATGGGATAACAAATGAAAAAATTTATTGTTAGCATTATTGCAGCTCTGCCGTTGTTGATTTCTGCCCAGAATCTAAACGGCAGATTCACTTCCTCTTTTTACACATTCCAACGATATGATAATTTACAGAATTCAGATGCTTTTCTTCGTAACACTGAAGCCTTAACACTTAATTTCAACTACAATAAATTCTCTTTGCGTACTAGAACAAATTTTGAGACCAACATAGGCGCTTCGCTTGATAATGATCCGCGGCTGCGTTTCTATAATTTATATCTTGAAGCAAGAGACATTCTAAGTTTTGCAACTCTCAAACTTGGCCGCCAGCCTTTGTTTACTCCGGTAACAGGCGGTTTGTTTGATGGAGTTAATTTGAAACTTAAGTATGCTGGCTATTCAATTTCCGGCTTTTACGGAGGAAATCTTCCGGCTTATCAAAAATTGGAATTCTTGAAAGACTTAAGTGATAATTATGTTATGGGCGCACGTATCGATGCAAATCCTTTTGAGCATCTAAATCTTGCTGTTAGTTATTATGATAAAAATTATAAAACTATGGATTATGATGCGCTTCGTTTAGATGAAGGATCGGATCCAATTAGTTTGTTGATACAGCAGAAATCGAATCAGTTCAAATTTCTTTCCGGCGAAGTTTCTTACGAAATGCCCGGTTACTTTGATATTAACGCCGCTTATGAGCACGACTTGAATTACGAAGAGACATCTAAGATTGAAGCAAACGGCCGAGTTTGGATAACCGGAGATTTGGGAATTACAGGTTATTATAACTGGCGCGAGCCAAAGATCCGTTATAACTCTATTTTCTCGGTATTCAATTTTGGGCATACCGAAGAATATGAAGGCGGAGTAGACTATAAATTAAGCAGTCATTTTACATTCTTTGGCAAGTTTGGCAATGTTAAATATGAAGATGATGATTCGCAGCGCTTAACCGTTGGAGCAACAACAAGTCTTGGCAGCATTAGCTATAGAAAAAACTTTGGCTATGCTGGAGAACTCGATAATATTTCTGTTTACGCCGCAAAGAGTTATAGAGAAGGTTTAATCACTCCTTCGATAGGCTTATCTTATACATCTTATAAATTAGCAAAAGATGCAGAGAAGAATAATATAACTGCAGTACTAGCAGGATTTAATCTCCGTCCTTGGAAAACATGGTCGTTCGATGTCCAAGGGCAGTTTTTCAACAATAAGATTTATCACAATGATTTCCGATTCTTGTTAAAAATAAACCACTGGTTCAATACTAACTTTTAGAAAATTATGAAGATAAAATATTTTTACGCTGGATTTGTAATTATAGCAATTAGTTTCTTAACAATTGCGGCAATAGGCGCCGATGGAAGCGAAGTTGAAAAATCTAATAAAGATATCATTAAGTTTTCGCATGCAGCACATAAAGAGGTAACCGATTGTGCGGGCTGCCATACTAAAGCTTCCGAAAGCGCTTCGCTTAGCGATAGACTGCTTCCCGATAAAGCGGTTTGCGCTACTTGCCACGATGTTAACGACGACAAGCAATGCTCGATGTGTCATATAGGTGAAATTTACGAGCCATTGATGATTAAGAAATCAGAATTATTCTTCAATCATAAAATTCACTTGGGTAATCCTAACACAACATGCGAATCTTGCCACAAAGGACTTAACGAAGTTGCATTTAGCACCGAGGCAAAAGAAGCAAATCCTTCTATGGCATCTTGTAATACCTGCCATACCGATAGAGCAATTGCCAGCAACGAATGCAAGACTTGCCACACTTCAACCGTTAATCTGCTTCCACAAGATCATAAGAGTGTTTCTTTTATGAAAACTCACAAATTTAAATCTTCCGAAGCAAATGCTAACTGCCAGATGTGCCATGATAATTCGTTCTGTGAAACTTGCCATTCTGCATCTACAATGATTGACGAGAATAATACAGCGAGAAACTTTCTAACACCATACTCTCCGCATAGTTTTGTTGATAATACTAAACAACAAAATACTAACCGCGTTCATGACCTCAACTACCGTTTTACACATGGAATTGATTTAAAAGGTAAAACAGCAGAGTGTCAAACTTGCCATCAGCCAGAAACTTTCTGCGCCGAATGTCATACTTCTGGAGGCGGCGATTACGCACTTGAAGGAATGGCTCCACAATCTCATAAGATGCCAAACTTTGTTACAATTGGAGTTGGCAGCGGCGGTGGTCAGCATGCAGTTTTAGCACGCCGAGATATTGAACGCTGTGCTTCTTGCCACGATGTTCAAGGCGCTGATGCTAACTGCATTATGTGCCACGTAGATAACGATGGTATTAAAGGAACTAATCCCAAAACACATAAAACCAGTTTTATGAGAAGCACTGGAAATGGCGATTGGCATTCTGATAGGAATTCAGTTTGCTACTCCTGCCATACAGATGCAAACGCTCGTCCCAGTGGTATTGTTGGTGTTGGTTTCTGCGGTTATTGTCATAAATAATTAATCAATCTCTGGAAATGATATGAGATCTATAAAAATTTATTCTTTTATTTTATTAGTAGTTGGCTTGTTTTCGTTTGGCTGCAGCGAGCTGCAAAATGATGTAACGACCCCAACAAAAATTGGCGTACACGGACCAGATGTACTTGTTAAAGCTGCCGATTCATTCCACGGGAAAAAATTAGTCGGCGCCAGCTTCGATAATTGCCGTCAGTGTCATGCTCAAGATCTAACCGGCGGAACTGCTAAAGTTGGCTGCGCAACGTCAAACTGCCATCCTACAATACACGTTCATACTGCAAACATAATGAACCCTGCTTCACAAATGTTTCATGGTAATTATATTGCAAATATGAATTGGGATATGTCCGGTTGCGCTCAATGCCATGGCGAAAATTATGCCGGCGGTGTTTCGAGCCCTACTTGCTATAGCTGCCATAAGCAGCCGGGCGGACCGGAAGCATGTAACACTTGTCATGGAGATTTTTTAAAGCCTTTAAGTGTTGCGCCTCCAAGAGCATTGAACAACGCTGTTAATACTACTGACCCAGGCGTAGGCGCACACACATTTCATCTTTCTGAAATAAATGACGCTCCTAAGGTAGAATGTAACGAATGCCATTTGGTTCCGAAAAGATTCAATTCTGACGGGCATATTGATAACTCTCCTAAGGCAGAAGTTATCTTTGGAACATTTACAAACAGAGGACCATCAAGAGCAGTTTATAACAGAACAAACAACACGTGTCAAAACACTTACTGCCATGGCAATTTTGAATCTTATAAAGCAGCTTCAGCATATCCTTTTATTTACACTGCTGATAAAATGACTGGGAACAATTACTCTCCGAAGTGGACTAAGGTTGACGGTACAGAAGCAAAGTGTGGTTCTTGCCACGGATTGCCGCCTACGGGGCATCAGGCACAATCTCTAAAATCTTGCGGTACCTGCCATGTTGGTGTAGTAAACAATCTTGGAAAAATTATTGACCCGACCAAGCACATAAACGGAAAAGTTGACGTTTTTGGAAATTAAAACAGCAGTATAAATTATAATTGAAAGCCGCTCTTTGAAGCGGCTTTTTTTATGCCATTACTAAATGATGTTACTCTGGAAAGGCTTTAGGTGCTGCAAGAATGTGCTCTGTTTGTTTCTGCCATCTCTTGCTAATATCCAATTTTCGTAAGATTCCCGATTAATATATTCGGGCATCGAGTTGTAATTCAACCATGTTTCTACGTAACCGCGCTAACTAATTATAGTTGATGATTTGGTAAATTTGTATATGAAAAAATCAGAAGCAGATTCATCAGGCAAAAAAGAATTAGAAGAAAAATATTCAACCGAATTACTTTCCGGCAAGATTTCATTCAAAAATACTTTTGCAGCGCTTAGTTTTAAGAATTACCGTTTGTGGTTTTCTGGGCAGCTTGTTTCTTTGTTCGGTTCTTGGATGCAAAGTACTGCGTTTGGTTATTTCATTTTTGAATTGACACAATCTCCGGCTTTTCTTGGTTACGTTGGTTTTGCATCCGGCATTCCTGCTTGGCTGTTTACTTTTTACGGCGGAGTAATTGCTGATAGATACTCGAAAAGAACAATACTGATTATTACCCAGTCATGGATGATGATGCTTGCTTTAATACTCTCCATTTTTACTTTTGCTGGAATTGTTCAACCATGGCATTTGATTGTGGTTTCCTTTTTGAATGGAGCGGGCAATGCGTTCGATTCAACTGCGAGGCACGCTTTTGCAAGAGAATTAGTTGATAAAAAATATCTCACAAACGCTATTGCGTTAAACTCTACTATGTTTAACACAGCTACGGCTATAGGACCAGCTATTGCAGGAATAACTTATGCTGTTCTTGGTCCTGCTTGGTGTTTTATGATTAATGCGGTTACTTATATAGCGGTTATTTATAATTTGATAAAAATAAAACCAATTAAGATTAACATGCCGCAAACTAAAAGTTCTGTTATGAATGAAATTAAAGCAGGATTCAGTTATTTGCGGATGAACAATAACTTAATTGTAATTATTACACTAACCTCTTTACTAAGTTTTTTTGGAATGGGATTAGTTACGCTGTTTCCTGCCTGGGCGGTAAACATATTAGATGGCGATTCTATTACCAACGGATACTTGCAGTCTGCACGAGGTGTTGGAGCTTTAATTTTTGCTTTAATAATAGCCGCCGTTAATCACCTAATATTAAGAGGGAAGTATTTATCATACTGCACAATTGCACTTCCCCATCTGCTTTTGATTTTTTCCTTCAACCGCTCATTTTTAATTTCAATTATTCTACTTGTGTTAATAGGCGGCGTATTAATAACTATGTTTAATCTTGCAAACGGCTTGATACAAACAATTGTTGATGAAGAGTACAGAGGGAGAATACTAAGCTTTTATTCTTTCAGCTTCTTTGCTTTTTATCCGTTAGGTTCATTATGGATTGGAATGCTTGCAGAGCTTTTCACTACGCCAAATGCAATTCTTATTAATTCTGTTTTGCTGGCTATTGGATATTACTTGGTGTTAATATTTCATCCCAAGCTGAAAAGTATAAAATAATTAAGGGTAGTTCTAAAAACCTCAATTTCTGTTGTCCCGCCTTTCTTTTAAGTATTTAAAAAGATAGTTTCTAGTGTTCTGTCACCCTAATAACTATGCGTTATGTTGTAAGGTATCTGATAAAATTAATCATCAAGGATTAAATAACTCGCTGCTTGCGGCGGGGAGCTTCATTGTCATTCACATAAGGTAATAAGGTTGATTCATAACTGTTTATTATAGTTACTAAGGTTTCTAAATGAATAATGCTTTCTTCCTTCTATTGAACTAAAATATACCGGCTAATCAAAAACTCTATTTTGTCTTTTTTAACTTAGTAACATACCTTACGCAAGAAAGACTTAACGCCTTAAAGCAAGTTACTACAGAACGTAACTTCAATAATCTTTGCGTCTTTGCGTCTTTGCGAGAAACCTCCTTTTTTCTCGCCGAGGCGATAAGTCCCGCTTCGTCCAGCGTCAAACAAGGCGAAAAATGAGGCTGGGTTAAAAGTTGTTAACTATCCTCGCTGAAGCATCTTTAATTAACGCTGCGTAAAAATTATTCCCAAATTTTTAGATAAATACCTGTCCCTTCGATTTAGGAGCTGCCGCCATTTCGATTTCGATTTTTGTGGAGATTTTAAGAAGATCAACGAGTAAGATCAAGAACTTATTTACTTATGTTACCTAAGTAAGGTTTAATGTCATCAAAACATGTTTCTGCGTAAGGTGAGTTAGTAACATACCTAACCACAAGTTAATCAACCTTATTACCTTATTTGACAAAATAGCATTATGATTTACATCCTTCGGCAGAATTGTGAGCTAAAAGTCTGCACAGAAGTGTTAGTGACAAAACACTCGAAGTACCCTATATTGAAATTTCTTTAGGATCAGTTTCTAATTCTACTATACGCCATTCGTTTTCATCTTTATCGAAATCAGTAATTTTAACTAACGGAACTTTCAAATATTTACCACAGGCTGTTACTGCAATATCTCCATTAGCCAAAACAATCTCTCCGTTTCCTTCAAAAAATCTGCTGTTTTCGTTAATTATTCTACCGATTACTTTCAGTTCCTCATTAAGGGGAATCGGCTTTTTGAATTTAACCGACAAATCAATTGTAACGCCCCAAACTTCAGTTTCATACTTATTAAGGATTGCTCTGCCAATTGTTTCATCTAAAACTGCAGAAGCAATACCGCCGTGTAACCTTCCTGGATAGCTTTGATGTTCTTCAGAAGGAGTGAAGAGAGCAATTAATTCTTGCGATTCTGTAATATAAAAATGAGCGTGAATACCGAATTTGTTTTTCAATCCACACACAAAACACAATTTAGAGTTGTGCTGTTTACCAGTAATTTTATGAATCATCTAGCACTTACCATTTAATTTAGATACAAATATATTAAATGTGTTAAACAATAAATTTGAGCTCTGCTGAAAGCAGAATTTCCAATTTGGCTTGTTGGTATTAATGTACGTTTAGTACTTACTTTGCCTGCCGTTGCTGATTAAGTACAACAACTATTGTCAAATTTATGTAGTTATTAGAAGTTTTTAAAAAGCTAATTCTTTTTCAATTGCCTTAGTTAATTCTTCACTCTCAGGAGTTACTTTACTTCTAAATCTGCTTACAATATTTCCCTCTTTGTTAATTAAGAACTTCTCAAAATTCCACTTAACATTTCCCTGCTCTACATTTTTACTGTTTATTAATCTAGTATAGAGAGGAGCTTGCTCTTCGCCCAGGATTTTTACTTTATCAAAGAGTTTGAATTTTACATTGTAAGTAGAAGAACAAAACTCTTGAATTTCTTCATTCGTTCCCGGTTCTTGTCCGCCAAAGTCATTACAAGGAAAAGCTAAAACTTCAAAACCTTGCGCTTTATATTTTTCATAAACCGCTTCTAATCCAGAGTATTGTTTTGTATAACCGCATTTGCTGGCAACATTAACAATCAATAAAACCTTTCCCTTGTAATCAGAAAGTTTTACTTCCTTTCCCTTAATATCTTTTACGGTTAAATCAAGAATATTTTCTGAGGTTTCTCCGTTTACTAAAGTTTTAGTTATAGCCGAAACTGAAGCCGTTAGCAAAACAGAAATGCTCGTAATAAAGCTGAGTACTTGATTTATTTTCATGGTTCTTCCTTTGTTTATTTTATAAACAACGCAATTAAGCAAATAAGTTCAGTTCGTGGTTTGGTTGGTTTTTAGTTTATGGAAATTTGTCTTGTATGTAAGGATAATTTTCCAAATATTAAAAAGAATAATAAATGCGAATATAAAAAGAGACATTAGATTTGTGATATGGAATTCACAAAAAATGTTTTAAAGAATGCATAAGAGATTAAGCGATGGTTAGAGATAGTTTTGCAATAAATACTGCTTTCGCATTTATTAATGAATGTAAAACAGCTGGTCTAACTTTTAGAAAAGTTTTACTTTTTGGTTCTTATGCAACTGGAAATTTTACTGAGGATTCTGATATTGATTTACTATTAATATCCGATCAATTTACAGATAACATTTTTGATAATCTGAAATTGTACTCCAGAATTAACATAAAATATCCTATCATTGAAACACATCCACATTCGACCACTTCTTATAATAATGGAAATGAATTTATTGAAGAAATAGAAAAAAGCACTATAGTAATTGCTTAATACCCGGAAGTGGGTAACGGCTTCCGGGTATATATTTTAGTTAATATCAATATGTCGGCGATCCAGTTTGCTGCATTATTAAATAGAGTAACAACCACATCTTTACCATGAGCAGAACCAATATGTTTTAAGACAACTCTATTCCGATGTGATAGCTTATAGAGAAAATGAAGGGGTGGAAGCCCCTTAGTGCGTCAAATCATTGTCTTTACATCCCTGACTTATTGAAAAACAATAACTTATTTTTTAAAACTTTTACCCGGACAAGTCAGGACTTATAAATTATTATTTACTAAAAAAGATCAAAGTACTTCTGAGAAGTTTTTGTCTAAAATTTAGAGGATAAACAAAAAAGGAGTTTCAAGCTACAGTCCTTCTTAACTTACAATTTCTATCAGCAAAAGTTTTCATTTTTAATAACCCATCTAAAGATAAATCTTCATCTATCAGCAGCCGATGAATTCCGTAACCTGACGGGGAAATAATAAATCTCTCCATTTGCTATAGGGTCTTGTCACTAAGACTTCAGTACACACTTTTAGCTCACAATTTTGCCGAAGGGTGTAAATCATAATGCTATTTTGTCAAATAAGGTAATAAGGTTAATTAATTTGTGGTTAGGTTTGTTACTAACTCACCTTACGCAGAAACATGTTTTGATGACATTAAACCTTACTTAGGTAACATAAGTAAATAAGTTCTTGATCTTACTCGTTGATCTTCTTAAAATCTCCACAAAAATCGAAATCGAAATGGCGGCAGCTCCTAAATCGAAGGGACAGGTATTTATCTAAAAATTTGGGAATAATTTTTACGCAGCGTTAATTAAAGATGCTTCAGCGAGGATAGTTAACAACTTTTAACCCAGCCTCATTTTTCGCCTTGTTTGACGCTGGACGAAGCGGGACTTATCGCCTCGGCGAGAAAAAAGGAGGTTTCTCGCAAAGACGCAAAGACGCAAAAATTATTGAAGTTACGTTCTGTAGTAACTTGTTTTAAGGCGTTAAGTCTATCTTACGTAAGGTTTGTTACTAAGGTAAAAAAAGTCAGAATAAGGTTTTTGATTAGTCTGTATATTTAATTCAATAGAAGGAAAAAATCCTTATTCATTTGAGAAGCCTTAGTAACTATAGTAAACAGTTATGAATCAAGCTTATTACCTTATGTGAATGACAATGAAGTGCCCTGCCGCAAGCAGCGGGGAATTTAACCATTAGTGATTAAATTTATCAGATACTTTACAACATACTGTATAGTTATTAAGGTAACAGAACACTAGGAAAGCATTAAATAATCTTTGGGAGATGTTCTTTAGCTTGAATAAATATACTATTCCATTAATCCGTAATTTCATATCGTCTGCCATATATTTAACTTTGCTCACATTATGATATTGGCTCATTTTGCTTTCCTTCACAACAGAGCTGCTATCAATCTGCCATTAAGCAAGCAATAGCCGAAGTGTTTACAATATCATCAACAGAGCATCCGCGGCTTAAATCGAAAAATGGTTTTTTAAGTCCTTGGTTAACCGGACCAATAGCTTCTGCACCGCCGAGACGCTGAGCAATTTTGTAGCCAATGTTTCCTGCATTTAAATCTGGAAAAACTAAAACGTTAGCGCGTCCGGCAACATCGCTGCCAGGAGATTTTTTCTTGCCGATGCTTTCAACAATTGCTGCATCAAATTGCAATTCGCCGTCCACTTTAATATCCGGTCTTCTTTCTTTTACAAATAGAGTAGCTTGACGAACTTTATCGATTAATTCATGTTCGGCGCTTCCTTTAGTTGAAAAAGAGAGCATTGCAACGTAAGATTCATCACCTGTTAATTTTTTATGATTATCGGCGGTTGAAATTGCAATATCTGCAAGCTGGCTTGCATCTGGGTTTGGATTAACAGCACAATCTGCAAAGCTGTAAACTCTGTCCGGATAAGCCATCAAAAAGAAACTTGATAGGATAGAGATACCGGGTATAAGTCCAACGCAAAAAATTGAAGCGCGTGTAACATCTGCAGTTGTAGCAAATGAACCAGAAACACTTGCGTGAGCCAAATCTTCACGAACCATCATTCCCGCAAAGAAAATATCGCGTCGTATTGTATCGCGAGCCTGCTCAATTGTTATACCTTTATGCTTTCTCTGGTTGTAAAAAATGTTTGTAAAGTCACTCAGCTTATCAGATTTCTCCGGGTCAATTATTCTTATTCCTTGAAGCTCAACCCCAAGTTTTGCAGCATCGCTTCTAATTTTATCTTCATTTCCCAAAGTAATTACAGCGGCAACTTTTTCTTTGGTTAAAATTTCTGCCGCTTTCAATACACGTTCATCATGCGATTCCGGAAGAACAAGAGTTTTTTTCTTTAATGCTGCTTGTTGTCTAATTTGTTTAAGCAATAAAATTTCTGACATTTTTAATCCATAAATTATTATAAAGTGCTGCAAATATACAAAAATGCTATTCTTCAATTTGCTGCAAAAGTTGATAAACAGAAGGGTCTTACGTCCCAAAGCGGCTTTTTATGGTATCAGAGAAGACGCAGCCTAACGTTGATAGTAAACATCATTCCATCTAAGTTCTTTTTTTAGTTCGTAGAGTTTAGTAGAATCATCAATTAGAATATACTCGATGCCGGTCATTTCTGCATAATCCTCAAAATACTCTGAAGTTACAGCTTGGCTGAATACAGTATGATGGGCACCTCCGGCAAGAATCCATGCAGAAGCGGCAACTTGTAGATTTGGTTTTGGGGTCCACAACGCTCTTGCAACCGGAAGTTTTGGTAAATCGTGTTCCGGTTTTACAACTTCAACTTCATTAACAATAAGTCTAAACCTATTTCCAAGGTGAATTATAGATGCATTTACTGCATGTCCGTTTGAAACATTAAAAACTAATCTCGGAGGATCATCTTTACCGCCAATGCCTAAATGATGCACTTCGATTTTCGGTTTACCCGATGCAATAGAAGAGCAGACTTCTAGCATGTGAGCGCCAAGAACACGCATTTCTGCCGGGTCCATATTGTAAGTATAATCTTCCATGAAAGAGGTGCCTCCGTTCAAACCAAAAGACATAACTTTTACAGCACGAAGTAAAGCAGCGGTTTTCCAATCTCCTTCTGCGCCAAAGCCGTAACCATCTGCCATCAATCTTTGAACTGCTAAGCCGGGCAATTGTTTTAAGCCGTGTAGATCTTCGAATGTTGTAGTGAAAGCCTTAAAACCACCATCAATTAAAAATTGGCGCATAGCAAGTTCTATTCTTGCAGTCTCTTTTAGATTCCCAAATTTACTTCCTCCTTTGTGAGCCTCTTTGGCAACATCATAAATTGAGAAATACAAATCAACAAGCTGATCTATTTCATTACCGCTTATTGAATCAACAACTTTTACCAAATCGCCAATGCCAAAACCATTAACAGAATAGCCAAATTGAATTTCGGATTCAACTTTATCACCTTCAGTAACTGCTACAAAGCGCATGTTATCTCCAAAGCGTGCAATTTTTAGTGATTGAGTTTCTGCCAAGGCAAGAGCAGCTCTCTGCCATTGAGCAATCTGCTTCTGAATCATTTGATCCTGCCAAAATCCAACAACAATTTTTCTGGCTTTCTTCATTCGAGAGCAGATGAAACCAAATTCACGGTCGCCGTGGGCTGATTGGTTTAGGTTCATGAAATCCATATCAATCGTGTTCCAAGGAATATCGCGGTTAAATTGAGTATGAAGATGTAAGAAAGGTTTTTGCAAAATTTTTAACCCGTTAATCCACATTTTAGCCGGAGAAAAAGTGTGCATCCAAGTAATCAAGCCAATGCAATTAACAGAAGAATTGGCTTCTGTTAAAAGCTTGGTAATAGATTCTGGCGTAGTTAGAACTGGTTTGAAAACTATTTTAATTGGCAGCATTTGAGATCCATTTAATCCATCAACTATAGCCATCGAGTTTTGCTCAACTTGCTGTAAAGTTTTAGTGCCATATAAATGCTGGCTTCCGGCAGCAAACCAAATCTCATATTTGTTTAGTTCTATCATCGTTTTCCATTTATGCAAATTATTTTTTGTTCTGTCCGTAATAAGAATCTGCTCCATGCTTTCTTTGATAATGCTTTTCAGAAATATATTCTGGCAGTTTTGTTACAAAAGGGTTCAATTGAATTGTGCCTACTGCCATCTCAGCTATTCGCTCAAGAATAAAAGAGTTTCTTACCGAGTCGGCTGCATTTTTGCCAAAAGTAAAAGGTGCGTGCCCTGCAACTAAAACGCCGGGCAGCGAAATAGGATTTAGCCCGTTAAATTTTTCTACAATTACTTTTCCTGTATTAGCTCGTAAGCGCTTTCAACTTCCTGTTTTGAAAGAAAGCGAGTAACCGGAACGCTGCCGTAAAAATAATCTGCGTGGGTTGTGCCGAGACAGGGAATTTCTTTACCTGCCTGTGCAAACATTACAGCGTATTTGCTGTGCGTATGCGAAATACCGCCAACTTCCGGAAATGCTTTGTAAAGCTCCAAATGTGTCGGTGTATCTGAAGATGGTCGTTTATTGCTTTCAACTACATTACCTTCTAAGTCAACAACAACCAGATCTTCAATCGTAAGTTTGTCGTAATCAACACCACTTGGTTTAATTACAACGAGATTAGTTTTGCGGTCTATAGCACTTACATTTCCCCAAGTTAAAACAACAAGTTCATATTTAACTAAATCCAAGTTTGCTTTAAGAACCTCTTCTTTAAGATATTCGAGCATTATTTACTCCTTCTTACTTCATCCCGAATATCGAGTAGTTCTTTCATAACATTATACATTGTTCCATTCCATTCTTTAGAACCAAATCCATCGTGCAATTGCTTATAGAGCAAATAGATTTTTTTGTAAAGAGCAACATTCTTAGAAACCGGGTAATAAACTTTGGAAGTGCCTGTCATATTCATTTGTGCATCTTCGATTGATTTATAACCGCCGTAATTATAGCCAGCGGCAACTGCAGAAAAGATTGCAGCTCCAAGAGCCGGAGTTTGCCCGCTCTTAGAAATCTTCATCGGGCGGTTTGTAATATCCGCATAAATTTGCATTAACAAAGGGTTTTTGTTTGCTAAACCGCCGCAGTTAATAACATCGTTTATTCGAATACCATACTCTTCAATTCGATCTATAATAGCGAGCGCACCAAATGCGGTAGCTTCAATTAAAGCTCTGTAAATTTCTGGAGGCTGAGTGTAAAGAGTTTGCCCCAAAAGCAAACCGCTTAATCTTACATCAACAAGAATTGTTCTGTTACCGTTGTTCCAGTCCAATGCAAGCAAACCGGTTTCTCCCGGAAGAAGTTTCGATGCTTCTCTTTCTAAATTCTTGAATTTTTCTTCTTGTGTCTTGCCATAACATTCTGGAACAAGATTATTTACAAACCAGAGAAAAATATCGCCTACTGCGGACTGCCCGGCTTCAATTCCTAAATAATTGTTCATCACAGAGCCGTCAACAATTCCGCAAACACCAGGTATATCTTTAGGCAGTTTTTCTTTTGGCGAGATCATAATATCGCAAGTACTAGTGCCAATAATTTTTACAAGAGTACCTTCTTTAATTCCAGCACCAACAGCACCCATGTGAGCATCGAAAGCGCCAACAGCAATAGCAGTATTTGTTGATAGACCAAGTTTTTCTGCCCATTGGTTAGAAAGGTTTCCAATCTTCTTTTCGGAAGTATAGGCAAGTGTAAATAATCTCTTTCTCAAATCACCTAACCCGTAAGAAAGCTCGTTCAGAAAATCTTCGTCTGGCAGTCCATTCCAAGAATTGTTAAACATTGCTTTGTGTCCGGCAGCGCAAATACTTCGCTTAATATTCTCCGGTTTCAGATCGCCGGTTAAATGTGCAGGTATCCAATCGCAGATTTCGACCCTGCTATAAGCGTTGTTAAAAATTTCTGGTTCACTGTTTTTGCAATGAAGTATCTTACTCCACCACCATTCAGATGAATAGACACCTCCAATTTTCGATAAATATTCTGGTCGAATTTTAGCTGCAAGTTCTGTAATGTGAGCCGCTTCTTGATAACTTGTATGGTCTTTCCAAAGCCAAACATAAGAGGCGTAATTGTTTTTAAAATTTTCATCGAAGCACAAAGCATTTCCATCTTTATCAACAGGCATTGGGCTGCTTCCTGTTGTATCAACACCAATACCAATTACATTAGATGAATCGAAATTTTTAGCAACTGATTTTGCTCTCTTTAAAGCAGATTTAACCGTTACTTCGATACCTTGCAGATAATCTGCTGGGTTTTGTCTTGCAAGGTTAGGTTCTTTTTCATCAATAATTACACCGGCTAGACCGGTTGGATAATCAGATACACAAGAAGCAAGTTCTTCTCCATTATCAACATTTACAATTAACGCTCTGCAAGAGTTCGTTCCAAAATCCAATCCAATTACATATTTATTCATCCTCTCCCTCAACAAGTTTATCCTGAGAAATAGATGTAAGCAATCATAATTAAAACAAGAACAATAGCGGAGGTTACAACATCAATTGTGGACCAGCTGCTTCTGGTTTCCTTCTTATGTTCTTCTGTAATTGTGCCGTATGTTAAATCTTTAATTTTAGTGTAATCCGGTTTCTCAGTCATATAACTAACTACAACCATCACAATTAAACTGATTAAGAATATCAGTAAACTATAATATTGGAAAAATGTGTTGTTGATAATCCACAAGATTGAACCTTCTTGATAAGTGAACCCGGCAGATAATTTTACGGGAGTGTCGATAGCCAGTCTAATTAACCCTAAAGCAAAACCAGTGTAAAGAGCTGCTAGTGCACCTTTGGCGTTTAACCTCTTATGAAAAACACCCGCAAAGAAAACTACAAAGATTGGTGGAGCCAGATAAGCCTGAACGCCTTGTAAATAATCGTATAACCCTTTTCCGCCACGAATTACCGGCAGCCAGAGCAAACCAATTACAACCATAGCGGCAGTAGCAACTCTTCCAACCCAAACAAGTTTTTCTTGCGATACGTTTGGTTTTAATCTTGAATAAAAATCGATTGTAAATAAGGTTGAGCAAGCATTAAATACCCCGGCAAGAGAACTCATTAAAGCAGCAAGCAGCCCGGCAACAACTATTCCTCTTACTCCAACAGGCAAAACATTAGCAACCATCAAAGGGAAAGCCTGCTGCGCATTGTCTCTAATTATCTGTCCATCCGGACCAATCAGCTGCGCTTGCAATGCAGGAACTTTGCCGCTAACAGCAAGAGCATAACAAATTATTCCAGGAATAATAAAAATGAATACAGGAAGCAATTTGAAAAATGCCGCTGCTATTGATCCTCTTCTAGCTTCAGTTTCGTTTGCTGCAGATAAAGTTCTTTGAACGATGTACTGATCAGTAGTCCAATACCACAAACCAATAATAGGAGCGCATAACAACATTCCAATCCAAGGATAGTTATCGTTAAAATACCAAGCCATTTTACCAGCTTCTTTAACTGGAGCCCAAGTACCTTCAACTCCATCTGGAACTAATGGCTTCCATAAGTTAAACATTTCACTTCCGGTAATAGCTCTTAGCTCACTCCATCCGCCTAATGCTTGAAGACCAAAAAAAGTAACCAATGCAGAACCAATAATTAAAACAATTGTCTGAAGAGCTTCTGTATAAGCAACAGCAGCCATGCCGCCTGCAACTGTGTATAAGCCGGTTATAATAATTACCAAAATAGAACCAATCCAAAAGCTGTCCATTCCCAAAAAATTTATATCTGGCAGTAGAACAGAAAAAACTACACCTCCGGCAAAAACACCAACTGCAATTTTAGTTAGAACGTAAGCCACTAAAGATATAGCAGAAAGAACAGTTCTTGCCCTTGGGTTAAATCTTCTTTCTAAAAACTCTGGCATAGTAAAAACTTTAGAGCGGATGTAAAATGGAACCATAACCCAGCCAAGAATAAGCAAGCACCAAGCGTGCAGCTCATAATGTGCCATAGCAACACCATCTGTAGCGCCGGAACCTGCTAACCCGACTAAATGCTCGGACCCAATGTTAGATGCAAAAATAGAGGCGCCAACAACAAACCAACCTAAATGTCTTCCGGCTAAAAAATAATCTGTAGAAGTTTTTTGCTGTCGTTTCATTACCCACCAGGCTAACCCTAATACTATTGCGAAGTAACCGGCTATTACCAGCCAGTCTAGTGTTTGCAAAACTGCCATAATTTATCCCTTAATTAATTATTTAGTGGAAAATTTATAAATAGTTTTTTGTTTGTATTGCTTTTCGGGCATTAATGTAACCGAAGGGAAACTTGGTTTGTTTGGAGAATCCGGGAAATGCTGTGCTTCTAAACAAAGCCCTGTTCTGTAATTGTAAGTAACACCATTCTTGCCTCTTACAGTGCCGTTCAAAAAGTTGCCTGAATAGAACTGAATTCCAGGCTGGTCCGAAAATATTTCCATTAACCTGCCGGGAGCAGGTTCGTACAGTTCGCCAACTTTTTTTAAAGAACCATCCCAATTATTGACAACCCAGTTATGATCATAACCTAAGCCATATTTGATTTGTAGGTTATCGGCATTAATATTATTTCCGATAGATGTCAAAGTTCTAAAATCAAATGGCGTGTTATCTACTTTGGCAAGTTCGCCGGTTGTAATTAATCCTTTGTCCACTGGAGTTATCCAGTCCGCATTCAACATTAACTGATGGTCTAAAATAGTCTTCGT
Source organism: uncultured Melioribacter sp. (assembly GCA_964575995.1). GTDB lineage: Bacteria > Bacteroidota > Ignavibacteria > Ignavibacteriales > Melioribacteraceae > Stygiobacter. The sequence continues at coordinate 931 of CAZNTN010000003.1, read as the reverse complement.
TAAATCTCCGCTTAAATTAAAGTAAGAGTGATGAGTAGGATTCAATATTGTAGTTTTGTCTGTTTCACCGAAATAATCAATTATAAGTTCATTTTCTTCGTTTAAAGTATAAACTACATCTATAATAACTGTGCCGGGGTAACCCATCTCGCCATCTTTATCAACTAAGGTTAGTTTAAGAGATTGTGCCGAGTCAGTTTGAATTGGCTCAGCGTTCCATATACGTTTGTTAAAACCAAGCTTTCCACCATGTAAATGATTTTCGCCGTCATTAACATCTAATTGATAAGTTCTGCCATCGAGCGTAAACTTTCCTTTGGCAATTCTGTTTCCGTATCTGCCAACAATAACACCAAAATAAGAGCTGCATTTTTCGTAGCCTTGAGCAGAATCGTAACCCAAAACCACGTCTTCAATTTTTCCATTTTTATCTGGAACAAAAATAGAAACAACGGAGGCTCCGTAGCTGCAAATTTCTACTTTCATTCCATTCCTATTCTTTAATGTATAAATGGAAATCTCTTTGTCTGTTTCAGCATGTCCAAAGAATCTTTTCTCAATCATTTTATCATCCTTATTATTTTGGGTGCAGTGAGTGATGCTGATTATATTTAAGAAGAGTAATAAAAGTAAGCTCATTTTTTTCATAACAAAACCCTCATTTTTCAACTGTAGTTTAACTTGTAAGCGTTCCAATTGAAAGCCCGAACACGATTTAAACTCGCCATATTACGCAGAGAAATTTGCTGTTAGATTTTCTTTAGTCATTTACTTTTTTTGCACTAGTACGGAAATCTTTAAGTCCTACACCTTTAACTTTCGGTTCATTATAATAATGCATACTTAGTTCTATGTAAAGCATAAATTTTCGATTTGAAAAGTCAGTATCTCTGTAACCATAAGCCCTTCTTTTAAGCACTTTGATTTTATT
>CAZNTN010000002.1:0-191044 GCA_964575995.1 uncultured Melioribacter sp. | reverse complement strand
TGTCCATTTTTCCTGCAAGTTATGAAAAAGTACGCAACTTTATGATGAACCAAAAGTATTATGAAGGAATCATAAAATGGCGGTTTTTACCATTTATCTGAAATGCATTGAAAATGAATTAACGATACCATAAAAATGGACATAGAATCATTTTCTGGTGCTTTTTAAGCTGCATTTTCCCATTCAATACTAATATTTACAACATATTACCTAAAAAGGCTTATAATCGCCTAAAATCACTGATTACCAAACTGACAACCAATAATCATCAAATCAATTGAATAAACAAGTATTTAAAACAGAAAAAGGCTTAAAACGTTCTGTTTTAAGCCTTTCGCGGAGAGCCAGGGATTCGAACCCCGGAAGGACTTACATCCTTAACGGTTTTCAAGACCGCCGCATTCAACCACTCTGCCAGCTCTCCAAGTTTTGTTTATTTTTTTTACTTCCTAAACGGTTTTTCCCGTTAAATCGGGATTTCACTTCGCTCAACAAGTCCGCCGCATTTCCCGCTTTGCGGGACAAGCAGCCTTTCCGCTCCTGCGGATACTCTGCCAGCTCTCTAATAATTTGCTAAACTGAAAACCTTTGTTTTACGGGCAACAAATATATGGCTCAATACGTAGATTTCAAAATTCATTTACATTTCTACAGGTGTATTTCAGTTGATTCTTTAACTGCAATATCAGCATAAATGCATATGCTCTAAGCTAGGAAATAGTGAGATTAAAACCGTTCTTCAGAAATAATTTTGCCATCTTCACGAAACTTTTGGATAAGGAGAGGAATTATTTTTTCTCGTTTTAATATTCCGCTTTGCTTAAAGCTGATATCATCTCCAGCCGGATTTTTTGATCCGCCTAAAAACAAAATTACTTTATCAGCCACATTAAGCAAAGCATAAAGTTCTGTTACGGGGCTGTTTTTCTCAAGATTCTCCATGCTTTCACCCCAAATATTGTATAGTTGATTTAGAGTTACAGCGCCTTCTGTTACTAAGTCAATACCTTCAATTTCGTAATTAGGCGGCGCGATAGAAGAATTGAACGACGGATCAATTTTTAATTCTTTATCTAATACTCTTGCTACAATTTTGGCAGTTGAAGCACCGCAAACTATTTTGAGTCCTTTATTGGCTAAAAAGGAATTCACAATTTCTTCATCTCTCTCCGGTTCAATTGGCGGTCCGGTAAATAAATTAACAATCCTTCCATTTCTTCCATGTATAAGTGAAACAGTTAAATCATCTTCGCATTTCTGTTTCCAGATTTTCTTTGCTTGCGAAATTAAACTTTGCGGAAGTTCTTTAATATCCACGGCGCGCCGAAGTTCGGCATTTACAAATTTGTTTACATTTTCAATTCCCCATCCGTTTTGAAATCCTTTGCCTAAACCAGCTTGAGTAATGCCGTCGCTCATTAGTATTAATCCTTCGCCTTTATCTAATGTGCAGTTAGTTTCTCCAATTACGCCGTTGTAAAAACTCTGAGTAACACTTTTTAAGTGAGTGGAATATCGTTTAGCAACAAAGAGAGCTTCGGGCATTTCGTAGTTAAGAATTACAGCTACACCATCGCTTAAAACACGAGCGACAGTAAAGAACGCACAAGGCAAATCTTTCATTCTTGCTTCTTCCATAGTGTATACAGCGTTAGTAAAAGCATGTCTAAGAGAAAAACCGTTTCGGAGAAGTTCTTTTATTCTTGCTACGCACATGTTAGCTGCAATGTTAGCTTTAATTCCGCTGCCAACGCCATCGCAAAGTATATGAATAGTTGCTGATTTATCACGTTCAGTATCAACAACATCGCCGCATGGTTTATCGGGGCGTTTAGAAGTCTGTTCGGTTATTACTTCGTAGTATAAGTATCCCATAAGCCGTTTTTGTTTCTTCCGATGTTTTTTACTTTTTCATCTTGTGTAAGTTTTAGAAGATTATCAACCAGCTCTTCACCTTTAGCAGTATTTTCACCGAGTAGTTTAGCAAGCTGCTGTGCCATTTCAATTTGATGTTTGAGCAATTCTTGTGCTTGCGAAATGGTTCGTTCACGCAGAGAATCCAGTTTTTCTTCGTTAGAAAGATTTTTTGTTATATCAACAAAAATACCGATGTACTGATCATCTTCTTTCAGCTTATATAAAATTTGATGACAGACAATATGGTAGTTAGAATGATTAACAGTATGTTCAACCGAAGCTATGCCGCTTTCTTTAAGTTTTATAAACTCTTCAGGGTCCATCAAATAAGAAATTCTTTTACCTACAACGGAGTTAGTACACATAAAGAATTTCTTGAATGCCGGGTTCATATGAATGATTTCCAATTCTCTGTTTAGAATAACAATTCCATTTGGCGATGTTTCAATAATCTTATCAGTTCTTTGCTCCGCGAGTCTCCTCATGTATGGGATGCAAGATTCAATCTCAACCATTCCGCTTAAAATTGCTTTAGCATTATCTTTACATGTTTTGTAACCGCAGGCAGCACAATTTAGCTGGTCTTCTTCATTCTGCTTTCCGGTTTGTTCTAACACACTACGAATTTTTTCTTCGGCAAAGTCATTGTCAATTAAGCCGGCAGCGTGGCTGTAGGTTGTATAAAGTTTCACAGGCTGGTCATCAATTAAATCTTTACAATTGGTTTTACTATTGGCATAATTAATAATGTTCTCTTTTCTTTTGAAAACGGTATTAGATTTCGGCAGTCCAGGTCCGCTAACACAGCCACTAGAGCAAATGAGCGGTTCAATCATAATTTTGTTATTGGCAGAGTTAAATGAATTAATTGAATCTACAATTTCTTCAAAGCCGCTCATTGCGTAAACAGATGTGTTTAAGTTATCAGTTTCCATTAATGCGGTTTTAGACATACCGCCTGTTAAAGCGTAAAGTCTCGCATGACCGGCAACATCTTCATCAAAGCCGCTTGCTTCGTATTGTTTCAAATCAATTTTTTCTTCTTTCATCCATTCTAAAAGTTCTGTAAAAGTAAGTACGCCATCAATCAAACCTTTGTACTCGGTTCTTTCTGCTTCAGATTTTTTAGCGATACAAGGGCCAACAAAAACAACTTTCCAATGTGAGCCGAGTTTATTTTTAAGGCGCTTGGCGTGTGCAATCATAGGAGAAACCAAGGGAGTAAGGTTATCAACCTTATTGGGTTGGTATTTTTCGATGTAAGTTACAAAGGAAGGACAAGCTGTTGATAAACATAAACCCTTCCCTTTCTCAGAAAAATAATTATTGGTTTCTTTAGCTACAAAGTAAGCGGCTTCAGCAGTTTCGCATACAAAGTTAAAACCAAGTTTACGCATAAGAGAAGGCACTCGTTCAATTTGCCAATCTTCAAACAACGCCGGAAAAGATGGAGCAATGCTTACGGCAACATATTCATTTTCAATAATCAACTGTTTCACTTTATCAATATCGCGTCTAAATTGTTTTGCGTTTTGAGGGCATTCTTTTAGACATGTTCCGCACAAAATACATAAATCAACTACAACAGATGCCTGCCCATCTTTCATTTTAATAGCATTAACGGGACAGTTTCTTAAACATCGGTAGCAATCCCGGCATCTTGCTTTGTTAGTAAAAATGATTTGTTTATCAACAGTCTTGTTTAACATTATTTTAATTCTTCGGTTTCGTTAACAGAATAAATATCTTGAGCGAGTTTTTTTTCCAAAACATTAAGCGCCTTTTCAAAAGTGCACTGGGGAATGTGTTCATCGCCAATCATAACGTTTGGACCTTCGCCGCATTTTTCCATGCAAAAAGTTGCGCTAACATCAATAGTATTGCATAAACCTTTATTTTCAACATATCCTATCATTTGAGCAATAAGTTTTTGGGATTTCTTTACGTAACAATTTGTACCAACGCAAACTTTTACTTCCAACTTTTGAGAATTATATCCATCGATAAGGCTTAATTCTGTTTCCTTAATGCGTTTTCTGTTTTTGTAAGTAGTATGGAGCAATTTGTGTGCCTTGTGGCTGCCAGGCTCAATTAATAGGTTTTTGTACAATTCTTGGATATATGGATTATCCTGCGATTTGTGAAGTTGAAGTGTTTTATCGCAATCGTATAACCCTTGTGTTCTTGCTTTTTTTGTAGAATCTTCAAGGATATAAGGTTGTCCTGCGCCGCCAATGCATCCACCTGGGCACGCCATTACTTCTATTATATCGTATTGCGCTTCTCCATTCTTTAGTTTATCAAGTAGTGTTCTCGTGTTTTTAAGTCCGCTTACAATTGCCAATTTAACATTAGAGCCGTTAAACTTAACTTCAGCTTCGCGAAAAGCTTCATCGCCGCGGACTTCGCTAAATTCAACATTGCTAAGTTTAACGCCGTTGGCTTTTTCGTAAGCATAACGAAGCACGGCTTCGCTAACACCTCCGCTATTGCCAAAAATTACACCTGCACCGGTTTTGAATCCCATCGGTAAATCGAGCGATTCTGGAGTTAAACTTTCAAACTTAATTCCGGCTTGCTTAATCATAGCAGCAAGTTCTTGCGTGGTTAAAACAAAATCAACTTCCTTTTCGTTGCCATGAGAAAATTCGCCTCTGTTGGCTTCAACTTTTTTTGCTGTGCATGGCATAATTGAAACAACAACCAAGTTTTCTCTTTTACAGCCTAACTGCTCTGGCAAAATTTCTTTAGCTACAGCGCCAAACATTTGCTGAGGAGATTTACAGGAAGACAAGTTTGGCAAAAATTCTGGATAGTACTGTTCTGCAAATTTTACCCATCCTGGGCAGCAAGATGTAAACTGAGGCAGGTTATTTATTTCTGCTTTTCTCCGAATGAACTCATTTGCTTCTTCGATAACCGTTAAATCTGCACTGAAAGACGTATCGAACACTTTATCGAAGCCGAGCATTTTGAGAGCAGAAACAATTTGCCCAATAAGCAGCGTACCCGGCTTCATTCCGAAGAGTTCTCCAATTGCTACACGAACAGCCGGAGCTATCTGCACTACAACTGTTTTCTTAGGATTATCAATTTCTTTCCATACTTCGTTGATATTGTACCTAGGAATTATTGAGCCGGTTGGACAAACTCTAGCACACTGACCGCAATCAACACACTCAACTTGAGCTAAGCCTTTGCCGAAAGCAGGCAGTACAGTTACTTTTGAACCGCGATAAGCAAAATCAATAGCGCCAATATCTTGTATTTCGTAACAAGCGCGGACGCAATCTCCGCAAAGAATACATTTGTTAGGATCGCGCATTAATGCATCCGATGATAAATCCAACGGCTGTTTTGTTACAGTTGACTTGAATCTTATTTCACCTATGCCGAGGTCGTTAGCCAAGTATTGAAGTTTGCAGCATGCACTCTTTACGCACGAAGTACAATTTCTATCGTGATTAGCAAGCAGCAGTTCCAATGCAACTTTTCTGATATTTCTTACTTCATTTGTATGAGTTTTAATTTCCAAACCATCTTCTGGTTTAGTTGTGCACGATGTAATAATTCCGCGTCCATTTATATCAACAACACACATTCTGCAAGCGCCATAAGTACTCAGCTCTGAGTGATAACAAAAAGTTGGTAATTCAATATTTGCTTTGCGTATTACTTCCAGAAGATTTCTCTCACCGCTAAACTCAACTTTTCTTCCATTTATTTTTAAAGATTTCTGTTTCATTTTAGGCTCCTACCACAACTGCGTTTAACCTGCAGGCATCTAAACATGCCATACATTTGATACACAATGATTCGTTAATAACATGAGGTTCTTTTTTATTTCCGGTTATTGCTGCGGTTGGGCATTTCTTAATACAGACCCCGCAGCCTTTACATTTTACTTCATCAATAGAAGGAGTTAATAATGCCTTACACTGTTTAGCAGGGCATCTTTGCTGAATTACATGCGTATTATATTCTTCACGGAAATAGTGCAGCATAGATAAAACCGGATTTGGCGCAGTTTTTCCTAATCCGCATAAGGATCCACTCTTAACCACGCCGGCTAATTCTTCTAATAATACAATCGTTTCCAAAGCAGCTCTTCCTTCACTAATATCATTAAGAAGAGACAGCATTTGTTTAGTGCCTTCGCGGCAAAGGACACATTTACCGCACGATTCGTTTTGAGTAAACTGCATGAAGAATTGCGCCATTTTCACCATGCATGTCTGCTTGTTCATTACAACGAGTCCGCCGCTGCCTACCATTGCGCCAATTCCGGTAAGAGAATCGAAATCTAACGGTAAATCCAAGTGAGCTTCTGTTAAACAGCCGCCGGATGGACCGCCAATTTGCACTGCTTTAAACCCTTCTTTGCTTATAGTACCATCTTCGTTTGTTACGCCGCCCCCTATGTTATAAACAATTTCTCTAAGTGTTGTACCGAAAGGAACTTCAATTAACCCGGTGTTTGCAACATGCCCGGTTAAAGCAAATGTTTTTGTGCCGGGAGAACCTTTTGTACCAAGTTCTCTGAAATGTTTTGTGCCAAGAGAAATTATTAGCGGTACAGTGCTGAGCGTTTCAACATTGTTTATGATAGTTGGTTTATCAAACAAACCGCATTGCGATGGAAATGGGGGCTTAGGATTAGGCATACCACGCTGCCCTTGAATTGAAGCCATTAGAGCAGTTTCTTCGCCGCAAACAAAAGCTCCGGCGCCTTCCATTACATTAATATTGAAATTTTGAGAAGAGCCAAAAATTTTACTACCAAGTAACCCAAGAGTTTCAGCTTGCCTAACTGCTATTCTAAGCCTTTTAACTGCAAGAGGATATTCAGTTCGTACGTAAATGTAGCCTTCATCTGCGCCAACAGCTTTTGCTGCAATCATCATACCTTCAATAACAGAATGAGGATTTCCTTCCATAATGCTTCTATCCATAAATGCGCCGGGGTCACCTTCATCACCATTGCAAATCACATACTTCTTTTCATTTTTTTCTATACGAGCTAATTCCCATTTTCTTCCGGTAGCAAAGCCGCCGCCGCCTCTTCCGCGCAAACCGGAAAAAGAAATTTCATCACAAATATCTTTTGCGCTCATCTCTAAATATGCTTTCCTCGCACCTTCGTATCCGCCTAATGCTATATACTCGTTTACATCTTCAGGATTTATAGTTCCACATTTCTTTAGAACAAATCTATTCTGTCTTTTATAGAAAGGAATTTCCTCCGTTCCTTTGCACATTTTCCCAGTAGATGGATCTACATAAACCAAGCCTTCAATAAGTTTGTTTGCAGCTAAAGTTTCTTCAACTATTCTTTTTACATCGGCAATGCTAACCTTTACGTACATAATATCATCGGGCTGAATTGTAACTAAAGGCCCCATCTGGCAAAACCCTTGGCAGCCGCTTCCGCTTAATAAAACCATGTCTTTCTTTTCTTCTTCAAACTTTAACTCAATTAGGTGATGAAGATTGTTTATATCTAACTGTTTCCGAAATTCCGTAATTATTTTTAACGCTCCGTTTGCAACGCATCCAGTTCCGGCACAGATAATTATTCTTCTTTTAACAACTTTACAATTTTCTTTGTACTCGTTTTTAATTTGTACAAGATTAATTGGCAACGCTTTCATGCTCTTCCTCCTTTAACAGGGTATCTATAAGCTCTACCGTTTTCTTTGGAGTCATTAACGAATGCACATCTTCGTTTACTACAACAACCGGAGCTAACCCGCAAGCTCCTAGACAAGAAACTGTTTCGAGCGTAAACATCATATCTTCTGTGGTGTTCTTAGTTTCGCATAATTCTAGCTTTTTCATGATTGCTTCAATTATAGGAAGTGAGTTTTTAACGTGGCATGCTGTTCCATCGCAAACTTTTATTACAAATCTTCCTTTTGGTTTTAGTGCAAAATGAGAATAGAAAGTTGCAACTCCATAAATTTTAGCCGGAGGCACTTTTAATGAAATTGCAATAAAAGTCAAAATTTTTTCGGGCAGATATCTGTATTCTTCCTGTACAGCTTGCAAAATTGCGATTAACCGGTTTGGGTCGTAACTGTATTGTTCGAGTATTTCGCAGACTCTCTCAAATTTCCTTGCCATCGCCGATTCGTGAACATCTAATTGGCTCATCGTTTCTCCAGAATAGTTATTAGTTATTGAACATAAGTATTGAATCTTTTTTAAGTTTTGTTGCTAATTTATGAGTAAGCACACCGAGTGATTGTGTTAATTGAGCATTTTCTACAATTACATCTTTATTCACATTTAAGTGAATAGGTGCAAAATTCCAAATAGCATTTATTCCAGCTTCCGTCATTACTTCTGCTATTTCTTGTGCGTTTTCTGCGGGAACAGTTAATATTCCAATGTTTATTTTCATTCTTCTTATCATTTCTGCAAGTTTTGTAACAGGAAGTATTTCAGTTCCATTTATAGTCTTACCAATTTTTTCTGGGTCGTTATCAAAAGCCGCTACTATGTTCAATCCGTAAGAAGAAAAAGTCGGATAGCCAATTATTGCGCTGCCTAAACTTCCTATGCCAACTAAAAAGGCATCATTTAGATTATCCCAATTAAGAGTATGATATAGCGTGCGGATTAACTCATCCAAGCAAAAGCCTAATTTTGGTTTCCCAATAATTCCGGTAATAGCCAAGTCTTTTCGCACCTGAATTGAATCGAGGTTTAGTTTATCGGCAATAAAATTGCTGGAGACATATTTAGCTTTAGTTTTTTGCATTCCTCTTAGAAGCTCTATATACTTGGGAATTCTTCTTAAGGTTGGCTCTGGAATTCCACCTAAATACTTTTCAATTTTTTCCATTATTGCTCTTTTTTTATCGATATAAAAATATCGATAAAAATTTATCAAGTCAAGTTTTTTTTACTCTTCTTTCTCTGTCTCTATTTCACTTCGTTTTTAGCTATATTTGGCTGCAATTTTAAGAAAAGGAGGCACTATGAAGCGTATAATCTTAATTCTTATTCTATTAATAAGTTCTTATTGTGAAGCGCAGACAAAATTTAACGAAGCGCCTGAATGGTCTAAGAAAGCGGTTTGGTATCAGATATTTCCAGAAAGATTTAATAATGGGGATCCAAAAAACGATCCAACGCCAAAAGATATGGAGGGCGCTTGGCCATTTTACGTTCCGGATGGATGGACGGTAACTCCATGGACGCACGATTGGTATAAACTTCAGCCTTATGAAAAAGAACTTGGCAAAAATTTTTATGATATCGCAAATATCAGAAGATATGGCGGAGACCTTCAAGGTGTAATTAATAAATTGGATTATTTACAGGAACTCGGCGTAACAGCTATATATCTAAACCCAGTTTTTGAATCTCCTTCTCTTCACAAATACGATGCAACAATGTATCATCACGTAGATAACAATTTTGGTCCCGATCCGGAAGGTGATAGAAAAATTTGGGCAGAAGAAAATCCGGCTGACCCCTCAACTTGGAAATGGACAAGCGCGGATAAACTACTCTTAAAACTTATCCAAGAAGTTCACAAACGAAATATGAAAATTATTCTTGATGGTGTTTGGAACCACATGGGCTTAACTTCCTGGGCATTTCAAGACGTTAAGAAAAATCAACAAAAATCAAAATACAAAGACTGGTTTTCAATTAAGGCTTGGGATGACCCTAACACAGAGAAAGATGAATTTGATTGGCACGGATGGGTTGGTATTAAAGATCTGCCGGAAATACGCGAAGATGAAAACGGCATAGTGAGCGGACCAAAAGAATATATAGAAAGCTGCGTTAGAAGATGGATGGACCCAAATGGCGATGGCAATCCCGAAGATGGAATTGATGGCTGGAGACTTGATGTAGCAGAAATGGTTAATCACAATTACTGGAAAGAATTTAGAAAACTTGTAAGAGAAATAAATCCAGAAGCGTATTTAGTTGGAGAGGTTTGGTGGGAAGATTGGAGAAATTATAAAATGTTTGATGCACGCCCTTGGATTCAAGGAGATCAATTTGATGCTGTAATGAATTACCGCTTTACGCGTGCTAATAAAAATTTTGTTCTTAACACGAAAGAACCGGATGATACATACGCTTATGTTGACTCGTTAAATACTATGCTGAAAACTTATGGCGTTAATTACCACGCTATGATGAACATGCTTGGGAGCCACGATACTGAACGCCTGGCTTCGCTTGTTGTTAATCCAGATTATAAATACGATCATGGCGCAAACGCACGCGACAGCAAAGATTACGATATTAGAAAACCAACTGATGATGAAAGATTGAAACAAAGGTTAATGGTTGCTCTTCAATTTACACAACCGGGAGCACCACATATTTACAATGGAGACGAAGCAGGAATGTGGGGCGGCGATGACCCTGATGAGCGCAAACCTAATGTTTGGCCAGAGTTTTTGTATGATGCAGAAACAACTCATCCTTACGGAAAGCCAAGACCGTCTGATAAAGTAGAGTTCGATAAAAAATTGTTCGCTTTCTATCAAAAGATGGCAAAGCTGAGAAATGAAAACGAAATTCTTTCGCTCGGTACAATTGATTTCAAAGTAATTAACAATGAAAGAAAAATTCTTGGCTATACAAGAGAGTTGAACGGCAATAAAATGTTCGTAATTCTTAATAACAATGAGGAAACTTCTACTGTAGTCTTAAAGCAAGATGAATTTCTTGATGGAAAAGATTCTTATAATGATTTAGTTGATGGACGCACAGTTAAGTTGCTTAATGGAGCTTACGAAATTAAGCTCAAGCCGTATCAACTTATTGTGCTGAAATAAAACTATAGTTTTTACAGATTCTGTATTTGAGTCTTCCCGAATTTTCCTAAAGGAATATTCGGGAAGACTAATCTAACTACTCAATACTAATTACTCTTTACTTTCAACTAAAAGATTGCATAAATAAACGGAGCTAAAGCTGAACCTTTAGTTAATACAATTAATCCGCCGAGAAGAATCAAAAAGAAAACAATTGGCATAAGCCAATATTTTTTCCTTTGTCTTAAAAACTGCCATAACTGACCAATAGTAGATAGCTTGCTCATTTTTACCTTTCATTTCTGACTTGTCAAAGTTAACCCAGATTTGTCAAAAGCATCTCCGCCATTAGAAAAAAGTTGAGTTAACTTGTGATACCGTAATAAGTTTAGCTTTGTTACCAAAGAAAACACTGCAAAAAATAGTAAGAAATACAGACAAAGAAAATTTATCCGTTCCTAAGGGATAGGCTGCGGGCGAACGGATTATCATTGCTGCTCAATTGAGTTTAATGACAAAATTGGTTTAAAGCATTCATTCGTTTCAAGACAAGTGTTTCTTCCGATGCTTTTCAATTTTGAGTATTTTGCGTAAGAATAATTGGAGAAAAATTGGCTGATTCTAAAATAACTAATAACACTACACTAACTAAGCAAAAAAGAGAAACAGAGAAAGCTCCCTTCTATTTTTACATAATTCTATTTGCAATTCCGGTTTTGTTTTTTGTTTTGTTAGAAGCTGGTTTGCGCATTTTTAATTACGGCGATAATTTAACGATGTGGGAACAAGCTACACCTGGTAAAAGGATTATTAATTCTTATGTTGGCAAAAGATATTTTTCAAATGTAAAAAATCCTCCAACAACAATTGAAGACACGTTTGATTCATCAAAGGCGGATAATTCTTTTCGCGTGTTCGTTTTAGGAGAAAGCAGCGCTGCAGGCTATCCTTTTATGCCGCTCGGTTCCTTTTCGCGCTACATAAGAAAAAGGCTGGAATTAACTTATCCTAATAATAAGATCGAAGTAGTAAATCTTGGTATGACTGCTGTTTGCAGCTACACTATCCGCGATTTTATGCCGGAAGTAATTAAGCAGAAACCGGATGTAGTTTTAATCTACACTGGGCATAATGAATATTACGGCGCGCTTGGCGTCGGCTCACTTGAATCGCTCGGTAAATCCAGAACATTGGTAAATCTTTATTTATCTCTTAATCACTTTAAGACCGTTCAACTTGTTAAAGATGTTCTTCAATGGGTTGTAAAATCTTTTAGCGGCGAAGAAAAGAAAAGTACCGGCACATTAATGTCACGAATGGCTAAAGAGCAAACTATAGAATTGAATTCCGAAAATTTTAATGCCGGAATTGAACAGTTTGATGGAAACATGCGCGATGTAATTGAAATGTGTAAAGATGCAAATATTCCTATAATTATGGGAACGCTTACTTATAATCTCAAAGATCAAAAGCCTTTTATTTCAGTTAAGTCATCTGCTAACCCGGAAGCATTTTCTGTCTTTCTACAAGCTGCCGAAGCATACTCAAAAACTGATTACAAAGCTGCTTTGGATTTATACAGAAAAGCTAAAGACTTAGATGCTCTTAGATTTAGAGCACCCGAAAGAATTAATTGGCTAATCAGACAGTATGGAAAAGAATATCAAATTGCTGTTGCCGATATAGATTCTTTGTTTAATGCCAAAAGCCCGAATGGAATTGTTGGTGATAATTTGATGACCGACCATCTTCATCCTACTTTAGAAGGATTTCAGTTAATGGGAAATACTTTTTTTGATAAGATGAAAGATATTAACGCTTTGCCAAAGACTAATTCTGTAATTGATTATGATGCTCAGGATTATAAGACTAAAGAAAATTTTCTCTTCTCTAAAGCTGATTCTACTTTAGCCCAGTATAGAATTACATTCTTAAAGAATGATTGGCCGTTCAACGACCCTAGAAACAAGAAGAGCTTAAGAGAATTAATCAAGCCAAAAAATTTTTCTGATAGTTTGGCTTTTAACTTTATGGAAGATGAAATAACGTGGATTGATATACACGAAAAGCTTGCAAACAGATTAATTTCTCAGAATAAATATTTTGAGGCTTTAGAGCATTTACTAATCTTAAACTACCAATACCCTGTAATAAAAGAGTATTACGATTTTATTGATAATATAGCTCTTGCTTTGTTAAAGCAAAATAATTTTAGCGATGCTTACACCGTTTTGTTAAAGAGATACGCTGTTGAGCCAAATGCTTTTTCAACTAAATGGCTTGGTAATATTGATCTAAACAATCAACGCGTCGAATCGGCTGTACAATTTTTAGAAGAAAGTATTAAGTACGATCCAAACGATATTCAAACTTTATACAACCTTGCCGGTGCTTATGCATTAAATAAGCAATACAGCAAAGGTCATCAAATAATTTCTTTGGTCATTCAGAAGGATTCCAATTATCCAGGAGCTAAAGATTTAGAAACACAGCTCAGAAACCTGGTTGGTAAATAACTAAAGATTATACTACAATTTAGAAAGTGTGTAACAATTGCTGAAGAACGAATTCAATCTTAAGAGATTAACCCCAATCCGTCTTAACGAACCGGGGTTTTTTGTCTAATCACTAATACTTTGTACTTAGTTCTAAATACTCTTTACTTAATCAAATTCATTTTCTTTGCAGCAGTAAATCCATCAGCAAAGATTTTGTAGAAATAAACACCACTGGAAACTTTTGTGCCTCTGTTGTTCCGGCTATCCCAAAGTATGTTGTATTTACCGGCATTTTTTTCCTCATCAATTAAAGAACGAACCTCGTTGCCAAGCACATCATAAATTTTAATTTGTACTCTGCTCTGCTTTGGAAGTGTGTAGCTTATAACTGTGCTTGGGTTAAATGGATTTGGATAATTTTGAGCCAGAGTAAAAGCTGATGGAAGAATTTCTATCGGCTCTGAAATATCTGAAGTGCCGTAACTGATATAAGCCTTAACTAAAAACTCAGTGTATCTACCGCTTTGATCAGTAAGTACATACCAATTTGCTGGATTATTTCCGGATGGCTTGCTTAAATATATATATGAATGTGTATCAGTACCATCGATAGTAGTCAACATAATTCCATTACCGGTAGTAGCACTATAATCGCCACTATTAACGAAAGTGATAACAAAATTATTCGAGACATCAATCGTAGGAGAGTTTTTAGTTAAATCTATCTTAACCCAGTTGGTCCATGGAACTGGATATGGTGCTGGCGGTCTAGTTGCAATAGTTGAAGCAGCGATATAATTGCTTCCATTAATTTTGCGTCCTAAAGGAGTTGGTCGTTGAACACCCGTGTATGTATAAACAGCTCCAGTCATCATGCCGGCTTGCCTCATGGCTACTTTTATTGAATCCAATTTAGCGCCCGTAATTCCAGAGAAGAATATTGCAGTAGTATCTTTATCGCTTCCTCCGCCAGTACCGGTTGGTTCTGCCTCAGTATATACCAAAGTCTTTGTTCCGCTTGCAGCTGTTCCAGAATAAGAATAAGTATAATTAAAAGGTCCGGTAGATGAAACATTTATATCGTTATGATAGACAATAAAAGTTAAAGTGTTATATGCTGTACCAAAATCGGTAAAGTTAACATTAGTGTTTGTGGCTACATCAGAAACTTGCGGCGCACCAGATCCAATTTTTACTGCTTTTACTTTTACAGCGTTATTCGTTCCTCTATTAAAGTTTATAGTAAGATTTTTACCAGCACTAAAAGTTAAGTACTGTGCAGCAGCTTTGTGAATATTCTCTTCGGATATATTTGTAGAACTTGTAATTGTAAGATTAGCACCAACAGCTTTAGCAAGAGGCATATATGAGTAGCCCCATTTAGAATCAACAGATTTATCGTTAACATAATTTGCAATAAACCAATCTTGTAAAACATCATTAAAGCGGCGGGTTGTACCTAACTTTGGAAAAACATCATTATCAAATGCAGTTACTCCGCTTCTTACAGATTGAACGAAATTCTTGAATAAGCTAACACCAAATTGCTCATACAGATACAAAGCAAATCTTGCAGCACGAGAATAATCTTTCAATACTTCTGTAGGATTGCCTCGTTGCCAGTTAAGTAAATATCTGTTGGTATTGTTTACAAAACCTTGTGCGCCAGACTGAACATACAAACCGTACCCGCAAATTACCTCTGCAATTAAAGAACATGCTTCATTAAAAAAAGTTTCTTGGCTTGGTTGATAGTTATAATGAATCATATGCTGAAACTCATGTGCGGTTGTACTCATTCCGGAATTAAGTCCGCCAGTTGTAGTTAAATTTAACGGTTTGCAGTCCAGAAAAAAGATTTCCGTTTTGTTGCTGTTTTGATGGCTTAAAGATTGGTGTATGCTATGAAAATATCCTGCGACAAAACCTTCACCTTGTTTGCCGCTGTATGAATCAGGTATGTTGAGCAATAAGATTACAATCTTAGAATCACCGTCAACATTAGGCGGATTGCCAAATGATTCTATGCTTGTTTGATAAATACCTTTTGAGGCATTAGCAGGCGTTGAATTATCAAAAGCATTTTTTACTGCATCAATAATTGTTTGGTTAACATTTCCAGAAGTCCACATAGAATCTTCTACAAAAATATAACAATTAGTACCAACCGCTCTGCAAGTAGAAGGAGATTGGTAAAACAGATTAGTAACAAAATTTGAAGCCCACCAATTCTTTTTATCACCAACATTGTATGCGGTAGTTTTTCTTAATACTCCTTGTGTAGATATTTCAGCTGCCAGTTTCTTTTCATCAATACCGTTTGCCTTGTTAAATCTGTCAATAAATGGCTGAGGGTCTAACCTATTTACAATTTCTTCGAGCGGGGCGCTTTCTGCAGCTTTCTCAAGGGTTGCCTTAAATTGAGCATTCAGATTGATTGCAATGGTAAATAGAAAAAGAATAATGCTTAGTTTTACTTTCATAAATTACTCACAAATTAATTACTGTTGTTTTTAATTGGTATTGCTTTTTCAACAATCAGAACATCATTGTTTTCTTCAGTTCTCTTTTCTCCGTAATGGATTAAATAATAAGAACCTTGCTGCTTATTAAGTTCTGCATTCAATTCTTTACTGCTTTTGAGAATATAAAACTTACCATCTTTGGTTTTTAGGGCAAGATTAGTAAATGGCTCATTGCCTATTACAGTTATAAAACCTTTAATTGTACCGCTTTCCATTTTATTACAAGGACAGCGGCACGCATTAAGATAAAATGCTGATACTACAACATAAATAATTAATAACATTTTCTGTAAAGTCATTCAATTTCCTCAATAATTGAAGGAAAGATAGTTAAATGGGCTTAGCAATTCAATTTATTAAGATTTAGAGAATGGAAAAATTTGATTATTAGCACGGTTAAAAATCTCCTCATTTTCCATTAAATCTTTTAGTGTCATTTGAGAAACAACAGAATCAACAGCCGATTGAATTTTTTTCCATAGCGAGCGTACCGAGCAATCAATCGAGTTTTTGCAGATATCAAAGACGCCGGCGTGAGAGCTGCAGAATTCATCATCAAAAAGTTTTCCACCCAGTGTGTTAAGAACATCGCCTACAAAAATTTGCTCTGGTGGTCTTGTAAGTGTGTATCCGCCAATCTGCCCTCGTGAGCTTTCTAAAAACCCGCCAAGCCGAAGTGAGCGCAAAATTTTGCCGGCATTATGCTCGCTTAAGCCTTCTGCTTTGCTTATTTCAGGAATTGTAAATGCTTTTTCTACTTCGTAGTATTTAGCAATTCGAAGCAAGTAGCGTAAACCATATTCTTCAGTTGCGCTAAACTTCATTCAAATCTCTTCTTTATCATACTCTTAATCTTACTCTTTAATCTTGACTTTGACCTTGACCTTGATTCATTTTTAAAAGAAGAACAAGATTAAGCTCAAGATCAAGAGCAAGAATTATTGTTAGTTCATTGGAATTTTGCTTCCGCACATTTTTGCATGAACAAGCTGATCATATTTTTCTTTAGGAATTGAAGGACCAGCTTTTTTACATTGATTATTGAAAACTTGCTTCAACTCATCGGCAATCTCTTCGGCGTGCCTTCCTTCTATTTTAAAACGAGGCATTAGATGAAGTGCAGTTCCATTCTTAAATAAAGCTATAAACGGTGATGAAGGTGCAACTTCCGGTAAATATTTTTCACGGAAGTACTCAACTGCATCGCGGTCCTGCCCAGCAAATAGTGTAATAAGTTTATCTGGTATAACAGAGTTTTGTAAAGCTTCGGAAATACCTGGGCGCGCGCTTCCGGCAGAACAACCACAGACAGAATTAAGAACAACCAAAACAGTTTCATCGTTTTGCATGCTTAGAAACTCTTCTACTAAGTGCGGAGTAGCTGCTTCTTGAAATCCAACGTATGTTAGTTCATCGCGCATCGGCTGAACCGCAGCAGGATCGTAAATTGGAGGTCTTTGATTTATGTTAAACATATAAATATCCTTTCAGCTCAACCATTAACGGCGAGCAGTATAATTTAAGAGTCCTTCCTGCTTCGTCTTGCTTCGTAAGATCGAAGCAAGGCGCTGAGAAAGGTTTGCGCTAGGTTATAAAAAACCCAACTCAAGTTTTGCTTCTTCACTCATCATTTTCATTGTCCAAGCTGGCTCGAAAACCAAATCAAGGTAAACATCCTTAACACCTTTAACACTTTTTACTTTCGCTTTTACTTCAACCGGCAAAGTTTCCGCAACTGGACAGTTTGGAGAAGTTAAAGTCATTTTAACGTAAGTGTTTCCTTCATCATCAATTCTGATTTCGTAAATCAGACCTAACTCCCAAATATCAACAGGAATTTCTGGATCGTAGCAGGACTTGAGCTTCTGAATTACTTCTTGTTCTAATTTTCCTTTGTCAATCATGCGAACATCTTCTTTACTTTGTGAATGCCGAGTATAAGTTTATCTATTTCTTCTTTAGTGTTGTAGAATGCAAACGAAGCACGTGCAGTTGCCGGTAAATTAAATCTTTGCATAATTGGCTGAGTGCAATGATGACCTGTGCGGATAGCAATTCCGTCTGTGTCAATAATTGTTCCAATATCGTAAGGATGAATTCCATCAATTACAAAAGAAATTACACTGGCTTTTTCCTTAGCGGTGCCAATTATTTTTAGACCTTCAATTTGAGAAAGCATTTCTGTGCCGTAAATAAGAAGTTCATTTTCATATCCTGCTAATTCATTTCTATCAAACTGAACCAGATAATCTATTGCAGCGCCAAGAGCAATTCCGCCTGCAATGTTTGGAGTTCCGGCTTCAAATTTTCTTGGAATATCATCGAAAGTAGTTTTTTCAAAAGTAACAGTGCGAATCATATCTCCGCCGCCTTGATAAGGAGGCATCATTTCCAAGAATTTTGTTTTGCCATACAGAACACCTATTCCGGTTGGTCCAAAAACTTTATGTCCGCTGAATGCATAAAAATCTGCATCAAGCTCTTGTACATCAACATGCAAATGTGGAACTGCCTGTGCGCCATCTAACAAAACCGGAATATTTTTAGCGTGTGCAATTTCTATAATCTTCTTAACTGGGTTTATGGTTCCGAGTGCATTAGAAATATGAACCACAGAAACAATCTTAGTTTTTTCATTTATCATCTTTTCAAACGTATCAAGATCGAGTTCACCATCATCATTAATTGGAATAACTTTGAGAAGTATTTTCTTGCGGTCGCTCATTAGCTGCCAAGGAACAATATTTGCGTGATGTTCCATGTGAGAAACAATAACTTCATCTCCTTCTGAAAAATGTTTAGCTCTACAAAGTGAAGAGGCAACTAAGTTAATTGCTTCGGTAGCGCCTCGTACAAAGACAATTTCGGAAACACTCATTGCATTAATTAACTCTTTTACTTTTAAGCGGGCGCTTTCATACTGCTCTGTAGCAAGTTCGCTTAAGAAATACAAACCGCGGTGAATGTTGGCATTATCGTAAGTGTAATATTGTGTGAGAGCATCAATAACAGCCTGCGGCTTCTGCGATGTAGCTGCATTATCAAGATAAACCAACGGTTTGCCGTTAACCAATCTTGTTAAGATCGGGAAGTCCTTTCTTACTTCGGTTACATCAAATTTTCTTTTTACATCTTGAATACTAGTTATCACAAAACACCTTTTAATGGAACAGTGATTTAACCGATGAAAACAGAATTATCAGTTTCGATCTTAAACTTGCCCGAAACAGGCTGATCTTAGTTCAATTCTCTTGGTTGTTTACATCAATTTTGTGCAAATGTTCAAAAATCATTTTATTTATTTGTTCTTTCAGCGGCTCAATTTTAACAGTTTCAATAACATCGTTTGCAAAAGCACGAATCAACATGCTCTTAGCCAATTCTTGCGGAACTCCGCGCGAACGTATGTAAAACTCGCTTACATCATCAAGATGCCCAACAGTAGCGCCGTGCGAACACTTAACATCATCAGCAAAAATTTCAAGCTGCGGTTTTGTGTCAATAGCGGCAGTTTTAGAAAGCAGAATTGTTTTGTTCTGCTGATAAGCGTTTGTTTTCTGAGCGTCTTGTCTAACTATTATTTTGCCATTGAAAACTCCGCGCGCACTATCATCCAAAACCCCTTTGTAAAGCTCGTTGCTCATACAGTTCGGTTTTGCGTGATCAACAAAAGTATGATTATCAACATGCTGCCTGCCGTTAATCATGTACAAGCCGTAGTAATGTGTTTCAATGTTTTCGCCATCGTGAACAGAATTAATATCGTTGCGTACAATCGCTCCGCCAAATGCAATGTTGTAATGGTTGAACAAACTGTTCCTGCCCTGCTTTGCCTGCACTTTTTCTATATGATATGCTTCATCTAGTTCGTTCTGAATTTTATAAATGCTGACAGATGCATAGTCATCAACAAAAACTTCTGTAATGATATTGCTTAAATAAGACTTTTCTGAAACACCTCTGTAATTAGCAATAACACTAACTTGAGAATTTTTTCCGGCTGCTATAATATTTCTTGGAGATGAAAGCACTTGTTCATTATCAGATGAATTCAAATATAGAACTTGAATTGGCTTTTCTACTGTTTTACTTTCAGGTACAATTACTACTAAGCCGTCTAAAGAATATACTGCGTTGAGTGAATTAAATGAGTTTTCTATAACTGCAATCTTACCTAAATACTTTTCTACAAGCTGCGGATTATCTTTTGCCAGCCTTTTAAGATTACTAATAATTACTCCGTTTGGCACTTCGCCGAGGGTGCTTAGTTCTTCGTTATAAATTCCATTAACAAATACGAGCAGATAACAATCAAAATCCTTAAACAGATATTTTGAAATTTCTTCTTTTGTAAATTTTAGTTCCGCTAAATTTACAGCAGGAACAAAATTCTGTTTTGTGATTGGAGAAACGTCTGTGTATTTCCATTCTTCATTTTTTTGTGTAGGATATTTGAAAGCATCAAATTGCATTAATGCATCTTTACGAAGCTGATGAAAATAAAGGCTGGATTCGCCGTTTAGACTGCTTTCAAACTTTTTGAAGCTCTCTATGTAAAATTCTTTGCTGTTCATTTCTTCTCCAATCAAATAGCTTCAGCTTGCTCGGCAATAAGCCAGTCATAACCGCGCTCTTCAAGTTGTAAAGCAAGTTCTTTTGAACCGGATTTAATAATTCTGCCTTTATACAAAACATGCACATAATCTGGAACGATGTAATTAAGCAGCCGCTGATAATGAGTAACAACAAGAAATGCAGTATTCGGGTTTTTGTAGATATTCACACCGTTAGAAACAATTTTGAGCGCATCAATATCTAGTCCGGAATCTGTTTCATCAAGTAAAACAAATTTTGGCTGAAGCATTAACATTTGTAAAATTTCATTTCTCTTCTTCTCGCCGCCGGAAAAACCAACATTAACATAACGAGTGATCATAGATTCATCCATTCCAAGAACTTTTGCTTTATCTTTAAGCAAATCCAAAAAATGTCTTGGTGTAAGTTCTTCAAGTCCTTTGTACTTTCTTACTTCATTTAATGCTGTCTTAAGAAATGTAGCATTGCTAACACCTGGAATTTCGATAGGATATTGGAACGCCAAAAACATTCCTTCTCGTGCTCGTGTTTCGGGGTCCATTTCCAACAAGTCTTTTGTTTCAAAAGAAACTTCGCCGCCAGTTACTTCATAATTCTTATTTCCGGTTAATACGTTTGCAAGCGTACTCTTTCCGGAGCCGTTTGGTCCCATAATCGCGTGTATTTCACCAGCTTTTATTTCCAGGTTAATTCCATTTAGAATTTCATTTCCATCGATGGTTGCATGCAAATTTTTTATCGATAACATTTTTAGTCCTTTGTTTTAACTCTTTATTTATTACTATCCTACAGAACCTTCAAGTGAAATTGCAAGAAGTTTTTGCGCTTCAACTGCAAACTCCATCGGCAATTCGTTAAATACTTCTTTACAGAATCCATTAACAATCATGTTAACAGCGTCTTCGCTTGATATACCGCGTTGATTCAAATAGAAAATTTGGTCTTCACCAACTTTTGAAGTTGTAGCTTCGTGCTCAACTTTGGCTGTGTTGTTTTCAACTTCGATGTAAGGAAATGTATGAGCGCCGCATTTGTTACCCATCAGCATAGAATCGCACTGAGTAAAATTTCTGGCTCTATCTGCATTCTTTCCAATTTTAACTAAACCGCGGTAAGAGTTATTGCTCTTTCCGGCAGAAATTCCTTTAGATACAATTGTACTGCGCGTGTTCTTCCCTATGTGAATCATTTTTGTTCCGGTATCGGCTTGCTGCATATTGTTTGTTACCGCAACAGAATAAAATTCGCCAACAGAGTTTTCTCCTTGAAGAATACAGCTTGGGTACTTCCAAGTAATTGCAGAACCGGTTTCAACTTGTGTCCAGCTTATTTTAGAATTTTTTCCTTTGCAAGCGCCTCGCTTGGTTACAAAATTGTAAATGCCGCCTCTGCCCTCTTTATCGCCTGGATACCAATTTTGCACAGTTGAATATTTAATCTCTGCATTATCTAGAACAATAAGTTCAACTACAGCAGCGTGCAATTGATTTGTATCTCTAATCGGTGCAGTACAACCTTCTAAATAACTAACATAAGAATCTTCTTCGGCTACTATTAAAGTTCGTTCAAACTGTCCGGTTTCTTGAGAGTTAATTCTAAAATATGTAGATAACTCCATAGGGCAGCGAACACCTTTTGGAATCCAAACGAAAGAACCATCGCTAAAAACAGCAGAGTTTAATGCGGCGTAGTAATTATCTGTGTAAGGAACAACAGAACCAATATACTTTTTAATTAGTTCTGGATACTCCTTTACAGCTTCAGAAATCGAGCAGAAAATAATTCCCTTTTCTTTAAGAGTATCTTTAAAAGTGGTAGCGACAGAAACAGAATCAAACACAGCATCAACTGCAACGCCGGATAGGATTTTTTGCTCATCGAGTGGAATGCCGAGCTTCTCAAAAGTTTTCAATAGTTCGGGGTCAACTTCATCAAGAGAATTTAGCTGTGGTTTCTGTTTTGGCGCAGAGTAATAACTGATATCTTGAAAATCAATTTGTGGATAATTAACATTCGGCCATTTTGGTTCTTTCATTTTCTGCCAATATCTGAACGCTTTCAAACGCCATTCGGTCATCCATTCCGGTTCACTTTTCTTACCGGAAATCATTCTAACAACATCTTCATTCAAACCTTTTGCAGCAGTTTCAGATTCTATTTCAGTAACAAATCCCCACTTATACTCCGAAGAAGTTACTTCATCAATCACTTTCATATCATCGGAAAGTTCTTCGGCTTGGTTCTCTTTTATTTCGTTCATTACTAATCCTTTACGATTCGGGTTTCTAACCTATTCAATCTGGAATTTTTTATCAAGATTAAAATTAACAACGCAAACTTTATTAAAATTGTTCCATTTCTGCAAAAATTTTAGAGTTTGGATAAAGCTAATGAAATGTTCAACACATAAGAAATTACTTTGAATTCATCATTTTCAAGTGCGGCCGTTAATTCATTTTTTGATAAAAATTCAATTTGCGGGCTTTCAATATCAATTTCGGATGGTTCGTTTGTTTTTTCTGCATTTTTAGCCAAATAAAAATACCCTTTCCCGCAGCCGCGGTTTGCATCAACTACATAACTTCCCAAATCAATCCAGTCGTTCGAAGTAAAACCGGTTTCCTCCAGCAATTCCCTTTTGGCTGCATCGAGCGGGTTTTCGCCCGGTTCAATATATCCGCCAACCGGAGCTAATGTTGCTCCTTCAATTGCATATTTAGGATGACGGAGGCAAAGGAATTTTTCATCATTTGTTACTGCAAGAACGTTAATATAATCTGGTGTAATAATCCAAGGCCAATCATTGATAACTGTTCCGTTATTCAATTCTACTTTATGATCTTCAACTGTAAGGAATTTTCCTCGTTCAAGAACAGTTTGTTTAGATATAGTTGTAAAATTTTTCATATTGCCTCTATCAGAAATTTATCCAAAGTGAAGAGTTGACATTATTAAAATAAATAACACAGTTTGTGTTCAACAATAAGATGTTTTTTTCGCTGGTTAATTCGGAAAAACCATTGAAATCTTGATTATGTAATTTTCGAAACTGAAGTAAGCATATAAAAAGATGATTAATAATACTGTTCGCCATATTCTTTTTATGAGCTAAATGACCTGCCTGCATTTCATCATTTAAACCGCAATTGGGAAGTTGTTGCGAAAAAGCGCTAAAATCCAATTTTCCTTTTTGGCTTTTCTTCTTCTCTGATTAATTGCCGAATTGCATCAAAAACAATTCTACACTGCTCATCGTACATGGATTCCAATTGTCAATTTTCTTTGCCAGTTCTATGTTTGAGTTAACTAATCTTCTCAGTTGAACAAAAGCCCGCATAATTTCGATATTTACTTTAATAGCACGCTCAGAATTTAGTAAACCAGAGAGCATCGCAACACCTTGTTCGGTTAATGCCATTGGTGCATGCCTTAAGCCCATCTTATCTGCATTGGAGGTCACAATTTGTGACCTCCAATTTTTGAATTCATCTTTAGTGAGTTGAAACATGAAATCCGAGGGGAATCTTTGAATGTTTCTCCGAACAGCTTGCTTTAAAACTTTCGTTTCAACCCCGTAAAGAATAGCAAGATCGCTGTCAAAATTAACTTTTTCTCTGCGAAGAAAATAAATCCTCCTACAATTTCATCTAGTTTAACAACAGATTTCATAACAACCCGTATTTCATCATTTACGAATTTCTCTGCCTGTTGATTTCAAAAAGTAACACACCGGTTGCAACGGATACGTTAAGAGAATCAACTTTGCCTTGCATAGGTATTTTTACAAGAAAATCGCACGTCTCGGCAACAAGTTTACGTATTCCCTTTTCTTCATTACCCATTACAAGAGCAACCGGCATTTTGTAATCTATCTCGGTGTAGTTTTTTGAACTGTTAAGGGATGTGCCTACTGCCCAAAAGCCTTCCTCTTTTAAAACATTCATTGTTTGAACAAGATTATGAACGCGGCAAATTTTAACATGCGAAACAGCTCCGGCAGAAATTTTTTCAACTGTTTCTGTTATTGGTGAGCTTTGATTTGTTGTAACGATAATTCCATCAACACCGGCGCATTCAGCAGTTCTTAATATTGCGCCAAGGTTATGTGGATCTTGAATAGAATCAAGTAGCAGCAAAAGTGGATTTTTAATTTTCTTCGTATCGTCAATCAGTTCGCCAAGTTCGTAAAATGTTTGTGTTGATTTAAATGCAACAACACCTTGTGTATCTTCATTCTTAGCTATCGAGTTAAATTTTTGAGGCGAGACTTGGGATATTTTAATTCCGTTTTTTTTTGCGGCTGTATAAATTCTATTTATTGCATCACCGTGTTGACCGAAAGCAACATATACTACTTCAATTTCGGCTCCGGAATTAATTGCCTCTAAGACCGGTTTTCTTCCTATTATTTTTTGCATGTAGAACTCATGCTATTTTAGCTTTCTCCACGAAAGGAGAATTCATCTTCGGCAACTAAAAAATTGCAGAAATAGCGGTTGTTTTTCTTTTTTGGTTTATACTGCTTTATCAGTTTCAATTCTTTGTTGAAGATGTTAATATGAAAGTCTGCACTGTTTATTGCGCCATCTTGCTTAACAACGTTTATCGTAAAATCACCATATAAATCCTCAAACAAAGATTCGTTTCTTGCCGGTTGAATTCTTGGGACTGAATTTAATTTTGCTTTTAATCCCATTACTACAAGATTAATCACATTTTTTTCTTTAATAACATCGACTGATACTTCGTAAGCAAAAGCGGTAAACTCAACTACTGTTTCTATGGCAAAGGCGTAGAATTGCTTTTTCTTTTTTTCATCATACTTGAAAAATGCCTTGCAGTAGTATTCTAACTTGTCGTTTTTTTTTGCAGGCACAGCTTCAAGAGCGGCGTGTGGTTTCTTTTTTCTTGTCTTAGGTATTTTAGGAATATCTTTTGGCTTTCGCAGCGGCACTTAGTTTACCTTTATCTGGTTAATAATTTCTGCCAAATTATCTTTTCTGATGTTTTTCTGTACGCTTGTTGCCATGTTCTTTAGAACAACTTCGCCATTATCAAATTCATTACCGCCAATAAACAAAACGAACTTAGCGTTAAGTCTATTTGCTTCGCGCATTTGTGCTTTAACACTTCTGGAAAGATAATCCGTTTCAATAATCAATCCGCTTCTTCTTAAAGAAATTGCAGTTTGAAATGAAAAATTTTGCAATGACTTATCGATTGTGATTATAAAAACATCTGCTTGTTCTTCACATGCTTCAAAAGATTTTTCATTATCGCACGCAAGTAAAATTCTTTCCATTCCCGCAGCAAAACCAACGCCGGGCAAATCCGGTCCGCCAAGTTCTTTGATTAATCCGTTATATCTGCCTCCGCCGCATAACGCACTTTGGGAGCCGACACTTCCGCTTACTACTTCAAATGTTGTATGAGTGTAGTAATCAAGACCCCGCACCAGAGCGGCATCAACATGAAAAGGAACGTTTGCATTTACTAAAGCAGATTTTACTTTTTCAAAATGCTCAGTGCTTTCATTATCCAAATAATCGATTAGAAGCGGCGCAGATTTCATGACAGCATTATCACGTTCATCTTTGCTGTCAAAAACTCTTAGAATATTTGTTTCTAATCTTACTTTGCTTTCTTCAGAAAGTTTATCTAAATGCTGATTTAGATAACCTCGTAAAACATTTTTGTATTCTTCGCGCGAAGAAGGAACACCGAGCGAGTTAATTTTTACTTGTAAATTTTTCAAACCGAGTCTGGCAATTATATCGTAAGCCATAATTATCATTTCGGCATCAAGCAAAGCATCATTGCTGCCAAGTGCTTCTGCACCAAACTGATGAAACTGACGAAACCTTCCGGCTTGCGGTCTTTCCTGCCGGAACATAGGTCCAAAATAAAAGAGCTTATTCAGGCTTTGTTTCTTATCGAGCGAGTGTTCAACAAAAGCGCGGACAACACTTGCTGTTAATTCTGGTCGAAGAGTTAAGCTCTCACCGCTCCTATCGAAAAATGTGTACATCTCTTTGCCAACGATATCGGTAGCTTCTCCAATTCCACGGGCAAACAGATGTGTAAGTTCAAAAATTGGGGTGCGTATTTCTTTGTAGTTAAATTGTGTGAAAGTTTCTTTTACAATTTCTTCTAAGTAATTCCATCTAGGAATTTCGCTTGGAAGAATATCATTAGTTCCCGTTACACCCTTAATCATGCGCCTTCAAAGTATTGTTTTTCTTCTGTTTCAAACAAATGATAAATCTCTTCTGCAGTTGTTGCGTTTGCTAAACTTTCTCTAAAATCATCAAGATTCATCATCCTCGAAATTCTACTTAATAACTTAATGTGAGGACCAACTAAATTCTCTTTACCAACCAAAAGAAAAACCAAATTAACCGGCTGGTCATCAAGAGCCTGAAAATCGATAGGTTTATCAATCTTTCCAAACGCCGCTATTATTTCGTTAACAGAGTTTGTTTTTGCGTGTGGAATAGCAAAGCCTTTTCCAACACCTGTTGACATAATTTTTTCTCTTTCAAAGACAGAAATTTTTACCGACTCGGCGTCTTTCACACAGTCATCATTTTTAAACAAATCTATAAGCTCGCTTATAGCTTCTTCTTTGTTAGTACACTGCATCGAGGGAATAATTTTTTCAACTTTTAAAATTTCACAGATTTTCATAGTAATTCATAAGTTTTTTAATAGGCGTGGCAAATTTAAGAAAGGGCGTTCCTATAACCAAAATAAAGTTGGATTTATAGAAATCTTTATTCCTTGCGGGCATAAAGCATAAGCGGTAATTTGCACACGCTAAAAATTTAATTTAGAGGAATTTATGGATATTAAAAACAAAACTGTTTTAGTGCTTGGAGGCTGGGGACTTGTTGGCAACGCAGTTATAAGAAAACTTATTCCGGAAGAACCTAAGAAAATTATTGTAACTTCATTGAGAAAAGAAGAGGCTGAAGAGGAAGTAAAAAGATTGAAAATCGAGTTTGCTAATATGGGGGAAGATTATTTTGTTCCCTGGTGGGGAAACATTTTCGTGAGGCACGAATTTAAGGACAGCGACAGATTGGCTTTGCTTGATGATGCAGACACACGCAAGATAATAATGCAAGACACTATGGAAGAATTGAGTGATGAAATTCTGCACAACTCTGCCATTTACAAATTATTGATGGAATTTAAACCGGATATTATAATTGATTCTATTAACACTGCAACCGGAATTGCTTATCAAGACCTTTACACAACCTATAGAAGAATTAAGAAAACAATTGAAAGAAAGCCAAACGCCGAGGAAATTTCCGCCGAAACAGAAAAGCTGATTTGCACTCTATATATTCCACAGTTGATTAGACACGTTCAGATAATGTATAACTCTATGTACCAAGCCGGTACGAATATTTACGTTAAAATTGGAACGAGCGGAACAGGAGGAATGGGCTTAAACATTCCTTACACTCACAGCGAAGAAAAGCCTTCACGCGTTCTGCTTAGTAAATCTTCTGTTGCCGGCGCTCATACTCTTCTTCTATTTTTGATGGGAAGAACTCCGGAAGGACCTATTACTAAAGAAATAAAACCCACTGCTGCCATTGCTTGGAAGAGAATCGAGTTCGGTGAAATCAAAAAAGGTGGAAAACCAATTGAAATTGTTGAAGTTCCGCTCGAGCAAGCCGTTGAATTAACAGAAAAACTGAAACTTAAACTCGATGTAAAATTCCCGCCAAGCGGTTACAAACTTCAATCTGTCTTTATTGATACCGGCGAAAACGGAACTTTTTCTCGCGGTGAATTTGAAGCTATTACTGCACAAGGACAAATGGAATATGTAACTCCAGAAGAAATTGCCGATGATGCAATTTACGAAATACTTGGCGGCAACACAGGACACGATATAATAAACGCTCTCGATAATGCAACACTTGAACCTACTTACCGGGCAGGTTTTATGCAGCACTGGGCTGTAGAAAAACTGGAAGAGCTCGAAGAACTGCACGGAACAAACAGCGTAGCTTTTGAATTGCTCGGACCACCGAGACTTTCTAAACTTCTGCACGAAATAAATCTCCTCAAGCAAATTCATAGTGGAATGAAGAACATCATAAACGACTCTCCAGCTAATTTATCTGCTAAAGCGTTTGAGTTTCTGCAATCTAATGATAAACTTAGAAATGAAATAATCTCGATCGGTATTCCTATACTGCTGCCTGATGGAAAATCTTTGCTGAGAGGTAACGATATTAAAATTCCTCCTTTCCGGGGTGATAACGAGCTTGATATTTCAAATGCCAATATTAATCTATGGGCACACGATGGCTGGGTTGATCTTAGAGAATGTAATATGAAAGCCTGGCAGCTCAGATTACAAGCAATCATTTCTGAAGCCGAAAGTATTCTTCCTACTAATACTAGCTCAATGTATGTTAGAACTAAAAAATTCTGGAGCAATTTTGAAAAAATTGATATTGGTAAAGTTGTAGGCTGGATTTTCATTAAAGAGGAAAAAGGGGAAAGAATGAAGGCTTAATTCTAAAATCGTTTTTTCAAAGTCCCGCTCCGGCGGGATTTTTTTTAACCCAGATTTTCTTGAGGAAATCAAATCAGCTTTGAAGTGCAGATATTGTTCAAACTAACATTTCATCATTTCACACAACCCCGAAGCGATGGTTTAGAAAGGAAACATCAAAAAACCTTACTTACTCGCCTTACGCTAGAGAGACTTAACACCTTAAAACAAGTTACTACAGAACGTAACTTCAATAATTTTTGCGTCTTTGCGTCTTAGCGAGAAACCTCCTTTTTCTCGCCGAGGCGATAAGTCCCGCTTCGTCCAGCGTCGAACAAGGCGAAAAATGAGGCTGGGTCAAAAGTTGTTAGCTATCCTCGTTATTGCTTCTTTAATTAACGTTGCGTAATAATCAACCCGAAATTTTATAAATAATCGCCCAGCTCTCCGTCTTATGCACTGCTGTCATTTCGATTTGCGATTTGTTCTTGCAAATTTTGGGGAAGATTTAAAAAGATTAAGTGCAAGATCAAGAACTTATTAACTTATGTTACGTAAGAAAGGTTTAACGTCATAAAAACAGGTTGCTGCGTAATGTGAGTTACTTAGTAACCCAGCTTTAAATGATGACCACGAAATATGGAAAAGGATCATCCCCCCGGTGACCCTTTTCTTAATTTAAGGTTTTAGCCACTGAAGCCGAATAAAATATATGAGTAGTTTTACAAAAAACTATTAGTACAATTACCAATTTTTTACCTCTTTTTTGACATTTTTGGTCAAAAACCATGGTAATGGTACCCTAATTCATTTAATTAAATATAGGTAAATTTTATTAGTTGAAATTTAATGTAGTAATTTAGAGGTAAAAATTTATTACGCGGTTGTTAGGTTTGTTTTGACTTTCGTTGATAATTGTATAACGCTTACCATTGTTAAATCTTTCTTGTGTAGTGCGGAATGTTTGTTCTTCTCTAACTGTTGGCTTTCTTACAACTTTTACTTCCCTTTGCTGAAGCTGATCGATAGGATAAATTTTAGGTTTTACTTGAGACGTGTTTTGGCGGATTTTGCTCTGTTCCCACTGCAATTTGGCAGCCGGCAAAACTGAAGCAACTTGGTTTTGATAACTTACTCTTTCTCTTACCAATTGCTCAGAAATATTACTCTTTTCAAATTGTTGATTTCTGCGAAGAGCCTGCCTTCTTGTTTTTGATACAGTATATGAAAATATCATGATAACAAGAACAAAAGCACCGCCTAGAAGCAATATGCTATAAATAATCTGGATTAATTCCATAATAGTATTAGATTTTTTATAGTTAATTACAACTGCAATGCCAAGATTTTCTTACAATTCCTTTCGTTTTACAAGAAGCAGCTTTTGAAAAGCGTATCAAGATGAGAAATAGTTTCCTTATAAGACAGTAAGAAAACGCAGTGAAGAATGGCGGAAAAGTTGTAATGAGATTTATGAGATAACTGCTTTTACAAATTGTGCTGCATAAGTTACACAAGAGATTAACTAAGCAAGAAAGAGCATAGCAGTTCCTGCAACTGCTGCAATGGCGCCAAGAATTGAAACCCAAGAAAGTTTTTCTTTATAATAAAGCCTAACAATAGGAAGCATTATAATTGGCACCGTAGCCATAATTGTTGAAGCAACCCCAACTTTTGCATACGAAATAGAAATCAAACTAAAAGTTATACCCAGAAATGGACCAATAAAGGAACCAATAATTGTAAAGTATAATCCTTTTCTATTCTCTTGAAAAACTTTAACTGGGTTTACATAATGCTTAGTAAGAAGTGCAGCAGGGTAAAGAATTATTAAGGCAGAAAATACTCTAACAAACGTTGCAACAAAGCCATTGATATCTCCTTCGTTAAAAGCAAACTTTGCGAAAACTAAGCCAACTGCTTGACCAACGGCACCAAGAAAGGCATAAAAAATTCCTGTGTAATCTACTTTGTATTTCGAGGTCGGTTTTTCTTTCCTGTGTAAAACAACAATAGCAATACCAGCTATTGTAACTGCAATACCCAAAACTCCAGCAAGAGATAATTTTTCATCTAAGAAGAAAAATGCAAGAACTGCTGCAATAGCCGGTGCCGATGACATTACAAGCATGCTTAATCTTGCGCCAATAGAACGGTAAGATTTGAACAAAAATGTATCGCCAAAGATTAAACCAATGAAGCCGCTTATTACCAAAAAAAGGAGCTGACTAAAGGACAAATTTATTGGCGCGTCTGAAAGCAGAATAGTAATAGAAAGATAAGCAACAGCAAAAAACATACGCGTAACGTTTACATACATAGGACCAACACGGTTCGAGGCTTCAGAAAAAGCTATCGATGTAAAAGACCAAAGTATTGCTGTTATTAAAGCTGCTAATTCGCCAAACATATTTTTTGAGTGTAGAACGGAGAGTGAAGAACGAAGATTAACTCTTCACTCTTTGTTCTTCGTTTAATCACAGGTTGAAGTACATTTTGAATTCGAAAGGATGCGGCATAGTATTGATAGACTTGATTTCTTCGCTCTTAATTTTTACCCACTGATCTAAAAGAGCATCGCTGAAAATGTTACCTCTCTTCAAGAATGCATTATCTGCCTGAAGCGCATCTAATGCTTCTTCTAAATTTCGTGGCAGCATTTTTATTTTATGAACATCTTCTTCCAAAAAGTTTTTATCGTTTGGACCAAAACCTTCTTTGCGCGGGTCAATTTTATTTACCACACCATCTATTCCGGCAAGAATCATGGCGCTCATGCAGAGATATGGATTAATAGTAGCATCGGGCGGTCTGTATTCAAAACGTGTTTCATCGGGGTTCTTTACATACTTAGGAATTCTAATAGCGCTTGCACGGTTGCCCATTCCGTAGGTAAGTGCTACCGGAGCTTCAAAACCGGGCACAAGACGTTTATAAGAATTTGTAGAAGGATTAGCAAAAGCAGAAAGAGCCGGAGCGTGTTTCAGCAGTCCTCCAATAAAAAATCTTCCAAGCTCATTTATGTTTCCATATTCGCCTTTCTTATAAAAAGCATTCTTACCGTTTTTTGTTAAAAACAAATGTAGATGTAAACCATTACCTGCTTGTTGATACATAGGTTTGGGCATAAAGGTTATAAACAGGTTCTTTTCGCGGGCAAAATTCATAAGAGCATATTTTGCAGTTATAATATTATCTGCAGTATCAAGTAAATCCGAAAAATAAGTTTCTATTTCCTGCTGTCCCCTTTCGCCAACTTCGTGATGATGATACTTAACCTTAATTCCATACTTTGCTAAAATTTTACAAGCCTCGTCGCGGAAGTCATCATAAATATCAAACGGATTAGCGGCGTGATAAGCCTTTTTATAAAATTCTTCGGCGTGTTCAATTTTATAATAAGAAGTAGCAGTGCGAGTATCATACTCCACATTAGAAAAAATGTAAAACTCAAACTCAGGTCCCCACCAAGATTTATCACAGCCTGTTTCCTTTTTAAGAAGCTGCTCAACTTTTGAAGCTAAATACCTTCCATCCTGGTCGTAACGTGTACGAGCATCATCTG
Organism: uncultured Melioribacter sp.; assembly: GCA_964575995.1. Classification (GTDB taxonomy): domain Bacteria; phylum Bacteroidota; class Ignavibacteria; order Ignavibacteriales; family Melioribacteraceae; genus Stygiobacter. Next base: position 158,633 of record CAZNTN010000002.1, on the reverse strand, counting down.
TTAGTATTATGTTAGCGTACATACTTAATGTTGGTGCATCACGAAAAAGGTCTATTACAGCTGTGTTTAAGTCGGGAATAAGTATCATATCGCTGTTTTCAACTTTTCTCAAACCATAGCTGGAACCGTCAAATCCAACCCCTTCTTTAACTAACTTTTCCATAATTCTATCATGAACGGGAAGTGTAATGTGATGCAGCCGTCCAGAAAGATCGATTGCTTTCAAATCGAGAAATTCAATTTTGTTTTTCTTGATCATTGAATTAATTGATTGAATAGTTTGTGTCATATCATCCTCTGTTAATAAGAATATAGACAAAAAACCCCCGAACTAAACGGGGGTTTTAGGTTTGTTATTTATCCTTTGTAATTAATAGCCGCTAAGCCCGGAAAGACAGCCTGCGTATCAAGTTCTTCTTCAATTCTAAGAAGTTGATTATACTTTGCAATTCTATCTGTTCTGCTTGCAGAACCGGTTTTAATTTGCCCGCAATTTGTAGCCACAGCCAAATCTGCAATGGTTGTATCTTCAGTTTCACCGGAACGATGAGACATAATAGATTTGTATCCTGCATTTTTAGCCATTTCAATTGCATCCAAAGTTTCAGTTAATGTGCCAATCTGATTTACTTTGATTAAAATAGCATTAGCTGTTCCTGTAGTAATTCCTTTAGCCAAGTATTGGGTATTTGTTACAAATAAATCATCTCCTACTAATTGAATTTTACCTCCAACTTTATCAGTCAGCATTTTCCAGCCTGCCCAATCGAATTCAGCCATACCATCTTCAATAGAAATAATTGGATATTGATTTACCCAGCTCGTCCAATAATCAACCATCTTTTCTGGAGACATATAAGATTTATCCGATTTGAAGAAGAAATATTGTTTCTTTTCGTTATCCCACATTTCAGAAGCAGCCGGATCAAGAGCAATAAATATGTCTTTACGAGCAACGAGTCCTGTTTTTTCTATAGCTTCAAGAATTACCGTAATAGCTTCTTCGTTAGATTTTAAATCTGGAGCAAAACCGCCTTCATCGCCAACGGCTGTGTTGTAGCCTTTTTTCTTCAAAACAGATTTTAGAGAGTGGAATACCTCAGTACCATAACGTAAAGCTTCGCTAAAAGTTGGAGCGCCGGTAGGCATAACCATAAATTCCTGGAAGTCCACATTGTTATCTGCGTGTTTACCGCCATTAAGAATATTCATCATAGGCACAGGCAAAATACGAGCGCTTGTTCCGCCTACATAACGGTAAAGAGGCAGTTCAAAAGCCTCTGAAGCAGCTCTTGCGCAGGCTAATGAAACGGCAAGTATAGCGTTTGCGCCTAATCTCGATTTGTTTTGAGTGCCATCTAAATCACATAAGAAATTATCAATTGCAACTTGATCAGCAACGTCCCAATCAATTAATTCATCAGCAATTTCGTCATTAATATTATTAACAGCTTTTTGTACACCTTTGCCAAGGTATCGGGTTTTTTCACCATCGCGAAGCTCGCATGCTTCATTTTCGCCGGTTGATGCTCCGCTTGGAACCGCCGCTCGTCCGGTTATACCACTTTCTAATGTAACTTCTGCTTCTACTGTAGGGTTTCCTCTCGAGTCAAGAATCTCGCGTCCCCAAACATCTACTATCGTCGTCATTTTTTATTACTCCTTGTTAGTTGTTCATAAAATCGATGCAAAAATTATTAAAAAGGACACGCAAATTCCAATTTGCCAACAGCGCAAGCAGCAAAGCTAACCAATTAAGGAAACGCTTAAATACTTCGAGCTTGGCGAGATACATCTTTATTTCCAGCGTATTTCTTTTTTCGGGTAGAGGCTGGCGCTTAGCCACCCCGAAACATCGCGGCGCAAATGAGCAGCATCTTTCTTTAATTGCATTCGTGGTTCACTCTTTTAAGCTGTTCATTATTTCCTAGAACAGCTTTATAGAGCAAACATTCTTTCTTATCTTTGCGCCAAAGTTTGAGGCTACAATGCCATTAGATTTGTTTGAATATGAAAAAAGAAAAAGAAGGTGGGTTGCAGTAATTGGTTATATAGTTTGCTTCATCTTATTAAACATCATCATTTATTTTTTAACGAAAGTGTAAAATGAAAAACAATGTGTATATAGAAACCTACGGCTGTCAGATGAATTTTGCCGATACCGAGCTTGTTATGGGTATTCTTAAGAATAAAGGTTTCCAGGTTGCAAAGGAGATTCAAGGCGCAAATATTATTCTGTTAAATACTTGCAGCATACGTGATAACGCCGAACAGAAAATCCATTCGAGGCTTGATCATCTTAAAGGAGTAAAGAGAAATAATCCCAGCGCTGTAATTGGGATTTTGGGATGTATGGCAGAAAGGCTTCGCAAGGATTTAATAGAAGAAAAGAAAATTGTTGATCTTGTTGTTGGACCGGATGAATACCGCCGATTGCCCGAATTTATTGATGCTGCCTATGGTGGAGAAAAAGGAATTGGCGTTAAACTTTCTCGTACAGAAACTTATGATGATATTACTCCTTACCGCGAAGATGGTTTAAGCGCATGGATTTCTGTAATGCGCGGATGCGATAAGTTCTGCACATTTTGTGTTGTTCCTTTTACACGCGGAAGAGAAAGAAGCCGTGCCTACGAATCAATTTCTTCCGAAGTTACACAATTAGCTAAGCGCGGATTTAAGGAGGTTACTCTTCTTGGGCAAAATGTAAATTCCTACAACGATAAAGGAAAAGATTTTTCTGATTTGCTTGCCTCTTGCGCTGTTGCATCACCAGAAATGAGAATTAGGTTTTCAACTTCTCATCCGCAGGATTTATCCGACAAACTATTAAACACTATTGCAGAGCATAATAACCTATGCAATTATGTTCATCTTCCGGTTCAATCGGGTTCTAACACTATATTAGAAAAAATGAACCGCACATACACGATTGAGCATTATCTGGATATAATAGAAAAGGCGCGTAAGATTATTCCGGGTGTTTCTTTTTCAACAGATATAATTGCCGGGTTTCCATCTGAAACAGAAATAGACCACAAAATGACTTTGGCTGTGATGAGAGAAGTACGTTACGATGGCGCATATATGTTTAAATACTCTCCGCGCGAAGGGACAAAGGCTTATGAAATGGGCGATGACATTCCGGAAGAAGTGAAGGCTAAGCGGTTGAATGAAATTATTGATCTTCAGCAGCAAATATCATGGGAGATAAACCAAGAATTAATTGGCAGCGAAGATGTAATATTAATAGAAGGAACAAGTAAGAAATCGGATGACTTTTTAGCCGGAAGAACCGACACGAACAAAATCTGTATTATTCCGCGTAAAGATGAAATTAAAGTTGGCGATTATGTTAGAGTTAAAATTAACCGCGCCACTTCCGCTACTTTATTTGGAGAAACCGCATAAAAGCAGCACGCTGATTCTTTAAGATTATTATGATAAAAAATGCTCAGGGATGAACAGCAATTACAAGCATTCAGATATTACCGATGAGATCATCAAACTTGAAGCTGGTTTATTATTAAATTTTGGTAAAGAGCCTCAATTCAAACGCAAAGTATTAACCAATTAATTTAAAAATGATAAGAGATCATAATGATCATAAAAAATCTGCGTTCTATATATTTTTCTCTTTTTCTTTTCTCTTTCTCTTCAGTTGCGCTTGCGCAAGAGATAGATATATCAGGTGCGTTAAAAAGCATTGAAGCGGGCAGACAGACGGAAGCAGAAACAATATTACAAAGACTGCAAAAGGTTAATTCCTATCACCCCGATGTTATTTTTCTAGAAGCGCTCTTAACTAAGAACGGCGAAAAATCTATAAAGAAATATTCTTTAGTCTTTGAGAAGCATCCTAAAAGCAAATATGCGGATGTTTCACTCTTTCGTGTGTTCTCTTATTACTATTCTTTAGGATTATATAAGAAAGCAGAAGGTTTTTATAAAAGATTAAAAATAGATTATCCCGCATCTCCTTATATTGCCGCAGCAGATAGAAAAATTCCCGATACAGAAGAAACGTTAGCAAACATATTAAATACACCAACCGATTCTTTGCAAAAGATTTTATCTGTTGAAGCTGAAACTGTTAAATTTACAATTCAAGCAGGTGCATTCTTAAGCATTGAAAATGCAGCGCGTCTCAAAGAGCAATTAAACGAAGATGGTTTCGTTTCAGAAATTACTAACCGTGTTGTTGGAGGAAGTTTATTGAAAGTAGTTACCGCCGGAAAGTTTGAGAATGAAGAGAAAGCGAAATCGGCTCTAACTCAAATTGAAGCTAAGTACAGTTTAAAAGGGAGAGTAATTTTAATACCACCCAAGCTGTAAAGGAAGCAAACCGGAAAGAACACAGCACAACATTTCTTTGATTATCTTCTTTATACTATTTTTACGCACAATTAATCTTAGAATATGCGTACCGAAGAATTTCAGAAAAAATTTGGCATCATAGGAAAGTCGAAAGAAATACGCGACCTTGTTGATATTATAAAGCAGGTTGCTAAAAGTGATATTTCTGTTCTCATCACCGGAGAAAGCGGCGTAGGAAAAGAGGTATTTGCCCGCGCAATTCATCATTATAGCACGCGTGCTGATAAAGAATTAGTAAGTGTAAACTGCGGCGCTATTCCAGAAAGTCTTTTAGAAAGCGAATTATTTGGACACAAAAAAGGATCATTTACGGGCGCTACAGATGACCGGAAAGGATATTTTGAAATTGCAGATGGCGGAACTTTATTCTTAGATGAAATTGCAGAGACGGCATTAACAACACAGGTAAAACTTCTTCGTGTACTTGAGACAAAAGAATTTATGCGGATTGGCGGCGAACGTGTAACAAAGGTTGATGTAAGAATAATTGGCGCTACAAACAAAGATTTGCAGCATGAAGTTGATTTGAAAAGATTCCGCAATGATCTTTACTTCCGCTTGAAAGCAGTTACAATAAATATTCCTCCTTTAAGAAAACGTAAAGGCGATATTGTAGAATTTGCCAAAAGCTTTTTAGAAAATTATACTATATATAATAGAATGCCGAGAATGACTCTTGGTAAAGATGCAGAAGAATTACTAATAAATTACAACTGGCCCGGAAATGTTAGAGAGCTAAAGAACGCTATAGAAACTGCTGTTGCTCTTTCCCGCAGTAATGTACTTAATGCAGAGGCGTTTATTCCTTTGCTAACTATACCAACTTATAAAGAAGAGCAGCATAATCTTCCGGTTCACATAAACAAAACCGCAGAGCAGTTAGACCGAGAAATGATTTACCGCGCCTTAATAGAAATCAAAAAAGATTTGATTGATTTAAAGTCTTTGGCGGCAAACTCACAAAGTGAAAATTCTTCACACATTGCTCATTTACCAGGCGAAGTTGTTCCGCTTGTTCAAATTGAGAAACAGGCAATTATAAATGCGCTTAATTTTACCAGGCATAATAAACGAAGATCTGCTCAGCTTTTGGGTATTAGCGAAAGAACTCTTTACAGAAAAATTCATGAGTATGGAATTGAATAAAAAGTACCTAAGCGCCTTTGTGCCTAAGAGCTTAAGTAAAAGAAAATATTTTGCTGCCGTTGCAGTAATAATATCAATGTTATTATTGAAATCATGCAGTTATTCATTTACGGGAGCTTCGGTTCCGCCTCATCTTAAAACAATTTTTATAGCCGTGTTTCAAGATAGAAGCGGCACGGGCGAGTTTAATCTTGGCGATAGAGTTTCAAAACTGCTTACTCAAAAATTTATTGAAGATAATACAATGATGGTAAGCAGCAGAGCAAGTGCAAATGCAATTCTTGACGGCTGGATTGCTTCTTTTACAGATGCACCTTCTGCAATAAGCGGCGGAGAAAAAGTATCTACACGCCGTGTAACTTTGAATGTACAAGTTGTTTATAAAGACATTGTTAAAAAGACTACGGTGTTTGAAAAAACTTTTACAAACTATGGCGATTATACAATTGGCGGCGATATTACTAACGCACGTAAAGCCGCTACCGAAGAAGCTATAGACAAAATAACAGAAGATATTTTGCTTGGTGTAGTTTCAAACTGGTAATAGTTTTCGGTTTCGGCACAAAAAATAACAGAGGTTAAATCAATTTATGATATTCGACGAAATAGTTCTCTTTGCTTATATAATTTCACTTACTATAATTCTAATTTTTGGAAGCCATGGCTTCATTATGATGTTCTATCATCATAAGTACAGGAAAAACATTCCTAAACCAATGGAAACCAACAATGAAGAAATGGTAACAATACAGCTGCCGATGTATAACGAAATGTATGTTGTGGAAAGATTGATAGATGCTGTCTGCGAAATTGACTACCCTAAAGACAAACTGGAAATACAAGTTTTAGATGATTCTACAGATGAAACAGTTGATGTAGTTGCAAAGCTTGTAAAAGAAAAGCTTGCGCTTGGTTTCGACATTCAGCATGTACGCCGAAGCAGCCGCGAAGGTTTTAAAGCAGGTGCGCTTAAAGAAGGTATGAAATCTGCAAAAGGAAAATACATTGCAATCTTTGATGCAGATTTTATTCCTAAAAAAGATTTCTTGCGAAATACACTCCGTTATTTTACTCACGATAAGGTTGGTTTAGTTCAAACACGCTGGGAGCATTTGAATGAAGATTATTCGATATTAACAAAGATACAGGCGCTTGCTCTTAACGGACACTTTGTAATTGAGCAGACAGTTAGAAACAAAGCCGGCTTCTTTATTCAGTTTAACGGAACTGGCGGTGTTTGGTTAAAAGAATGTATTGAAGATGCAGGCAATTGGCATGCTGATACTTTAACCGAAGACCTTGATCTAAGTTACCGTGCACAATTAAAAGGATGGAAGTTTATTTACCTTCGCGATTTTACCACTCCGGCAGAATTACCCGCAGAAATGAATGCGCTTAAAGCTCAGCAATTCCGCTGGACCAAAGGCGCTATTGAAACGAGCAAGAAACTTTTGCCAATAGTTTGGAAAGGAAAAATACCGCTTCGTGTAAAGCTGCAAGCAACATTTAACTTAACTAATAATCTTGTTTTTCCTTTTACACTTTTAGCGGGAATTTTAAATGTGCCGCTTATCTTCATAAAGAATGCGGGACCTTACTGGCATTTCTTTAACTTCATGGCAATTTTTGTTGTAGCATTCATAAGCACATTTTTGTTTTATCTATTTGCACAAAAAGATGTTCATCACGATTGGAGAAAACGTATAGCGCTTTTTCCACTTTTTATGGCTGGAAGCATGGGTTTTACGCTTAACAACACGCGCGCTGTAGTTGAGGGATTGATGAGCAGAAAAAGTGAATTTGTGCGCACGCCAAAATTTAAAGTGGAAAAGAAAACCGATCAGCTTTCATCTGAAAAGAATAAGTATTTGGCTAAAACAAAAATCCAGCCTTCTACATACATTGAGTTATTGCTTGCTGCATATTGCTTAATTGGAGTAATCGCTGCAATATATTTTATGGAAATTGCTGCTATTCCATTTCAGTTGATGTTCTTTTTTGGCTTTGCTACCGTTTCTCTTATGTCGCTTAGACAATCTTACTTAAAACGACAACAATTAGCTGAGTAATGTCTGTGAAGAAAGACCATTCAGCCGAAAAAGTGAAATTAATCTATGAGTTCAATAAAAACTCTCCGCTCTTTGTGCGTGTTGCAGCCACAGAGATACTAAACGGAAATTACCTCGAGGCAATCCGCATTTTAGATGAAGGCATAGATATTTACCCAAATTATGCATCTGCATTTTTGGTATTGGCAGTTGCCAAAGCCTACGAAGGAAAAGAAGAGGAAGCTAAGATTGTTGCAAAAATCGGCGCTGATTTAATTAATGATGAAAAAACTTACGCTGCGTATGAGAATAAAATAAAAGAAATAATTGAAGAGAGAAATTCGATAACAGAAACTTTACGCCCGTCATTCATAGATGATAATAAAGAAGAAAATGTTGTTTCGCTGGTAGAACTTGAGTTAGAAGATAAACTTGATGTATTGGCAAAACAGCTAAGCAAAGCCAAAATTATTCCTAAAGAAGAGGCTGCCGATAATCCAACCTCTGTTCCAGAGTTCAAAGGACAAAAAATTGTTTCTGAAACTTTAGCTGAGATTCACATAAAGCAAAAAAATTTTGGTGAAGCACTTTATATGTATGAAGAACTCTTAGGCAGAAAACCGGAAAAAGTTGAGCAGTATCTGCAGCGTATATCAGATATCAGAACGATGATGAATGGATGATATATTTCGTACTTCTCAACAAAACTTAAACTCTCTCTTTATGAGGTCCTTAGATAAACTCCCATTTGATTTCTACGACCGCAAAGTAATAAACGTAGCAAAATCTTTGTTAGGTAAAATATTTATCCGCAAAATAGATGGCAGAATTTTGTGCGGAAAGATTGTAGAAGTTGAAGCATACGATGGCAAAAACGATGAAGCTTCTCATTCGTTTAACGGAATGACTAAGCGCAATAATGTTATGTTTGGCAAGGCTGGGCATTTATATGTTTACTTTACTTATGGAATGCACTACTGCGCTAATGTTGTTACAGGAAAAGAAAACTATGGGGCAGCAGTTTTAATTCGCGCAATTGAACCGATAGAGGGCATTCACATATTGTCAGAAAACAGATTTGGTAAAAGAATTATTTCAGAAAAGGAACAGCTTAATCTTTGCAGCGGACCTGCGAGAACATGCCAGGCGTTTCAAATTACACATCAGAACAATGGAACTAATCTCTGCGGCGATGACATTTTTATATTAGACTCGCCTGAAATCTCAAGCAGCAAAATCATTTCAACTACAAGAATAGGGATTAAAAAATCGATAGATTTACAGTGGCGCTATTACATAAAAAATAATCCCTACGTTTCAAAAATATGAATTCATTAAACAGCATTTTAATTGTACGCACAGATAGAATTGGAGATGTTGTTCTTTCACTTCCGCTTGCCTGGCTTTTAAAGAAACACATTCCGAAAGTAAGAGTTTCGTTTTTAGTAAGAGATTACACAGCGCCTTTAGTAAGAAACTGTAAATATGTAGATGAAGTAATAGTTCTATCAGAAAAAAATGGCAAAGCTCAAATTGCAGAAAATGTAAATGCGCTCAAACATAAATTTGATGCCTGCATTGCTGCTTTTCCAACCTATCCAATTGCGCTGATACTTTTTCTCTCCGGCATAAATACAAGAATTGGAAGCGGTTACAGATGGTATTCGTTTCTATTTAACAAAAAAGTTTACGAGCATAGAAAATATGGAGAGCGGCACGAACTCGAATATAATGTACGCATGCTTCAGCAGCTAAATATAAACGAAGATGTAAATCCGGCTAATGTAGATTTTGGAATTGTTGTAGATAATTCTGTACGTGAAATTGCATTAAACAAACTAAGAAGTTTAGGCTGGGACGGTAACCAAAAAATTGTTATTGTGCATCCGGGCAGCGGCGGAAGTGCGTTAGTCCTTCCTAAAGAGAAATTGAGACTGCTGATTGAAAGTGTTGCGTCAAAAGAGATTGTTGTGTTTGTTATCACCGGAAGCGCCGCCGAAGAGGAACTTTGCAAAAGCTTTAATGTAAACGAGAAAGTAATTAACACTGCTGGAATGTTCAACTTGGGAGAACTAACTGCTCTAATTAGTAAAGCGGAAATATTAATTGCAAATTCAACCGGACCGATTCATCTTGCTGCTGCTTTAGGTAAAAGTGTAATAGGCTTCTATCCAAAGTTTGCAGCTGTTTCGCCAAAACGCTGGGGACCATACTCAGCAAATGCTAAAATTTTTCAGCCGACGATCTGCGATGGTAATTGTTCGCGAGATAAATGCAATAAATTAAACTGTATGTACAGTATAGAAATCAAAAATGTTTTAGCGTCTTTAGATGAATTATTGCATAGGAACTAAGATGAACTCTAAACCAAAACTCTTGATCATAATCTTGATCTTGTTCTTGATCTCTCTTTCAAAATTCAGCATTGCGCAAAAGAAAGATGACTTCAGAAAAATTGAAAATAAAGCTTTCAAAGCTGGCGAGAAACTAACCTTTGATGTGAACTACGGTTTTATTACTGCCGGAATTGCAGAGTACAACATTCCAAAAGTAATGAAGATTGCCGGAAGAGATGTCTATCATATAACTTTCAACGTAAACACAGTTTCCGCATTCGATATCTTATACAAAGTTAGAGACCGGTACGAAACATATGTAGATGTTGAAGGACTTTTCCCGTGGCGTTTTGAACAGCACATAAGAGAGGGAAGTTACAAGAGAGATTTTTCCGCTTTCTTCGATCAACGAAAAGGAAAAGCAAAAACTTCGGAAGGTACTTACGATATTCCTAAATATGTAAACGATATTGTATCTGCCTTCTATTATGCCCGCACTTTAGATTACTCCAAAATGAAACCGGGCGATAGGATTCATTTAGAAAACTTCTACAAAAACAAAACCTATCCGCTTGATGTAGTTTACAAAGGAAAAGAAACCGTTAGCGTTAAAGCCGGAACGTTTGACTGCCTAATTCTCGAACCGGAAATTAAAGAAGGAGGCTTATTTAAAAGCGACGGAAATGTTGTAATATGGCTTTCAAACGATGCTTGCAGAATTCCAGTAAAAGTAAAGACAAAAATTGTTATTGGCTCCATTGATGCAGAACTAACCGGTTACAGCGGTTTGGCAAACGACTTGAAATCAAAGAAGAAGTAACAGATTATAGTTTTCAATGAATAAAGTTCTATGATTAGATACAAAAGTAAATAGCATTATGCTTTTGCATACTCAAAGTATAAAACCGGCAATAAAAAAAGTATAAGTAACCATAACAATTGAAAGACTAATCACAACAACCGTTTTCAATAATTTTCTAAGATTTGCACTGCTAATCCGCTTTCTTATTTGATACAAAAACAGCGGAACCCACAACGGAGAAATTATATCTGCAGAAAGTGCAATTAACGTTATCATTGGTAATTTCGATTCAGCATCGAGCAGCATAATACTATTTATCATTACTAAAGAAAAAGTTACAAGAACTCCCAATTGGGTATAATGATCAAAGACATTTTGAAAATTTGCCGAATCTTTTCTTCCCATCAAATAGAGAATAATTGCTACAAACACGAATAGGAAAAAAATGTTTAGAAGTAGTAAAATCATATAACCTCCCGAATTTCGTGAACTTACGTTTGCAATTAAATAAATCTAATCTATTTTGTCAAGGGCATCTCTAATAATTGTCATTCCGAACCCGAAATAACCGGGGTCGGAGTCTCTGCTTTGTCAATTTGAAAGAAAACGCTCCGCTCCTCCGGATGACAAACATTTTTGGTTTCTAGAGATGCCCTCAATATATTTTTTTAGTTCTATTCACTTAGCTTATAAGTCCTCTTTTTTATAACTTGCCATTATTATGAAAGAAAATTTAAGTAACCAGACGCCGCAAAACGAACCGGAAGAGTCAAAAAAGCTTTTTAGTACTATACCGCCAGCAACGGCTGCTTTTATTGCTTTAGTAGGTATTTTTATTACTTACCAAGTTGGCGGCTCTATTTTAACTTTATTAATTATTGGCTTAGATTTCCAGAAAGCAGATGTTAACCAAATGCGTCTGCTTACAATGGGCGGACAGATACTTCTGCTTCTGCTTCCAACTCTTCTATTAGCAAAGTATGTTTACCCTCTCAACATTACGCAAATGCTTAGAGCGAATGTGCCTAAATCTAAAGAAGTTGGAATATTCATACTCGGTTTAGTTATTCTTACGCCAATGCTTCAGTCTTTTATGTTTTTGCAAAACCATTTTTTAGAAACTATAGCAGATTTTTCTCCCGTTCTAAAAAAATTAATGGGAACGCTGGATGAGTTAGACAAGTTAGTTGAACAGACTTACGGAGGATTATTAAAAGCTGAAAATGTATTTGAGGCTTCGTTTGTAATATTTGTTGTTGCTGTAGTTCCCTCTATTTGCGAAGAAGTATTATTCCGCGGCTTTGTTCAAAAAAGTTTTGAACAAAAATTTAAGCCTTACTTCAGCATTTTTATCACTTCATTATTCTTTGGGCTGTATCATTTCAACCCATACGGATTGGCGGCTCTTATTTCACTCGGTTTTTATTTTGGTTACGCTGCTTATAAAAGCGATTCAGTAGTAATACCTATGATTCTTCATTTTATAAACAACTTTTTAGCAGTTATGGTTTTTCTTGTTTTAGGAAGTGATGATTTGATTGGAGCTAAAGTAAAACTCGAAGGTTCTATATTACCTCAGCTATTACTTTTTGTTTTCTCTGCTTTATTGTTTGCGCTATTTATTTTTTATGTGAACAAGATTTTTTACAAACCAAGAATACAAGAAGGAGATAATTTATTATGATATGCCAAAACTGCGAAACCGAATACATTGACGGAATTACAATTTGCGCCGACTGTAAAACGAGTTTAATTCCTATCGACGAATTTGTAAAAGAAGATGAAGACAAAATTATTTCGCTTGAAGATTGGAAGGTTGTTTACTTAACACACGATTTTATTGAAGCAGAGATGTTAAAGGCAAATTTAAGCGGTGCAGGTATAGATGCAATAATTTTTTCTAAAGAAGACAGAATGCGCCTAAACCTTTCTTACGTTGGCTCGGCGCCAATTAAACTCTATGTTAAAATAGAAAGTTTTGATGAAGCCGTTCTGATAGTAACTGAAATTAACAATACAGAAGCAAAGGATGACGAAGTAGATGGCAAAACAAGTTAATAATTTACTTTCAAGAGTTTTAGTTGCGTTAGTAGCAATACCGCTTATTATTGCTTTGTCTTTAATAGGCAAAATCCCTTTTTTAATTTTTGTACTCGTAATCGGGTTAATATCGTTTTACGAGTTTTCCGGAATGCTTAAGAACAAAAACTCTTATGCTAACAGAATAATCGGTTCCATTTCGGTTCTGCTTATAATATTAAACGAGTATTATCACTTTTTAGATTATCACGTGTTCTTTATAATAATAATACTTGCGCTGCTTCTAACAGAACTTTTCCGTAATAAATCTTCTGCTATAAACAATTTAGGCTCAACACTACTCGGCATTTTTTACATTGGCTTTTTTGCTGCTTCAATTCTAAACGTGAGAGAGTTTTACAGCGATTCAGCATTAACATATTCTCAGGGCGGATATTTAATTCTATCCATTCTAATTTCTATATGGTTATGCGATTCGGCAGCATACTTTATTGGCAGCGCTTACGGCTTGCATAAACTTATGCCGCGCGTCAGTCCAAAAAAAAGCTGGGAAGGCGCTATTGCTGGTTTTATCTTCGCAGTTATTAGTTTGGCAGCTGCTAAATCTTTAGTCCTAGATTTTCTTTCGATGTTTGATGTTATTGTAATTGGAATTATTGTGGGTGTATTTGGACAAATTGGTGATTTAGTAGAAAGCCTTATCAAGCGCGATGCAAACGTAAAAGATTCTTCGGCAATCATTCCTGGTCACGGAGGAATTTTTGACCGTTTTGATTCTCTTCTTTTCACTGCCCCAATAGTATATTTGTACCTTAGATTAATAAACTGATTTCAGTATGATTCACGCTTAAACTCTTGATCTGGACATTAATCTAGTTCTTGCTACAATTTTATAAAGAGAGAGCAAGAACTAGAAGAGAGCAAGTGTAAGGTCAATCCGCTTCTGCTCGCAACAAGCGGGGCGAGGAGCATGATATTAACTCATTTATTCCTTTCAGAAAGAAAGTAGTATCGCATTTATGAACAAAGAAAAGATTTCTGTAATAACATTAGGCTGTTCAAAAAATACAGTTGATTCCGAAAGATTGATGAGCCAGCTAAAACTCAATCATTTTGACTTAGTAGAAAACTCCGAATTTGCTAATTCAATCGTTATCAACACATGCGGCTTTATTGATGCAGCTAAAGAAGAATCAATCAACACAATTCTTTCGGCTATTGAACAAAAGAAAAAAGGAAAGATTAAAAAGGTAGTAGTAGCCGGATGTTTATCCGAACGATATGTAGAAGACTTGCGCAAAGAAATTCCGGAAGTTGATGCTTACTTTGGCACCGAAGCCTACGAAGAAATTGTAGAAGAATTTGGGGGCAATCTTAAATACGAATTGCTAGGCGAAAGAATTATTACAACTCCAAAGCATTTTGCTTACTTAAAAATTTCTGAAGGCTGCGATAACCCATGTTCCTTTTGTGCAATTCCTTTAATGCGCGGTAAACATAAATCTAAACCAATGGAAGAGCTTCTTGCCGAAGCTGAATCTCTTGCTAAGCAAGGTGTAAAGGAATTAATTATAATTGGGCAAGATACTTCCGATTATGGAATAGAGTTATACGGAAAAAGAAACTTAGCTGAGCTTTTGCATAACCTTACTGAAATAAATGGAATTGAATGGATAAGACTTCTTTACCTTTATCCATCGCACGTGCCGGATGATTTAATTGAAGAAATTGCTTCCAATCCCAAAATTTGTAAGTATATCGATATTCCGCTTCAACACATTTCTGACAGTATACTCAAATCTATGCGCCGCGGAATTACTAAGCGCCGTACAATCGATCTTTTGAACGAACTAAAAGCTCGGATTCCAAATTTAACATTGCGTACTACTTTTATTGTAGGCTATCCAACCGAAACAGAAACAGAATTTCGAGAGTTGTGTAATTTTATCCGCGAAGTAAAGTTTGACCGGGTTGGTGTTTTTAATTATTCAATTGAAGAAAACACACCAATCTTTATTTTGGGGGACCCTCTTTCATCAGAAGATAAAGAAGAACGAAAAGCGATTCTTATGAATATTCAAAAAGATATTTCGGAAGAGAAAAACAGAATGCTGGAGGGCAGAATAATGAAAGTAATAATAGACAGAACCGAAGGTGATTATTATGTGGGAAGAACGGAGAGGGACGCACCAGAAGTTGACGGCGAAGTTTTGGTTAATGTCGGAAATGAAACAATAACGGTTGGGATGTTTTATAATATTGAAATTTACGATAGTAATGAGTATGATTTATTCGGAAAAATAGTTTCCAATTAAGGAGCAGAAAATGAAGAAGATATTAGCCTTACTTATTAGTATAAATAGTTTTTTCTTTGCTCAGGTTGAATATTCGGGCAATATAAACCAAGCCGGAAATCCGCCACTGTTTTTTTACGATGCTGCTCAGGTAAAAAGCACAAGCGCAGGTAGAACACGTCTGGAAATTTATGTTCAAGTCCCTTACTCAAGTTTATCCTTTACAAAAAAAGATGCCGGTTTCAACGCAAGCTATAACGTTACACTTTCTTTGATGGATGAGAAAAAAGAGAACATCATTACAGAAAAGACTTGGAAAGAAAAAATTTCAACTGCAGATTTTAATCAAACGCTAAGTAATAAGAATTTTAGTCTAAGTTATAAGTATTGGGATTTGCTTCCCGGCTCTTACATTCTCAAAACAATTTTGGAAGATGGAGACTCGCGAAGAACTTCTGCACGCGAAATGCCGGTTAAGATTAGAGAATTTTCGGACAGCCTAGATGTAAGCGACATACTACTTGTATATGATATTATTAAAGATTCTACCGGCGAGAAACTTATACTTAACGTTTCTAGAACAGTTACAAACAAAGACCGCACGCTTAAATTTTACTATAACATTTTTTCTAACTCGCCCAAAGAAGTGTTTGTGGAGTATTATCTGAACGATCAGCGAAAGGGAACATCTACAAAACAATTAGACCCGCGCAAACTTTTGCCTGGAAAAAACTCTGTTTCTTTTGAAATGAGCAAGACAGATTTTTCAATAGGCAATTACACTTTGAAAATTGTGTTGAAGGATAAAGACTGGCGGGAAATTAAAACTGTTGAGAAAAATTTTATTGCAAAGATTTATGGTGTACCTAATTCAATTTTAGATTTAGATAAAGCAATAGAGCAAATTACTTACATAGCATCTCCGGCAGAAAAAGATTTTATTGAAGATGCAAAAACATTTGAAGAGAAGATGAACCGCTTTCTTGCGTTTTGGGAAAAGAAAAAGCCTAACCCAAGAGCAGAAGAAAACCCGATTATGTACGAATACTACCGGCGAATTGAATATGCAAACAAACACTTTAAAGGATTTGGCGAGGGATGGAAATCCGATATGGGAATGATTTACGTTACTTTTGGTCCGCCTAGCAGTGTAGAGCGCCATCCGCTGGACCCAAATTCTAAGCCTTACGAAATTTGGCAATATCACGAAATAAACCGCAGCTTTATTTTTGTGGATGAAACTGGTTTTGGCAATTACCGCCTGCTGAATGCAGATTATTCACGATGGCCCGGTTACAGACCGTAAGTGAACGAAGAACGCCGAGTGAAGAACGTGGTACGAAGAGTTATTGAATTGAGTTGATATGATTTTAACTGTTACATTAAACCCTTTGCTTGAAAGAAGGTTAGTCTTCAATTCTATTTTACTTGGAGAGGTGAATAGAGCTGACAAAGAGTTTTATGCAGCAGGCGGTAAAGGAATTAATGTATCGCGTCAGCTCAATTTACTTGGAATGCATAACCAGGCTTTTACTTTTCTCGGTGGAAATAACGGCAGACTTCTACGCAATTGTTTAACGGATAATAAAATTGAGTTCAGTGTAGTTTCCACAAAATCGGATACGAGAATTGGCAGTGTTATAGTTGAAGAGAACCATAAACGTATTACAACTTGTCTTGGGAAGAACAGTTTAATAATCAAAGAAGAAGCAGAGGATTTCAAGCTAAAACTCAGCAAGATGGTTCAGAATTGTTCAGTTGTTGTTTTTGCAGGCAGCTCTCCCTGCCAAACTACAGATGATATTTTTGCCTACGGGATTAATCTTGCGCACCAATACGATAAAATTTCTGTATTAGATACATACGGCTCGCACTTGAAAAAATGCCTCAATGCTTCACCTGCAATTGTGCATAACAATGTTGACGAGGTTGAAAAATCTTTAGGCATTGAATTGAAAACGGAAGATCAGAAGACTGCATACTTGCATTCACTTTACAAGAAGGGAATCCGCTTTTGCTTTTTGACTAATGGTGATAAGCTGATTTATGCCTCAAAATTCGATTACTTGTATAAAGTTAATTTTCCACAAATAGATGTTTACGATTCTACAGGCAGCGGCGATTCTTTTACTGCTGGAATTGTTTATGGTATTGAAAACTCAATTACTTTTGAGGAAACACTAAAAATTGCAACAGCACTTGGTGTAGCAAATGCCTCCGTTTTAGGAACAAGTAATGTTAAAAAAGAAGATTACGTTAAACACCTCGAAGCAATTAACATTACAACAATCGGCAAAAAGATGAAGCTGATAGATGACTCGCCAACAACAAATTAACCCGGTCAATTCGCCTCGGATTGTAAAAAAAACTCTTCTTAGTAAGATCTATTTATTAGTTATTTTACTTGCACTGTACTCTTCTCCTGCTTATCCGCAAATTAAATTTGAAATTGCTGGCAACAAACATTTTACCGAGACAGATTATAAACTCTGGATAGATTTTTCTGCCGCTCTAAATGCCAAAGATATTTCTGTAGATTCGATCAAGAATAAAATTACAACTTCACTTTCAAAGGAAGGTTTTTATAATCCGTTTATAGAAAAAATCGAGATAGATTCAACTTGGCTTCGTATTACAATTCTTGAAGGAAATGCAACAAACATTAATAGCGTTAAAGTGAAAGGAGTTCTTTCAGATTCTCTTTATGTAAGAAATGAATTAGATATGCTTGAAGGCGAGCACTTTTCATCATCGGTTTTAGAAAACGCTTTCGGAAATATTTTAACACACTACGAAAACACAGGATTTCCATTTGCCCTCATCAAACTCGAATCTGTTTCGTTTGAAACAGATTCAACTACGGATGAGCACTTTGCTGATTTACTTCTAACTATAAGCGAAGGAGAAAAAGCAAGAATTAATAAAATACTTGTTGAAGGAAACCATAAGACAAAAGATTATGTTGTAACCCGCGCTGCAAGAGTAAGCATTGGTGAGTACTACAATCAAAAAATTATAAATGATATTCCAAACCGGCTTAACAGGCTTCGCTTTTTCGAGCATGTGGAAGCGCCAAATTTTTACATTACTAAAAGCCATCAAGGTATTCTGAAAATTCTTGTTAAAGAAAAAGAAACAAACAGCTTTGATGGAATTGCAGGTTACGTTCCCGGCAAAGGTGAAAATGAAGCAGGTTATTTTACCGGTTATATTAACATTAACTTACGTAATCTATTTGGCACCGGGCGCGCAGCATTGATAAAGTGGCATCAAGAAAACATAAGCTCGCAAGAACTCGAAATTCGTTATTTAGAGCCATGGCTGTTTGGTTATCCTTTCAATGTGCAAGTTGATTTGTTTCAAAGAAAGCAGGATTCATCTTATGTTCAGCGCAACATAGGTGTTCATTTAGAATACTTAGCCAATGAGAATTTATCCGCTGCTTTGCTTGTTAATTCTCAATCAACAATACCAACAGAAAGAGCCGGTGGCGTACTTACAGTATTTAATTCTACTTCTTTTACAACCGGTTTTAACCTGAAAGCCGATACACGCGATGATTATTACGCGCCAACTAAAGGCTTACTCTTTACAACTTCTTACAAATTCACCCAAAAAAAATTGAATGTGCCGCAGCATTTAATAACGGCTTCAGCACAAACTAAGCTCAATCATCAGCGAATAGAATTTGATTTTTTTTATTTTCAAAAATTGTTTGAGAGACAGATACTTTCTTTTGCTCTGCACGGAAGAGAACTTAAAGGTTCTAATTTTGATTTAAGCGATCTCTATTTTTTAGGCGGAACAAATACTTTACGAGGTTACCGCGAAAAACAATTTCAAGGCAGCAGATTATTATGGAGTAATACGGAGTACCGTTTTTTAATTTCGCGGAGAACTTATGCTTTTACTTTTTTTGATTACGGCTACGCGTTAAGCAGTGAAGACTTGCAGCTGAAGACTGCACGGAATTCTTTGTATAAAAGCGGCTATGGCTTTGGATTAAACATTGAGACCGGTTTAGGAGTTTTAGGCATAAGTTTTGCGCTCGGCAGCGGTGATTCTTTCTCCAAAGGCAAAATTCATTTCAGTATTATCAATGAGTTTTAGACGTGTTCGAAATTTTTATTGTTACAGTTTCAACGTTTATTATTTTTCTAATTGTAATATGTAAGTGGATTGCTAAATGCTTTCTAAAATAAAATACTGTTTATCATTAATTGCATTGATATTCACCTTGGGATGCGAACGGGAAGTATTTACAGGATATGAAGAACAAAAACCGGAGAACAATAAACTTCATATTACTTCTAATCCTCCTAATGCAAAATTTACATAAATGGAAGGAATACCGGATTTACGACACCTTCACTTTTAAATTGGTTAGGCTCAGGAAAAGATACGATAGGACACAAACTTTATTTATACCGAGATACAACTTTCATTACTCATCTTAAGGACGAAACCGAACAAAAGTGGTATATTAATTTTAACGCTAACCCAGGCAGCAACGGCTACATTGTTTGTGTATCTAACCGGCTTGGAGCGTCAATTTTCCTAAATAAGAACAATACTTACAGTACAACTCCACATATCCTTTTAAAAGTAGAACCTGGAACACATTCCGTCAGAGTTTCGAAATCGGGGCATAGAACAGACAGCACAAATGTAACTGTTGCTGCTGGTGCAACAGTGCAGGCTAATATAATTATGGAAGAAACGACAGTATTTAATGGACATAGCTGGAGAGTATTTACAACTAACGTTACGGCTTTGAGCTCTAATGTAATTACAGCATTAAAAGTTGATAAGCTCAATAGAATTTGGGTTGGAACATCTAAAGGAATTTATCTAATTGAAAACGACATTCTAACTGAAGTATCCTTCGACCTTCAAGACCCATCTGTAGTTGGTATTGTAGAAAGCTCTAATGGTATAATTTGGACTGCGTTAAATGGAGGCATTGCAAAACTGAACGGAAGCAGCTGGCAGCTATTTACAATCTTAAACTCTGGATTAAAAGACAATTACCCGCTTTGTATCGAAATTGATAATTTAGACAAAGTATGGATTGGCTCAAGACATAATGGTATTTCAATTTTCGATAATAGTAATTGGAGCTGCTTTCCAACATCTTCACTGAATATTGCCGGTATCGAATCTGGTGTAAATTCTATCTGTTTTGCAGAAGATGGTACTGTTTGGGCAGGAACAATATCACTTTCTTTATTAGATTTCGGTAAGATTGTTTACAGAAAAAATACTGTTTGGTATTCTTATACTAATGACGACTTGAATGTTAACTTGGTCAGGCAAATAGTTTCACTTAAAGGGAATATTGTTTTTGCAACAAAACAGGGACTTGGGTTAATAAACAAGTCGGGGAATTTTAATTATTACAAATCAGGTAATACAAAGTTTACATAGTGTGGCTGTAGATAAAAACGATAATATTTGGGTATCTACACACAATCTCGGTGTGGCGAAACTAAAAACGCTATAAAATAAATCCATACACAATTAAGGCTAGTTCTAAAAACCTCAATATCCTTTGCGGACTTTGCTTTTTCTTCATTACGCCTTTTGCGTGATTGAATATTTAAAAAGATAGTTTTTAGAAGTACCCTTAACAAGCTATACTATTAAATCATTCATTTCAAGCAGTTCAATTGCTTCGAGTAAGTCTTTAACTTCATAATCGGGTGTAATAATATTATCATTATTTGGTAAAGATTTACCCGAATTTATATAGATAGAAATTCCGCCTAAATCTTGCGCCGCTTTTATATCTGTTTCAAGGTCATCGCCAAACATTAAGAACCTTTTAGAGAGGTCATGCCCAAGCAGACTTAGAGCTGAAGAAAAATAGAGTGGAGATGGTTTGCCAATAATTGTGGAAGTTTTTTTGGCAGCGTATTCAATAGCAACAACAAATGGTCCAACATCAAGAAGTTTTCCATCGGCAGCAGTTTTCCAATATCTCTTTTTATGCATAGCAATAATTTCTGCGCCATCATGAACTTTCTTAAATATTTCGTTCATGGTTGCAAAATCCCACTTCTTGCCGTAATCGCCAATTATAATTGCTTGCGGGTGTTCATAATCAAGCATTCCGCTAAAAAGCGTTTTAATATGATCTGTGCAATAAACTGCAACACGGCGGTATCTGCTTCTTGCGTACATAGCCGCAGCTTCTGCAGCAGTTAGAATAGGAATGCTTGTATGTATTCCGTTAAATTCAAAAAACGCTCTTACATCATTTGCAGTAGATAAAGTAGAGTTGCTAAGTATGCATGCTTTTCTTTTAGATTTCTTTAGATAATCAAAAAAATCTTCGATGTGAGGCGCTGGTTCTTTATCTAAACGGAGTACTCCGTCAAGGTCTATTAATATTGGAAGTTTCAACTCTCTATTCCTCTTCTTGCTAGAATTCCATTTTCATAATAATGCTTCACCTCTTTCATTTCGGTAACAAGGTCTGCTTTTTCAATTAATTCATTTGGACAGTATCTGCCGGTAAAAATTAGTTCTACATCAGCCGGTTTATCATTTATCAACGGAAGAATATCATCAACTGTAAGCAAGCCAAAATAGACTGCAACCAAAACTTCATCCAGAACAATTAAACTGAACCCGCCGCTAAGCATTATTTGTTTTGCTTTTTCAAGAGCAAGTTTTGCCTTGTCCTTTTCTTCTTGAGGCGGTAATTCTTTGCGGTAAACGTAATCATCCTTGCCGACTTGTTCAATTAATATAAAATCTTTTAATGAATAAAGAGCAGAAACTTCGTTATACGGAAATTCTTTCATCAGCATAAGAAAGTAGGTTCGCAACCCGAAACCTGCTGCACGCACAGCTTGCCCAATTGCGGCTGTAGTTTTTCCTTTGCCATTTCCGGTATAAATTTGGATAAATCCGCGGTTAAGTTTATTCATTATGAACTGCTTTTATTAGCTTCCTTTCTGTAGTTAATTAATTTCAAGATGTTCTTTTTTTCTTCTACTGGAGCTGTTGACCATGAGATTATTTCTTCCATTGTTCTGTAACAGCCTTTGCAAAGCTGCGTGTTAAAATCCATTACGCAATTATTGTTGCATGGCGAAGGTACATATTCATCATTGTACATTCGTGCCCTTTCTACATAGTGTTTTTCTATAAGGGTAGTTCTAAAAACCTCAATATCCTTTGCGAACTTTGCTTTTTCTTCGAAACGCCTTTTCGCCTTTGGCGGGAAAAAGATAGTTTTTAGAAGTACCCTTAATAAATATAAAATTTAATTAAGAAGTTCCAAAATAAAGACGAGCTTGAGCCTGCCTATTAATTAATTGGCTTTACTGCTTTCAAGTTCTTTAATCAGCCGTTCGGTTTTGTAAACATACCTAAGCGCTTCAATTAATCCGTAAGAATCAGTAGAAACAGCGCGGTTGTTTTCCGGCAGAAAAATAAAATCTCCGGCTAAGCTTTCCAAATTGCCATCGTGAACCAAGCCTACCACTTCTTTATTTATATTGATAACAGAGCTGCCGGAGTTACCGCCAACAATATCATTTGTAGATGCAAAAGCGATTGGTGCTGCTAAATCTAATCCTTCCGGAATTATTTGCCAGCGCGGATGAAGCCCCCAAGGATATGGTTTTTGTCCAAACGAGTTCCATTTATCCCACAAACCAAAGTATGTTGTTTTGCCCGGAGCGAGTGTTCCGTTGTATTCGTAACCTTCAATCTTTCCATCTTGAATGCGCAAGGTTCCGGTTGCATCGGGCGGAATTATATCTCCGTAAACCTTGTAAGCAGCTTCTCCAAGCAGTTGATTTAAAACTGTAATCGAATTGTTAATCTCTGTTGTTTTAGCACGAAGCTCTGCAAGCTTTGTTTGTGTACTTAGCAAAAAGTAAATAAACGGGTCGTTAGAATTGAGAATTTCATTCGGAGATTTTTTTAGAAACTGTTCTAATTTTTCTTTAGAGTTCAATAAAGAATTATTTAAAACATAAACTGCGGCGGCTTCATCTTTTGCTGAGCCAAACATTTTCTTAACAAGCGGGTGTTCATCGCCTAGAACTCCCCGTACAAAATTTGCATGCGCACGAACAATCTTTTTCTGAAATTCCTCATCAATTTTTTCCGGGAAAAGGGCTTGAAGTGTAGAAGTTAATTTATCACTCTTGTAATCCGCTTCACGCTGTTCTTCAGCAAGTTTCATCTGGCGAGCATACTTAATTACTTTTTCAGCAATAGGTAAATAAACTGAACTGCTGCGTGGATTGTAGTTGAACGCTGTTGCTTCATCAACATATTTTCTCAGTTCATCGAGATTAGTTTTAATTGCTTCCCAAATGTGCCCATACTTTGCATTTAGTTCTGGATCAGAATTCACTTTATTCCTAAGCTTCTTTTCAAAATCGCGCTTCTTAGTCATAATGTATTCATCACGCAAGCCAAGGTATCTTCCGGCAAAAGATTTTCTTGCGTTTCCAACTGCCATAACCATATTTAGAAACTCTGTGTGCCTTTCCGGATGATTTTGAAACATCTCATAATAAACTTTATATAATTCGTTCTGCTGAAGAAGAGTGGACTTATAAGTTTTATCGCGGAAAAATTCCAATTGAGCAACAGAAAACAGGCGCTGCGTTCTTCCGGGTGTTCCAACGACAAATATCGGTTCTCCTTCTTTAGCTCCGCTTTTGCTCCAAGTAAAATGCTTTGAGGTTTTTACCGGCTTATCACTTTCGTAAGCGCGGAAGAACATAAAATCCAGCTCGTAGCGTGGATAGGTAAAGTTATCCCAATCCCAGCCTGTTGAAGCAATTTGAAAATCGGGCGACATTACTAAACGAATATCCGTGTAGCGTTTGTAGCCATAGAGCGAGTACTTTCCTCCGTTGTAAAGCTGAATAACGCGGCAGAGCAACCCGCTTTCTTTAGCATACTTCTCTTCGAGTGATTTAATTTTTTCATTTCTCAATTTTATTTTTTCGTTATCGTCTTCTCCTTTGTTCAACGCATCAATAACTTCTTTTGTTACATCTTCAATCATAACAAGTTGATCTACAAACAATCCGTTTGTTTTCAGTTCATCAGCAATAGTTTTAGCGTAATAACCATCGCGCAGATAGTCTTCGCCTTTTGGAGAAAGACCCGGCAAAATATTTCTTGCGCAGTGATGATTAGTCATTATCAATCCTTCTGCTGAAACAAAAGCAGCAGAGCATCCGCCTCCAAAAGAGAGAGCCGCCATTTGAACATCTTTCAGCCAATCTTCTGTTGGACGGAAGCCCAATTCTTTTTCAAAGTAATCGAGCGGAACGTTATCGAAAGTCCACATCTTGCCCATATCTTTAAGAGAAGATTCAACTTTAGTTAAATCGCGCGGTTCGTAAATAGATTGACCAAAAGAAACTATTGCCAAACAGAGAAGTAAAGACAGTGTTAGTTTAATATTCATTGGTTCCTCATTTTTATCTGTAAAATAACTAAGTGGTACAATTGCGCATACAAAAAAAGGGTCGAAAATTTTTCTCGACCCTTTTGGCTAATCATAAAAGGAATTATTTGCTTTTGCCCTCTTTCAATTCATCTGCTAAGCGGTCTGCTTTGTAAACTTTTTTAATTGCTTCCCACATACCTTTTGAATCAACAGCAACTGTTCGGTTGTAAGTTGGCAGATAAATAAAATTTCCTTGTAAGCTTTCTATATTTCCATCGAATGCTAAACCAATGATTTCTGCATTTTTATTAATAATAGCACTGCCGCTGTTTCCGCCAACAATATCATTTGTAGAAACAAAGTTAAAGGGGGTTTTCAAATCAATTTCCTTCTCGGCGTTTTTCCATCTTTCGGAAAGATTGAAAGGATATTTTGTTTCAAAGCCATAAAATCTATCGTACAGCCCGTAAAAAGTAGATTTAACCGGCGCAACTGTTCCATTGTATTCGTAACCTTTCATAATTCCATCGCTTAAACGCAAAGTTCTGTTTGCATCTGGCGTAACGGATGTGCCATACATTTTGTAAAGAATTTGTCCAAGCAAACCGAAAGCAACATTTTCAGTATCCATAATTTCTTTCTGCTTCTTTCTTAACGGTTCAAGCTGGTCGTATATTTTTGCGTAGTACTGAACAAAAGGATCTTCAAGCGCTAAAATTTCTTCCGGCGTTTTTTTGAACAACTCTTGAACCGCCGCTTTGTTAGTAAAGATAGATTTAGCAATCATTGTTTTAGCAGCATCTTTGCCCGGCTTTCTATCAAAGAAACTTCCAATAAGTGCATCGTTCTTGCCAAGATTCATTGTTATAAAATCAATGTTAATTTCAAGTTTAGCTTCTTCAAGAATTGAATCCCAATTATCTGGATAAAGATTATCTCTAAAGCCTTGCTGCGGAGTTCCAGCAGCGCCTCCTCTTCCTCCCATTTGCGGCATTTGAGCTTGTCTATCAAGCAATGCTTTTTTCTGGTCTTCAGGCAGTAATTGGAACTTAGCATAAGCAACAAGCGCGTTGCCAATTAACAAATAGCGTGATGTATTTGTTTGATTTACCGAGAATGCAGCTAATTTTGTTTCAATTGGCTTTAGCTCGGTGCGTGTAGCTTCAATAGTTTTCCAAATGTGCCCATACTCTTTAGCCAACTGAGGGTCTGATGCAACATAGCGCTGTGCTTTCTTTTCAAAATCTTTTTTGCGGGCAATTAAATATGGATCGTTCAATGCTTTGAAAGTGTGAGAAGTGTTTTTCTGCCCGTTGCTGAATGCTAAACGCAAAGATTCGTAAGTATCGGCTTGAGATGGATTTACCGACTTCAATTGCTCTAATCTTGCGTAGTAATTATTAGCTAAAAACGAATTGTTGCGGTAGGTTACATTGCGTAAATATTCTAATTGGGCAACAGTTCTAAGCCTGTTTGTAGTCCCGGGGTTTCCAACAGTAAACACTAATTCGCCAGAGGCAGCACCGTTTTCACTCCACTTAAAATAATTTGGAGATTTTAACGGTTTGCCGTCTGTATCATAGATACGGTAGAAGGCTAAATCCAAATTGTAACGTGGATATGTAAAATTATCCGGGTCGCCGCCAAAGTAAGCTATGCTTTCTTCCGGCTGAAAAACTAAACGAACATCTGTAAGGGTTTTGAATCCTTGAACAAAGAAAAGACTTCCGTTGTAGTAAGAAATTACATCACATTTCAGTTTTGTTTCTTTTTCGTAAAATTCTTTCAGCTCTGTCATCTTAGCATCGCGTAAAGAGATTTTTACGTTTTCATCTTTCCCGTTTTTCAAAGCAGTGATTATTTCATCAGTTACATCTTTTAAGAACACCAATTGTTCGGCAGTAAAGTTTGCTGCTTTACGTTCTTCTTCAAATGTTTGAGCGTAGAAACCGTTCTTAGCAATGTCTTCTCCTTCCTTTTGAATCAATCTTCTGTATCCGCGTACGCAGTGATTATTTGTCATTATCAATCCATCTTCCGAAACAAAAGAAGCTGTGCAGCCGGGAATTCTGAGAGCCGAAAGGCGAACATCATCAAACCATTCTTGTGTTGCCTCAAAACCGTAAGTTTTCTTTAAGTAATCGAACGGCGGAAACTCGAACGTCCACATTTTTCCCGTATCAAGCTTTTGCGATTTTACTGTATCTTGGTTTATTGCCTGTGCGTGAATCTGAAATACGAATACAAATGCGATTAGAAGTGATACATTAATCATCTTCTTAATGTAGTTCTGGGAATTCATAAAACACCTTAGGTTTTAGTTTTTTGTTGAATTGGCATCTTAGTTAAGCGCCACCTTGACTAAAGTTAAACATTTTGTAAATAAAGCTGGTTTAAAATAAAAAAAGACCGAGAAATTTTTCTCGGTCTAAGTATTTAGATGAACTTTGCTTTTTTATTATTGAACCATTTTCCCGCTCTTTAATTCATCGGCAATCCTATCAGCATCATAAACTACATCTAAAGAGTGAACCATTCCTCTTGAATCTACAGAAACCATTCTGTTGTTGTAAGGAATGTAAATAAAATTACCAATTATGCTGTCAATGTTACCATCGAAAGCTAAGCCAACTACTTCTGCATTTTTATTAATTACAGCGCTGCCGGAGTTTCCGCCAACAATATCGTTGTTAGATACAAAGTTGAATGGAGTATCTAAATCGAATCCGCTCGGTACCTTTGTCCAGAGTTCCGGCAAATCCCAAGGATAAGTTTTTCTGAAAGAATAGAAACGATCATACATTCCGTAGAATGTAGTAAAATCGGGCGCAACAGTTCCATTGTACTCAAACGGTTTCAAAATTCCATCGCTTAATCTGAGAGTAAAGTTTGCATCGGGCGGTAATTCTGTGTTATAAATTTTTACAATTATTTGACCTAACATATCATCATAAATTCCTTCAGTTTCGGTAATTTCCTGCACTTGTTTTTGGAGTTCTGGCAGTTTCTTTTCTGCTTCTCTAACAAACGTAAGAATTGGGTCTTCAGATTTTGCTATTGCATCTGCTCCATCGTTAATTAAATCTATAACATCATCTCTATCGCCAAAGATAGATTCATCAAGCAGATATTCTGCAATTTCTTTGCCGTTCTTATCACCCATAAGTTTTTTAACAAGCGGGTCTTCTTTGCCAAGATTTAACGCAATAAATTCTATGTTAATCCAAAGTTTAGTTGTTTCTACCAGCTTATCAAATTTTTCCGGGAAAGCAGCATCTAAAGTAGAATCAAGTTTAGCTGCTTTGTACTTAGCGGCTCTCTGATCTTCGGGCTTTTGAAGTTCTTTAGCAATTTCTAAAACCGTTTTAGCCTGCGCAAAGTATTTTGACCCAAACATAAAATTTTGAACAATGGAGTATGCAGATACCTGCGGTCCAGCTTTTCTCATTTCCATTCTTGTCTTTTCGATGTTCTCCCAAACTTTTCCATATTGTTCTTTCAGTTTAGAATTTGTCCAAACTGATTCTTGCAGCTTCTTTTGGAAGTCCATCTTTTTTGCATAAACATAAGGGTCTTTCAACCCTTTGAGTGTAGTTACAATTACTTTTTGGCTGTTGCCAAGATTAACGCGCAAGTCTTCAAATTCTTTTGCACGCGAAGGCTCTTCTTTCTTTAAATCATCGAGAGCATAATAAAATGAATCGAACAAGAAAGCCTGGTTTCTATAAGTGATATCTCTTGCGTACTCGAGTTGAGCTAAAGTTTTAAGCCTGTTAGTTGTTCCAGGATTGCCTACGGTAAAAATCGGCTCGCCCGGTTTAATTCCATTAAGCGAGAATTTAAAATAGTTTGGTGATTTAACCGGTTTATCATTTTCGTATGCACGGTAGAAAGTAAAATCCAAATTATAACGAGGGTAAGTAAAGTTATCAAAATCTCCGCCAAAGTAAGCAATTTGGGTTTCTGGCGCGAATACTAAACGTATATCTGTGTAACGTTTATAACCATACAAAGAAAACTTACCGCCGTTATACAAAGGAACAACCTGGCAAATTAAACCGGTTTCTTTTTGTGTATTATCTGTTATTTCTTTGACTTTGGCTTTTTTGTTTGCTGCTTTTTCTGCAATAGTACTTCCTGTGCTGGCAGCTGTTTGTATTTCTTCGGTAATATCTTTAATCAGCACCAATTGATCTGCATAATAATTTGGAATCTTTCTTTCATCGGCTAAAGTTTTAGCGTAAAAACCATTTTTAATTAAATCTTCACCATCTTTCTTTAATCTTTCCAGCAGGCTGCGGGCACAGTGGTGATTAGTCATCATCAATCCATCTTCCGAAACAAAAGAAGATGTACAGCCGGGCAAACGCAAAGCGGAAAGACGAACATCTTCATACCAATCGTCATCTGTCTTTAAATTATATGTTTCTTTTAAGTAGTTAACCGGAGGATAGTCGAACGGCCACATCTTGCCGTTATCAAACTTCTGAGCTTTAACAGTATCTAATTTCAATTGTGCCTGCAACGGCAGCACAACTGCAAATAGAATTATAAATAGTAATACATAGTTTAGCTTTTTCATTTACCACCTGTTTATTGTTTAGATTTTCTCACGAAAAAATATGATAGTTGAAATTTAGAAACAAAAAATGATTTGATTTTGTTGGATTGATAAACAGCAGTAATACAAGTTTTAGTTTGAAAGAAAGCCTCTCGAGCAGGAGAGGCTTCATATTTTATTTCATTAAAATAAATTTTCGTGCAGCTGTAAACTGGTTAGCCCGTATTCTGTAAAAATAAATTCCGCTGGAAAGACCCGCAGCATTTAACTCAACAGAATGTCTGCCCGCGTCAAATTCCATATCGAGCAGTGCTGCAATGGTTTTACCGGTTACATCATAAACCTCTAAAAGTACCTGCCCAGAAACAGGCAAGGCAAAACTAATTGTTGTAGTTGGGTTAAATGGATTAGGATAGTTTTGAGCCAAACTATAAGTAGTCGGCATTTTCAAATCCTCAGATTCAATGCTTGTTGGCTTGCTGTTTCTATCGCCAGGGTTTGTAACATTGTTACTAATACCAGGATTAGCCTGACCGCTTCTCCAAACGCCTGTTGGGTCTTGTAGTTCTTGCCCATTAGTAACGCCATCACCATCGGCGTCTTCTTTTGCAATTGCCTCGCCCCAAACTACATCCCCTTGCACAGTTAAGTACTTAGTTTGAACTAACTGTCCAAATGAATTTCTTGACCCGCCAAATGATGAAACATGGCAGTTTAAGCAGCCAAATTTTGAACCGTTTGGAATTTGAGAAACTCGAAACTCTCTTGCAAAAGTATTTGCTGTAACCATAAGAATTATTGCAGCTATTATATGTAGAATGCTCCTTTTCATAAAAGAACCTTTCTTGTTACTTGTAAGTGATGTAAAGCAGAAAACTGATTTACCGGCTATGACACCAATAAACCAATCGGCTTCTTGTAACTACGGTTAATTAAAACAGCCAGACATTAATCAGCCTCGCATTTTGTCTAACAATTCATTAATAACTTTTGATTCACCAGCAGTCAAATTCTGAAAAAAAGAATCGTAATTGTCATTCAGCTTATCCATTTCGGCAAGTATTTCTAAACCTTTCTGCGTAATCGAAACATCCACACGCCTTCGGTCTTTGGAACACAATTCTCGTTTTACATACCCTTTAACACGTAAACGTTCTACAAGACGGGAGGCATCAGACATTTTATCAACCATTCTCTCTTTAAGAAGATTAACAGTAGCAGGTTTTGGATGCTGACCGCGCAGAATTCTAAGTATGTTAAATTGATTTCCGGTAATATCATACTTAACAAAAAGTTTGGATTGAAGATTCATAAGCCAGCTGTAAGAGAAAATAATATTTACAGCCAGCTTATGTTTTTCGTTTCTAAACTTAGATTGTCTTATTTCTTCTTCTAATTTCATTTTACTTGGTTAAGTTCTAAATTTATTGTAATTGCAACTTCCTTTCCTACAACTGCACCGCCGGCTTCCATCAAATTATTCCACTTCAAACCATATTCTAATCTGTTTAATTCTCCAGTAACCTTAAAGCCCGCTTTTGTATTTCCCCAAGGGTCTTTTACAATTCCGTTAAATATTACATCTAACGTTATAGTTTTAGTTACATCACGCATTGTAAAATCGCCTGTCAATTTATACTTCTTTCCTTCTACTTTCTTTAATGATTTACCTGCAAAAGTGATTTTCGGAAATTTCTCAGCGTTGAAGAAGTCATCGGATTTTAAGTGTTTATCGCGCGCCTCGTTATCTGTGTTAATGCTTTCTACATCTATAGAAAAGCTGATTTTCGCATCACTTAAATCTTCTTTGGAAAACTCGATTGTTCCATCGTAAGATTTGAACTGTCCGGTAGTTTCTGAAATTATTAAGTGAGATACAGAAAAGCCTACATTGCTGTGAGACTTATCTATTTTCCATGCGGTTTGTGCATTTACAAGTGTAAAACCGAATGCTAAAAGAACTACTAATACTATTTTTTTCATTGCTGTCTCCTTTCGAGAGTTATTGTGTTGTTAATTAAAATATATGTTGTAACGTTTAATGTTATAACGCAAATAACAGTACAAATAGTTCCCAGCAAAGAAAATTATCTCAAATTTGTCTTTAAGAATTCACTAATTCAAAGTAGTTTATTAAGAAACTTTAATTCTGCAAATATTACTAAAAATCTTACAGCGCTTGTAAAGAAATGTAAAATAAATCAGCCATTCTAAGTTTTGTTCTTTTCAAATCACTATTTTTCGATTATTCAATTAGGAGTAAAAATGGAAAAAATACCTTCTTTTAAGGCTTATGATATACGCGGTAAAGTGCCGGGAGAGCTAAATGTAGAATTAGCATACAAAGTAGGCAGAGCAGTAGCAATATTTCTTAATGCAAAATCTATAGTAATTGGAAGAGATGTAAGAAAATCTTCGCCGGAATTAGCACTTGCATTATCAAGCGGGTTAAACGATGCCGGCTGCGATGTGATTGATCTTGGGCTTTGCGGCACCGAAATGATTTACTTTGGCACACCTTTCTTAAATGCAGATGGCGGCGTGATGATTACCGCAAGTCATAATCCACCCGAATACAACGGATTAAAATTTGTTAAAAAAGGTTCTGTGCCTTTTGGTTACGACTCCGGCTTGAATGAAATTGAACAAATGGTTCTCAAAAACGAATTAGGTGAAATTGCGCCGGAAAAAGGTAAGGTTATTAAAAAAGACATTTTGAATGAGTTCATTTCAAATCTTCAGAAATTTTATGATGCAAAGAAAATTAAGCCGTACAAAGTTGTAGTTAATGCCGGCAACGGGTGCATTGGTCCGGCTCTCGATGTTTTAGAAAAATATCTCCCAATTGAAATGATAAAATTATTTCACGAGCCCGATTCTAACTTTCCGAATGGTGTTCCAAATCCTCTTCTGCCAGAAAACCGCCAGCCTTCTATTGATGCAATCCTAAAACATAATGCCAATCTCGGCGTAGCTTGGGATGGCGATTATGACCGCTGCTTCTTTTTTGACGAAATGGGAAGTTTTATAGAAGGTTATTATATAGTTGGCATACTCGCAAAATCAATACTAAAAACAAATCCCGGAGAAAAAATTGTTCACGATCCAAGATTAATTTGGAATACTGTTGATGAGGTAGCTAAAGCGGGCGGCATATCGGTTGTCTCTAAAAGCGGTCATGCTTTTATCAAACAGAAAATGAGAGAAGTAAACTCGATCTACGGTGGAGAAATGTCCGCTCATCATTACTTTCGAGATAATTTTTACTCCGATAGCGGCTTAATCCCATTCTTATTAATCCTTCAATTAATGTCCGAAGAAAACAAATCGCTTTCTCAGTTAGTTGAAGAAATGGTTGAAGCATATCCTTGTTCCGGCGAAATCAATTCTACAGTTTCTAATCCGCTTGAAAAAATTGAAACAATTAAACAAAAATACAACGATGGAACACTGGACGAACTTGACGGGATCAGCATTGAGTATCAAGAATGGAGATTTAATGTAAGAATGAGTAACACAGAACCGCTGCTTCGGTTAAATGTTGAAACCAAACGAAATCAAAAATTGCTTGAAGAGAAAACTAAAGAATTATTAGACTTGATTAGAAAATAAAACCAATTTATATTTGAGCCGTCAAAAGGCTTGGTAATAAAAATCAAGCCGGAGAAAAAATGTCAAACACACAAGAAAAAACAATAGACGTAGATAAACTCTTAAAGAATAAGCTAAAAGCCGTAAGTGTAGGTTCTTTGGAAAACGCCATTTCAAAAGTAGTAAGCGATATGGTTGGTGAAGATTACAAATGCACAATTGGTGAAGTAAAGTACACTTTGTTCAGCGGTGCAGATTTTCACGTAAAGATTGAATTAAGTTATTCTCCAGAAAAGTAACGTTTGGTGGAGACTTCAAGTTGGGTCATACGTCCCCCCATCGTATGATGTGATTTGTTTCTCCACCTTTTCATTTTAAACATTTCTTCAATTCCGCAGCTACATTTTCAATTTCTTCTTTGGTGTTATAAAAGTGTGGCGAGAAACGAATTACTCCTTCTCTTACAGCACAATAAATATTGCTTCCTTTGAGATAGCAAAAGATTTCTTGAGAGAGTTCATGCTTAAAACTTACTATTCCTGAACGGTTTTTGTTTTCTACATTTTTTAGGACTGGGTTAATTCCAATTTCGTTAAGATTTTTAATAAAATACTCGCTGTTTTCAAGAATTGTCTTCTCAACATTGTTCATTCCAAACTCTAAAAAAATATCAAGCGAGGCATCGAACAAGCAAACGCCAAGCGCATTTATCGTTCCGTTTTGGAAACTCTCGGCAGATGACTTAAGCGATAAATTATACTCAAGCAAATTCCACGCATCGTTCACGGAAGTCCAGCCAACATTCTTTTGAACTATTCTTTTCTGCAATTCTTCGGTAATGCAGATGAAAGACAGACCTTGCGAACTCATTAGCCACTTTTGCGTGCCTCCGCAAAGAAAATCTATTTGAGATTTTTTTACATCTATTTGAACAACTCCGGCTGCTTGGATTGCATCCACGCAAAAAACTATTCCTTTTGATTTACACAATTCACCAATTGCATTAAGATCTGCTCTGTAGCCGGATAGAAACTGTACATAACTGATAGAAACGAGTTTTGTATTTGTAGTTATAGCTTTCTCAATATCATCAATATCAACTATTCCATTTCTGGATTTTACAATATCTATTTCAACGCCAAGTCTTTTTAAATTAAGAAACGGATAAATGTTTGCAGGAAACTCGATATCATTAAGAATTATTCTGTCACCGGTTTTCCACTCAATTCCGTTAGCTAAAATGTTAAGTCCGTTGGAAACATTATCAACCCATGCAAGTCGTTCCGGTTCAGTATTAAGAATCTTTCCAAGCTTAGACTTGGCGTTAGTATTCTTTTCCAAGAAAAATGGATAGTTTTCAATCATAGTTCCGCTTCGCTGAGCAGAATATTCGGCTATTCTATCTAATACAGGTTTACACCAAGGTCCTATAGCAGCGTGGTTAAAATAAATTTGATTTGTATCAAGATGTGGAAAAAGAGAACGAATTTTCTCTACCGTCATATTATTCCTTTTAGATAAATTGCATTCAAAAAATAATTAAACTAACCGATAATAGAGACAGAACAACGAGATTTTAGTTATGGAAAAAGTATTAGAATTAGCCCGAGCATTTTATGGTGTAATGGTTCCAAGAAGATTCCGCAAGAACTTTATTAACAAGGTTGTTGAGTATTTGAACGATAGATATTCGATTGAAACCGCGATTGGACTTGCAATTAAAGAACTTAAGATTCGGTAAAAAATGAGCGAGGTACTTGCCAAGACAGAAACAGTACCTTGTCTCGTCAAAATTAGTATCTACTTTTTCTGTTAGTTGATAGTAAACTGTTAACAGAAATATCTTCATCAATTTATTCACAATGTATTCCAGCACTTCTTCAGATCAAACGCTAATTTTTTATTTTGAGCATCTGAGCATCACTTAGTCAGGGGAACCATTCTAATGGAGCTATTGCTTCTAGTCCATCAGCAAGAGCAACCCTCAACGAATCGGGTGAAAAAGATAAATCAATTGTTCTAGGTTCAACTTTAACTACTAAAGAACTCATGCCATTTCTTCTCAAACAAATTTTTATTTTCTTGAACCAATTTTCTTAGTTCTGAAATCTCACCGCTTCTAAAGTCATCCGATTCAGCAAATTGAACCGGGTGTAGCCAAAACTATGCATACCGATCAGCATGTTCAATAGAAAATGATTGTTTGGCAAGGAGGAATTCCGGTAGAAGTTTTTTTAACAACGCCAGACGGTGAGCGGCTTGTACAAGTTTTTGATGCTCTGAAAAATTAAAAAATAGAACGCAGATAGCGCAGATGACACGGATTTACGCAGATTTGATCCACTAAAATCAGCACAATCAGCTCTCTTTAAAAATGCATCGGTTATATAAAACTCTATTTTTCTGAGGTCTCTTTTTAATCCTTGAAAGTCAAACGATTACTTTCAAGGCATCAACAAACTTATTTTTTCTTTTTGCTCAAGATTTCTTCTATCTGGTCCATCACTTTGTTCATTTTTGCCATAGTAAGATCAAATGCTTCTGATGACAATGGGTCTAATCCAGCTTTCGTAATCAAATCAATTGGATAAGCAGAACTACCGCCTTTTAGAATATTGTAAAACTTATCTACCGCTGTCTTCCCTTCATTAATAATTTTTTCGGCAAAAGCAGTTGCGTAAATAAGCGAAGTTGAATATTGGTAAACATAGTAAGTGTAATTTACAAAGTGAGGAATGTAAGCCCACTCGTAAGCAATGTACTCATCAACAACGCATGCGCCGGAATCGTGTCCGTAATATTTTTTTACAATCTCATAATATATTTTGCTCATATCTTCGCCTGTAAGCGGTTCACCATTTTCTATGCGCTTATGTATTTCCCATTCAAACTCTGCAAAAGATGTTTGGCGGAAAATTGTTGTTCTAAGCAAATCAAGATACGAACCGAGCAGATAAAGTTTTTCTTCATCTTTCTTTACTTTGTTTACCATGTAATTGTAAAGCAGATTCTCGTTTAAGGTAGAGGCAATTTCAGCCACAAATGTTGCGTACTGTGCATTAACAAAAGATTGGTTTTTGTTGGAATAATTACTGTGCATGGTATGACCAAGCTCGTGAGCAAGAGTTGAGACTGATTCGTAATCGTCGGTCCAGTTCATTAAAATGTAAGGGTGTAAATCATACTGTGCACCTGATGAATAAGCGCCGCTTCTTTTTCCTGTGGTTGGAATGTAATCAATCCATTTTTCATCGAACGATTTATTTACTGTAGAAACATACTCTTCGCCCAATGGTTTGAAAGCATCGAGAAGTAATTTTTGCCCCTCTTCTACGCTGTACTTAAACTCTACTGTTTTAACAAGCGGCGTGTATAAATCGTAGTAGTGAAGTTTATCAACACCAAGCATTTTAGCTTTTAATTTTAGGAATCGGTGAAGCGTTGGTAAATTCTTATTAATCTGATTTATCAAGTTTTCGTAAACTGAGACCGGAATGTTATTTGCATTAAGCGAACTCTTCAACACAGTTTCATACTTTCTATTTTTTGCATAGAAGTAATCTGAGCGTAATTTACCAGCAAGGTTAGCGCCCATCGTGTTCTGAAACTTCTTGTAATTATCAAACATAGCTTTCATTACTAGTTCGCGGTCTTTCCGGTTTTTCGTTGTTCTATATTTGTTATAGTTTGCCGCGTTCAGCTCTATCTTTGTACCGTTTGATAATTTTACCGCTGCATTTGGTCTTTCGGTATTATCAAAAATGCTGTGTACATCACTCGGTGTTGATGTAATAAGACCGGCGCTTGCAAGTATTTCTTCTTCTCTAGCAGTTAATGTATGCGGACGTAAACGTATAATATCGTTTATGTAAAATTCGAATTCGTTTAACTCTTTTTTCTGATCAAAGAATTTTTTGATCTTCTCGGCTTCCAGGCTCAGAATCTCCGGGTTTATGAAAGATGCAGCCTCACCGAGTTTAGTTCCGATTGTAGTAGAGATTTGATTTAACGATAGATTATCATTGATGCGTAAGTCTTCATCTGCAACACGGAAGGCATAATCGGAAAGTTTGTAAAACAGCTTGTAGATATCAAAATAAATGCGAAGAGTTGTGTAAAACAATTCTGCGTTCTTACCCATTTTACCTCGAAACGAATTTAGTGTTTCTATCTGAGCAAGAATTGTTTCTTTGTCTTTCTTCCACTCATCAACGTTTTTATAGATAGCAGAATTATCCCACTTATATTTATCAGGAACATCCTTGCGTTCCTTGTTCTGAGCAAAACCAATTTGTGCAGTCATTATTATCACCAAAAAAAATGAACAAATTCTGTATTGACTTTTCACTGTGTTCTCCACAAAGTTAATTAATGGCGGAGGAAAAATTATGAAATATGTTTGATTATATGAACGAGAACTGAAAGAAACATTTTTTGACTATTAGCTGCTTGGAAATGGATTAATAGAACTAAGAACTAAAGGAGTTAACTAAGTATGTGCAATATTTTATAGCAGGCGCAAGCTTCTGCATGCAGGTTTGGTTTAACCGCAACTTGAAAGCTGCGCCCACTTAATAATTATATAGTTTCTTTCTTAGCTCTTAGTGAATCCCATATTGTGTATAGGCAAAGCAGGCAGAACATAATAAATGATAAAATTTCTGCTGCGTGAGATGCAGCCCAATCTTCCATAATCCAATTAGCGCCAGTTGAACGAATAATGACACTTAAAACACCCATTAATGCACCGCCGGCTATAAATCCAGATGCAATTAAGGTTCCTCTTTCTCTACGCGCATTATTTAGCGCTTCATCTTTGCTGCGTGTTGATACATAATGTGAGATCAGACCACCAATTAAAAGCGGAGTATTAATTTCTTGAGGCAGATACATTCCCAAAGCAAAAGCAAGTACTGGAACTTTAATCATAGCTAAAATTGAAGCAATGCAAGCACCGGCTATGTAGAGCATCCATGGTGCAGGTTGATTTGACATAAGCGGCTGAATAATGGCAGCCATAGCGTTTGCTTGAGGAGCAGGCAATCCGCCATCGGCAAATCCATATATTTTATCTAACAGGGAAATAATCCAGACTACAGTAGCGGCAGAGACTAACGCACCAACAAATTTCCATTTTTCTTGTTTTTGAGGAGTAGCACCAAGCCAGTAGCCAATTTTTAAATCTGTAACAAAAGAACCGGCAACAGAAAGTGCAGTACAAACTACACCGCCTATTATCAAAGCCGAAACCATCCCTGTTGGACCGGATAACCCAACAGAGACTAAAACGATTGATGAAAGAACTAAAGTCATCAAGGTCATTCCGCTAACTGGATTATTACCTGTTATAGCAATAGCGTTAGCCGCAACAGTAGTAAACAAGAAAGACATTATCATTACAATTAATAAACCAATAAGAGCGTGAACAATGTTATCAACAACACCGAATAAGAAGAACAGAAATAAAATTAGGGCAGTTGCGCCAATGCCAAGAATAATTATTTTCATGGGTAAATCTTTTTGAGTGCGTAATTCTTCATTACCGGCAGATTCTTTTTTCCCTGTAATTTCGTTAAAAGCAAGAGATACTGCCGATTTGATTACGCTTGAAGAACGGACAATTCCAATAAAACCAGCCATTGCAATAGCTCCAATACCAATACTTCTAACATAATTTCTGAATATTAATTCCGGAGACATTTCTTTGATTAACATAGTAACATTAGAGCCTATTGCAACAGTAAGACTATCGCCAAAGTATGCTATAAGAGGAACAAGAACGAAGTAAGAAAGAAAAGACCCGGCAACAATAATAACAGAATATTTAAGACCAATTACATAACCTAAGCCAACTACAGCTGCACTTGTATTCAATCTAAAAACTAATTTGAACTTGTCGGCTAAAACTTCGCCAAAACCAACTACGCGGGAAGTAAAAATTTCTGCCCATGTT
Organism: uncultured Melioribacter sp.; assembly: GCA_964575995.1. Lineage (GTDB taxonomy): Bacteria > Bacteroidota > Ignavibacteria > Ignavibacteriales > Melioribacteraceae > Stygiobacter. The sequence continues at coordinate 120,055 of CAZNTN010000002.1, read as the reverse complement.
CCAAAAGTTGCAACTAAAAAATCATAAACACCGCCTAATAAGCCGCTTACAGCTAATATCACAGCGGAATTTCCACCTTTTTCTCCAGCTACTAGAACTTCTGTAGTTGCAGTTCCTTCGGGGAATGGAAGTTTGCCGTGCATTTCGCTTACAAAATATTTTCTAAACGGAATTAAGAAGAGGATTCCTAAAAATCCGCCCAAGAGCGAAGCAAAAAACATTTGAAAAAATGTTGCTTCAAGATTCAAAATGTAAATACCAGGCAGAGTAAAAATTGCACCTGCAACTACTGCGCCGGAAGAAGAGCCAATTGACTGAATAATAATATTTTGACCCATCCCATCTTTTTTCTTTAGAAGATTAGTTAAGCCCACAGCCAAAATAGCAATTGGAATTGCGGCTTCAAAAACTTGCCCAACTTTTAAACCCAAGTAGGCGGCTGCGGCAGAAAAAACAACAGCCATTACAATTCCAGTTAATACAGAATATGCGGTAACTTCTGGATAAATTTTACCAGGCGACATAACTGGAACATATTGTTCGCCCGGCTTTAATTCGGTATAAGCGTTAGATGGTAGCCCGCTCGTTGTTGGGGTCTCGTGTGAAGACATTATTTTCTCCTTTTTTATTACTCTTACTTTTGCTCTTTGTTAAACACTATGCGGAATCATATAAACAATAAGCATAAGAATAGCAGCAAGCACGGTAAATAGTTTTGGCAATAGATTTTTCTTAATCATATAAAATGCAACAAGCCAGCCAATAAATGCAATCAAAGTTTTGTTATCGGTAATATCGTTCCCATACGGAAAGCCTCCCCACATTTCTCCGAACGCATAACCATTCATTGCAAAACCAAGTGGAAAGCCTCCGATGAATAGAAAAACTAAAGTCCAAATTGTAAGTTTATACAGATTCGAAGTTTTGTTAAAAACCTCAAGTGCTGTTCGAGTAGAAAGCACCATAGCTCCAAACATAAAAATAACATGAAGAATTAACGCCCAGGCAGGTACATCATCTTTAAAGCGAATTATTATGCCTTTATCTCCCGGAATTATTATTTCCTCTTCTGCTTTTTGCAGTCTAATGTAATACTGCCACTTCTGCAATTTTTCTCTTGCAGGAAGCTCTGCCCGTAAAACTTTATCTCCGGTCATCTTAACAAAGTCGAATTCACCGCTGCTTTTGAATGGTCTCCAGTACAATTCACCAACTATTTCCGGATCGTTAGTTTCAACCTCTACCAAATAATTTGATGAAGAACTGTGGCTCCTTTCCAAATTGAATTTAATGGTTTTGCCGGCTAAAGTAACAGTTCCGCTTTTAGGATAAGTTGGACCGGTCATTCTTTGATAAACCGCAGAACCGGCAGTAATTAAAAATGCCAGTACCCAGAAAAGTATTTTTTTTGCCATCGATCTTTCCGTTTTATATTTGTTTGCTGAGTTAATTAAAACAATTTGTTAATTAGTTCTGCCGGGCGAGCAAGTATTGCCTTATCGTTTATTTCAATAATAGGCCTCTGTACTAAATCCGGGTTCTCTATCATTAGTTCGAGAATTTCTGCCTCGTTCATAATGCTAATTTTTGTTTTCAAATTTCTATACGCATCCTCATTTTTTCTCAAAAGACTGCTCGGGTTTGTTCCCATTTTTTTTAGAAGTGATTTTAACTTGGTCTTAGAAAAAGGTTTAATGTAATAATTCACTTTTTCAAAATTGATTCCTTTTTCGGTTAAAATTTTAGATACGTTGCGGCAAGTAGTACAAGTTGGTTTTTCGTAAACTGTAATTTTTTCCATATTAGTTTTTTGAGAAATGTTGCCCAAACTTAATGAATGAAAGGCTTTTGGACAATCCTTTTTTCTTTCGGCAAAGAATCCTTATTACCCGAATCTTTTTTATTTTGTGAATGCAAATTGAGGCAATAATGTTCGATAAAGAAAAAATAATTACCGAAACTCTTAAAGAAAGTGCAGAAGTTAAGCTAAAAACTATAGATGCATGTAAAGATGAAATTTTAGCTGCAGTACATTATCTTGTTTCGGCTTTTAGAAACGGGAAAAAACTTCTTCTTTGCGGTAATGGAGGCAGCGCGGCAGATTGCCAGCATATTGCTGCCGAGTTTGTAATTCGTTTAACAGCGCAAGTTACCAGACCTTCTCTGCCTGCTATAGCTTTAACTACTGATACTTCAAATCTCTCCGCAGGTGGAAATGACCTCGGCTGGGAATTTACTTACTCAAGAATTTTGGAAGGCTTGGGAAACCAAGGCGATCTCCTTTTTGCTCTTTCTACAAGCGGTAACTCTCCTAACATAATTAGAACCGTTGAACAAGCAAAGACTAAAAAAATTTTTGTTGTTGGTTTTTTAGGTGGTAACGGCGGCAAACTAAAAGACATTGTTGATCTGCCAATCATTATTCCCTCAAGCAGCACGGCAAGAATTCAGGAAGCACACATAACTGTAGGACATATTATTTGTGATCTGGTTGAAAAGGAATTGTTCTGCTAAGCTCCATACACCTCGCAAACGATAACCCGCCTAAGAATATATATTCCAGTTCATAATGCTGCTTTATAACTTAAGTGAATTCCTATTTACAAATCGAGTAACCACAAATTTGTCATTAAGAATTCAGTTAGTTTGTTAAGACATATTTTTGATACCGTAACTATAATTTTCTTAGACTGTTACTTTTACTATTTAATTGATCTGTTTCCATTAGTAAATTAAACCTTATCTTATTATTATAAAACAGCTTAACTTAACTCAACTCTCTTCCATTGGAGTTATTAGAAACTTTTCCTATTGGCAAATCTATGTTTAACTCTTTCCTTTTGGTGCTGTTTGCAGTACCACACTTTTCTTATCATCGGATTTTCTCGGCTATTCAACTCTTGGAAAATATTTGCAGATTATTTCTTCAGCTAATCCAATGGATGACTTGAGTTAAAAAATCCCGACATTTCTATAAATAACCCAAACATTGTTTGCTATCTTCACAGTAAACAAATTTTATTTTTCGTTAAGCCTCTCTTTCTCTTTAATATTTGTTGAAAGTTATTTACAGGTGTCTTTTTTCAAACATTACATAATGCAAAGAACGGTAAAATACAAGTTGATATTTCTGTTTGATTCCATTTGATTTGCATTCCCAAATTTTCTCGGAGAGTTATGAACATACCACTAGTAATAGCAAAAGAATTAAATATTACTGAGAAACAAGTTTCTACTGTTATAAATCTTTTTTCGGAAGATGCAACTGTTCCGTTTATAGCGCGTTACCGTAAAGAACACACCGGCGGATTAGACGAGGATTTCTTACGAAACATTGAAGATAGATTGAGCTACCTTACTATTCTTGAAGAACGCAAAACAACGGTTCTTAAAAGCATTGAAGAACAAGGCAAACTTACAGATGAGTTACGAGATAAAATTATTACAGCAGCAAAGCTTCAAGAAGTTGAAGACTTGTATCTTCCATATAAGCCTAAACGTAAAACGCGCGGAACAATTGCTAAAGCAAAAGGACTTGAACCGCTCTCACTTTTCATTTTGCAGAATCCTAATTTTGCCGGAAATTTTGATGAGATTTTAGCCTCTTACATCAATACCGAGCTCGGCGTTGAATCTGCATCAGAAGCATTGCAAGGAGCTAAAGATATTATTGCTGAAATGATAAGTGAAACCGCCGAAATCCGGCAGGAATTACGCGGGTTTATGCAAGATGAGGCAATACTCGTATCTTCAAAAAATGATAACAAAAAAGAAGACCCAAATCTTAAAAAGAAAGATGTTTACGATGTTTATCACTCCTTCTCTTCACCTCTTAACAAAATTAAAGAGTACCAAATTCTTGCTATCAACCGCGGCGAAGCAGAAGGTTATTTAAAAGTTATTCTAAATTTTGATAAACCGAGCGTGCTAAAGAAAATCTACAATAAATATTTCGAGTACGATGATACTTTCTTCCTCGAAATACTTGAAGAAGTTGTTGATGACTCTTTCAGTCGATTATTATATCCATCTATTGAAAGAGAAGTCAGAAACCTATTAACTGAGGAAGCCGATTTGCATGCGATAGAAATCTTTGCGGCAAATCTCCGTCAACTTTTACTTCAGCCGCCAATCAGCAATAAAATCATTTTAGGAATTGACCCCGGTTACGTATCAGGTTCAAAACTTGCGGTTATTGATACTACCGGCAAATATCTTGAAGGCACTACAATTTATCCTCATCCTCCGCAGAATAAAATGCTTGAAGCAAAGAAAACACTGCTCGATATGATTATTCGAAACAAAGTTAATTTAATTGCAATAGGCAATGGTACAGCAAGCAGAGAAACTGAACAAATTGCAGCAGATTTAATAAAAGCGCATAAACTAAACTGCCATTACATAATTGTAAACGAAGCCGGAGCTTCTGTTTACTCGGCAAGCGCTGTTGCAAAAGGCGAATTTCCGGATCTTGATGCAAGCCAGCGGGGCAATATATCCATCGCTCGACGGGTGCTAGATCCTCTTGCCGAGCTTGTAAAAATTGATCCTAAATCTATTGGTGTTGGTTTGTACCAGCACGATGTTGACCAGAAGCAGCTTTCTAAAAAACTTGATGATGTTGTTGTTAGCTGTGTTAACTATGTAGGTGTTGATCTTAACACTGCTTCGGCTTCTCTACTAAATTATGTCTCTGGTATGAACAAGAGAATTGCAAATAATGTAATTAGATACCGTGAGAGTATTGGCAAATTTAAAAACAGAAAAGAACTGCTTGAGGTAACAGGTGTTGGAGAAAAAGCTTTTGAGCAATGCGCTGGGTTCTTGCGCATTTCAGATGGTGAAAATCCGTTAGATAACACTTCAATACATCCGGAATCTTACGATGCGGCGGCAAAACTTTTAAAGCTCTGCGAGCTTTCTACAACTCATATCAACGAAAAAGGAAATCTTGTTGAGTTGTTCGTAAAAACAAAAGGTGTTGAATATGTTGCAAAAGAAATTGGAGTTGGTGAACCAACCTTAATTGATATTTTAGATAATTTAAAAAAGCCGGGTCGCGATCCACGCGAAGAAATGCCTTTGCCTATTTTACGCAGCGATGTTTTAAAAATTGAAGACCTTCAAGAAGGAATGAGATTAATGGGAACAGTTCGAAACGTTGTAGATTTTGGTGCATTTGTAGATATTGGAGTTAAGCAAGATGGCTTGCTGCACATTTCGCAAATAGCTAACAAGTATGTAAATAATCCATTTGACTTATTAAAAGTTGGTGATATAATTAATATAACCGTTATAGGCATTGATATTCCCAAGCAAAGAATTTCATTAAGCCTGATCAAATAATTTTAAATCGTTGGGGCGTCCCGTAACCAAGATTATTTCCTGTGTTCCGCCGCCCAGATTATTTTCAAACGACAAAACTAACACCTTTAATCAATTTCGTACGTTCGGACGAGGAAACCCTCTCCTTATTCCCACGCTTCTTTTGCGGCTTGCTTTGGTTGGGTCGAGGTGGGTCGAGGTGACCTCGACCACTACTATTTATCTGAATGGATTTTTGACGGGTTCTGCTGGATATATTTTCTGACGTTGTTTAATTCACTTTCGTTTCGGATAATCCTATCATAAAACGATCTTTGCCAAATTTTTTCTTTATGGATCTTACACGCGTTTATTCTTTTTGTTGATTGATATTTGAAATATGCTACTACTTGGCTTAATGTAAAATGCTCTGTTTTGATTACTGGTCGTAACTCGTTTGGTTTGGTATTTTTTTTGACTAAATCTGTGTTTATTCGCGCTTGTGTATCTATTTGTGGTTCTCGTTCTGGAGGAGGAGGTTGACGAGACCTCAGCCCTACATAATCTTGGAATGTGATGATTGCATGGAAATGATCCGGCATTATTATGTATTCATCTATTTCTATATTCGTAAAATGCTCTTTAATTTCTAATAAACTCTCTTTTATTATTATTCCCGATTGGTTTAATTCTACTTCTTTACCATTTGTTTTACCAAATAATTTTTGCTTTCCTTCCGTGCATATCGTTACAAAATAATAATTTGGAATTGTATAATCGTATTCTTTTAACCTGATGATTTTACGCGGCATTATAATATTTGCTCATCTTCTTACTAATAATCTACTTTATTCTTACACAACCGTCAATAATCATTATAAAAAGAATTATCATTTTTTTATCTTTGTACCGTTTTCAAATAATATAGGAACTACAATGACAGCAAACTTTGAAATGATTAAAAAAGTTTATGCTCAATTTCGGAATAAAACTACTAAAGCCCGCAAAGTTGTTGGCAGACCTTTAACTTATTCAGAAAAAATTCTATATGCACACTTGTGGAATTCACCTAAAATTTCTTTAACGCGTGGAAAAGATTTTGCTGATTTTGCACCAGACCGCGTTGCAATGCAGGACGCAACTGCACAGATGGCTATGCTGCAGTTTATGCACGCTGGCAGAAAAGAAGCTGCCGTTCCTGCAACGGCTCACGCTGATCACTTAATTATTGCAAAGAACGGTAGCATTAGCGATTTGAACGACGCTATTGAAGAAAACAAAGAAGTTTATCAGTTCCTAGAAACTATCTGCCAAAAATATGGCGTGGGCTTCTGGAAACCGGGCGCAGGTATTATTCATCAAGTAATTTTAGAAAATTATGCTTTCCCGGGCGGATTAATGGTCGGCTCGGATTCTCACACTCCAAACGCCGGCGGTTTAGGTATGATTGCTATTGGTGTGGGAGGTGCTGATGTTGTTGATGTTATGGCTGGTATGCCTTGGGAATTAAAATGGCCAAAACTTATCGGGGTTAAATTAACAGGCAGACTCAGCGGCTGGACCTCTCCAAAAGATGTTATTTTAAAGCTTGCCGGATTGCTTACAGTAAAAGGAGGCACAGGTTCAATTGTAGAATACTTTGGTGAAGGAACTCTATCAATTTCTTGTACGGGTAAAGCTACAATCTGCAACATGGGCGCAGAAATTGGCGCTACTTGTTCTGTTTTTCCTTTTGATGAAAAGATGGCTGCTTACTTAGAAAAAACCGACCGCGCCGATGTAGCTAATCTTGCCCGCAAAAATGCTTCGGTTCTAAAAGCTGATGCTGAAGTTTATGCCGATCCGGCTGAATACTATGATCAAATTGTAGAAATTAATTTAGACGAATTAGAGCCACACATAAATGGACCTTTCACGCCGGACCGTGCTTGGCCCATTTCTAAAATGAAAGAAGCTGTTACTGAAAATAATTTTCCGGATAAAATTAGCGTTGCTTTGATTGGAAGCTGTACCAACAGCAGTTATGAAGATATTGACCGTGCTTCTAACATTGTTAAAAATGCTTTATCAAAAGGATTGAAAGCTAAATCCGAGTACAAAATCACTCCGGGCTCCGAACAAGTGCGTGCTACTATTGAACGCGATGGACAACTGAAAATTCTTACCGATTTTGGCGGACAAGTATTAGCAAATGCTTGCGGTCCATGCATTGGTATGTGGAAACGGATGGATATTAAGACTGGCGAGAAGAACACAATTGTTAATTCATTCAACAGAAATTTTGCTAAACGAAACGATAACAATCCAGAAACTTACAGCTTTGTTGCTAGTCCAGAAATTACAACCGCGCTTGCTGTTGCCGGAAAACTTTCATTCAACCCCGAAACAGATTTACTTGAAAACGAAAAAGGTGAAATGGTAAAACTTGATGCGCCTTATGGAGAAGAGCTTCCAAAGAGAAAATTCTTGAAGGACAAAAAAGGTTTTCTTGCACCAAGTAAAAAAGGATTCAAAACTATAATTGCTATGCCTGAGAACAACGATCGTCTTTCTTTTATGGAGCCATTTGCCCCTTGGGATCGAAGAGATATAGTTGATGCTCCGCTTCTATTAAAAGCGAAAGGCAAATGTACAACAGATCATATTTCTCCAGCCGGCGCTTGGTTAAAGTATCGTGGACATTTAGACAACATTTCTAAAAACTTGTTTCTCGGCGCCATCAATGCCTTTACCGGAAATGCCGGCGAGGCAAAAAATCTTTTTACAGGCGAATACAAACAGGTTCACGAAGTTGCTCGTGAGTACAAAGCTAAAGTAATTGGCTGGGTTGTTGTTGGCGATGAAAATTACGGCGAAGGATCTTCGCGCGAGCACGCCGCTATGGAACCACGTTTCCTTGGAGGGAAAGCAATCATTACAAAATCTTTTGCGCGCATTCACGAAACAAATTTAAAGAAACAAGGTATGCTTCCACTTACATTTGCTAAGCCTAACGACTATGATAAAATTCTTGAAGATGATCTTCTAAGCATTCCTAACTTGAGCGCACTTGCGCCGGAAAAACAAGTAAGTTTAATTGTTAAGCATAAAGACGGTTCTCTCGATGAAATTTCTCTGAATCATTCTTTAAATGCCGGGCAAATAGAATGGTTCAAAGCGGGTGGTGCTTTGAACTTAATTGCAGCCAAGCATAAAATGAGGAATCCCGTAAAAAGTACAAAGAAAAAAGTGAAACGTGAATTGGCTAATGCAGTGAAAAAACACTTCAAAGGTAAAACGAAAAAGGCGAAGCGGTAAATTATAGTTAATTGCTGAGATGCAAATTGATTTTACCCGATTTCTAAATTGCGGTATGTAAGAAATGCACTAATGCTTTACACATTATTAAACGAGAATTGATCGTTATAGAAATTATTTTTATAACTTTAGATTTTTATTGCTCTTATTTTTAAGCATGCTTCTGCCTATTTGGATGAAGTTCTTCTCCAGAATGATGTCGCTGAGTTTTATTGATTTTGTTTGACGTTATTATTCTTTAGCAAATAATTCTTATTGCCGTAACGTTGAATTATTCTCCCAAGTAAAGGTCAATAGGCTTTCCAATCAGAATTATGCTGAATTTTCCGTCCGCATTTGGTAAACGAGACTGCATTGCTTAAGCAGGCAGGATAGGAATATTTGCCTTTGTGCTCGACAAGAAGTAAGTCATTTATTCTCAATAGTTTTTTCAAGAAATTTTCTATTCTGCAAAGATTATGAAAATCTAACCATGCTTGTTGGGTTAACCAAGTCCCGAAAAGTCGTAGCGTCATTCGGCACTCCGATAAATTCTGGTATGCCAAATACATTTTTGGGGTTGATATTTGGCTGGTGAATCATATGTTTACGGAGGCATAATTTCTTATTTTGTTGCCAAGTCATAAGCTATCCAAGTAACCCATTGAACTTAACTTCAGTTACCAAAAGCCTTTTATGTTAGCATAACAAGTTTTATTTTACAGTTGCCTTTTGGCATTTTAATATTTTTAATAAAGGATTTGGTCAACACTACTTGCCCCCGAATGCACTAATTAATGTGTTCGGGGTTTTTTTTTAACATCACAGTTCCTACTCTGTAAAACTGACACGTAATTCTTTCATTCAAATTATTTGAAGCCTCAGAGTTTATTAATTGGTGTATTTTCTCCCGGCATACCTCTTGTTTACCACCTTTCAACATTAAACAAGGAGCAGCAAATGGGTCAGCAGCAATTATTATTAATCGTACTTGGTGTTATTATTGTAGGCATTGCAGTAGTAGTTGGAATTAATATTTTTACTGCAAGCAGTTCTCAGGCAAATAGAGACGCAGTTATTTCTGATTTAACGAACTTAGCCTCATTAGCACAGCAGTATTACCGTAAACCTGCAGCTTTGGGCGGCGGTGAAAACACATTTACAAACTGGTCGGTACCAACAGCATTAGACACAACAGGGAATGGAGTTTATACAGCGACTGTGGCTGCTCAAACAGTTACACTTGTAGGTACCGGGAATGAGAAAGGGAATAATGGTACAGGGGCGGTACAGGTTACAATGGTAGTTAGTTCGGATAAAATTGCTTCAACTACAATTAACAACTAATCTTCTAAAGGCTCTGGTTTAGCCAAGCCGAAAGAGGTTGTGTGAAAATTATTAACCCACGAATTCATTCGTGGGAATTTGGAATACAAACCAAATGCATATAACCGTTTCAACGGTTGGCAATAGCTATCACACACTCTCTAAACCGGAGCCTTACAATTTGCAAAACATTACGCGCAGATAACTCATTTTGTACTATTATCACCTAACATTTAAAGTTTGTCACAATAGACAAAAGAGTTCAACACTTGAAGATACCTTTGCGGATTAATCTGTAATTTATCGTATGCCGCTCCAATTACTGTTTAACATTCATACACGTTTTTTTAGCTGTTGCGTATTCCATCTAGAATTCTAGTTGCAGGTTTATATTCAAGTTTAGACTTACTTGCTGTGTTGCCAAGGAATCTGTTTTAATGAGGCTGTGCAAAAGGTCTTGCTCGCTATCTATCATTCCCGCACACGCTGCTTGTCGATTACGCTATTAGAATCCCATAATTACGAAATCCAAAAGTAGGGTTCTTTACTTGTCCTACCTTGTGCGGCAAGCGGGAATATAATCCTGTTGCCCGTCAAAAATATTAAAAGCATATTTTCTTAGGCGGATTGTCATTTGCGTAACTTCAGTAATTACCTACTTTGCAGGCGCCAATTTTTTGAAAAAATCTAGTAACAGCTCGGCGCTGTAAGATTTCTCTATTTCAAATTCACCGGTTCCTTGTGAGTGGAGAAAAGTGCCATCCTTTTCTAAAACGAAGAGATGTGGATATCCCGGAACTTTAGGATACTGAGAGAGAAACTTCTCATTTTTATTTTCCGGGCTAAAATTAACTTTAACAACTATGTAATTCTCTGTTAAAAACTTTTTTACTTGGGCACTCTCTTCTATAAAATTGTCCAATCTATGGCACCAGATGCACCACTCGCCTCCAACATCTAACAGAATTCTTTTGTTCTCCTCTGATGCCATTTCTACAGCTTTTCTAACATCTGCATAAGGGTCTCTTTTAGGATCAAACTTTTCTCTTTGTGCAGCTGCATCTTGAGCTGAATTATAACCAACCGATAGTAATAAAAACAAATAAGTGAAAAGTGTAAGTTTTTTCATTTCCTCCTCAATGGTTGAATAAAGGATCATGCAAAGCAATTTGGCAGCAACATAACAAAAGAGTGCCTGAGAGCTATAAGTAGTAAGCACAACTAAAATCCACCATCCAGTATCCAGCATCCAGTATCCAGTATCCAGCATCCAGCACATCCAGCACATCCAGCACATCCAGCACATCCAGCATCCACCATCCAGTATCAAGCATCAAGTATCCAGCATCCAGCACATCCAGCATCCAGCACATCCAGCACATCCAGCATCCACCATCCAGTATCAAGCATCAAGTATCCAGCATCAAGCACATCCAGCATCCAGTATCCACATCAAGCATCCAGCATCCAGTATCCAGCATCCAGTATCCAGTATCCAGCATCCAGCATCCAGTATCCAGCACATCCAGCATCTATGTTTCTGTCGTTACTTAGCCAGCAGCATCTTCATTGTTTTTGTGAATTCATTTGTTTGAATTCTGTAAATATAAAAACCACTTGCCAAACCACTTGCATCAAATTTTACTGAATAAACGCCAGCAGGTTTATTTCCATTTACCAATGTTGCAATTTCTTCTCCCATAACATTATAAACCTTTAAGACCACATTGCTTTCTTTAGGCAGATTATATTTAATCTTAGTTGATGGATTGAAAGGATTAGGATAATTCTGTGCCAAGTTGAACTTTGTTGGAATTACAGCTTCATCTTCAACACTAACCACAGTTGGTCTTACAGTTATTGTAACCACTTTAGTTTCAGATAAAGTACCATCTGAAGCTGTAACCATAAACATATAAATGCGGTTTGCATGAGAAGCCGAAGTAATCCAATTGAATGCTCCTGAAGAGCTTAGTGTAGAGCCGCTCGGGGAATCTCCATCTATTCTAAAAGTAACTACATCGCCATCAGGATCCGTTGCTTTGAATTGATATTTGAAGAGCATATTTACATTGTGCACGCTTATGGTTGTGTCGGAGATAGTTTTTGGATCAAAAACCGGAGCGCTGTTCACTTTTATTACTTTAATTTTTACTTTAATTGTAGTTGTTACTTTACCATCAGACACAAAAAAGGATATTTCATAATCACCAGCTTGAGCGCTTGTTGGTTTCCAAGAGAACTTTTTTGTAGTTTCAGAAAAGCTCGCACCTTGTGGTAAAGTTGAATGTCCATATGTAAGTGCATCACCATCAGCATCTGTAGCTATTATATCAAACGTTAAAGTTTGTCCCGTATTTACTGTCTTATCTGCTATTGGCGTAATTACCGGAGCTGCATTAACATCTATAACAGTAATTTTAACATTTGCAGATGAGCTTAATTTTCCATCAGATACCGAAAAGATAACCGTGTAGACACCTGATTGTGTGAAACTTGGCGTCCAAGTAAAACGGCGCTGTGCAGGGTCAAATCCTGAGCCGTCTGGGAAAGTGCTGGTTACACTATAGACTAATGCATCTCCTTCTGCATCGGTTGCAGTTACATCAATTATTAATGTACTGCCCTCGTTAACAGTCTTATCTGTAATCGGTGTTATAACAGGCGCCGTATTTACATCTATAACAGTAATACCAACAGTTGTGGTTGCCGTAGAAGTACCGTCGTTAGCACTAAAGGTTACAGTGTATGTACCGGCTTGTGCGTAAGTAGGTTTCCAAGTAAATTCTTTTGTAGTTGGATTAAAATTAGCACCGGTAAAAGTATATTGTGCAGAATAAGTTATCGGGTCACCCTCAGGGTCAACAGCATTAACAGTAAATTTTAATTCCTGGTTTTCATTAACGGTTTTAGGTGTAATAGGATCAAACACAGGCGGATTGTTCACTGTGGCAACTGTAGCTTTTCCATTTACAGTTTCAAAGATTATACTTTGCGAGCCTTTAATAAACATATTATCAAATGTTGGATCGAGTGTAATATTAGTAGAGCCTAACTTGCGGAACATGATTCTTAATTTGAATAACACACCTTGACCAGAGAATTTACCTGAAGTTGCGGCTGTTACAACTATCATTGAAGAATCGACACGAACAGAATCTGTATAGGTAGGACTCGTTAAACTGCCCGTCTTTTGAGAGGGGAGAGGTTCTTTCAGATAAATTAGGTCTTTATTGTACTTAATTTTTAGCTGATAACCTTGAACATCGTAAGGAGTGAGATCGCTAACTAACACAGCAATAACTGCTTCAGTGCCTGGCTTTCCAGTAACAGTTGGTAATGTTAATCGTAATTGAGCAGTAGTTATTGAGGCTGCCCCCAGAATTAAAACTAAGAATACAACTTGCTTTCCAAATTTTTTCATGTTTCCCTCAGAATTGTTCTTAGCAAATATAAAAAAAATGCCCCTTACAAAAGGGGCATTTTTTAATACTGAGAATCAAAACAAATTACTTCATCAACAACATCTTTTTAACTTGTGTGAAGCTCTCAGTTTCGATTTTATAAATGTACATGCCCGAAGGGATATTATTAGCTTTGAAATCGATGCTATGATAACCAGCCGGCATAACAGAATTAACCAAAGTAGCAACTTCTTGACCAAGAATATTGAATACTGCTATTCTAACTCTCGATTCTTTTGGAAGAGCATACTTAATATTTGTACTTGGGTTAAATGGATTCGGATAGTTTTGGAATAATTCAAAAGCTGTCGGAATTCCACTTTCATCAGCTGACAAATCCGGTTGAACTGTTACAGTTGCAATTCTGGAATTGGTGGTTAAAATACCATCGCTTGCAGAAACAACAATGTAATGTTTACCTGCTTGAGTGTTTGCCGGTCTCCAGCCAAAAACGCCTGTAGAAGGAACAATAATTGCGTTTGATGGAGCTGGCTGGTTCAAGAAGTAAGAAACTGCATCACCTTGCGGGTCAATAGCTTTATAAGTGAAAACAAAGTTAACACCAGCTTTAACAGTTGTATCTGGCATCTGTTTTGCGCCAGCAACATCAAAGCGTGGAGCGCCATTTACATTTGTAACAGTAATTGCTGCTGTAATAGATGCAGAAGCATTCTTGTTATCTCTAACTGTAAACACCACAGAATAACTTCCAGCTTGAGCAAAGTTTGGTGTCCAAGAAAAATCACCAGTAGCTGCTGCAAAAGAAGCCCCTGATGGAACACCTGTTGCTGACAATGTAATCGTGTTATCAGTATCAACATCAGCGCCTACTGCCTTAATTGTTAGAAGGTTACCTTCTGCAACTGTATAAGGACCGGCAGGAGCTAAAGTAATAGTTGGAGTTCTGTTAACATCAGCTATTGTAATGTTTAGTGTCATTGTAGCTGTTTCAGAGCCATCAGAAGCAGTAATAACAATAGCATGTGTTCCTGCTTGGATAAAGCTTGGCGTCCAAGCAAAAACACCCGCTGTAGATAAAGTTGCGCCTAATGGTAAACCGGTTGCAGTATAAGTAAGAACATCGTTATCACCATCTGTAGCAACTACTGTAAGAGCCAAAGCTGCATTTTCTGCACCAGATAGTGTTTGTGTAGGAGCTGCAAATACCGGCTTTTGATTAGCAACAGTTATTGTTCCATTAGAAGTTACAACTGCAGGAGTACCTGCATTATACTTAAATGTAGCAATAGAAACTGTTGATGAAGCTTTAGCTTTTGCCTTAGCTTTTAAGAAAAACAAAGTACCCACACCACTGATCTTTGTAGCATTTGCCCAAGCAAAGCTATAAGTACCAGTTGTGTTATTATAATTTATTGCCGCCTGTCCGCCTTCACCTAATGTACCAGTTAAACTATAGCCGGTTAGTTCGAGTTTAGTCACGTCGAAAGCACCGGTTAAATCGAATGAGTACACATTATCAGTTGCAGCTAAAGCAGTAGTCTTAACAGGAATCATTATTTCGGTAGCAAGACCTGATGTAGAAACGTTATCAACAAAAACCTGGATAGAAGCAGCTGTTGCTTTACCTTTTGTAATTGCAGCAGCTGGAACGCCAGAGTTGAACAAGAAAGTTGCCATCGGATCTAAATCCGTCATACCGGCAGCTTTAAACGTTATTTTGATCCTTAATAAAGTTCCTGGACCTGTAAGTGCCGTACTGTTTGCCCATGCTACGAGCAGCTTACCATTTGCTAGGTCGGTATTCGATGAAATTTGTCCGCTTTCACTTTTCGTGCCTGCGGTTTCAATTCCGGTTACATCAATGATGTTCTTATCATAAAATAATGTGAATTGATAAGAAGCTACATTTTGACCGGTAAGGTCCCCGACTGTTATTGGAACAGTAGTAGAAGAACCTACCGCGCCAGAAACAGTTGGAAAAGTTACGCTAACCTGAGCAAAGGCAATACTAGTTCCTAACATAAGCATCACAGTCAAAACTGACAGTAACTTTATAACGCTTATTTTGAAACTTCTCATTATCACCTCTTATTATTTAATATTCATTTTGTCAGAATCTAATTTGGAGCGGCTCTTACACCGCTCCAATCGAAAATTACTTCATTAAGTTCATCTTCAATGTGGAAACAAAGCTGCCTGCTTGTAATCTATAGATATAGATACCTGAAGAAACTTTGCTGCCAAAATCATTAGATCCATCCCAGCGTACTGTGTAGAATCCTGCTTCTTGAATACCATCGACTAAGGTTCTAACTCTTTGACCTAACATATCGTAAACTACCAAGTTTACTTTTGCATCTTGTGCAAGCTGGAATTTGATAGAAGTTGTTGGGTTGAACGGGTTAGGATAGTTCTGGCTTAAAGCGAACTCTGAAGGTATTTCTCTTACCTTTGCATTTAATGATGAAGAAATTTCATCATTAAGCTTAGCGTTTCCTACTATTGAAACTGCTGCTTCTTTATCTTTTAATGTAACTTCAACTGTAGCGAAGATACCATCTTTTATAGCTGTTGTACCTGCTGCTGCTATTCTAACTTTGCCATTTTCTGTAAATGTAGATACTAACCATCCTTCTGGTAATCTCATATTAACTTTACCAATTTCAAGATTAGCATTATTCAAGTCAGCTTCAGCGTAAATAGATGTAACACCAGATGCAGCGCTGATTGCTAATGGTAAGCTTAGAACTCCATTTTCTGAAGATGTACGTGCGAACTCAACTGAACCTGCTGTTGGAACAGTCTTGAATGTTGGCCATGTACCATTTGCAATAAATGATAATACATAAGCTGCATCAACTGCGCCAATTACACCATCTATTTTTGCATCTGCATATACTTGTGCTTCAGCAGAAAGAAGTGTTTTACCAACAACATGTTCAAGAATTGCAACTGCATCTGCTACGTTTGGTGCACCGCCGCTAAGGTTAGCATCACCTCTTTGGTAAGCACCTGTAACAGTTAAGTTAGCAGTTGTTGTTGCCACTGCTGCATTAGGATCTGTAGCTGTAACTGTAACTGCAAATACCTTTCCGAGATCTGCAAATACAGGAGTAAATGTAAAGAGACCAACTGAACCGAAAGCATTAGAAATGCTGAATGTTCCGGCTGGAGCTGGAAGAATGTTTACCGCATAAGTTAATGTTTCGTTATCAGCATCCTTAGCAATGTATGTGAATGTCCTAGCTGCTCCGTATGGAATAGAAGCATCTGCTTGAACAGCAGTACCAGTTGCTGTGAATGATGGAGCTCTGTTTACGTTTGTAACGGTAATATTAAACGTAAACTCAACAAAAGATGCAGCATCGCTATTCTTTGCAGCACGTACTGTGAATGCATAAGGAGTTGCACTTGATTGTGTATAATCAGGGGCGAAAGAGAATGCACCAGTTGAAGCATTAATGGTTGCATTTGCAGGAACTGTTCCTTGTAATGAATAAACGATTGTTGCTGGGCTTGCATCTTGATCTTGTGCTGCGAAATTAAATGTATAAGTAGTATTTTCAGGAATTGAAAAAGCTGCAGGAGATGTAGCTGTAAATACTGGTTTCAATGATGGTAAGCCTAAAGTAAATAATGCTTTTTGAGAAATTGCACTACCAACTGAACCAATGTTTCTAACTACTAATACTGTATCGCCAACGTTAGGAGTAGCCATTGCGTTGCTATAAGAATTAGCAGCGCCTTCTAAGTACCAACCGTTAACCGCAACGTCACCATCGAATCTACGAATGATTCTTAAATCATTATGGTTTTCAAGTGGCTTTTGAAGATTTGTACCTTGTAATTCAACGTCAAATTTCTGAGCAGCACCTAAGCTTGTTGTAGCTTCGAATGACCAGTAATAAGGAGCCTTACCAGCAATCCAAAGTTTCTTTGTAGGATCTGCGTGTTTTACACCGCCATCAACTGGGAATAACTTTGTTCCAGTTGGAGCAGAATCAAAGTGACCAACTACAACTGTTGTTGGTGCTATTGTTGCGTTACCAACTGTAAAAGTTATAGCAGCAGGACGATATTTTGTAGATGAACCAACTGGCCATTCCATACGACCTAATGTGTTAACAGGAACTGCAACACCAACTTTACCGTGAACGTGAGCTAAGTTAGTTGTGTTAGCTGGGTTTCTTGTATAACCTAGTGCTGTAATATAACCACCAGCAACTGTTGGATTAAGTGTAATTACGAATGGATCAGCTAAAACAAGAACGCCACGTGTAAGTGTTAAAGTACCAGCAGGACCTGTTGCTTGTAATGTAATATTACCGCCATTTACTGTAACTGTTTGATCAGCTGTTTTATTTAATGTAAGATTGTTAATAGTTCTATTTCCAGGTAAAGTAACTGTTTGAGCAGCTGCGCCAGTGAAGTTGATGTTTAAGCCTGCGTTTGTTAATGTACCTGTGAATGTTAAGTTGTTAGCAGTATTAATTGTAGCAACTGCTGGAGCAACTGGAACTGTTAAGTTATTTAATGTTGCATCACCAGTTAATGTTAAAACTGAAGTTGCACCAAAGTTAGTTGTACCAGAAGCTGTTAAACCAGTTAAATTAAGTGTACCATTGTTTGTAATAGTACCATTTCCAGCGATAGAGCCAGTTGAAGTAACACCCGCTGCATTTACATATGTACCGGCAACTGTTAGGCCGCCTGTCCATGTTGTAGCAGCATTAGAATTAACTGTTGAACCAGCTGGGATTGTTTGAGCTAATGTCCAGGTAGTAGCAAGGTTAATGTTAAGAATGCTTGCCATTGATAATGTACCAGCAATAGTTCTTGTATAACCCGCAGCAGCACCTGCACCTGCAGCTATATTAACTGTCGTTGTGTTAGGAGCAACTGCTGTTGAAGCTAATAAGCTAAAGTTATTTACTGTAGTAGGAATTGAATATTCAATATCAGTTGTAATAACATCTGCAGCTAATGTTTGTTGATAGGATAAGTTAATGTTTCCAACTACGAAACCACCTAAAGTAGCATCAGCGTTTGTATTTCTATCTAATTTAGAAGCATTTAATCTTCTAGTAATTGTTTTACCATCAGTTAATGTAACTACAACTGGAGAATCCCATTGTAATGTACCAACTGTTAAATCAACGTTTCCATTTATTGTTCTGTTTGCGCCAACCGTTACAATATTACCAGCACCGGTATTTAATGTAACATTATTTGCTTGAGCTGTAGGCCAAGTTAATGTATTTGGAGTTGAGCTTGCACCAGAGAATAAATAATCTGTTGGTGAAACAAAAGTTGGAGCAATTTGTCCAGCTGCGTTGTCAATGTTACCTAGACCAGCAACTTGAACTGTTGCACCATCAGCATTACCTACTGTTAAGTAAGAAACACCTGCAGTTGTTTGAGTTAATAAGAAACCATTTAAGAATAATTCATCATTAACTGTAACAACCCCTGTAGCGCCAATATTTAGCGCGGCAGATACTTTTAATTTTGGATATGCAACTGCTGGACCATGATTCCAAACACCAGCACTGTTCCAAGTAATATAATTTGTACCAGCATATGTACCAGCTGTTCTTGTGTAGTTACCAGCAAGAATAAGTTCAGCAGTACCTAAGTTGATATCACCAGCAGTGTGGTTCATTGCTGTACCAACTGTTAAAGTGCTGCCTGCAACACCGCCAGATAACGCAACATTATCAGCAACTGTTAAGTTTGCAACGGCTGATGTAGCTGGAGTAGTATATGTTAATAAAGTATTTGGAGCTGCAACATCTAATAGTAAAATACCAGTACCTAAGCCAGGAGCAGTTACATTACAGTTTGTTCCAACTGTAAATGCGGCACCAGCAGCAGTAACTGTTCTACCAGCGTCAATTGCTAAAGAAGCACCTGGAGCGCCGGCAGTTTTATCTGTTAGAGTTACATTACCACCAAAAGTTAAATTTGATGTTTGTACTAAGAATGCTGCATCAGATTTAATTTCAACATTAGCACCAATAGTAGCTGCAGGTGCTGTAACTGTCAAAGTAGAAGCAGCAACATTATCAAACAATAATTTACCAGCTGCGTTGCTTGTAATTGTTGCACCACCTGTTATACCAGGAGCTGTACCTTGGTGTGTTAAAGTGAAATCACCAAGAGCAATTACACCGGCTGCATGAACAATATTTCCGCTCATAACTGCGTTGCTGAGTAAAGTAAATGTTTGTGTTTGAACTGTACCAAGAGTTGTTAAGTTTGCAAAGTGTGGACCAGCACCAGAGAACGTTACTGTAAGAGCTGAACCCGCATCAGCACCACCAGCAAACTGAATATTACCATCGTATGTTGTGAAAGCATCATCGCCTGTTCCTAATGTGTTATCAGCACCGAAAGCATCGCTAACAAGACCTGGCAATGTTAATGAATTTCCTAATGAACCATTGTTGACCTGAATTGAAGGAACTGAACCTGTACCGCTGAAAGCTGTACCAGTTGGGTTTGCAAGAGCAACTTCAATACCACCATTATCAACTAAGTGACCATTAAGAATTGCAGTTGAACCAGCAATTGTTAAAAGGTTACCATTTGTATATAAATGTTGATTTGCGTCAATTGTTAAAGTACCGTTAACTGTAGCAGCGCCGCCCATTGTTACAACGCCTTTACCAGCAACAGCACCGTTTGTTGTTGATACTGTTAAATTCCATAAATCAGCAGCTGCAGCAGGAATTTCAAGAGCTGTTGCTTTATCAGAACCGTAATAAGTTACATTGATTTTTGTACCAGCAAACAAAATAGGAGCAGTAGTTACAAATTGTCCTTCTGTTCTGTAAACGGTGGGCCAATTTGGAGAAGTACCCTTAAATTGTGTACCTGCTAAATTTACATCACCTTCAGCTAGGTAAAAATCAGCTGTGAAAACAGAAGTACCTGCCGGGAAAGTTACGTCTGGTGTACCAGCAGTTTCATTATCAACACCAAAGTTACCAAATGTAGCACCTGCTGTTGGAGCGACAGCATTAACTGTTTGAGCAGCTGTAGTTCCAGACATCATTACATAACCAGCATTAGTAGTTGTGTAACCAGTTGTATTCTGGAAGTTACCGTTGCCGCCGCCAATACCGTTTTTACCAACGTTCAATCTAACGCCATCTAGTAAAACTGAGTTTATTACAACACCAGCGTTAAAAGTTACGTTATTAAGAACATATAAATTAGCTAATGAACCAGTTGTAGGTAAGAATCTTACTATTGGAGCTGGAATATTAGCACCGTTTGTTACTGAAAGTGGACCACCATAAACTGGGTTTGCTCCACCAATATATACTGATTGAATCACGTTTGGAATAGGCTCAATAAATGCTAAAGTTGTAGTTGTTGAAGTAAATGTTGGATTAGTTAATGCACCACCAATAGTTGTGCTAACGCTACCAACGTTTACATTTGTTCTACCTGTAAAGTTAATTGTACCAGCTGTCCAAGAAATTGGAGAAGAAACTGTTTGCGATACGTTAACGTTTACACCAGCACCAGCTAATATTGATAATGTACCTCCAGAAACTGTCCAAGCACCTGAAAGGTTAAAGTTAGCTGTATGAGTATCTGGAACTGTAATGTTACCAGCACTTATTACTATACCACCAACTGTTATAATACCGCCAGAAGCACCTGTAAAGCTAATTGTACCAGCACCTGTATTTTCTAAACGTCCAGTAACTGTTAATGTTGAAGCAGTAGCAAGGTTAATATCAATTATACTTGCGCCTGTATTCATTATATAACCACCAACAGATTTAGTATATAAACCAGTAGCAGCAACTGAAGTAATGTCAGCGCCCGCTGCTGTTCTTGAGTTCGTTACGTTACCTGTAATATCAAAATCATGATCACCAAACATAATATCACCACCAGCAGCACCCGGACCTTGTGTTACACTTGTACCAACAAAGGCTCCCGTACCAGCAGCAAAATTAATATCGCCATTGGTTGAACCATTTGTAGCTGAAGATGTATTTACAATTGCACCAGTTGGTGTTCCTACTGTACCAACCAAGCCTGTTGTTCTTGCAGCAGCAATTACACTACCGTTACCTGTAATAGTAACGTTTGTAACTGCAGCAAAATTAGAACTAACATTGAAACCACCAGCAGCAACTATATTACCGCTTGTGTTTGCAAACAATACACCGCCGTTATTTGTAAATGTCGAGGCTAAAGCAACACCACCACCATCAACAGCTGTAATTGTTGCATTTGAAGTAACGCTTACACCACCTGTTAAAGTTAATAAGTAAGTTGTATTAGCAAATCTAATTTCACCAGTATTTGACCAAACAGTAGTTGCACCACCATTATTTCTAGTAGCATTTCCTGTGAAAGTTGTACCGTTTGTAAGGAGGCCAGTTACTGTTGTTGGTCTATCACCAAAAATGATAACGCCTAAGTTAGCACCAGCAGCAACTGTAGCATTTGTCAAAGTTAAAGCTGGGTTATTTGTAACTGTACCACCAACACTAACTGTACCAGCACCAAGTCCTGTGATAGGAGTAACTGAGACATAACCCGTACCACTTTGAACAATTGCGCCAGTTACTATTAAGCCAATAGCTAATGGGTTATTTAACAATACATAACCAGCACCAGTATTAGAAACAGAAGCTACAGTAGCAGCTGCAGCAGATGTTTGGAATAATTCAATATTACCTGTGTTTGTGTTAGAAACTGCGCCAACTGTTGTAGCAGCGTCGCCGCTAATTTGACCAGCACCTGTATTTGTTAAAGCGCCTAATGTAACAGCAGCATCAGCAAATACTGTTGCATTACCACTTGCAGATACATTACCAATTGTTGTATTTGTAGCTAATGTTAAAGCAACAACACCAGCAGTAGATTTTGTTGCAGTAATGTTTGGTAAATTAAAGTTACCTGCAACAGAAGCAGCGCCAGTCAATGTGAATCCTAATGTTCCACCAGTTACGTTACCAGCAACTGTGTGAGCATTTCCACCAACTATTGATAATGTATTAGCTGCGCCAACAGCCAAAGTATTTGCAGTTGTTAGAACACCATTCATTGTTTTGCTTTCATTCAATGTAAGAGGTGTAGCACCAACTGTGGTTAAATTACCAAAGTTAGTAGTGTTAGCTGCAGCTGGTAATTCAAATCCAGAAGTAATAGCAGCGCCACCATTATAAACAAAGTTTTTTGCACCAGCAGTAAAATTGATTTGAGAATCAACACTACCAGCAGTTCTAGTAACATTACCAGAAAAAGTCAAGTTTGAAGCACCAGTAACAGCACCAGCTGTTAAGGTTAGATCCTTGAATTGATAAGGACCACTAAAAGTTGTATTTACTGTTACAATCAAATCTGCATTAACAAAAACTGGTGTTCCGCCAGTTGAAGTGAATGTTAACGCTTTGTTAATCGTAATGTTTCCTTCAGTATAGTTAATTCCAGTAGCAGCTACTGAAATCGTCGATGCTGGAGGAGCTGCAATGATAGCAGAAGCAACAGTCAGCTTAGGTAAAGCAGCTGAACCTGGGTTTGCATCATTACCAGTTTGATTGTTTACAAAAAACGTTTGAGCGTTAACTACTCCCACAAAGAACAGTAACACAAAAAGCGTTTTTAATAGGTTTTTCAAATTCATTTTTTTCTCCCTATTGGTTGAAAAATTAATTAAGTATTACTTGTTTTTTTACTACACACATATTACACACACAAACAAACTTTGGGAAGGACCGCCCCTAAGTTGGTAACTGGTTTAACATTAATTGTCCTCCTTATTTGTTTTAATTATAGTTATTGGTTGAATTTTAACTTTCCGAACACACACTGTCCGTCGGTATTTAAAAGGTAAGTTATTAAAAATCACGTATTTAGCCCAACTCTCTTTATTTTATGGTTTAATATAATAAGCGGGATATATCTTGTCAATGTATTTTTTTGTAGGTAAATGCAGATTTTCATCGTTTTTATGTTTTTTTGTCTGTTGTGTGTTAAAAGACTGTGTCTAAAATATAAATTCAGGGTACATCAGTCAATAATTATTTTTAAAAAATCTTTTTGAGTTTCTGAGTTTCTGAGTGCCTGAGTGCCTGAGTGCCTTAGTAGCTGAGAAACTGAGAAAGAAATTTTATACTCATCTGTCATACAACCAATTCTCCCAAAATTTTCAAATCTTTTCCTCAGGCACTTAGGTACTTAGGTACTTAGTTACTTAGTTACTCAGGTACTCAGGTACTCAGGTACTCAGGTACTTAGGTACTTAGTCACTAACTTCAGTTTTAAGTTTTCTAATGAATGAAGCTAACATTGCTTCGATTTCTCTAGACGCATTAAAAAGATTTTCAAATTCTTCTTCTGTTATTAGCTTAAGGTTTTTTGCAATTTCTAGTTGAGTCTGCATTTCAAATAAAGAAGCAATAGAAATCTGTAAAAAATGTTTGAACTCATTCTTTGAATTTCTTCCAAATCCTTCAGCTATATTACTCGGTACCGAAACTGCTGCTCTTCTAATCTGATTTGTTAAGCCGTAAATTTCTTCTTTAGGGAACTTACTCGAAATAGTATAAATATTTGTAACCATCTCAACAGATTTCTGCCACGCAATCATTTCTCTATAAGTTTTCATTCTTTCTCTCATTCACTAAGGCACTAAGGAACTAAGGCACTTACAAACTCTTTAATACTACCATCATTGAGCGCGCACACAACTTTGCTTACCAAGCCGCTTCTAAACAAACCATGCTCAACAATACCGGCGCGCTGCTCAAGCAAAGCTGCAAACTCATTTACATTATCAATTGGATTAATCTTTGCATCTATGATAAAGTTTCCTTCGTCAGTGATTAAATGTCCGCCGTTACTATTCTTTCTAATATTTACTTTCGCTCCTAGCGATTCTATAAATCTTTTTTCTGCTTCAACTGCAAACTGAAGTACTTCTATTGGGACAGAGAAATTCATTCCAAGTTTTTTAGATAGTTTAGATTCATCAGCAATTACAATAAACCTCTTGCTTGCTTGTACAACTATCTTTTCTCTTAGGAGTGCGCCGCCGCCGCCTTTAATAAGGTTGAGATTTGCATCTATTTCATCTGCGCCATCAATAGTAAGATCAATTAATAATTGAGAATTGAGAACTTGACTGCCCTCTTCGTGGAGGATTGGGCGCTGTTTACCAGCCATCTTGCTGGGCGGGCTTATATCTGGTAGCTGACTGCTTTTATATAATTCATTCAAAGTAATTAACGGAATGCCAAGTTCTGCTGCTTTCAACTCGGTTTGTTTAGAGCTGGCTGCACACTTAATATCCTTTAATTCTCCACTTTGTAATTTTTCGGATAGTTTGAGAAGCGCAAAATGAAAAGTTGAGCCGGTGCCTAATCCAACGGTCATTCCGCTTGTAATTTCTTCTAGGGCTTTTTCGGCTGCAAGTTTTTTTTGGTTATTTAAATTCATGTGCATTACTATGAAAAAATCGAGCCATTTGTGATTTATGGAAATACAAAGTCATTTACAATGACTGTGTAAATATAGGTAAGAATAATTTTCGCCGTTTAGCGAAGAAAATGTGTTTTAGCAAAGAACCTATTTTCTTGCAGTATTTTCTTCCTTAGGCAGAGGTACTAAAGAACTTATGTACTTGGAAACATCGTGTCATAATAGAGGTGGATCAATTTGTTAATACCTGACTTAATTGGTGTTCTTCTGTTTATATATTCAAACAAACTATGGCGCTTAATTTGAAGTTGAAGTGAAAATCTTTCAAGTTAAATTTTATTCTACAAGTAAATCAAATATATTTAGGGAGAGAAAAAGAAAAAACTTGAGGGAGTGTTTTGAAAATACTCGTAACGGGCGGAGCAGGTTATATCGGTTCACACTTGTCAAAATATCTAATCGGAAAAAATCATAAAGTTTGTGTATTGGATAATTTAAGCCGAGGTCACAAAGAAGCAATTCCACATAAATCAGAATTTGTAAAAACCGATTTGCTCAGTCCGGAAAGTTTGAGCAGAGCAATAAAGACTTTCCAGCCGGAAGCCGTTGTTCACTTTGCAGCTTTTGCTTACGTGGGAGAATCTGTTGAGAAGCCGGAAATCTATTATTTGAACAATGTTGTGGGGAGCTACAATCTCATTCGTGCATGCGTAGAAAATGGAGTAAAGAATTTTGTTTTTTCTTCTACTTGTTCTATTTATGGCAATCCGGCTAAAGTACCAATCTCTGAAGAACAGCTTTCCAATCCTATTAATCCTTACGCAAATACAAAACTGATTATAGAGACCCTGCTTCGCGATTTTGAATCTGCTTACAATATAAAAAATGTTTGTCTTCGTTATTTTAATGCTGCCGGCGCCGATCCAAATTCTGAAATTGGCGAAAGCCATAATCCGGAATCTCATTTAATACCTTTGGTTATTTATACTGCTCAAAAAAAGCGAGAGAAGATTTTAGTTTTTGGAAATGATTACGAAACTTACGATGGAACTTGCATTCGAGATTATATTCATGTAAATGATTTAGCCGATGCACACTTGAGGGCATTGAATTATTTAGCAGATGGTGGAAAATCTACAATAATTAATCTTGGCACAGGTGATGGTAATTCTGTTTTGGAAATAATAGAGAAGACAAAAACAATTACAGGGAAAGATATACCGATAGAGATTGTTGGCAGGCGGGAAGGCGATCCGGCAATTCTTGTAGCAGATAATAAAAAAGCGCAGTCTATTCTTGGCTGGGAACCGCAGTTTGGAATTGAAGATATTATTCAAACGGCATGGGCTTGGCATCAAAATCCAAAGTATTAGGAGAATTAATGAATTTTGAAAAAGTTTACATAGATGGTTTGCTGGTAGTAACACCGGATACTTTCCAAGATGAACGCGGATATTTTTTTGAGTCGTTCAATAAAGAAAGATACAAATCGGGCGGAATTGACTTTTCTTTTGTTCAAGATAATTTGAGCAAGTCGAAAAAGGGAACAATACGAGGCTTGCATTATCAAGTTGGAGATTTTGCGCAGGGAAAACTTTGCAGCGTTATAATTGGAAAAGTATTAGACATAGCGGTAGATATCCGTTTCGGCTCACCAACTTTTGGTAAATATTATTCTTCGGAACTAAGTGAAGAAAATAAAAAGCAGCTATGGATTCCACCCGGATTTGCACACGGTTTTTCCGTGTTAAGCGATGAATCAATCTTTAGTTATAAATGCACAAAATCTTACAACAGGCAATATGAGCGCTCGATAATCTTTAACGATGAATTACTAAATATAGGTTGGCATGTTGAAACTCCGATAGTTTCACCGAAAGATATGCTGGCAAAAAAGTTTACGGAAATTGAACAGGACTTTATTTACAAACAAGAATGAGGAACAAATGAAACTTTCGGTAATAGGCACTGGTTATGTTGGATTAGTAAGCGGAACATGTTTTGCAGAAATGGGGAACCAGGTTATTTGTGTAGATAACGATCAGAGCAAACTAAAAAAACTAAAAGCAGGCGAAGTACCGATTTATGAACCCGGTTTGGATATTTTATTTCACAGGAACATAGAGAAGAAGAGATTAGAATTTACAGACGATCTAAAAAAAACAATAAATGAAACTGATGTAATTTTTCTTTGTCTTCCAACACCGCAAGGTGAAGATGGCTCGGCAGATTTGAAATATGTATTTGCGGTTGCCGAATCAATTGGGGAAATTCTTAAAGAAGCTGGCGATAAAGATTTTAAGGTGATAGTAAATAAAAGTACCGTTCCGGTTGGCACAAGCCGTTCCGTTACAGAAATTCTTAAGAAGTATGGTGTTGATAGGTTTGATGTTGTTTCTAATCCAGAATTTTTACGCGAAGGTTTTGCAGTAGATGACTTTATGAAGCCCGACAGAGTAGTTGTAGGGGCAGGAGATGAAAAATCTTTCGAAATTATGCGCGCATTGTATGAGCCATTTGTCAGGCAAGGCAATCCAATTTACGAGATGGAGCCGGAAAGCTCTGAAATTACTAAGTATGCCTCAAATTCTTATTTGGCAATGAGAATTACATTTATGAATGAATTGGCTAACTTCTGCGAAAAAGTTGGAGCGAATGTAGATATGGTTCGCAAAGGAATGGGCTCCGATACAAGAATTGGAAAGCGATTTTTGTTTCCGGGAATCGGCTACGGCGGCTCTTGTTTCCCAAAAGATGTAAATGCACTAATTAAAACAGCAGATGATTATGAATCGCCGATGCGCATCTTAACAGTAGTTGATGAACTTAATAAAGCTCAGAAGCTGATTCTTGTTAAGAAAGTGTTACAGCAATTTAAAATGGATATAAAGGGGAGAAAATTTGCTGTTTGGGGATTAGCCTTTAAGCCAAATACAGATGATATGAGGGAAGCTCCATCAATTTACATTGTAAGAGAATTAGTTAGATTAGGCGCAGCTGTTACTGCTTACGATCCTGCTGCAATTGAAAACGCAAAGTTTTATTTAAAAGATAGTTTAGAATACGGCAACGACCAATATGGTATATTGAAAGATGCCGATGCTCTGCTTGTTCTTACTGAATGGAATGAATTTAGAAATCCCGATTTTGAAAAAATCTCAACTTTGCTTAAAAACAAAATAGTCTTTGATGGCAGAAATGTTTATGAATTGAAGAAGATGGAAGAACTCGGATATACCTACCACAGCATCGGGAGAAAAACACTTACAGTCTAACACAGTGTTCTTGTTCCTCTCTTGCTTTTGATCTTACGCTTGCTCTTGATCGTCTTTAAAAAAGATTAAGAACAAGCGTAAGATTAAGGTTAAGATTAATGGTGTGGGCAATTAGATAGACAAAACCTTTTCGTAATACTCAAGATATTTTGGCAGCACAAGATTTTTATCGAAATGATTTACAGCACGGCTGCGCGAATTCTTAGAGAAAATATTGTACTTCTTCTCGTTAGTTAACAAATCAATTGTGTATCTAGACATTCTTTCAACATCACCAATTTCTGCAATGTAGCCGGTTTCGTTGTGAATTACTAATTCCGGTAATCCGCCAACAGAACTGCTTACAACAGGTTTACCGCAAGCCATTGCTTCGAGAGCCGAAAGACCAAAACTTTCTGATTGAGAAGGCATAAGAAATAGATCTGCGGCATTTAATATTTCTGCTAATGCATCTTGTTTGCCAAGAAAGATTACATCTTTTTGCAGATCAAGCTCGCGTGCTAAACGTTCGCACTCGCTTCTATCGGGTCCATCGCCAACCAAAACTAATTTTACCGGAATTTCTTTTTTAACTTTTTCCAAAATTTTAATTGTATCCTGCACTCTTTTAACCGGACGGAAATTAGAAGTATGAACTAGAACTCTTTCACCGTTTGGCGCAATATGTTTTCTAAATACTTCGCTCGCTTGAGGTTTGTAAATATCCAGATCAATAAAGTTGTAAATAACTTCAATCTCTTTCTGAATATTATAGTTTGTAAGTGTTTTCTCTTTTAGGAATCTAGAAACTGCCGTTACGCCGTCACTTTCTTCGATGCTAAATTTTACAAGCGGCATAAATGATGGTTCTAATCCAACTAAAGTAATATCTGTACCGTGAAGAGTTGTAATAAACTTAATACCTTTGTTCGCTTTTTCGAGAACCTTTCTAGCCATATAAGCGCTAACTGCATGCGGAATAGCGTAGTGAACGTGCATCAAATCTAATTTTTCATACTCAATTACTTCAAGCATTTTACTAGTTAAAGATAAACCGTAAAGAGAGTGCTCAAAAAGCGGATATGTACTCATTTCCACTTCGTGAAAGAAAATATTTTCTACAAAACGGTTTAAGCGCCTTGGAATAGCGTAGCTAATAAAGTGAACTTGATGACCGAGCTTTGCAAGTGCTAGTCCCAATTCCGTTGCTACAACTCCGCTTCCGCCGTAAGTTGGGTAACATGTGATTCCAATTTTCATTTCAATCTCAAAAAAATATTTATAAGTGAGCTTTTTTATTTACACAACAAGTTTTATAATGGAGGCAGTTCAAAATACATCTTTTTTTAGCTAATGAAAATTCTCTTGATTGGACACTCGATTATTGACCACTACGCCGGAAGTAACCAAATTAAACCCGGCGGGGTTTATTATTCTGCACTTGGATTTTTGTCATGCTCAAAACCAAATGACCGCTTGATGTTACTTACAGGCAAAAGCGCAAAAAACTTTGAACTCTTTGAACCACTTTATTCAAAAGTTGATCTTTCTCTTTCAGATGAAATTACCGATATGCCAGAAGTCTTTCTCTTTACTTCCGGGCAAAGCGAGCGGAGAGAAGTTTATAAAAATATTTCCGGTAAGCTGAATGTTGAAAAGATAAAAGACATCTCAAGTTATGATGGACTAATGGTAAATATGATAACCGGCTTTGATATTTCGTTTGAGCAGTTAAAATGGATTAGAAAAAATTATCCTGGCTTAATTTATTTTGATGTTCATACTTTATCACGCGGTTTTGATAAGAACGGAAAGCGTGAGTTTAGAATGATACCACAAATAGAAGAATGGCTGAGCTGCATTGATATTCTGCAGTGCAACCAAAGAGAACTGCAAACTATCTGCTCATTGAAAAACGAAGATGAAAGCGCAGAATGGATTATGAAAAAAGGAGTAACAACTTTATTAATAACTAAAGCCAAGAATGGTGCCGTGCTTTATTCAAAAGAAGAAAGACCAAAAAAAATTATAGTTAGAGGAGAAAACATAGCAGTAAAAAACAAAGTAGGCTGCGGCGATATTTTTGGGGCATCTTTCTTTTATTCATATATTTTCAACCGTGATAAACGGGCTGCACTTTCTTATGCCAACCACGCTGGAGCTGTTGCAGCTTCAACAGAAAATTTATTTAATTGTACGAGAATTTCACTTTAATGATTTCGGCGGATATAATAAAAAAACGAGTTTTAATTGTAGGTTCAAATGGAATGCTTGGGCAGCGTTTAGCTGAGTTTTTTTCTTCCCAAGAAAATGTTGAGCTTATGTGTTCTTCATACGAAGACAAATCCTTTATTCCCAAAACCCAATACTCACAAATTGATATAACCAAAAAGAATTGTGTTAAAGATTTAATCATGGGCTTTGTTCCTGATATTGTAATCAATGCTGCGGCTTATACAAATGTTGATAAAGCCGAAACAGACCGTGAACTCGCATGGAAAATTAATGTAAATGGTATTGTTAATTTAGCTTTGTACAGCTGGACAATTGATGCTCACCTCATTCATATTTCTACGGATTATATCTTTGATGGGAAAAGCGGACCTTACTCAGAAAATGATAAGCCAAACCCGATTGGTTATTATGGCAGAACTAAGCTTGCTTCCGAAAACTCTATAGTTGCAAGCGGCGTTCGCTACACTATTGCGCGTACTAATGTGTTATTTGGTACGGCTAAATACTGCCGCCCAGATTTTGTAAAATGGGTAATTACTTCGCTTAAAGAGGGCAATGAAATCAGGATAGTAACTGATCAGATTAACAATCCAACTTATATTGATGATTTAATTTACGGTATTGATAAAATATGTGAAGCGAAGAAAGAGGGTATTTACAACTTAGGCGGTAAAGAATTGCTTTCCAGATTTGAGTTTACAATACGGATTGCAGAGTTCTTTAATCTCGATAAAGACTTAATAAAGCCAATTTTAACAAGAGAACTTAATCAGCCCGCAGCTCGTCCGTTAAACTCCGGTTTAATTAATCTAAAGGCAGAAGTTGAATTAGAATACAAACCGCATTCAATTGAAGAATCATTAATGCTGATTAATAATGAACTCAATCTTTAATATATAATGAGGCTACAATTATTCACCCAAAAGAAATTTTCTTTGTGTAATTAGTAATACTGTTTTAATTTTCGCAGCCGAATAAATGTTTATCCTTCCACCCCCAACCAAAGGAGGTGATATGATTTCTCAGCTTGTCAAACCGGAAATCATTGACTTAATAAAAAATAGAGATTTTACTGATCTTAAAGATGTATTATTGGATTGGACGCCAGCCGATATTTCGGACTTAATTCATTCTTTGGATGAAGGGGAGCAGGCAATTGTATTCAGAGTTTTGCCTAAAGATATAGCTGCAGATGTTTTTGAGTATTTTGATTACGATACTCAACTACATCTTATTACATCGTTGAGTAAAGAGGATGTTGCATCTATACTTAATGAAATGGCAGATGATGACCGTACCGCTTTGTTTGAAGAAATGCCGCCGAATGTAGTTAAACAAATGATCGCTTCCCTTTCACCTGAACAAAGAAAGATAGCTCAACAGCTGCTTGGCTATCCGGAACACAGTGTAGGACGTTTAATGACTCCGGATTATATCGCCGTGCGCGAGTTTTGGACAGTCCAACAAACCCTCGATTACATTAGAGCAAACGGTCAGGACAAAGAAACTCTAAATGTTGTATTTGTTATCGATCACCGCGGTCTTCTTATTGATGATGTTAGAATAAGAGATTTTCTGCTTTCTCCTCTCGAAACAAAAGTTGAAGATTTAATGGATTACAACTTTGTTTCGTTAAAGGCAAATGACGACCAGGAAACAGCCGTAGAAATTTTCAAAAAGTATGATAGAACCGCTCTGCCTGTAACAGATAGCGGCGGTATGCTGGTTGGTATTGTTACAGTGGATGACGTTTTAGACATAGCAGAAGAAGAAGCTACTGAAGATATTCATAAACTCGGTGCAGTTGGAGTTCTTGAAGATTCATATTCTGACACAACAATTATGGGAATGGTTAAAAAAAGAATGGGCTGGCTTTCTGTTTTGTTTTTTGGGCAGCTATTTACTGCAGCGGCTATGGATCATTATCTAAATGAAATTCAAAAGGCAATGTTCTTAACGGCTTTTATTCCTCTTATTATATCCAGCGGCGGAAACTCCGGTTCTCAGGCTTCTACTCTAATTATTAGAGCTTTGGCACTTGGAGAAATTTCTTTGAAAAATTGGTTTTCTGTTTTTAGAAGAGAAATTCTTACCGGCTTAATTTTAGGTTTTGTTTTAGCATTGCTTGGATTTTTTAGAATTACAATATGGCATTATTTTTTTGATGATTATGGCAGTTATTGGCTGGATATTGCCTTTACAGTTAGCTTCTCATTGATTGGAGTAGTTGCCTGGGGAAGTTTAATGGGCTCGATGCTTCCTTTCTTATTAAAAAAATTAAGATTAGACCCGGCAACTTCTTCTGCTCCATTTGTTGCTACATTAGTAGATGTAACTGGCATTATAATTTTCTTTTCTGTAGCTATGCTAATTCTAAAAGGAACTTTGCTTTAGTAAACTTGGAGAATATATGAAGTCTTTCTTACTAGCTTCTGTAATTGCACTTTGTCTTCTTATCAGCACTTGTTCCCATTTTCAAAAAGATTCGTTTGAGGGTAACTGGAAATTGAAACTTACTGGCAGCATTCAAGAAACCTTCGATATTGTAATAGGCGATAACAATACTTTTTCGGTTAACAAATCAATAAGCTATGGTTCGCAAGATTATTATGTTGAGCTGAAAGGAAAGATTGAAAAAGATGGAAAGATAGATGCAGAGATAATAGCTTCCGGGCAGTCTATGGGAAGTTTAGAAGGTTTATTAACTTTTGAAACGGGGAAAGGCAGATGGAACGCAAGCATACTTTACGGAGAGTGGACAGCGGCTAAAAAATAATTTGTCCTACACAAAAAAAAACCCCCGATTCGCCAATCGGGGGTTTTTTAGTCATTACAAAGAAAATTTATTTCTGAACTTTTTCAATAACTACAGCTTTAATTTCTGTTCTTCTGTTAAGACTGCGTCCTTTCTTAGTCTTATTATCAGCGGCTGGTTTGCTTTCACCGAAGAACTCTACAGAAATCATATCTCCGTTTAAACCTTTCTTAACAAGATAGTCTTTTACAACGTTTGCTCTCTTTTCAGAAAGTTTCATATTGTAACTATCGCTGCCAATTGCATCAGCGTGTCCACTCAAAGTAATCTTTGGAGCGTTCAATTGGCTTAAAATTACGTAAGTGCTGTCTAAGCTCTTGCTTTCTTTCTTGCTAATCTTGCTGATATTAAATCCAAAGAAAACATTATTATAGCTGTATTCTTTTTCTACTTCAACTACAGGAATATCGTCCTTAGGATCAAGTGGATTTGAGCCTCTGTTAACTTCAACGCCATCGCCAACAGTGCCTCCGTCAGTATCAACAACTAATGGGTTTGTTTTATGCTTTAATACTTCATCACCATCATTTAAGCCGTCACCATCTGTATCTGCTTTTAACGGATCGGTCTTGTGCTTGATAACTTCATCACCGTCATTTAAGCCGTCGCCATCAGTATCAACTTTCAATGGATCCGTCTTAAATTTCATTACTTCATCATAATCATTTAATTGATCGCCGTCTGTATCAGTTTTTAACGGGTTTGTATCGAATTTCAAAACTTCATCGCCATCGCTTAAACCATCACCATCAGTATCGGCTTTGCGCGGGTCTGTACCATATTTTTTAACCTCATCACCATCATTTAATCCATCGCCATCAGTATCAGCATTTCTTGGGTCTGTGCCAAGTTCTAATTCTTCACATCTTGTTAAACCATCTTTATCTTTATCGGTGTTGCAGCTTTCGGCAGAGTAAGCAATACCAGCGCCAATACTAATGTAAGCATCATTTGCAACATCAATTTTATAATGGTTTAAGTTGTCTGTTAATGAATATCTCACGCCAAGATTAAGGTCTAATATCATTTCTTCAGAAAGCTTTACTTCAGTACCAATCCCAAAAGGAATTACGCCGGTCATTCCGCTTTCTTCAACAACGAGTTTAGATACAACTTTTGGCTTAGTATTTACCGAATAATTTAATAAACCTAAACCGGCATAGAAATAAGGATTCCATTTTTCCAATTCCCAAGGAGCATATAATAATTTTGCTTCAATTGGAATAATAGAAGTTGAATATTCTCCGGTACCCTTTTTACCAAGTATATAGTTGAAATCATCGCCAGTTAGATTACCGTAACCGAGACTTAACTCAACATTCCACTCTTTGGATAATTCTAATCTTGCGAATGCATCTAACAAATATGAACTTAGAGCAATACCGTTATCGCGAGGATCTTCAAATTCTGTTAAAGGTAAAACACCATTTACTCTAACGCCAGCCTTAAGGCTAAACTCCTTAAACTGCGCTGATAACTGTCCTGTCCCAATTAGTGCTAATACTAATAATAGAGCTATTTTTTTCATTTAGCTTCTCCTATGATTAAGTGAAAATAAGTAAACTCATTCAAAATTTTTACGCCAGCTTCTCATTAAAAAGCCGGTTATTATAAGTCCGATACCAATTACCGCAACTTGAATATATTGCTCTGTGTAGTAGTAGTGACCGCCTGCGGTTGTTGGCACATTTTGTAATTCGACAGTAGTTAAACCTTCTCCGTACGAAACGTCAACTTTGTAACTAAAGTGAAGCAGGGAATAAGCAAGCAAAACACTTCCCTGCAAAAAACAAACTATATCTACAACAGCAAACAGTACATTTACAAGTAATTTCTTCATATTTGCCTCAGCTTGTTGTACCCCGGAGAGGAGTTGAACCTCCGACCAACGGTTTAGGAAACCGCTGCTCTTTCCACTGAGCTACCGGGGCAAGACATCTATTTAATAAGTTTGATACAAAACTTCTGCGTAAATATAAAAAATGAAATGATATAAATATTGGTTTTCATACTGCAGGCTAAGGGCTTCTAAAAAGTAATAAGAAAAATTATCAGGTAAAATTGAATAGGAGATTTCAACTCAAAAAAACACTCAAACAACGGTAAAACGGTTTCAAAAACATTACTAATTCACTTTACACTTATGCTAAGCTAACCTCGCCACTAAGAACACCAGGCACTAAGAAGTTTTGAATAGGCAAATATACTTTCAAGTTTTTCCTTTGTGCTTTTTCATTTTGCGGCAAAAAATTATTTCTCGCGTAAGGTGAGTTACTAAGATAGGATGGTCATTTTTTTCTAAATTACATTATTTTGGGGCAGTATTTTTGTTTCTATTTTGCTTCTAATTTTTGATTGCAGCTGCACTTGGAATAAATTAATTTATGGTTAAGATTAGAGGCAATGTAAAATCCCTCAAAACGGTTTGAAAGATTTTTGAAAGAATTTACAGAAATTACAGCTGCTTATGAACGTCTTGGAGATGCAATTTATAAAGAGAGTTCTTTGAATGAACGAGAGCGCTCACTTGTAAAACTTGCCCTTGCAGCCGGCACAGGTTCACAAAGCGAGGCGCATTCTCAAGTAAGAAAGGGATTAATATTTGGGTTGTAGAAAAACGAAATTGGTAGATAATTTTAACACTTGGATTTCCTGCTTCAATGGCTGTAATAAGTTGGTTTGAAGATATCCTCGATCAGAAAAAGGGCAAGTAAGAATTGATAACTTCTCAAAGTGAATTAACACTTAAACTTAATGTTCAAAGGCTTACGGCGCTTTGGGGCTTCAGCGAAGCCGCTCTCGGCGGAATTTTACACATACTTAAAATACCTTTAACCGGATTATTAATTGGGGGTGCGGCTGTTTTTTTTATTTCATTAATTGCACGCTATGCTGAATCACCTTCGCAAATCCTAAAATCCACATTAGTAGTAATACTCATTAAAGCGGTTGTTACTCCTTTCATTCCTCTTAATTCTTACTTTGCTGTTACTGTTCAAGGCATTATGGGTTATCTGTTTTTTAGTTTTATTCCTTACTACAAAGTTTCGGCTATCCTTTTAGGAATGATTGCCCTTACATTGAGTGCATTTCAAAAACTCTTTGTAATCACTTTTGTGTTCGGTTCTGCTTTCTGGGATTCAATCGACACATTTGTAAATTTTCTTATTACACAGCATCCTTTTCTTAAAAGCATTCATTCTTTGAAAGCCTCTGTTATAATAATTTCTGTTTATGCTTCAATTCATTTGTTAGCAGGATTATTAATTGGCATAAAAGCGGCAAGAGTGGATAAATGGCTTGAAAGAAAAAGTAAGATGATCGATTTAGAACTATTTAAAAGTGCTGCCGCAAATCCATTTTTTGACCAGAAGACATCATCTAAAAGAAAAAGATGGTGGCAAAGAAAGTCGGGTATTCTATTGATAATATTCTTTTTGGCGTTAATGATACTTTCTTACTTAGTTCCGAAGATTGAAAAATCAACTGCCTCAGATATTCTCTATATGATAATCCGTTCAGTTGCGATAACTTTTATTTGGTTCAAGTTTATTACTCCATTTGTTCTTTCACGTTTCAAAAGATTTATCGAGAAAAGAAAATTTGACCACGCCGCAGAGATAAATAAAATCACTGCACTGTTCCCATCCTTTAAGAAAGTAATTAACTATTGCTGGGAAGAAACATATGAGCTTAGCGGATTAAGACGCATATTAACTTTCCTTTCCAATTCTTTAGCTATGCTTCTAATTTTAGAAATAAATAATGAGCAAACTCAGCATACTAACCGGTAAAATAAAAACCGGAAAAACAACGCGCTTGATGCATTGGGCAGCAGCGCAGAAGAATATTGACGGGATTTTTCAGCCTGTTATAGATGATAAGCGGTTTATTTATCATATCGGCTTGCGTACATTAAAGCCTCTTGAAACCACCGGAATAAATAACATAATTTCGATTGGGAAATACAATTTTAGCAACGCAACTTTTGCTTGGGCACAGATAATTCTTAATGACTGTTTGGAAAAAAAACTTAACTGGATTGTAGTTGATGAAATTGGTCCGCTTGAATTGGAAAGCAAAGGACTTGAACCAGCTATCACAAACTTGATTTCCCATCGGAATGAAATTGATGCAAAGGTTTTGTGTGTTGTCAGAGATTCTATTCTGGAAAAGTTCTTAGAACATTACTGTTTGCAAAACGATTATCAAATTTTTGAACTGCCTGAGTAACAAATCTCAAGATTAAGAACATGAGTAAGATTAAGTAACTCACCTTACGCCAGAGAGACTTAACTTCTTAAAACAGGTTTCTACGGAACTTAACTTCGATAGTTTTTGCGGCTTAGCGGCTCTGCGAGAAAAAAAGAGGCTTCTCGCTAATATGCAAAGCCGCAAGTTAAAGTTGTTAACTATCCTCGTTACTGCATCTTTAATTAATGTTGCGTAATAATCGACCGAAATTTTATAAATAAATGCCCAGCTCTCCGTTTTAGGCGCTGCTGGCACTTCGATTTGCGATTTTTTTTATGCAAATTCTGGTGGATATTTTAAAAAGATCAAGAACAAGAACTTATTAACTTACGTTACGTAAGAAAGGTTTAAAGTCATCAATACAGGTTTCTGCGTAATGTGAGTAAGTAAGAGTAAGATTAAGACATTCTTATCATAATCTTACTCTTTAATCAAAATCTTCTTTTCTTAGAAAGCGTAACTGCAAGAAATATGTATCAATGTTGTTGAAAGCTCACTTGTGCTGCCGTCAAATTCATTAGCTATCAAACTTGGATTGCTGGCTTTTAGCGAATTATTCAAAGCCATTTCGAAAGCTGCATTAATTGTTAAAGGCGCAGAAACTTTGTAGCTAAGTCCAGCCATAACGTGGTTTTCTACAATTGCCGGAAAGATAGGAAATACAGTTGTTTCTGGAACTGGATTAACATTGTAAGCGTAGCCAAGACGAGCTGTTAATTTTTTTGTTGCTGCATATTCGCCGCCAACTTTTAACATCAATGAGTTTTTCCAATTCATTGGGAAATCAATGTTAAACGTTCCGTTGTTTCCCATCATCTTATTGATGTTGGCATTGTTTCCGCCTTTTAATTTCAAAGTCATTTTATCAAAAGCATTTTCCCACATTAGATATTCAACATCTGCTGCAAACATTATACAATCTGCTGCTTTGTAAGAAACACCAAAACCAAATGAAGAAGGGAAAGTTAAATCAACATCTAAATTATAATTTGCAGCAACACCTTTGCTCATATCAATACCTACCTGAGTAAACTGAGCCATAATTGCTGCTTGTGCTTGTGCCTGTGTTTTTCCTGGATTCTGCATCATCCATCCCATTACAGCTTTTCCAAAAGCATCGTTAAGTTGAGCTGTCATATCCATAGCAGCTTTGCCGCCTGAATAAGTTAAAGATGTAGGCATAGTATAGCTCAAACCGAAAGAAAGTTTGTTATCAACTTTGTAAGCCAAACCAATTTTACCGTTGAAACCTAGCGCAGTTAAATCGCTCATCTTTGCAGCAGCAGTTACTTCATCATAACCAAAGCCTCCCATAGAATTTGGCGCTGCAAACATTTGTCCGAATGTCATTCCCGGCATTGCAACACCCTGCATCGCAAGCGGATTCAAAGAGAATGGCATAGAGAATTCTAGCATACTGTAAACTAAATGTAAGCTTGCACCAACCGAAAAATTTTCGGTGAATTTATAAGCTGCACTTAATCCACCTTGCATTGAACCTAACTTAGAATGATATTCTTGTTTTGTTGTTCCGTAAAGCGCATGATTCAGCTTATAGTCAGCGCCCATACCGCCCGATGTAAAGAAACCAACACCCCAAGTGAAATCATTGCAATCACAGCTATTTACATAAGAAGCAGATGGAAGTGGAAATACATTTTTTTCTCCGTCAGCTCTGTTCAATGTGTTATGAAAATTCATAACCGGAAACATCATCGAGAAATCAACATTCAACATAGATTGATTTACGAAAGACAATCCAGCCGGGTTTGTCATCATCAATTCGCCGCTATCAAAAACGCCGATTGAAGTACCGCCTCTTCCTAAAGATTTAGCATCGAAACCAATTAATCTTGTGCCGGATTGAGCGAATAAAGTAGAA
Organism: uncultured Melioribacter sp.; assembly: GCA_964575995.1. Taxonomy (GTDB): domain Bacteria; phylum Bacteroidota; class Ignavibacteria; order Ignavibacteriales; family Melioribacteraceae; genus Stygiobacter. The sequence continues at coordinate 80,833 of CAZNTN010000002.1, read as the reverse complement.
GCAACAAGTAAAATAATTAATAGCCTAAAACCTGCTTTCATAAGTTTCTCCTATTTGTGAGATTGTTTAAGGATTAGTCCTTTTTATAGTTTTTACCAAGTAATGCTGTACGTAAAGATTCATCCAACACAGATGGCATACTCATATGGTTCATAAAAGCCATTTTGCCGGCATCCCAGAAATACATATCCATTCTAAACATTTGCCGTGCAGTGTAAACGAGAAGCTCGTTATCTTGTTGAATTAACAAAACTTCGATTGGATATGCAGCGGCGTGGTCTATGCCCGGGCATTTATTGTTAGAACTCTCTCTTTTTTTTCCTGCAATATGAAATGATAACCCTTCAGTTTGAGTTCGTGTAACTCCAAGTACGCATGCGGCGGAATCCGGAGAATAAATTTGGCTAATGATTTTCCATTTTAATACTTCGGGATTTGCTACATAGCGATATTCAACATCGTCTTTTGATGGCTTGAAATTTTTGAGATTGGTCTTCATTTCTTCAATTAATTTTTCGATTCCTTTTTTACCCTCACTATTTTTTACAGAAAAGATTTGCGGAAACTGGTCTTCATCGTTGAAAAATGTCATCGGTCCAACCATCATAAACATATCTTTGGCTGATTCTGCAATATCTTTATCATTACGAATAGGCTCCTGAGGTTTTTCTACTTTACTACCACCGGAAACTGAATGAATTACTTTCAACAAATTAGCTTTAAACTCTTTAGTCTTAGTAACAATTTGATTGTATTCATTCTTCTTCCCTTTTTCGTACAGATCGTTAAACACTATACGGTTAATAGTTTCCGGGTCTGCAATGTTTATTTGTATTCCGTCCGGAGTTTCATAAATCGCAACGCGTAAAAATGAGGCAACTAAGTATTGATTTCCCTTTGATGAAACCAATCTTGTGTAATCGTTATGACTAAGCACAATTAATTTTGCATTAAAGCCGCATTTATCATCTTTCTTTTGACGAACAATATCTGGATTTGCAGCATCCGAATAGCTTAAGATATTATAACCGGCCGATATTAATTTGCCTTTAAGTTCATCGCCAACTTTACCTATATCACCTTTAATGTTTGATACAGCCAAAAGATAAATTCCGTGCTCTGATGCCGAAAGAGTTATAAAAGAAATAAAAATAATACTAATTAAAGTCTTTACGGATAACTTCATTTTTTGTTCTCCGAATATTTAGTTTACAGTATAAACACGATTAAGAACAAGAATAAGATTAAGAGTAAGAGTAAGATCATGATCAAGACTATTTCTTGTATTTACTCTTAATCTTACTCATGTTCCCGCTCTGTCACTTACGCCAGCCTGCATAACCTAATTGAAATGCTTACGTAAAAATTATTTGAGAGCCGGCAGATTTTTCATAAAACTCGCCCACAGTAATAATTCCATCAACTTGAGGGCAAAAATCTTTTTGTGTTAAATGAAACATATCAACAGTTGCCTTGCATCCATAAATATCGCATCCTGCATCGTGAATCATTTCTAAGAATTCTCTAACTGGCGGAATATCAATTTTTTCCATTTCCCTTTTCATCATCCAAGTTGCAAACCAGGACATACCCGGAACAGCTCCCATCCAAGTTGGTAAGCCTGGTCCCATTGCATCGGGAACGCACATAGCAGGATTTCCAACCGTTGCAACTTTTAACTTATCCATTTTCTTTTCTACTACGGCGTGGAGCCCGAAAAAAGTGAAAAATAATTGTGCTTCAATTCCTTCCATACGAGCGCCATTAGCCATAATCAAACCTGGATAAACACCCTCGAGTGAGCCTCGAGAAACTACGATCGATACTTTTTTGATTGGTTCGGTCATTTCATTCTCCTTTTATTAAATACATCCTTTTGGTTTTGGCAATCCTGCAATTCTTGCAGCTTTTTTTGCCGGTCCTTTTGGAAATAATGCGTAGAGTTCTTTCGTATCAACACTGCTTTCTTTGGTAAGTTTACGAATTGAAGGCGCATCACCTTTTTGCGAATACTCTTTTCTCATATAGTTGATTACTGCCCAATGCCGGTCCGTTAGTAACCCGATTTCCTCTTCAGCAGCAATCTCTTTTGCAACATCTTCATTCCAATCATTCAAGTTTACTAAATTGCCGTCTGCGTCAAGTTCAAGCATTTTTCCAGCATATTCTTTTGCAGCCATAATTTTCTCCTTAGTTGTTTTGTGATTTATTTACCTGTTTATTTTCATTTTGTGAGGAAATGTTTTTCAAAAAGTGAATTGCGAAAGTTATACCTCTTTTAACTTCTGGAGTGTTCAGCTCTTTCAATAATTTGAGGTACGAAACTTCTTTAGGAACTTCAACATCAAGATTTTTATAGACACTGACAGCATTATTAACAGCATGAAGCATTTCGGGTTGAGTTAGATTTTTCACAGTATTGAGTATTGTTACAATGTTATCTCCTAAGTGCTGCACATCATTTTTGCTAAATGATGTTACAATTTTATCCGCAATATTTTTAGATTCTTTAAAGAATTCAAAATACCCTTTGCGGTCAAATTCATCCAGAGCTGCCATTAAATCAATAATATATTCTCTCATAAGCGGAGAAGCATCTTTTAGAAAATCTTTAATGCTTTCTAACTGCTGAATTGTTTTGCTAATAGTGTTTACATTACGCAGCATATATTTGCCAAAGTGCAAAATATCTTTTGTGTTAACATGATCATGCACTTGATCAAGCTCTTCTACAGCAGTATCATAAAAATCTTTGCCAACTCTCATCAAATCATCTTTCAAGTCTTCCATTTCTCTTCTGTGGCGCCTTTGAAGTTCAATCTCTTCAAGAATAATGTCTAATTTTGAGTTCAGCTCATTAATCTGTACTTGTAATTTATTTTCTTCCATTTATAGCCTCTTGCCAGCCATAGACATTTTTGTTTCTATTGGAAGTTCAACGCCCTTAAGAAGAAAATTCCAATACATCCATCTAAACATTATCTTTCCATAGTGATTCATCTTTGTTTCTTCAAGCAGCGAGAATGGTCCAATACCAGGCAAAGGAAATTTTCCGGGCAGTGGTTCTGTATCATAATTGAAATCTATTAAGATACCCTTACCAAAGCCAGATTCGATAAAGCAGTTAGCATGGCCATCAAATTTCGCTTTCGGTTGTAATCCTTCAATTACAGCCATAAAGTTTTCAAATAAAATATCTGCCTGGAAATGAGCAACCGAGCCGGCTTTAGAGCTTGGAAGATTTGTCGCATCGCCAATTACAAAAATATTATTGTATCCTTCAGCAATTAGCGTTTCTTTATCGGTCGGAATAAAGTTTAGCTCATCTCCCATTCCGCTTCTATTAATTGCTTCATCGCCTTTGTTAGTTGGAATAGTAACAAGAACATCGAATTCAACTTCTTGCTCATCCCAAGAAATTATTTTTTTAGCTTTGTTATCAACGCGGGCAATATTAAAATCGCTTGTTAGTTTTATGTTTTTCTTATTTAGAAAATCGCCAAGTATTGAAGAAGCCCGCGGCTTGGTAAATGCGCCAGGCAGCGGAGTTACATACTGAATATCAACTTTATTACGAATTCCCTTTTCGGTAAAATACCAATCTGCCAAAAATGCAAATTCGAGTGGTGCAACCGGGCATTTAATAGGCATTTCCGAAATATTTATTACAAGTTTGCCTCCTTCCCAATGTTTAAAGTAAGCTGCTAATGCACAAGCGCCTTCAATAGTATAAAAATCGAAAATACTTTTATGCCACAAATTATCTTTCAATCCTTCTGTTTCTGTCGGCTCAATTTTTGCCCCAGTGGCAATAATTAAATAGTCATATCCAAGTATTTGCCCGTTTTTTAATAATACTCTGTTCTCTTTCGGTTCAATTTTATCAATTTCAGATTTTACAACATTAGTCCCGGAAGGGAAAAAATCCCGCTTAGGTTTAATTACATCTTTATGCGTGTAAATTCCAAAAGGGATGAATAAAAATCCGGGTTGATAATAATGTGTCTCGTGTTGATCTACAATTGTAATTTGCCACTCATCTTTATTTAATGCCGGATGAAGTTTATTTAACATCATTGTTCCTGCAGTACCAGCGCCAAGTATTACAAGTTTTTTCATTATTGTCCTTATTGTTAATTTATAAATTTTAGTGAATGAGTTCTTTTAGTTTTTCTTTAATACGTTCGCAATTTCCAAATGAAGAGTAAACTTCGCAGTCACGGCAGTTTTTATTTTCGCAAATAGTGCCAGTATGGTTATGTCTCCAACATGGCACTGAATGCTGATTATAAGCTGTACATTTTTTTCTATCATCATTAGAACATTTGATAATTTCCCAACAAGGTATCAAAGCATACATAAGTTTAATTCCGTTAATGCTAATTTTCATCTGATTGATGGCAGTGCGGATACACTCAAGCCGCTCAATATCCGCCCTCGAATAAAGCCTTTGTTTGGATTTTCTTTTGAACGGAATAATTAAACCTTCCCGCTCATACATTCTTAAGGTATGAACGGATATATGAAGCAGAGTTGCTGCTGTACTAATTGAGTAGATCGGTTCGTTTTTGTCTTCTGAAAAAGATTTCATTGAAAAAATACTTGATATTTATAAGTGTCAACTTTCTATAAGATTTGATGCAAAAATCTAACAAAAGATTTTGCTATCCAAATAAAATCTTAAAAAAATTTTGTTTTTGAATTAAAAAAGAGTGTTTGTCGGGAATATTAAAGTATCCAAAAGGAGTTTTACAATCCCCCAAAGGACATAGGTGCAGTCAGGTTAGCTGCCGTAGTTTGAATGAAAAGAAAAGTAGAACACAGATTTTATAACTCACCTTACGCCAGAGAGACTTAACGTCTTAAAGCTGGTTTCTCGCCAAGACGCAAAGCCGCAAGTTAAAGTTGTTACCCATCCTCGTTATTGCTTCTTTAATAAATGTTGCGTAATAATTAATCCGAAATTTTATAAATAATCGCCCAGCACTCAGTTTTAGGCACTGCTGGAACTTCGATTTGCGATTTTTTCTATGCAAATTCTTGTAGATATTTTAAAAAGAACAAGATCAAGAACTTATTAACTTGCGTTATGTAAGAAAGGTTTAACGTCATCAAAACAGGTTTCTGCGTAATGAGAATTATTAAGATGATTATGATTATTTATGATTTATCTTAATAGATTATCGGCACAAAAATTAAACATGTCGCCAGATAAAATCGCTCATATCAATATCTTCTTCATCAATAGCGCCGCGCACCAAAATTTGATGAATTTCTTCGCGTGTTAAGCTATCATTAATATCAAGCTTCTCGAAAAGAGTATTTAGATAGCCTCGGATCATATAAAAGCCGCCAAGGGCAAAATAATTTCCTAGGATTGCAAAGCTGTCAATAATTTCGTGGGGTGTTAAACCATTAAGCAATTCGGGGTAATTTCTGGAGAATTCGTAAAAAGCTTTTTTACTGATAAACAATGCATAGTTTATTTCCGATAAAGGGAAACCCTCTTTATATCTTTCCGAACCAACTTTTTCAAAAAAGTTTTCGGCATCAGAATTATTGGAGCCGTTTTGCAGCCATTGAGCTAAATGAACGTAAGTAGCTGCTTCACGTGCAATTACTATTTCTGGATCGAGAGAGTGATATGTTCTCATGTATTCAGAATTTTTTACTTGTTCGTAATAAGCAAGGGCTATTTCATTTTTGTGAGTGTTCAAAAGCTGGATTAATTTGTCGAATACCATTTCTCACCTCGTTTTTTATAGAAAATAAATTTTAGTACATAAAACCACAACACAAGAAAAACATCTTTACTTAAGATTAAGAAACTCATCCCATATTTTATAAAGCTGGTAAGTTGCGCGAACATCTTTGCCGCAGTAAATAGCAATATCTTTTGTTCTACCTGCTTTATAAAGCTCTTTTACTTCCATACCTGTAATTCCATTTGCTTTAGGAGATTCAACTCCAAAAGCGTGGCAGTAAAAATCTAAATTAAATTTCTTTGTTACACCGTAGAAAGTAAACTGTTCTAACAAATCGATATGCGCTGCTAAGTCATATCTATTCTTTATAAAATTTCTTGTTGGTTTAATTTTCAGCATTGCAGAGCGCATCATTATGAAGGGCAAATCGAACCCTCTTCCATTGAAAGAAATCAGCTTAGCTGCTTTTGAAGTATATTTCCAAAACTTAGAAATAATATCTTTTTCGGAAGCTGATTGATACATAACATTTTCTTCTGCGGTTTCCCACGCTTCATTTTCATGGTGCTCGAAAAGTACAAGAGTTTTGTTTGTATCTGTGTTCATCATAGCAAGGCAAACAATTTTTGCTGTAAAAGGGTAAAGGCTAAGACAGCGCTTGGCGTTCTCTATTAATGTTTCTCTTTTAACAGATTCTGTTTCTTGTTCTGCGTAACGAAGTAAAAATTCCTGCTGTGTTTCCGAAAGATGTTCGAAATCAATTCCAACAGTTTCAATATCAAACACGAGGTTCATACGCCCTCTTTTTTTATTTCAAAGTAAGAAATTTCAAGGCGACTTGTTACAAAATTCTCATTATCCAAGAATTATTCTGATGAAGTTTTTGTTTTTACTATTTCAACTTCATACTCAAAAGATTTTACAGCTTCGTAAAATTCTATCGGAAGCGGAACAGGTTTTTTGGTTTCTTTATCAATATGAACAAAAATTCCTCCGCCTCGGGTAATAATTTTTCCGGTACTCTTTTTCTCTATCAAGTGTCTAAATCCAAAAGAACTATTTTTAATAAAATTTACTCTTGTGTAAACAATCAGCTCGTCTTCCAATAAAGCGGGTTCAAGGTAATCTGCTTCGTTATGTGCCATAATAAAGTAGGAATGACCCGCCATTATTTTTTTGAGTGAAAAATTCTTAATTAAATCTTGAATGTATTTAATACGTGCATCTTCAAAATAGTTAAAATATACTGCGTTATTGCAAACGCTCATCATATCAACTTCATGAAAACGTACAACTTCAGTAATAGCATGCTTATAATTTGATTTCTCCAAAACAGCTTCTCACTTTAATCTTGTTCTTGTACTATGAGCTCAAAACTTTCTTTATAATCTTAACCGCATCGTTAATCTCATCAAACGAAACGTCCATGTGAGTTACAGCTCTAATTTCTCCAACTTTTCCAGTACCAAGCAAAAGACCGGCATCTTTACATATTTTTTGAAAATTTTCTATTGAGATTTCCTTTGGCGTAAACATTAGAATGTTTGTTTCAACGTATTCCGGCTTAATGTTTACGTTTGCAATCTTAGATAAGCCTTCGGCAAGTACTTTAGCTTTTTCGTGGTCTTCTAATAAGCGCGAAATATTGTATTGCACTGCAAACAAACCGGCAGCGGCAATTACACCTACTTGTCTCATTCCACCGCCCCAAGCTTTACGAATGCGGAATGCTTCTTTAACAAAATCTTTTGTACCGGCTAATATAGAACCAATTGGCGCGCCTAATCCTTTAGAAAGGCAAACGCTAACAGAATCAAAATGGCTTGCATATTCTGCGGGAGAAATATTAGTAACTACCGAAGCATTCCAAATTCGTGCGCCATCGAGATGCATGTACAAATTGTGCTTTTTAGCTAAGGAAGAAATTGTCTTAATATTTTCAATTGGATTAATTGTACCTCCGGCGCGGTTATGTGTATTTTCAATTTCGATAACACGTGTTCGCGCCATATAATATGCGCTTGTAGGTCTAATCAGCGGTTCAACTTGTTCAGGTGTAAAAATTCCGCGCACGCCATCAACTAAACTTAGCTGCAAACCGCTAAGAGCCGCCGGCGAGCCGGATTCATACTGAAAGATATGTGCATCACGATCGCAAATAACTTCATCGCCGGGTTTTGTTAGAACATTTAAGCAGATTTGGTTAGCCATAGTACCGCTTGGAACAAATAGCGCAGCCTCTTTTCCAAGCAACTCTGCTACATAATTCTGAAGAGCCGTTACAGTCGGGTCTTCGCCGTAAACATCATCGCCAACTTCTGCATCATACATTGCTTTTCTCATTTCGGCAGATGGTTTTGTAACAGTATCGCTTCGTAGATCAATAAATTTATTCATTGTTTTTTCTTCACCAGCTTTAAGATAGAATTTAACACTGCTAATAAAATTGTAAGAACCGAACCCAAAACAACTATAAGCGGAATTATTAACGGAAACTGAGAATAGAAAGTTTTTTCTTGTATAATTGGTATGTAACCAACTAAAACATCTTTGGTAAAAAGTTTAGTTGCTGCCAAAGTTCTGCCCATCGGGTCTATGATGCAGCTAATTCCGCCGTTAGCATTGCGCACAACAGTTCTTCTATTTTCAACTGCACGCAGAACGGATATCTCTTTATGTTGAAATGGTCCGCTCGAATATCCATACCAGCTATCATTAGTTACTACAGCTAAAAAATCTGCACCTTTGTTAACAAGTTTAGTAATGTATTCCGGATAAATTGATTCGATGCAAACAACTGCACCAACTTTAGTATAACCTAAATCCGATACATTGTGAGCAGCGCCAACATTCCAGCTTGATATTCCAACTTGCCATTTTATTAAATCGCCAAGGAAAGGAAGTTCTTCTACAAAAGGAACTTTTTCGCCAAAAGGAACAAGCAGATTTTTTTGATATTTCTGAATTCCGTTTGAGTTAGGCGTAAAAGTTAAAATTGAATTATAAGAAGTATAAGCAGCATCGCCGTTTCTCAAAAGTTTTGCACCTTTTGGAGCTTCCTTTATATCAAAAAAGAAATTTATATCGGGCATGCCGGTAATTAGTGTAACTTTATTCTCATTTACAAATTTATGAATGCGCTCTACTTCGTAAGTGTAATTGCCGCCAAGTAAATAAACTGGCAGCGCTGTTTCAGGCCAAAAGATGATTCGCGCGCCTTTATTTATAGCTGCATCAGACTGCTCAAAATATAGGTTAAGCAGTTCTTCAATGCTTCCGCCGCTCCATTTTTCCCATGGGTTTAAGTTCGGTTGAATCAATCCAACTTTAATTTGTCTTGACGGCGTTTGGTAAGAAGCCAGCTTAAACCAGCCGTAAATTGTTGGAATCATAAAAAGAAGTAAAGCAAAAAACATAAACCGATGATTCATTTTTTTTGTTGCCCTTATTTCTTGTACGGCTTTATAGAGAAAAACATTTATGTAAAGGATAATAAGCGAAAGACCATACACGCCAACAAGATCTGCAAACTGAATAAACTGGTTAAAATAAGCGAGGCTGTTTCCTAGAGTAAGCCAAGGGAATTTTAAATCTGTAAGCGAGTGAATGTACTCGAAAAAGACCCAGTAAAGCGGAAAAAGGTATAGAGCTCCATTTCTATTAAAAATTTTTGTGCTGAGAAAATATAGTGATGTTGCAATAAGATAACACCCCGGATTTACAAACAACACTAATACGCCGGAGATCATTAAAAAGGGATCGGCTTCTTTTGTCCAGCTGCCAATCCAATAAAGAGTTATTAAACAAAAGAAGAAAAGAAAAATGTAAGAGATTCGATTTATTGAAGCGAGTCCATCTCTCTTCTCTAGTACAAAGAAAAAAGGAATGAAGGCAAAGAATGATAGAAATGGAAAAGGAATAGGCGGAAAAGACAAACCAAGTAAAACTCCGCTTAATGAAGCAAGCAGCAATTGTTTCTTACGCTCTTTTCTCTCAACGGGAGTTGGTACAATTCTATGTCGGCGGAAGTATTTCATTGCTTCAATTTTTTCTTTTTCAAAAATTTATATAAAACATAACCAATAACAATTGCGGTAATACCTAATCCAATGTTAGAATAAGCGGCAAGATACTTGTCAATCAAGTCGATATTATTTCCAAGGAAAGCACCGAGCGAAATCAGAATTGCATTCCAAACAAATGAACTTAGCGCTGCATAGAAAAAAGTTTTTGCCGGTTTTAAGCGGTGAACACCGCAGAAAAAACTAATTATCGCACGGGTTCCGGGTATAAATCTGTTAATTAAAATCAGTTTGTAGCCGTACTTAGAGAACCACACATCTGTTTTGTTAAGAGAATCTTGATTAAGAAATTTCAGCTTACCTTTTCTTATCAGTTTTTCTCCCAAGAACTCTCCTATAAAATACATAACAATAAACCCGACGGCACTTCCAATGCTGGTAACAGTTAAAATTGGTAAAAAGCCAATAGGAGTATTTGCAATTAGAGTTGCACCAATTACAAGCACAACATCGCTTGGTGAAGGAGGGAAAATGTTTTCGATAAAAGCAAAGAAGAACAGAACGAGATAAATTACTGCCGGATCGAGAGCGCTTATGTATGCAAGAATATCTTGAAGCATTAGTTTTCGTTTTTGGTTAGTAAAACAACAGCTTGAGCGGCACAGCCTTCCTCTCTGCCAACATAACCCAAGCCTTCGGCTGTTGTAGCTTTAATAGAAACTTGTGCGACAGAAAGGTTTACAATCTCGGCAATAGCACGGCGCATTTCATTTATGTAAGAAGAAAGTTTTGGTTTTTGAAGAAGCACATTAGAATCAATATTAGAAACTTCGTATCCGTTAGCCCGAATCAATTCGCCTACATGTTTAAGTAATTTTCTACTGTCGGCATCTTTGTACTTCTCGTCCGTGTCAGGAAAGTGCTTCCCGATGTCACCAAGAGCAAGCGCTCCAAGCATCGCATCGCAAATTGCATGAAGAAGTACGTCTGCATCGGAATGACCTAACAATCCCTTTGAATGTGGAACTTCAACTCCGCCAATTATAAGCCTGCGGTTTTCTACAAACTTATGAACATCGTAACCAAAACCAATTCTGAAATGTGGATTCAATATTTTATCTCAAATTGTGTGAATTCATTTTTATAAGTACACCATTTTATAAACACGTTTCTTACTTGTGCTCTCGAAGGACCAATTTTGATTTGCTTTAACAACTCTTCAATTAAACTCTTCTCACCTTCAACAACAGTTAAAACTTCTCCGCTAAATAAGTTTTCCGTAAATCCTTTTAAGCCGAGTGTTTCTGCTTGTCTAACCACAAAGTAGCGGAAGCCAACTCCCTGTACAAATCCGCTTGTAAGAATTTCAGCTCTGCTCAGATTCATCTTTATACTCGAAATATGAATCGAACAATTCTGCAACTATCAATCCTAAGAAAATTAATGCGCAACCGAACAAGCCAAAGTTACTTATTTTCTCTCCAAGTAAAAAGAAAGCAAAAACTGCAGCAAAGATTGGCTCAAACGAATAAATAATTCCGGCTTTAGTAGGACTTACCACTTTTTGAAATCTTGTTTGTATTCCGATATTAAAAAGCGTTGCAAGAAGCGAAGTATAAAGCAGCCCGAATATAAGATACTTTGTTAAATCTATATGAACTGCTTCAACAGAGAAACCTAAAAACAAAAGTGAAGCAGCAAATCCAAGCAGCGCTACAGTGGTAAGCTGCGTAGTTAGCAAAACCCAGAAATTATGCTTTGTGCTGTAAACATCAATATAGACAATATGAACGGCGAAAAAGAATGCACAGATTAACGTAAGTATATCTCCGAGATTGAAACTTGCACCGAGTTCGGAAATAAAATTTGCAATAGAAGAGCCGCCGCTGGAAAGAAACAACAGTCCAAGTATTACTATTGCCGCTCCAAGCAGAGCGCCTTTTGAAGGGAATTTCTTTTCAACAAGAATTTGTACAAAAGGAATAAACACAATTAACGCTCCGGTAATAAAACCAGATTTAGTTGCCGTTGTTAATTTTAAGCCAAGCGTTTGAAAGAAGAACCCGCTAAACAAAAACACACCAAGCATAATTCCGGGTAGTATTGCATTTCTTTCAATTTCGATTCTCTTCAAAAGTAAAAAGGCAATAAGCAGCAATGAAGCAATAGCAAAGCGGATTGCAATAAAAAGCATTGAAGAAATATCATTCAGTGATTCTTTAACAATCACAAAAGTTCCGCCCCAGATTATTGTCATCAGAACAAGCGCTGCTTCGGCGGTGTATTTATAAAAATGGTTCGAGTGTTTAATCATCGCTTTCCGTTTTATAGCCAAAACGGTTTAACATGTTTGGGTTTGAACGCCACTTTTCTTTAACCTTTACAAATAGTTCTAAAAATACTTCCCTCTGCAAAAACGATTCGATTGCTTCCCGCGAACTTTTTCCAAGTTTCTTAATTGTAGAACCTTTATTGCCTATGATAATCGGTTTCTGAGATTCACGCTCTATTATTATTGCCGCACGTATGTAATCTTTTCTTCCTTCGCGTTCGGTAAACTCTTCTATTTCAATTTCCGTACTGTAGGGAATTTCTTCCCTGTAAAGCTCAAAAACTTTTTCGCGGATAATTTCTGAAACAAAAAATCTTTCATTATCGTTACTCAACTGATCCTCGGTGTAATACTTTGGGTGCTCTGGCAAAAATTCTAGAATCGAATCTACAACCGAAACAATATTAACAGAATTTTTAGCAGAGATCGGCATCACTTTATTAAAAATCCCTTTCGCGCTTACTTCGGCAGATAATTTTTCTACAACTGCTTGATTGGAGACATCAATTTTGTTGATGAGCAAAATTTTAGGAACGGCGTTATTATGCAGAACTTTTTGAACATTAACATCTTCAAATGCTTTAGTTCCGTTTGGGTCTGCTTCTATATCCAGGATAAACAAAATCACATCTGCATCTTTTGCACTCTGAAATACAAATTCCTGCATTCTATTCTGAAGAAGATACTCTGGCTGCATTATGCCGGGCGTATCAAGAAAAATTATCTGAAAGTTTTCTGTAGAGTGAATACCAAGAATTTTTTTCCTTGTTGTCTGCGGTTTGGATGTTGCAATCGAAAGCTTTTCGCCAAGAATTGCATTCATCAGGGTGGATTTACCCGCATTAGGCTTTCCAATTATTGCAGCGTATCCGGATTTGTGGCTCATCAAAAAAATTATTTTGTTGTGCGCAAAAATATTACAAGCAGAAACGATAAGCTAATTATGAAATGATAAACAATTAGGTTTTTCCATTTAGCGGGAGAAGCTGTTAAGTTTCTTTTTCCAGTTCTTGTGAGATTCAAAACCAAAATAAGCAAGTATTAACAGCAGAAGAACCATAGAAGAGCTGATCATCAAGACAGTTTTATTTTTGAAAATAGAAAAAGCTAGTTTCCCATTTTTTTCAATGCCGCCTCTTGCCTTTTCTATGTAAGTGGAAAGATAAATGCTGTCAAAATTCCAATTGATTGAAAAAATTATATAAGCCAGAATTCCAACTATAAGAAACACAAAAAAGCCAACAACACTGTAGAAGAATGAATTATTCTTTCTGGAAACAGTTGTAACCGTGCTTAACTTTTTCATAAACCGTTCTGTAAAACCGGCTGGAGCTTTATCATATTCAAGTTTTTGCATAGAGAGATGAACCGTGCGCAAAGCCTTTAGTTTCTTTACCACTTGCGGTTCGCTATTAATCAATAATTTCACTTCATCAATTTCCTCTGGAGCGAGCTGATTATCTATATAATCGTTTAGCAGTTCGTCAATATTCCGTTTCATAATACTTCCTCTTGATAATTGTGCTTAAGCAGTAAATCCTTTAATGCGTTTCTGGATCTGTGAAGCAAAACTTTTACATTCACTAAAGAAATGCCCATTACTTGGCTTATCTCGCTCATCGAAAGTCCGTCTAAATAAAATAAAATTATAACAAGTGCGTTTCTTACTGGAAGTTTATCAACCATTTTCAAAACATATTGGTTCACATTTTCTGTTGTGCCGTAAATTTCGCTGTCATAACCGCCAAGTTCCAGCTCCTCATCAATCGATGACATTTCCTGCTCTACTTGTCTTTTCTTTGAAGCTATAATACTTAACCCGGTGTTGTAAACAATTCTGTAAAACCAAGTGGAAAACTTTGCATCATTACGAAAATTTTTTAATCCGTTATAAGCTTTTAGATAACTATCCTGAAGTGCTTCTTCGGCATCCATCTCGTTTTTAAGCAAGCGGCGCAAAAGAGAAAATGCGCGGTCTTTGTACCGGTTTACTAACAACGAGTAATCCGAAACGTTTCCTCTTTTTACTGAATCTATTATTTCTATATCGCTTAAATGTTTCATCACTCTATTAGACTAAAACCAGATTGCTGAGGTTACAAATTCTTGTAATTAATTATTGTAACCATTTAAGGATGAATCCAATTCTAAAGTAGTAAATGAAAAAACAATTATGAAAAGTTTTGTAACCTTATAAAACAATTGCAGTCAAAAGAATTAAACAATATTAGGAGAAACGCTATGCCGGAAGTTATTGCAGTCTTTATCCCGATAATTTTCTTCATCGTTGTAGGTCTTGTAATCACATTAGCTATATACTTTAAATCGCGAGAGAAACAAATGATGATTGAAAAGGGGCTTTCAACCGAACAAATGTTCGAGCTTCTTCATACAAGAGATAAAGAAAGAAGAAATGGCTACTACTTATTGAAAGGTGGAATTATAACTGTATTTCTTATTACTCTTGGAATAATAGGTAACATTATTGATAGAGTTTACTTCTTTGGATACAGAACTTTAGAAGATGGAACCAAATATTGGGATAGTGAACCTGTTTACACAGTTTGGTTTACATTTTTAGGACTAGGAATAGGAGCAGTTACTGCTCACTTTGTTGTAAGAAAAGTTGAACTAAAAGAAAATGCTGGGCATTAATTATGAACATTAGTAGAAAAAAAAGGGTCGTTAAACGACCCTTTTTTTTTGTTAATCAAACAAATTATGCTTCCTGTTCTTCGAGCCATCGCTGAGCATCTAAAGCAGCCATGCAGCCGCTTCCTGCAGCAGTAATGGCTTGTCTGTAAACATGATCTGCAACATCGCCGGCAGCAAAAACACCTTCAACATTTGTGTAAGTTGTTCCAGGCTTAACTTTTAAATAACCGGTTTCATCCATATCAAGCTGCCCTTTGAAGATTTCGGTATTTGGTTTATGCCCAATTGCAAGGAAAACTCCGTCAATAGATTCTTCTTTAACAGAACCATCTTTTGTATTTTCAAGAAGAACTCCGGTTACCATTTTTCTTCCGCCATCTTCTTTGCCAAGTACCTCTTTAATTGTAGTGTTAGTAACAAATTTTACTTTAGGATTTTTGTGAGTACGTTCTGTCATAATCTTAGAAGCTCTAAACCCATCTCTTCTATGCACTAACAAAACTTCGCTTGCAAAGCGTGAAAGATAATTTGCTTCTTCCATAGCAGTATCGCCGCCGCCAACAACAATAACACGCAAACCTCTAAAGAAAAATCCATCGCAGGTTGCGCATGCAGAAACACCATAGCCTTGATAATATTTTTCGCTTGGAATTCCGAGCCATCTTGCAGAAGCGCCTGTTGCAACAATTACAGAATCTGCTGTGTAAGTTTCATCTTCCGCTTTTAGTGTAAATGGATGTTTAGATAGATCTACTTCTGTAACATTTTTAAAATATGATTTTGCGCCGAAACGCAGAACTTGCCTGCGCATAATATCCATTAATTCCGGACCTTGAATTCCATTTTCAAAACCGGGAAAGTTTTCCACTTCGGTAGTAATTGTCAATTGCCCGCCCGGCTGCATTCCTTCAAAGATTACAGGATTCAAATTTGCTCTCGATGCATAAAGCGCTGCAGTTAATCCGGCTGGCCCGCTTCCTATTATTATCACTTTGTGATGATTCTCTGCCATTTCTTTCTCCATTGTTCGCACAAAATTATTGAATGTTACAAACTTTTAATAGCCGTTAGATGTTTTTCATTTGCTTAGGATTCATCTGCAAGAAAAGCCGCATTTCTTTTTAAGCCTGTAAGTTTTGTTCTTTTTATTGGGCTTGTTTCAAACTTATTTTTGAATTCACTTTCGCTCATGCTGATCACAGTATCTATAACTAAGTTGGTTTCATTAGGATAGAATTCGTTCATAAGCGTTGGTTCGGCAAATTTCTTGTTCCAAGGACAAACATCTTGGCAAACATCGCAGCCAAAAATCCAATTGTCTAATTTTCCTTTGAACTCCGAACTGATTCCATTTTTATTTTCTATAGTTAAAAAGGAGATGCAGCGGTTTGCATCTACAACAAACGGGTTTACAATTGCCTTTGTAGGGCAAGATTCAATGCAAGCGATGCATGTTCCGCAGTGATCTGTAATTTTAACAGAATAATCAAACTGCTGGTTGGTAATAATGTTTGCAATAAAAAACCAACTGCCAATTTCCTTGTTAATCACGTTAGAATTTTTTCCGAGCCAGCCAATTCCACTTTTAACTGCCCAAACTTTATCCATAACCGGACCGGTATCAACATAGCTTTTAGATTCAAAATCCGGCTCGATGTTTTTTAAATATTCTTCGAGAAGAGATAATTTTTCCCAAATTAAAAGATGATAATCTTTGCCCCAAGCATAACGAGAAATTTTTCCCGAACCAATTTCATTATTATGTTCAAACGGAGTGTAATAATTTACCGCTAACGAGATCACGCTTTTTGCAGAAGCCAAAATTTGAGAGACATCTTTTCGTTTTTCAAAGCTGCGGTTCATATACTCCATTGATGCGTGATGCCCTTTTCCCAGCCATACTTGTAAACGAGAGATTTCTTCTTCAAGTAAATCAGCTTTAGCAAAGCCAACCAAATCGAAGCCAAGTTCGTGCGCTTTATTAATTACTATTTCGTTTGTAATCTTCATACTCTCAAAAGATTAAATTGCAGCTCACCATCTCAGTTCTTTCTTGAAGACCTTAACGTAAACATCCTCTCCAACAATCTGTACTTCGTATGAGTCAAGCCCTTTAGTACCTTGCGGAAATTTTCCAGTGCGAAGATCAAACATCCAGCCGTGAGCTGGACAGTAAACGCAATTGTTTTCTATGTAACCATCATAAATAATTGCGGCTTTTTGGTGAATGCAAATATTACTCAAAGCAAAGATTTCTCCTTCTACTTTGAATAGCGCTACATCAACATCATCAACAAAAAAGCGCTGCCCAAATTTTTCTTTGAGATCGTTTACTTTGCATACTTTTGAAAATCCTTCCGTGTTTGTCATTCAGGTAGCTCTGCAAATTTCTCTTTTACCGCAAAGCCGCGGTCTGTTTTTGTAATAGTTGAAGCAGCACAAAAAGCATCGTGCTCAAAAAACAAAAGCCAGTTTTCTTCAACTGCTTTAGGTAAAAGTTCTTTCTTTTCGTTTACTGTAACTAGCGGCTGAAGATCATAGCCCATCACATAAGGAACAGGAATATGCGAGCTTGTAGGAATCAAATCGCCGCAGTATAAAACCGTTTTTGATGAATCAGAAATTTTTACAAGCTGCTGATGAAATGTATGTCCGTTTACTACAATAAATTCAATATTGTCATTGAATGTAGAATCTTCAAGCAGTTTCAAAATTCCTTCCTTCACTAAAGGGATAAATCGTTCTTTGATGAAACTTGCTTTATCGCGCTCTGAAGGATTAAGCGCCCACTCAAAGTGCTTCTTCTGAATATGATAAGCGGCATTTGGAAAAGTGGGCAGCCAATTTCCATCTTTTAAGTAAGTTGAACCGCCTGTATGATCAAAATGTAGATGAGTTAAAATTACATCCGTAACTTTTTCCGGGGCAACGCCGGCATGCTCAAAAGATTTTTGCTGAGAAAACTCAGAATAATCTACGCCGTAAATTCTGTTGAACTTTTCATCCCAGTAATTCCCTATACCGGTATCTATAAGAATATTTTGTTTTTCGCTTCTCAACAAAAGATTTCTTGCGTTAAGTGTAATTCTATTTAATTCATCCGGTGGATTTGTCATTTGCCAAAAAGGTTTAGGAACAACGCCAAACATAGCGCCGCCATCTAATGCAAACGAACCGGTTTCTATTACTTCTAATTTGTATCCGCCAATAGTCATTGTAAAGTTTTATGTTTGTTGTAGAAATTATGCTCAGCTAAAAACTATGGAAATTTAATATGAACAACAAAGTCTTTAAATCAAGTGTTCAATATGCAACAATTGTATTTTTAATAGCGGTTTCGCTTTTACTGATTCCCGAACAAGTACAATCACAAAATACTGTTTTAAGCGAGTTAAGAGTAATGTCATTTAACATCCGTTTCGGCACAGCAAACGACGGCGAAAACAGCTGGCAGTTCCGCCGTTATAATTTGATGGAAACAATAAAAAAGTTTGACCCGGAAATTCTCGGTATTCAGGAAGCGTTATCTTTTCAAATCGATGAGATTCTAAATAGATTTCCATACTTTGCCATTCTTGGTGTTGGTAGAGATGATGGCAGGCAAGCCGGTGAATATTCTTGCATTTTGTATGATAAAACTAAATTTAATCCCGATACAACGGAAACATTTTGGTTCTCGGAAACTCCTTCAGTACCCGGTTCAAAGCATTGGGGAAACAATATTACGAGAATTTGCACGTGGGCTAAGTTTACCGAACTTAAATCTAAAAGACACTTTTTATTTTACAACTTACACTTAGATCATGAATCTCAACCAAGCAGAGAAAAAAGTACAGAAATGCTTGTCGCAAAAATTAAGTCTCAAAAAGAATCTCTTCCGGTAATTGTAGCCGGAGATTTTAACTGCGGCGAAGAAAATCCGGCAATTAAGATGGTCTTAAAGAGCGGTTTAGCAGATTCATACAGAATCAAGAATGCCAAAAGTGAAACCGAAGGCACATTCAACAGCTTTAATGGTGAGATGAAGGGTGATAGAATCGATTACATCTTTATTTCAAACGAGATAAAAGTTAAAAGCGCAGAGATAATAAGAGACAGCTACAGCGGAAAATTTCCGTCTGACCATTTTCCGGTAACAGCTGTTTTGCAGTGGTAAAATTTTTACTTTTAATAGATTCATTTTTTTAATAACTGATCTTAATTAAAAGCAAAAGAGGCATTATGCGCTTATTAAGAACAACAATTGCTCTTTTCTTTGCGGCGAAGTCGGTTTTACTTTGTCAAACAGTAACTATAAGCGAGATTTTAGATGCAAACCTATTCAAACTCTCTGATGGACGATTAGTTAAACTTGCTGGAGTAGATGCGCCAAACGATTCTTCACAAATTCCCTATTTGAGAATAATGGCGTCAAATGCTAAAACTTTTATGAATAGTTACTCCAGGACAAAGCTAAAAATGGATTCAATTGATTATGATTCTAATAATCGTTTCAGCTTTGTAATTCTTTATAAACAATACAAACTTCAAGATGTTTGTATAAATGAATTGTACATAAAAAACGGTTTTGCAAAGCATTTCGAGAATACAAAATCATTTAATGCCTATGAGTTGATAAAAGCTCAAGAATATGCTGTTAAGTATGATATCGGTATTTGGAAATTTTTCACTCCAACTAAAAAAGACACACTTGATTATATGCTTGCAAAATCTTCGCCGGCTTCACTACTTCAGCCAGATTCTAATAAACTCGGTAATTTGTATAATCAAACTCCAATAGTTGGAAGAATTGCAGTTCAACTATTAGCCGGAAGCAGTGCGGCTTTAATCTCTACTTTTGTTGGAGCAGGTATTGTTGCCTTAGATAGCAAAAAGAAAGGCTTAGAGATAGTTGCTGGTGGAATTATAGGTTTAGGCGTTGGCTATTTAATTGGCTTTCCAACTGTAATTTATTTAATTGAAAAAGAGGAAAATCCAAATTTGAATTATTGGGAAAACTTAGGTTGCAGCTGGGGATTAACACTTGCAACAAGTTTACTAGCAACGCATGTTAAAGAAAGGAATCATCCGGTATATTATTTAGCGTTTTTCTCGCCGGTTATCGGCTCGTTGTTATATGCACACTTAATTGCGCCAAAGTATCCAACAAGCAACAATTCACTTTTAATTCCCGAAAGAAGAATAAATACATTCAAAGATTTCCGAGAAGCTCAAACTACAAGTATAGAATTGTTTAGGATTCATTTCTAAAGGCAGAAAAGGGCTTGAAGAACAAGCCCTTACCTTACAAATACAACAGGAGATTTATCTTCCCAAATTATCTAAATAATCTTTCTTAGCCAGAAGTGCATCTTTATCTTCCACGTGGTTTGGGTCAGGCACGCAGCAATCAACGGGACATACAGCAGCGCATTGCGGTTCATCGTGAAACCCTACGCATTCGGTACACTTATCCGGTACAATGAAGAAATAATCTGATGAAAAAAATCCGTTAGCGCCGGCAGGCGTAGTAGCATCGCCGCTAAAAGAATCGGTGCCAATTTTCCAATCAGCGCCTCCTTCGTAAATAGCTGTATTTGGGCATTCTGGTTCGCATGCGCCACAATTGATGCATTCATCTGTTATCTTTATTGCCATTAAGGCCTCCTTAGTTTATTTGAAAAATTTACAATGTTATTTCAATCTTAGGAATTCTATTCCAAAACATTTTTGGGTCAATATCCTTTGGTGAATCACCTAAATCTTTAGTTATCGGTTCAATTGCTTCGAGCAGTAAAGCTAAATTTATATTTTGATGAACCGGTAAATACTTACATAATTTTTTTTGAAGCTTTTTTAAACTGGCTTGCGCATCCTTTGTAGTTGCCGGAAATTA
Source organism: uncultured Melioribacter sp. (assembly GCA_964575995.1). Classification (GTDB taxonomy): domain Bacteria; phylum Bacteroidota; class Ignavibacteria; order Ignavibacteriales; family Melioribacteraceae; genus Stygiobacter. The sequence goes on along the minus strand of CAZNTN010000002.1, from coordinate 60,244 downwards.
AATGATAACTTCCAACAGAAACCTGAACTAAACCTTGATAGAAATTTCTCTCTGAACGCTCACATTCCATCCAGCAGTCTTCAAAAAAATCATGAGCGGAAAAAAAATCACAATCGTTAAAGAGCGCTATGCCAACACTAATGTTATCCAATGCCTTTGAAATAATACTAAAACGTGTTTAATACTGCAAGGATGAATTGCTAAGTCCTTAAAATATTTTAGGAAAGCTGAAAAAATTAATATTCGTTAATTAGTCCGCTTAAAAATCTTGAAAATCAGTTAAATTACCAACTTCCGCTTGCTCCTCCACCTCCAAAGGAGCCTCCACCGCCGGAAAAGCCTCCAAATCCGCCGCTGCTGCCGCCCCAGCTGCCTCCTCCAAAACCACCGGAGCGTCTTCCGCTTCCTCCCATAGAGCTAAGAATAAGTAAAGGTAAAAGCCCGCTGCCGCCTCCTTTGCCTCCTTTACCGCCAAGAGCTGCAATTATTACAAAAATGATTACTATAAAAATAAAAGGTATGCCGGTTCCTTTTCCTTTGTCTTTACCTTTAGGTTCTCTTTTGTACTCGCCTTTTGTAGCTAAAATAATAGCTTCCAAACCGGCGCTAATACCAGCATAGTAATCACCAGCTTTAAAATATGGGCGTACTTCATTTCGGAGAATTGAACTAGCTAAAGCATCCGGCACTGCTCCTTCCAAACCGTAACCGATTTCAAATCTCATTTTGCGGTCATTTTTGGCAATAAAGAATAAAACTCCGTTATTGTTCTTTTTAGAACCAATTTGATTTTTTGCTGCCGTTTCATAGCAAAAACTTTCAAGCGGGTATCCGTCAATTGTACTCATCATTAAAAATACAACTTGATTGGTTGTTGAATCATCGAAAGATTTTAATTTTGATTCCAGTGTGTACAGCTCGGAACGGTCTAATGTATTTGTCAGATCGTTAGCATAATTTTTTAGAACCGGAATTGGTACTTGTGAAAATACTGTGCTAATAAAAAGCATCATAATAATAAAAATTAAACCGGTTTTTCGTTCTATGTTCTTCACTCTACACTCTGCATTATTTTTTTAGAATTCTACTTTCGGAGCTTGATCGGCGCCTTCGACAGCTTCAAAGTATGCTTTTTCTCTAAATCCGCCAAAGTTTGCAATAATAATACCCGGAAATTTTTTAATAGCCGTATTATAACCTTGTACTACGGTATTAAACTTTTGTCTTTCAACGGTAATTCTGTTTTCGGAACCTTCGAGCTGGGCTTGAAGCTGTAAAAAATTTTCGTTGGCTTTTAGCTGCGGATAATTTTCGGAAACTACCAACAAACGCTGAAGCGCACCGCTCAGCCCATCTTGAGCCTGTTGGAATCTTGCAAAAGCTTCTGGATCGTCAAGCTGCGTTGCATCAATTTTCATTTGTCCAACTTTTGCTCTAGCTTCTGTAACAGCGGTGTAAGTTTCCTTTTCGAAATTGGCTACGCCTTTAACTGTAGCAACTAAGTTAGGAATAAGGTCCGATCTTCTCTGATAAACATTTTCTACCTGGCTCCAAGCGCCTTTAACACCTTCGTTTAATCCTACAAAGGTATTGTATATACCGGTTGCCCAAAAAACTACCATGGTTATTAATACTAATAAGATACCTAGTATTCCTAACCCGATCTTTAGCCCTTTACTCATTTCCACTCCTTTGGTTTTCGTTTACAAACTTAGTTTGTTAAGCTTCTCATTGGTGCGGGAATTTTACCGCCGCGTCCAACAAATCCTTTTGAACTTATATTTCTTACTTCCATAACTGGAGCCAATCCAAGCAATCCGCCGTAATTTACCAACTCTCCTACTTTTTTACCATAAGCCGGAATGATTCTAACGGCAGTAGTTTTATCATTAATAATACCAATTGCGGCTTCATCTGCAATAATAGCTGCAATTGTAGAGGCAGGAGTATCGCCGGGAATAGCAATCATATCGAGACCAACAGAGCAAACAGCAGTCATAGCTTCCAATTTTTCTAAAGAAAGGTTTCCGGCTTGCACAGCGCGAATCATTCCCATGTCTTCACTAACTGGAATAAAAGCGCCGCTCATTCCACCAACAGAAGAGCTTGCCATTAGACCGGCTTTTTTAACCGAATCATTCAACATGGCGAGCGCAGCGGTTGTTCCTGGTGCGCCAACATCTTCAACTCCCATAGCTTTTAATATATCTGCAATGCTGTCTCCTTCGGCTGGCGTTGGTGCCAGAGAAATATCCACAATTCCGAAAGGAACGCCGTTTTTCTCAGCAACTTTTTTGCCAATTAATTCGCCAGCGCGTGTAATTTTATAAATAGTTTTTTTTATTACTTCGGAGAGCTGCTGGAGTTCAACATTTCCGGCTTCTTTAATTGCATCAAGAACAACGCCTGGACCGCTAATTCCAACATTCAAAACTACTTCTGGTTCAGTAATACCATGGAAAGCGCCGGCAACAAAAGGATTATCTTCAACGGCGTTTGCAAACACAACAAGTTTTGCGCAGCCAATGGAATCTTTATCTTTAGTTAATTCGGCAACATGCTTAATAGCATCAGCCATCATGTTTACGGCGTCCATATTGATTCCGGCTTTAGTGGAGCCAATATTAACGCTAGAACATACTCTTTTTGTTTGCGAAAGTGCATAAGGGATAGCCTTAATTAATTCGCGCTCGCCGTTTGTCATTCCCTTTTGAACAAGTGCTGAGAAACCGGCTATGTAATCTATTCCAATTTCCTCGGCGGCTTTATCAAGAGTTTTAGCAATTTCAACAAATTCTTCCAGCTTGAAAGAATCGAACGGTATTGAAATTGGAGTAACAGAAACACGTTTGTTGGCAATCGAAATGCCATATTGTGCTTCAACTTCTTTTGCGTTTTTTACATGCAGCTTTCCGTAACGTAAAATCTTATCATAAATTTTTTGTTTTGTTACTTCCAAGCTTCTGTCGTGGCAATCGCGCAGGCTGATTCCAAGTGTAACTGTACGAATATCGAAATGCTCAATTTCGGTCATTCGTATTGTTTCTAAAATTTCTGAGAAATCGTAGTTCATGTTTCCTCGTAAAAGATGAAAAGTGAAACGGCTAAACGACTTTCGTTTTCCGTCTATCGTCTTTCTTTAAATACGGTGCATATAACGAAACACATCTTCGTGCTGCAAATAGATTTTGATATTGAGAGATTCTGAGGTTTTGTACATCTCTTCTTGAATTTCTTTTAAGTCTTTTTTCGAGTTAGCGATATCAACAATCATTATCATTGTAAAAAAATCTCCCAAGATTTTTTGGCTGATGTCCTGAATATCGCAATTTGCGCTGCTGAGAGCAGTTGTAATTGCAGAAACTATGCCAGTTTTGTTTAAGCCAAACGAAGTTAAAATAACTCTACCTGAAATCGAATTTTTTTTACCAGTATCGAATGGAGCTGCAGCATTTGCCTCAACTTTTTTGCGCACTGCTTCTTTAACAATATCCGGCGTTGCGTTAGAGCCAAGTTCGTTTATTGTTTCAAAAGTAATTCTTCTAATATCGTTTTCTGTAAAATTCACGGTTTTTGTCCCTTGTATTCATTTTGTAAATATTTCAAAGCATTGTTTGCTGCTTCTCTGTTTTTTTCAACTGCAAAAACTTCAGCGTTTTCAAGATTTCCCCTATAAAATCTGAGCCAGACAAGTTCTGCTATTACAAGCCCATCAAAGGCGCGGTTAGCCATAAACGCATTAATAGTAAAGTAGCCAGCCGCAAGATTCCATGCTAAGGATATTAATCCAGATAATATTTTACCGTAGTAAATCTCTCCAGCGCCGGGCAAAATATAAGAAATAACCTTTGCAAAGGTAACGGAAACTTTCTCATTAACAACCTGGCTGCAAAGCATTTTTAGATTGTTATGCTCCATACTTTCAGAGAATTTTTTTGCTGCATTTTCCCATTCATCAGCAAATATAAATGCCCAGCCGCGCCAATAGTTTATTTCAATTTTCTTTGACGAAAACCGCACATCTTTTTCTAAATTATCGCAAAGCTGCAATGCTCTTGCAGTAGATTTTCTTAGAATGTTGCAGCGGATAACTTCTATTTTTGCTATGAAAACCAACGAATCATTTGCGGCATGTTTTTCTGAAAGGACAAAGTATTTAACAGCTTCATCGAAGTGAGCGCCGGCTTTGTAGCAAAGCGCAATCTGATAAAATATTTTAGCGCGGTGCTTAGTTTCTGAACTAAAAAACAAAACACGTTTGTATTCTGTTACTGCATCAAAGTATTGGTTCGCTTCGAAAAGTGTATTTGCATAATCTAATCGGGTATCAACCGAGTTTTGAGCTAAAGCGGATTTGAAGCACAACAGTACCACAAAAAAATATTTAATGTAAATCCGCATTTTTATAAATCTGACTTCGGTAAGAAATAATTTCTTTCTTCAAAGTAAAGTTTGATTTCTTTATCTAGATCGGATTTCAATTTTGCATTATATATTTTTGCAGAGGCTGCCGAACCATAAATAGAACCGCCGTAGAAGAATGCCGTTAATCCGGTAAATAGCCAACCGCGAAATTGGTGATTATTCTGGAAGTTATTCACCGCAAGAAACCCTGAAAGTAAAGTGGCGCCAAAAGCTATTAAGCCGTCTGTAAGCTCGCCCGAATAAAATTTTCCTGCACCGGGAATTGCAGCAGAAAGTAAAGAAGCTGTAACCGGATTTTTCTTTGGCGGATTCTTAATCATCTGAGAAAAATATATCAGCTTTGTCTGAACAGTATCTGCAAAGGGTTTTATCAAAGAAGATTCATCCGGCAGGTTAGCTTGCTGCAAAAAATAAGCTGCGCTGTAAAGTCTATCAATTACTTGTGAATATTTCTGAGGAATGTAAAAGCCGCCATCGTAATTTATGCCAAATGTGTAGTAATCTTTACTAAAGAATAAAGCCTTATAAAAACTGAGTTTAGCTTCATCGGCTAATTTGGAGCCAAAAAATAAGGACTTAAAATTTTGCGCTGCTTCATCATATCTGCCTATTTTCAAAAAGCTGTTGGCAAATCTAAAACGTATTGTGTCGTTCTCAAATGATTTTAGAACTTCTTTGTATTCACCAATTGCGCGCAGATAATCTTTTTCTGAATAGAGTTGATTAGCAAATTTTTGTCTGTTCTCATAAGAGAAAAGCTCATTTTGTAGTTTGGACTGTGCTTTTGTTAAAGAAGCCGCTAACAAAAGGAAGATTAAGAATACAATGGTAGTTTTAGTCATTATTATCCGGTTCAAATTTTATTTTATGAAAATTTAGCGTGTACTTGCCTGGCGGGTCAAAAAACTTTCCGTTCTTATGAAGAATGTAACGGTTTGTATTTTTGAAAAAATTTATATCGCGTGTAAATCTATCTGCAAACATTAAAATACCCGTTACAATGTTAGTGGTCTCAACTGATTCTACAAAAAAGTCTGCGCACGAAGGTGTGAAAGGGCAGTTATCACCATCGTAATCGCTTATAGTGAACGAATAAACTTTTTTAAGAGACCTCAGTACATTTCCAATTAATGAAGAATTTTCCGTAAGAGATTTTGAATCGGGTTTTGTTAGAAGCTGGTAATTAACCTCTTTTGCTTCCCACTTTTGCCAATCGGTTTGTGCGAAAGAAAATGAAGCTAATAGAAAAAATATGTAAGTAAATTTTCTCATTAGTCTTTCAGTAATTCCCGTGCAATAACAATTCTTTGAATTTCCGAAGTGCCTTCGTAGATTTCTGTAATTTTAGCATCACGCAAATATCTTTCAACTAAATATTCACGCACGTAGCCATATCCGCCATGTATTTGAATAGCTTCAAGCGCGCAGTCTACTGCAATTTTGGAAGCATAAAGTTTAGCCATAGCGGCTTCTTTAGAATATTTCTTTCCGGCATCTTTAAGAGAAGCCGCTTGCAGTGTTAAAAGTTTTGCAGCTTCAACTTTAGTTGCCATATCTGCAAGTTTGAATTGAATGCCTTGATGATTAGCAATTTCAGTTCCAAAAGCTTTGCGAATCTTAGAATATTTTATTGCAGCTTCAAGCGAACCTTGTGCTATACCAACAGCTTGAGACGCAATACCAATTCTCCCGCCGTTGAGGGTATTCATTGCAAAAGTAAATCCTTTGCCAACTTCCCAAACTACATTTTCATCCGGTACAATACAGTTTGCAAATAAGAGCGAACAAGTATCGCTGCTTCGGATACCAAGTTTATCTTCTTTAGCTCCATTGGTAAATCCGGGTGTTCCTTTCTCTACTAAAAAAGTAGTAATTCCATGATGTGCTTTTTCTTTATCGGTTTGTGCCATCACTAAATGATAATCTGCATTAATGCCATTAGTAATCCAATTTTTAATTCCGTTGATTGCCCAGCCGCCCTCTACTTTGTCAGCTTGTGTGTGCTGCTTGGTTGCATCACTTCCGGCTTCTGGCTCGGATAAAGCAAACGCACCAAGTTTTTCTCCTTTTGCAAGCGGACAAAGATATTTATTCTTTATATACTCACTTCCCCATTTATCAAGTCCGTAACAAACAAGGGAATTATTAACAGACATAATAACACCAAGGCTTGCATCAACCTTAGAAATTTCTATCATAGCTAAAACATAACTTACAGTATCTAATCCGGCGCCATCATACTCCGGCGGAACCATCATACCCATAAAACCAAGCTCGCCTAATTTCTTTACTATATCATAAGGGAACTCGGCGTTTTTATCACGTTCAACAGCAGTAGGCGCAATTTCGCTTGTGGCAAACTCGCGTGCTGTTTGCTGGATCATCAATTGATCCTCTGTAAATTGGAAGTTCATTATTACTCCGTATTTGGTTTGTAACCTTTTGTACGAAAACTACTGAATGCTTTTCTGAAAAAAAAGACTTTAGTTGAGTTAGATTTTCTCATTATTGAACTTGCCGCCAACTTCTTTCCGTTAAATTGGAAATAGATATATTTGCCGCATGAATAATGAAAAGAAAACACAGTTAAAAGGATTAACCCTAAGCGAGTTAGAGGAATATTTTCTTACAATAAAGCAGCCAAAGTATAGAGCGCATCAAATTTTTAATTGGATGTACAACCATCTCTCTTTTGATTTTGCCGATATGCAGAACATTTCTAAAGAGCTTAGAAACAGCTTAGCTGAAACATGTTCTCTGCAAACTTTGAATTTAGTTAAAATTCAAGATTCTACTACAACTGGTACAAAGAAATATCTTTTCGAAACTCACGATGGGAAAAAAATTGAATCTGTTCTAATTCCGGAAGAAGATAGAAACACACTTTGCATTTCTACGCAAATTGGCTGTCCGTTAGATTGTAAATTTTGCGCTACCGGCTTAATGGGTTACAAAAGAAATCTTTCTGTTGGTGAAGTTGTTGATCAGTATTTACTTACAGCCAAAGATGCTGGCAGGGATAAAATTACTAACATAGTTTATATGGGAATGGGAGAGCCTCTGCTAAATTTCGATGCTACAATGAGATCAATTGAAATATTTACGCACGAACTTACAAAAGGATTGAGCAGAACAAGAATTACAGTTTCTACTGCAGGAATTCCGAACAAGATAAAAGAATTAATGGAAAGTCCTTTTAGAATTAAACTGGCTTTTTCTCTTCACTCCCCATTTGAAGAGATTAGAAACAAAATTATGCCGATTAATAAAAAATATTCGCTGCATGAGAATTTATCTATTCTAAAGACCTACGCACAGAAAACCAGAACACGGATAACGTTTGAATACACAATGCTTAAAGATTTAAACGATAGAGATATTGATGTAAAAGAACTAACCAGAATCTGCTCTAAACATCCGAGCAAAATAAACCTCATTCCGTTTAACAGCATTAAACATATGATTCCTACAGGTATTTCTGCCGGGTTAGAGCCAACTCCAATAAATTCTATTCATAAATTTGCGGATAAACTACGGGGCAACAATATCACCGTAATGATACGAGAAACACAAGGTGATGATATTGCAGCCGCTTGCGGTCAGCTTGCGGTTAATTATCAATAAAGCTTATGTAGTACTTTTTACTTGCTACTTGTCATTTCATGCTTTATTATTCAGCAAAGCTTTGGAGGATCATCATGAAATTATTTCTCCTAATTACACTGCTGTTTTTTACCGCATTCTCTTCTGCTGCACAAACCACCAAAGAAGAAAAACAACCGGTCAATGTTGTGGTTATGCCGTATGATAGGTTTGAACGTTTTCCTTACAGATTTGATCTTATTAGAGAATCTTTACAGTTAGGACTTATGGAAAAAGGCTTCAACGTTGTTAACGATGATACAACATGGTCTATAATTTTAGAAAAAGATTATGCTCTATATGATCTTTCTCAAATGCAGGCAGATACAATTATTAATAACGTTAATGCAGACTTGATTGTTTTTGGGCACGCAGATAATTTTCACAATAGCAGGACAAGTGGAATGTACACTGGAAGAAAAGTAAGCCGCCCAATTCTTGTTAAGGTTTTTGATAAGAAGAAGAATGATATCATTCTTCATTTTCGTGTAGATTTTGTTCAGCATTGGGGGTTAAATGTGAAGGAACTAAATTTCCGCGATTTTGGAGTAGAGATAGCTTACAAGTTAAAACAGCTTGGGTATTAGAATTGTTTTGACTTCAAGTTTGAGTCCGCTCCAAAAAGGTTCGAATCTCATTTAAGAGTTTCGTTTTTGCAGATAATCGAGCATAAATTTTGCTAAAATACCTTTCTAGAACGGACTCAAGTTTAAATACCCAAATATTTCTAAGAAGAAATCCGGATTAAATTTTAGAGTGAATTCTCATTAGGTCTTCTTTTGTATCAAAATCTTCTAATATGAACTTGTAATCTGTTATCCAATACTTCTTTTTAATATCATCCTCTCCGCGTACTAACTTCATTCTATAATTTGAAGGGCAGCAAAGTATTTTTGGAATTACCGAACTATTAAAAAGCACAGGATGACCTTGCTTTAATTCATAAACAGGTTGAATCCAATCATGTTTGTCATCAATTTGAGCAATAAGTTCTTTGTAAAAATTAATTGGTATTGCAGGCTGATCAACAAAATGGAAAAGAATCCAATCGGAGTTTTGCATATCAGCAACACCTGCTTTTACAGAAGAAAACATTCCGTTGTAAAACTCTGGATTAAAAACACACTTAACCCGCGTTTTCTCACAAGTTGTTTCTTTATGAAATGAATTATTGATTTCCGTTTCTACATCATAGCTGCGATATCCTGTAACAATAGTAACGGTTTGGCAAACGCTAAGAAGTTTTTCTGTAATTTTTGTAACAAAGGCTTGGTTTCCAATTTTAATAAGTGGTTTGAAGTCCCCCATTCTGCCAGAAAACCCGGCAGAGATCAGCAATGCGTCTATAATGGGTTTATACATGATTAGAAAAATTTATCCTTAATTTGACTTGGTGTAAGGGGTGCAATTTTTTCATTCCATTTGGATAACGAAAAAACATCTTTCAAACCATTTCCGGTAAACAACAACAAAGAAGTTTCGTTTTGATTTTCCATCAATCTTGTGTTTTTTTTGTAAGCAGCAAAAGCAGCAGCGCTTGAAGGTTCCAGCAGCAAACCAAATTGTTTGGCAGTAATTCTTTGAGCATCAAGAATTTCTTCATCGCTAACAACAATAACCGAACCATCTGATTTTTCTATTGCTTCAGCGCCAAAGTACAAAGCACGCGGCGCGCCTGCACAAATAGAATCGGCAACACTTGCTGCAGGTACATAATCAAATACTTTATTTTCGATGAAACGTGCAAAAGCATTACTGCCTTCTGCCTGTACTGAAATTAATCTTGGTAGTTTTTCAATCCATCCCAATTCTTTCAGTTCGCTAAAACCTTTATATAAACCAGAAAGAATAACTCCATCACCGGTTGGAATAAATATGCTATTTGGCAGGTTATTTTTCATTGCAATAAAAATATCATAAGCTGCGGATTTTTTTCCTTCTATAGTCAATGGATTGTAAGCTGTATTTCTGTTATACCATTTCTTTTGAGAAGAGATTTCAAGGCATGTATCAAAGGCTAAATCATAATCGCCATCAACTAAAACTAACTCAGCGCCAAAAGATTGAATTTGAATTCGTTTAGCTTCCGGAATGTTTTTAGGAACAAAGATTACTGATTCTAAACCAAGCCGTGCACAAATTCCGGCAAGTGAAGAGCCTGCATTTCCTGTGGAAGCAGCAGCAATTTTGGTGATTCCCAGTTCAATTGCTTTAAGAGCAACCAGACTTGAAGCACGGTCTTTGAAAGAGAGTGTTGGATTGTTTGTGTCGTTCAAAACAAAAAAATCCTGCCCCACATAATTTAGTTTTTGAAAACAATTTGACGGCAGAGTAATTTTTTCGAGTTTATCAGGAATAGAATCAAGTTTCGATTTATCAAGCGGAAAGAGAAAATGATACTGCCAAAACTTTCCAAGTTCGTAATTGAAAAAGTTTTTTTTACTTATTTTCCTTTTGATCGAATCATAATCATGCTCTACCAGAAGAATTCCTTTAAGAGGCTGGCTCTTTTCAACTTTTCCGCAGGCTGGGCAAAGATAAAGCAGGTTTTTCTCTACTTCATCTTTATCGTAATTAATTCCACAATCAAAACATTTGTAAATGTATTCGTTCATACTTCATCCTGAGGCGCGAAGCAACGAAAGTTCTCAATATAAATTAACATGCTCTTCACTCCGCATAGCGTAACTTCGTTACATTGTTAATCCCATAATTGCTTTAGCAGTATGCAGGCGGTTCTCTGCTTCATCAAAAACAATAGAGATATTCGGGTTATCAAGAATTTCATCGGTTACTTCATTGCCTCTATCAGCCGGAAGCGCATGCATCAGCTTTACATTTATATCGGCGAGCTTAATTTTCTTATCATCGCAAATCCAGCTCTTATATTTTTCCAAATTAGATTTCATTTCTTTCTTGCATTCTTCTTCGTTAGCTAAGTAGTGATCTTCGCCGTAGTAACCAAATCCGCCCCAGTTTTTAGGAACAACAATTTGAGCGCCTTCAAAAGCTTCATCCATATCGTTTGTAAATCGCAAGCTTCCGCCGCCTTGGTTTGCGTTTTGTTGAGCTTTCTCTACAATCTTCTTATCAAGCGGAAATTCTTTTGGATGCGCAACAGTTACATCGATACCGTAACGCGGAAAAAGTAGAATTTGTGTTTGAGGAACGCTCAGCGGTTTGGAATGCGTGTTTGCGTAAGCCCAAGAAACAGTTACTTTTAGATTTTTTGTGTTGCGTCCAAGATGTTCAAAGATAGTCATTAAATCTGCTAAACCTTGAAATGGATGATAAACATCATCTTGCAAAGACATAACCGGCTTGCGAGAGTTTTCTGCAAGCTCGTTCAAATATTTGTTGCCAACTCCGTAAAAACAGTTGCGGCATGCAATTCCGTGTCCCATACGGCTAAGTATAATCGCTGTATCCTTTGCAACTTCGCCGTGAGTGATCTGCATTTTGTCCGGTGTTAAATCGTGTGCGTGCCCGCCAAGTTGTGTCATTCCGGCTTCCATAGAGTTGCGTGTACGTGTCGACTGCTCAAAGAACATCATAAACAAAGTTTTATGAGGAAGCCAAAGAGTCGGCTCTTCTGCGTAAAACTTTTTCTTCAAATCAAAAGCTGTTTCGAAAACTATATCAAGTTCTTCTTTCGTCCAGTCATCTTCAGTTATAAAATGTCTTCCTTTGAATTTTGTTTCCATGGTTACTCCGATTATCATTAAAAATTTACTTTGTTTTATACAGTTTAAAATTTACCTTTACATAGTTTTTAAAAGGTTCCGCTCTGATTACAAGAACCCATGGGGTTCTTCCTTAGGGATAGTCAGAGCGGTCGTATTTTAAAATTTCCTCCAGCCTTAAAGACATCAAATTCACTAACTATTGACTTAGCTATCTTTTCATAATTCATATTATCAGTACGCTCCCATTTTCTAAAAATTGCCCAATTGATATAGTCAATAATATGAAGATTCATGTCAGATTTAGAAGAATAATGATAGATTTTGTAAGGAATTTTCTCTGCTTCAGACCAATGGCTAATATAACTCTTGATGGCTTTCTGGATTTCCTTTTTGCGCTTTTTAACTGGGATTTCATAGGTAATAATAATCGCTTGTGAATACAAACCGCTGAATCGTTTTAAAGTATATCCCAAGAGAAATTCAAAAACCTTTTTGTAAAATTTGTCATGTTCTTGTATGGCGGGATGCGTCTTTCTTTTTTCAACTATTACACTATCTATCTGAAATTTTCGAATATTTTTTTCGAATACATCAAATACAGCAGTTCTTGTATCAATTTTATCTTCACTAGCGTGAAAATACTCAAACTCTAGCCCCTTCTCCCACAAATCATATTTTAGATTGAAAAGAGGTTCCGATAAAACGAAAGGTCTTATTTTGGAAAGTGAAGTTAACGTACAATATTTTGTACCGTTGGCAGAGAAGTCCATATTTCCGCTTTCATCAATAAAAATATATAAAGCTTTATCTTTCATTCACATCACTTGATAATTTCAACAAGTTCGAACGGGAACAGCGAATAAAACTTTGTCGCTTTCAACAAATCGTTAAGAACTAATTCTTCTTTTGATGAGTGGGAAAGTTCTTCTCTTCCGGGCGCAAAACCAATTGTGGGAATTCCAAAATGTCCGGCAGTAGCAACACCATTGGTAGAGAAACTCCAAACTCCGGTTTTCGCTTTACCAATAGCTGCTTTGGAAGCTACCATAGCAGCAGCAACAAGCGGATGTTTTTCATCATACACCCAAGTTGGAAAGTAAGCTTCTTGGCAGAACTTTGTTCCTTTCCAGCTAACACCTTCCACGTTCGGAATAGAAACTTTTGCATCGCACTTATGTTTTTTGATAATCTCCTGCATTTCTTTTACTACAGTTTTTTTGTTTTCGCCAATCGTCATTCTTCTATCAATATGAATCTGGCAGAAATCGGAAACAGAACAAAGCGATGGTGCTTTAGATATAATTTGGCTTACAGTAATAGATCCTTTGCCGAGCGGGCTTTTTGGTTTTAGTCTTTTATCAAGTTTTTCTATCTCAGCAAGAATTGGCTGTAATTTATAAATCGCATTAATTCCTTTTTGATTATGAGCGCCGTGAGCAGATTTTCCGGTTGCTGTAATCTTTAATTCCATTCTGCCGCGCTGCCCGCGGTAAACCTGCAAGTTCGTCGGCTCACCAAGCACAACATAATCCGGTTTAATTTTTTCATTCTGTATTATGTGATAAAGCGGATAGCCATCGGCATCTTCTTCGAGCACAGAACCAACTACGTATAGAGTAAATGGAAAGTTGTTTCCGTAAATCTGTTTCAAAACTTTGCCGGCAATCATAAAACCAGCCATCGCGGGTTTTTCATCAACAACACCGCGCCCGTAAATTTTTCCGTTTTCAATTACGCCGCCAAATGGTGGATGAGCCCATTTTTCTGTTTCTGTAACTCTTACTGTATCTATGTGAGCATCAAACATAATTTTGATCTGTCCGCTGCCTATTTTTCCAATTGCATTTCCAAATTCATCGTGATATGCTTCATCAAATCCATACTCTTTCATCTTAGCTACAATGAACTCAACAATTTCTTTTTCTTCACCGCTGTAACTTTTTATTTGGATTAGTTTTTGTATCAATCCAAACAGATTTTCCTTTTCAGCTTCAACAGTTTTAAACAATTTTTCTTTTACTGATTTTTCCATACTCACCACCATTGTTAGATAGAACGCGGATTACGCAGATGCAGCGGATCACCGCAGATTTTTATTTTCATTCATGAAGATTTTCCTTTTGAATTCCGGTTTCTTTCCAAAATTCAGCAATAAGCCAATTTCTTTATCAGTTGCTTTCAGATAATTTATTAATTGTGCTTCGTGCTCTACGCATAAAGATTCTGCGGCTTTTAATTCAATTATTATTAAATCATTTACAATTATATCGGCAAAATAATCACCAACTTGAGATCCAAAATATTCCACTTTAATATTCTTTTGAGTAATAGCATTTAATCCAACACTAGTCAGCTCCAACTTTAATGCATTTTCATAAACTTTCTCTAAAAATCCATATCCCAAAACATTATAAACTTTGTAGAAAGATTTTATAATTAATTCTGTCAAATCATGATGTAATATTTTGCTTTTATAAGCGTTCATCCGTGTTATCTGCGTTCTATTCTTTCATTTCTTCTTTCATTTCTAAAGCGTGAGTTGGACAAACTTGTGTACAAATTCCGCAGCGCACACAAATATCTTTTTCGAGTGTAAGCTTATCCTTAATCTCCAATGCGCCGTGAACACATATTTTAACACACGCTCCGCAGTTATCGCATTTTTCATAATCAACAGTAGGATAAACTTGATCTCCGAGATATAGAAGGTAGTGTTTCTTTTCTTCTTCTGGATCGAAAACTCCAACCAATGATTCTATGTTTGGGTAGTTATGAGCGTCCATCCACTTATCTAAATCTTTAGCAAGCTTGCCGTAAACGGTTTGCCCTTTCAAAATCGAAAGAGAACAAACTTGAACAGCAGATGCGCCAACCATAAGGTACTTTACAACATCTTCGGCTGATTTAACACCGCCAACACCAATAATTGGTTTTTTAGAAAGTTTATGAATAGCAGCGACAAAGTGTAAGCCAATAGGCAAGATAGCTCTTCCGCTTAGCCATCCGCGCCCGTCTGCACTTCCCAAATATGGTTTGCGTGTTTCTATATTAAAATCTAACGCTGGTCCAACAGAATTGATAGCAACGTAACCATCTACAACATCATCGAGCAAAGAGACAGCAAGAGGCAAATCGGAAACACCTGGCGAAAATTTCGCAAAGACAGGCACATCAATATTATTTTTTAGTGCAACTGCAGTCTTACGCAAATTAGCTGCATCTTTATCTATGTAATGAATCGAAAACTCGACGGCGTCAATCAATCGGCTTCCATTTAACTCTTTACCAAGAATTTCCAGGTCTTGCGGTGAATAACCAACCGAAGCAATTACCGGCACTCCAAGCGTTCTTATTCTTTTTAATTCTTGCTCGATAAATTCTTTATAACCTACTTCGCTCCAGAGTTCTGCATTAAGCAAACTGTTTGGATTGAAATTGGAAATATTGGGGATTGGAACTTTAGCAGGTTCAACGCTGATAGTTTTTACAACTAAACCGCCGGCGCCGCCTTCTTTTGCACGCTTCAGCATTTCGAAATTAGCCGCAGTTGGCCCGGCTGCTGTAAAAATTGGGTTGCTAAAATTTATTCCGAGAATATTTGTCCTAAGATCAGCCATAATTTTTATTTAGTTTAATTTTTTGCGTTTCAGAAAGTAATGTTTCTTCAAAAAACTCAGAAATATCCGAAGGAGACGGTAAATACTTTTTAAATTCTTTAGGTACTTTATTAGTGAGTATATATGTAGAAACTCCAATTGGTTGAGTCGAATCGCGCAAGGCATACTCTACAATTATTCTGTCTTTATCTTTACACAAAATCAGCCAGTTTGAAGAATTTTCTTCCGGTAGTTTTACTTTGTCATTCAAAGCAGAAAGATAAAACTGCATTTTGCCGGCGTATTCTGGTTTAAACTCACCTATTTTCAACTCGATTGCAAGCATGCATTTTAATCTACGGTGATAAAGAAGCAGATCAATAAAATATTCTTGGCTGCCAACTTTTAGTTTGTACTGATATCCAATAAACGCCAGCTCGCCGCCCATTTCAATTAGAAACTTTCTAATATTATTTATCAACGAAATTTCTAGTTGGCGTTCTGTATGCTCTTCTTCAAGTTCAAGAAAGTCGAAAGTGTATTCATCTTTAACAGCTAATTTTGCTTGCTTTCTTATTTCGGGTGTAAGCGACTTACTAAAATTTGCTTGGTTAGTTAATGTTTTTTTATAAGCCCCGTATTCAATCTGGTGAGCAAGTACATTCTTTGTCCACCCAAACTTTTTAGTCATCTTCATGTAAAAAGTTCTTTCATGTTCCTCTTTACATTTTTCCATAATTACCACGTTATGAGTCCAGCCAATTTCTGCAACCATAGCCTGCAGAATTGCATTTCCTTCATACTCAGAATAAAAATTTCTCATATACCAAAGATTTCTTGCTGATAATCCATTAACACCAGGAAACTCTTTTTGTAAATTTTCAGAAAGGTTTTCGATAATTGATTTACCCCATCCATGCAGATCTTGATTCTCTACAATTTGCTTTCCGATATTCCAATACAACTTGATTAATTCTCGATTGACGGAACGCAAAGCATTGTATTGAGCCTTGCGGATTTGCTCTTTAATTTCAAGAAAAAAAGTTTTGTATTCTGTTTTGTTAAGATTTTTTACCATTGTTATAATTTACCAGCCGGACTTACTTCTTTCGCAGTTTGCTTTACTGCATCTATAATTTGTTTGTAACCGGTGCAGCGGCACAAGTTGCCAGCTATTGCATCTTTAATTTCCTCTTCGTCGGGATTATCATTTTCTTGCAGCAAGGCATAAGAAGAAAGAACCATTCCAGGAGTGCAGAACCCGCATTGAACCGCACCGGCATGCAAAAAATTCTTTTGAAGCGGGTGCAGCTCAACTTCGCTTGAAATTCCTTCGATTGTCAAGACTTCAAAGCCGTTGACTTGAGAAGCTAACACCAAACAAGAATTAACTGCTGCGCCATTCATTAACACAGTACAAGCGCCACATTCTCCAACGCCGCATCCTTCTTTTGTTCCAGTTAGATTGAGTTTCTCGCGCAGCATATCGATTAAACGCAAACTTGGTTCGCTTTTTACAATTGTTTCTTTTCCGTTTAGAGTAAACTTAATTTCCATATAAATATTTTGAACACGTTTTAGCGTTCAAGCCCTTTTAATAATTGATAAAACATTTGCTGAACTACAGGCAGCTTGTATGCACTCGACCAGCGCAATCCGGTAACAGATAAAACTTCTTCTCCCATTTTCTTTGCAAGCTCTTTGCAAAGAATGTCTGTCATCATTTTCCCTTTTGCAAACTCTTCCAGTTTTGGAAATCTAGTACCGATTGGAGTAACTGCGCCCGATGCAATTTTAATATCTACAATTTCCCTTTTACTCATCTCAATCAAAACAGCTAAAGTTAAACGGCTGATAGCAACGGCGCGTCTTCTTCCTAATTTGTAGAACTCGCCGATATAGCATTGTACTTTTGGTGGAATAAATATTCTTGTAACGAGTTCTTCTTTTTGTAATTGGGTTTGATAAGGTCCTTTTAGAAATTCTTGCAGGGAAATAATTTTAACAGAATTAAGAGAAATTATTTCGATAGATGCATCATAAACTAAAAGCGCTGGAACAGTATCTGCACAAGGCGCATTGTTTACAAAATTGCCAGCTATTGTTGCTCTGTTTCTAATCTGCCGGCTTCCAACCATAGAAGCAGCTTTTTTTAATAGAGGAAGTTTTTCTACTACAATTTTATTATTACATATTTCGCTAAAGGTTGCAGCCGAGCCAATAGAAATTGCACCATCTTTTTCTTCTATTCTTTTTAGCTCCGGAATTCTATTAATATCAACGAGAAGAGAAACATCAACAAATCTTTGCGAGCCTTGCGTTTTTCCAACTATTACATCTGTTCCACCTGCAAGAATTTTAGTGTGTTCATTACCATTAGCTAAATATTGTAATGCCTCTGCTAAAGAATTAGGAGTCAGCACTCTGCACTTTAAGTCTATCATAAGCTGCCCCTTTTCAAATCTTGCGGGCGCAATTTTCTGCCAAGCAAAACCTCTTCTAAATTGAGAGGAAGATTATAAAATCTTTTGCCAAGAGCGTTGCAAACAGCATTTGCAATAGCGGCTGCACCAAGTTCTAAAGTTGGTTCACCCAAAGATTTAGCGCCCCAAGCGCCATACTTTTCTTCGCCTTCTAAGAAAAGTGGTTTTATTTCATCTATATCTTTTGCAGTTGGAATTAAATATTGATCGAAGTTCAGTTCACGAATCATTCCATCTTCGCTAGTTACTTCTTCTAAAATTCCATAACCGGAGCCTTGCGTAACTCCGCCGTAAACCTGCCCAATTGCGCCAAGACGGTTAATAACCGTTCCCGGATCGTGAACAGCTGTAATTTTATTAAGATAAATTTCGCCTGTTCCTGTGTTTACGCTAACTTCGGCAACTTGGCAGCCATAAACATAAGTAAAGTAGGCATCGCCTTGTCCGGTGTGTTCATCCCAAGAAACATCTGGACTTTTATATCTTCCAATTACAGAAAGCTCGCTTCCATTTTTAGCAGCCAGCTTAACAACATCATCGAATCTTGCAATTAGTCCCTTTTTACGAGACAGCACCAAATTTTCTTTGAAGGAGATGAAATCTGTTTCATCAATCTCAAATTCTTCTCGTACAATACTTTCAAATTTACTGCGAAGGAGATCGCAAGCATTTTTAGCTGCCGCAGCACCCATAAGTGTTCCGCGCGAAGCAACTGTTGGTCCGCTATCTTCCATTTTGAAAGTATCACTTTCCAAGAAAGTAATTTTATCTGCAGAAACACCAAGAGCCTCGGCAGCAGCCATCAGTAAAGTCATTCGCAAGCCCTGCCCATTCTCTGCAAGTCCGCTTAGCATTACAATTTTTTCATCTGGCTGAATTGAAACAAAACATGAGGATTGATCTAAACCTTCGGCTCCAAGAGAGCAGCCGCGGTAACTAACCGCAAGTCCAATCCCCTTCTTAATAAGTTTTTCTGGCTGAATAAATTGTTCATCCTTAAATATCGGCTGGTTAAAAATAAATTCGTTAAGGTCTTCTTGCTTTTTCTTATACTCGTTCCACTTCGATGCAAAATTTGTAAACGCACATGCTTTATCAAGAACCGGAATTAAATTAACATCATGATCTCGAAGCGTTTGACCAGTTGCTGTTACAGAACCAATCTTCAAGCCATTGCGCCTTCTAATTTCATCGGGAGTAATTCCAACTCTAACGGCAATTTCATCCATAATAGATTCTTGTGCAAAGATTGGCTGTGGCGAACCAAAGCCGCGCATTGCGCCTGTGTAAGGATTGTTAGTGTAAACTGCACGCACATCGGTCTGAACATTTTCAATTTCGTAAGGACCGGTTGCTTGAACAACAGAGCGCCAAGTTACAAAAGGACTCATCGAGCAATATGCGCCTCCATCTGCGAGCAAATCAATTTTCATCGCATTAATTTTTCCGTACTTACTAAAACCAACTTTGTACTTTAAAATATATGGATGGCGCTTGTAAGATTCGAGTATAGAATCTTCACGTGAGTAACGAATCTTCACCGGTCTATTTACTTTTAATGCTGCAACGGCTGCGCGAGATGAAAGCATGCACATTGTATCATCTTTTCCGCCAAAAGAACCGCCAAGCTGCGCTTGAATAACCTGTACTTTTTCTGGAGGAAGATTTAATACGCTACAAACAATTCGTCTCGCACTAAATGGATTTTGTATCGAGCCGATTACTTTTACACCGCCATTATCAATTGGCAATGCAATTACCGTTTCCGCTTCAATGTAGGCATGTTCAATTGTTTGTGTAGTGTAAACTTGTTCCAGAATTTCACTGCTTTCGGCAAATCCCCTTTCTATATCTCCTTTATGCAAAGGATGATGACAGATTAAATTGGTTCCATACTCGGGATGAATAAGCAGACTATTTTCTTCAAGAGCTTTCACAGGATTTGTTACAGTAGGAAGAAGAGTATAATCAACCTTTATTTTCTTAACCAGTTCTCTTAGTTCGTTTTCATCTTCGCCAACAAGCATAGCGAGCACATCGCCTGGAGTTACAACTTTCTCGTTACAGAAAACCGGCTGATCGCTTTTGATCATTCCTATTTTTTTTGTGCCTGGCACATCTTTTAGAGTAATAATTTCTTTAATAGATGGGTTGTTAATAACAGCAGAAAAATCTATAGAGTTGATTGCTGCGTGAGTTGCCGGAATGCGTAACATAGCCGTATAAAGCATTCCCTCGAATTTGAAATCATCTGCAAACTTTGCTTTGCCAGTAATTTTTTCTAAACCGTCTTCCCTAACAAGTGATTTACCAATAATCGAAAAATCTTTATTCATTCCTTTCTCAATTTGATATTTGAAAGAATTTGGGTACTTCTAAAAACTATCTCTTTTAAATATTTAATCCTGCCATAGGCGAAAAGGCGGGACAAAGAAAAAGCAAAGTTCGCAAAGGATATTGAGTTTTTTAGAACTACACTTTATTTCAGCTTATTATATAGCCTTTCACCTTCTTGAAAAATCTGGCAGCGCATTTCCTCGGCTTCTTCATTTACAAACTTAAAATCTTTCATCAAAAAATTTCCATTTTGCACAACACTCAAAATTCGGGCTTCCAAAATACCA
The DNA here is from genome assembly GCA_964575995.1 of uncultured Melioribacter sp. Classification (GTDB taxonomy): domain Bacteria; phylum Bacteroidota; class Ignavibacteria; order Ignavibacteriales; family Melioribacteraceae; genus Stygiobacter. The sequence continues at coordinate 39,788 of CAZNTN010000002.1, read as the reverse complement.
TAAATTAAGTGTCCCCAAAAATTTTCTTTATTTATTGGTGTTGGCGGAACGTAATCCCAAACAATAAAATCTGCACGGTCTTTTTCTATCAATGAAGTAAAATCATTAAAATATTTTTTTACAAAATTAATTTGGTCGAAATAGATTTTCTTAATCAAAGAGAAAGCATGCTCGCCGCTCATTCCTTGATATCTGGAAATCAAAAAGAGTTGTTTAAGAGAGCGGGCAATGTTAGCATGCATTCCGTCAGTACCGATTAACAAAGGAATAGGATTTGGAATTTTTGCCAACTGAGGCAGTCCAACAGAATTGTTCAAGTTAGAATCAAGACAAAAAGCAATAGCGCATTCTGCTTCAACAATTTTCAGATAATCTTTCTGCTGCAGATGTACGCCATGAACAAGAATACTTTTATCATTCATCAGCTTATATTTCTTTAAACGGCTGATTGGAAGTGCGCCTGAGTATTCCATGCTGAGTATGTTATCACTTTCATCTTCGGCAGCATGAATATGAATTCCCCAATTTTTCTTCAGCACCTTTCTTGCCTCAATTAAAGTTTCATCAGAAATAGTAAAGGAAGCGTGCAAGCCAAGCATTGCTCTAAAATTCTCATTTTCTTCTTTTAAGAAACTAATATTCTCGTTCAGTCCATCACCAGCACTCGATGAACTGTTTCTATCTGTCGTTTCAAAACATAAAACACCGCGTAAAGAAAATTCATCTAGAACTTGTTTAACCGTACTTAAACTGTTCTTAATTTGAGTCTGCGAAGAATGATGATCAAAAATATATGTTACGCCATTTTGTATAGAATCTATTGCCGCAGCTTGTGCAGATGCTTTGATCATTTCGAGATCGAGCGCGCGATCGAGTTTCCACCAAAGATTTTTCAAAATGTTCTGGAAAGAATCGATCTTGCCCTTAAGCGGCAATCCCTTTGCTAATCTTGAATAAATATGATCATGAAAGTTTACGTTTGGAATTGTTACTACTTTTCCAAAAGCATTGTAAGAATCTTTGCCAACTTTTGTGGGGTTTTTTAGAAATGATGTAAAATTCTTAGGTCTAATTTTTGTAATTATATTATTTGTTATTAGTAAATCACCAAAAAATGGAATTACATCAGTTTCTACAACCGAACAAATCCAAGCATTTTCGATAGTAAGATTATTTTTCATTGCTTACTCCTGCAGCTTTCCGCTTATGAATCGTTCTTTAATTACAGAGTTAAACTTCATACCTTCAAAAGGTGTGTATTTGCCTTTTGAATGCATGTTCTTAGCTTGAACAATTTCAGAATTCCAAAGATCAACTAAAACTAAATCTGCTTCTTTTCCTATTTCCAAACTGCCTTTTCCTTTTAAGTTGAAAAGCCTGGCAGCATTTGTAGAAATTAATTCAATTGTTCTTTGCAGTGTAAGTCTTCCGGCTAAGAATCCTTCACTTAACATAAAAGGCACTCTATGTTCAACGCCTGGTATTCCGCCATAGATCTTCCAAAAATCATTTCCAGCTTTATCAACTTCGGGAATACATCCAGCGTGGTCGGTTGTAACAAACTCTATAGAATTATCTTTTAAGCCATTCCATAATGCTGTCTTGTCTTCCTCAAATTTTACCGGCGGAGCAGTTTTTAAGAATGTACTAATGCGTTCGTTCTCAAAATCTTCTTGAGTAAAGTGCAAATAGTGCGGGCACGTTTCTGTTGTAATAAGTATACCTTTTTCTTGAGCTTGCTTAATTGAATTTAAAGCCAAAGCCGAGCTTAAATGAACTATGTGAACTCTGCATCCGGTATTTTCAGAAATTCTAATCATCTGTTCAACAGCAGCAAGTTCGGATTGAACATCGCGAGATTCACAATAGGCTTTCCAATCATTTCTATTTTGTTCTCTGAATTTTTTTTCGCGTGAAGAAACTAACATTTTATCTTCTGCATGAACAGCCATTGGCAGTCCGGTTTTTTTAATCTGTGCAGCAACAAGCTCAATTTGCTCGTAGGTCAAATCTGTAAAAGTTTTCATTCCGCTTATTACATAAACTTTAAAACCAACAACACCAGCTTCAGCAAGTTCATTAATATCTTTTTTAATTTGTGCTATATCAAAGTTACAACCGCCAACGCCGCCCCAAAAAAAGCAATTTACATTACCAAGTCCTTTAAGCGCTCTTTTCTTAGTTTCAAAATTTTCAGCGTTAGATACAGGCGGCAATGAAGTGCAAGGCATATCAATTACAGTAGTTGTTCCGCCAAAGATAGCTGCGTTGGATGCGTGTGTAAAATCCTCGCGGATTTCAAAACCCGGTGTGTTAAAATGCACGTGCGGATCAATGCCTCCGGGAATTGCAAGCAGCAGATTTTTGCATTCGTCTTTAGACACATACTCACTTAGAATCTCATCACGTTTTTCAATCTGCTTAATTTCGCTCCATTCAAATTCACGATCTGAAATGAAATTAATTTCTTTAATTTTTTCATCAAAGAGTATATCGCAAAGTCTAAGTCTGTTATCTCGTGATGAAATAAGCAGGTTTTTAATTTTTTCTATCATAGCTGCTCTTATTGTTTACAAGCCAACTTTGGCGTTAAATTCTTCAATTAGTTTATCCCAAACGGGAACAATAGAAAATTTTCCCTTCCAATAACCTTCATTGTACCACTGTTCATTTAATTCTTCTACAGTTTTTCCTTGCTGCTCAACCCAAGTAAAATATTTCAAATTGTGAATTCGCTTTTTGTCATGATAACTGAGTTCGGCAAAATTATCTGTTGACTGTTTTTTCAAAATAGAATACCAATCTTTATCGGCTTGATGCGAGGAATAATTTCCCCATATTTCATTCATCTCATCCAAACGAGAGCCATAGAGTTCCACAGAATCTGTAAAAATTGTAAAGATTATATCATTCTCATTCATCTCGTAATACTTAGCAAGTTTAACAGCGCTTATTATATTGCTAATTCCAGATACTCCGAGCCAGGCAAGTTTTGAAATCGTTTGATCATCAATGCCAAGTTGGTGCAAGTATTTTTTTCCCTCTTGCTCATTGAACAATCGTAAAATTTTTAACGGGTCTTCATCATCAATTGCTGCAACTGCGTCTGTGTTTTTAACATTGTGTACCCAAGGAATATGTTTATCTCCAATTCCTTCAATTCTATGAGCGCCATACCCGTTTAATAAAAGAGTAGGGCATTGAAGAGCTTCGCTGGCTGCTATTTTTATTAGAGGAGAAATCTCGCGCAAGTAATCGCCCGCTGCAATTGTTCCGGCAGAACCAGTTGCGCTAACATATCCGCTCAACCGCTGATTATCTTTTTTAATTTGGTTGAACAATGATTCAATTGTAAAGCCGGTAATCTCGTAATGCCAGATTGGATTTCCCATCTGCGCAAACTGATTGAAGATTAAGTATTGATCGCTTTCACGTTCAAGTGCATGGCACTTATCATAAATTTCTTTTACGTTGCTTTCGCAGCCGTAAGTGGCATAAATTTCTGCGCCCATATTTTTGAGCCAATCGAATCTTTCTTTACTCATCTCTTCCGGTAGAATTGCAACGCCATCAACAGAAAGCAAGCGCGAATTAAAAACTCCGCCGCGGCAGTAATTGCCCGTTGAAGGCCAAACAGCTTTATGATATTCTGGATTAAATCTACCGGTAACTAAATATGGAGCTAAGCAGCCGTAAGTTGCGCCAACTTTATGAGAACCGGTTGGGAAAAATTTTCCTACTAATCCAATTATGCGTGCTTTCACTCCGGTTATTTCGGATGGAATTTCTAAATAATTAATTTCTCCAATACTTCCAGTTACTGAATCATTTCGCCAGTTAATTCTAAAAAGATTAATTGGATTAATTTCCTGCATTCCAATTTTTGACAATTGTTCTTTAATTGTTTGAGAAATAGAATCTGGATTTTTTAATTCACTAAACTTTGGCAAAACAATATTCTTTTCTTTACATCGTTTAATCGTTTTGTTTAAATAGTCTTCGTTATAAATGTTCCAAGAAAAACGTTCCATTATTTCTCCTAATTATGGGACTGATAAAGTGATAGTAAAACTTTTTCGGGTGTAAGCGGTGAATCAAATTTTATTTCAATATTTGGATTGAATGCGCGCATAGCGTTAAGCAAAGCAAAGTAAACTGCAATTCCGTATAAGAAAGGAGGCTCGCCAACTGCTTTTGAACGAAGCGGACCGTAATCATTTGGTGAGTTTTTCAAAAACTCAATTTTCATTTCTTTTGGCATCGCGTGAACATCCGGCACTTTATAAGTTGAAAGCGCATCGGTTATTAATCTTCCATCAGAATTCCATATTAATTCTTCTGATGTCATCCAGCCGATTCCTTGAACAATTCCACCTTCAACTTGACCTAAATCAATAACTTTGTTGAGCGGTTCGCCGAAATCGTGAACAACTTTCATTGAATCAACTTCATAAGTTCCGCGTAGGCAATCAACAGTAACTTCTGCCGCACAAGAACCATAGACGTGATAAGAAAATGGTTTTCCTTTATTTATTTTCTTATCAAAATAAATATCTGGTGTAGCATGGTAAGCCTGAGCTGTTAAGCTGATTCGTTTAATATATGCCTTTGCAACAACTTCGCCGAATGATAAATTTGTTGGTTCATCGTCATCAAATAATTTTTCATTCTTGAAAGATATCTTCGCAAAATCTTCTTGCCCAATTTCTTCAGATGCAACTCTCTTTAATCTTTCGAGTAAAATTTCACAGGCATTAATTACAGCAAAACCATTTAGATCAGTACCTTTGCTTGCTGCTGTTGGCGAAGTATTTGATACTCTTGAAGTATTTGTAGATTCAATTTTTATTCTTGATTCATCAACGCTAAGTGTTTTCGCTGCAATGTGTTTTAATTTTGCATTAACGCCCTGCCCCATCTCAACAGCAGCAGTACTAATATTGATGCTTCCATCTGTATAAATATGAACAAGCGCCGATGCTTGATTTAAGAAAGTAGTTGTAAATGAAATTCCAAAACAAATTGGAAGAAGAGATACACCTTTCTTTACAAGTTTGCTAGACTCGTTAAATGCTTTTACGCTTTTCTTTATTTCGGAGAGATTAAAAGTTTCATCCAATTGTGTAAAAGTATTCTTAGCTTGGCACTCTAAAGTTTTTTGTCCGTAAGAAAACTCATCGCCATCATTGAGCAAATTAGCCTTTTGAATTTCGATAGGATCAATTCCCATTACTTGAGCGGCTTTATAAATTGCAGACTCAAAAACAAAAATTCCTTGCGGACCGCCAAATCCTCTAAAAGCTGTAAAAGGAGGAAGATTAGTTTTGCAGCTAATTGCTGCTGCACGCACGTTTGGTACGTAATAAGAATTTGTAGAATGAAAAAGTGTTCTATCAAGAATTGCCGGAGAAAGATCTGCCGCGGCGCCGGCATTTTGATAATAAGTTACCTCAAAAGCCAAAATTTTTCTTTGCTTGTTTAATCCAATTTTAAAATCGCTTGAGTATGGATGACGCTTGCCGGTAATTCTTATATCATCTTGTCGGTTTAAAACTAACTTAACCGGGTTTTTTAGTTTGAAAGCTGCAAGCGCTGCAATACAAGCCCATGGTGTAGCTTGATCTTCTTTACCGCCAAAGCCGCCGCCAATACGCTGAACTGCAACTTCAACTTTACTCATAGGAAGTGCGAGTACACGAGCTGTCATTTTCTGCACATTTGTTGGGCCTTGTGTTGCAGAAAAAATATACACACCGCCATTTTCGGTTGGTATTGCAAGCGAGCCTTGCGTTTCCAAATACAAATGTTCTTGACCGCCGCTTTCAACTTTTCCTTCAACTATATAATCGCAATTCTGCCATGCATCATCAACGTTTCCAAGTTCAAATTTTCTTGGCGGAATAATCAATAGATTCTTTTCTGCTGCTTCGCGGGGATCCAATATTGGTTTTAGCTTTTCATAAACAGCATATATTTTCTTTGATGCCTCTTTTGCATGTAAATATGAATCGGCTGCAACTACTGCAATTGGGTGCCCGATAAAATGCACTTCATCTTCTGCAAATAAATTTTCATCTGGAATAATTCCACCAATTTGATTTTCGCCTGGAATATCTTTTGCAGAGAATATACCTGCAACACCTTTCGATTGCAGCGCTTTGCTAAAATCCAACTCTAAAATTTTTCCATGTGCAATCGGTGAGTAGTAAACATAAGCAATGAGTGTTCCTTCCGGAGCTTTTAAGTCATCAATAAACTGAGATTCACCTCTCACGTGGCGGATAGAATCGTAATTCTTCATAACAATTCCTCCACATTAATCTTTTCTGGAAAGAGCGTTATGAAATGAGAATAAATTAATTGTCTTAGTAATAATCTTTTATAACTTGCCGTTCCGCGCGCATCGCTTATCGGCAAAATTTCATGCATAGCTGTTTCTGTGCAATCCTTTACAATCTGTGCAGAAACTTCTTTACCAATTAACAAACTGCACGCCTTGTTTAAGCAAAGAGGAATTGGTGCTACTCCTCCGGCAGAAATTTCTGCTGTTTCAATTTTCCCTTTCTTCATAACTAAAGATATGCTTGAGTTTACACTTGCTATGTCTAAGTAAGTCCGCTTAGAAATTTTTTCATAGTTAAAGAAGAAATTTTTCGGAGGAATGTTTACCGAAACACTTGCTACAAGTTCATCTTGCTTTTTAGCAAGCGTTTTATAACCGAGATAAAAATTCTTCAGCGGAATAGTTCGTTTAGCTTTACCAACAAGGTGAACATCTGCATTAAGCGAAAGAAGTATGTTGGTCATATCTCCAATAGGAGAAGCATTTACAATATTGCCCGCTATTGTAGCTCTGTTACGTATTGGCATTGAACCAAACAATTCCAATTTATTTTGTAGAGAGGGAAAATATTTAGTGATGATTTTTGATTCTAAAACTTGCTGAATTGTACAAGCGCCGCCAAACAAAATTTTGTTCTTAACAGCTTTTATTTCGCCGCCTATGTTTTTATCACAAACAAATTCTGAATTTGTCTGTACCAATTCTTCCCAGCGCTGAACGTATAAATCGGTTCCGCCTCCTACAAGAAAATCCCCTTTTGCTTTTGAAGTTCTTCTCTTTATCAGTTTAAGACGTCTTGGAATATCAATAAAATATTCTGGAATGAATTCTGCTTCAACCAATCTTTTTGTGTGATTACCAACTTCATTAGTTCTCTCTATTACTGCAATCGATTTTTCCAACGCACGGATAATTCCTGCGTATCCTGTGCATCGGCAAATACTTCCTCCAATAGAATTTATTGCTGATTGAACAATTGGGTCCGTTTCGTTCAAAAAATAATTTGTCATCGAAACAACAAAACCCGGTGTGCAAAATCCGCATTGTGTGCCGCCTTCATCAACCATAGCTTCTTGAATAGGTGATAAGTCATCAGAATTGTTTGTGGATGGAGTTAGTCCTTCTATAGTAACAATATGTTTTGCATGTGCGTAAACCAAAGGAACAAGGCATGAATTAACTGATTTGTAAACGACTTTCGATTTTTCAAGCGAGCCGATCAAAACAGTACAAGCGCCGCAATCGCCTTCGCGGCAGCCTTCTTTCGTTCCGGTGAAGTTTGTTTCTATCCGGATAAAATCGAGAAGAACAGTAGCAGCAGAAAGATCTGTAGTAATGCGCTGGTTATTAAGAATAAATTCGATCATTGTTATCTCTATGTAATTATTTCTCCAAGACCGCTCAATAAATTATAAGAACATTCTAACCACACAAAAATTAACGCTTTGGAATGCGGAAATCAAAAAGTTAATTTTAGAACAATTAATAAAGCAGTTATGCAGCCAGAAAATTATTGGAAGCGGAATCTTTACTCACTTTTTATCAGCCAGCTTTTTTACCGAGCTGGAACTAGAAGCATTATTCCATTCCTACCGCTTTATGTTAAAGAACTTAGCGGCGAAAACTTAGAAAGTGCAGCTCTTTGGAGCGGGTGGATTTTCGCAGCGCCTTTTTTAGTTTCCTTTTTTACTACTCCGCTCTGGGGAAGTATTGGCGATAAGTATGGAAGAAAATTTATTGTTTTATTTGCACTCTTTGGCTTTGTAATTTCAAACATCCTGATGAGTTTTTCTTCTTCACTTTTGTTTCTTTTAATTGCAGCCTCAACTCAAGAATTATTCGGCGGCGCTTATCCGGCTGCTGTTTCGCTTACTGCTGCTAACACGCCTAAAGAAAAAACTACCGAAGCATTAAGTTATCTGCAGTTTGCAAACGCATTAGGAAATATTATTGGACCTGTTTTGGGTGGTGTCTTAGCAGATTCAGCCGGCTATAAGAATGTTTTTTTGTTTACCGCACTATCAGTTTCTATAACTTCTCTCCCAATTGTATTCTTAGTAAAAGAAAGTAATATTGTAAAGCAGCCAAATTTTCATTCCCTTTTAGATAATCTAAAATATTTTACCGCTAAGCATGGATTAATAGTTTGCGGTATTATGCTGCTCAGTTATACTCTTAGCCTCACAATGATGAGACCAAATTTCTCGTTTTTTGTACAGCAGCAATTTACATCTGTAAATAATACAGCTACAACTGCAGGAATTCTTTTAGGATTATTTGGTTTGGCAGGCACGCTTTCCGTTGCTTTGCTTCCTTTTGCTGCAAGACAAATAAAAAGCTTGGTAAAACTTGCAGCCGCATTTTCTGTTTCTTCTATTTCATTTTTCCTTTTGATAACAATAAATAATATTTATCTCTTCGCATCGGTTTTATTTGTTCTAGGTTTCTGGCTGGGAATTATTTTGCCGTTAATTTATTCATTGATGAGTGGTTACACAGCTCAAGAAAGAAAAGCTGGTGTTATGGGTATTGGATTTAGTTTCCAGATAACAGGTAATTTACTTGGTCCTTTGGCGGCAGGCTACATCGCTGCATTCTTTGGAGTGCATTTTTCCTTTGTGTTAAGCGGAGTAATTTTAGCCGCAGCAATTTTTTTATTTAAAACTATGGAGAAAGATGGTAAAGCGACTAATTAAAAAGTTAATTAAAAACGAGAATCTTCAAGACAATCTGCGCTTAATTTTTAATAGCGTTAAGACCCTTTCACTAAATTTGCTGCTGGAGGAAATAAAACTCCGTAAAAGTGGATTGCCAGATAACTTTCCCTTTCCGCCACCTAAATTAATCTTTACGATAATTGCAATTCCTTGGGTCAGCGGGTTCTATAAATCGGGCAAAATCATATTTGAAGATATGATGATGATACTCAGACAATACAAAATTGTTCTCAAAGACAATTCTAACATTCTGGATTTTGGCTGCGGCTGCGGAAGAATTATCCGGCATTTCGCTTCAACTAATAAGTATAATCTTTACGGCTCGGACCTAAATTTAGATTTGATTGAATGGTGCCGCAGTAATCTGTCTTTCGGTAAGTTTAGCACTAATTATCTCTCACCGCCTCTAAAGTATGAAAACAATTTCTTCGACTTAATTTATGCCCGTTCTGTCTTTACTCACTTAGGAAAAGAAATTCAACTCGAGTGGATAAACGAAATGAGAAGAATATTAAAGCCAGGCGGAATTTTTTATTTTACAACGCATGGTATAAACACTATAGACCCGCTCAGCTTTGAAGAACAAAATCAATTTCTTGACGATGAAATTGTGCTGCAAAATTCTTTTAGTGAAGGTGACAACAAATTCAGTAGTTATCAATCTTATAAATGGACTACCGAGAATCTACTTAACGGATTTGAGTTGGCAGGATTTCATGAAGGTGGAAACAATCCGCATCTAAGGCAGGATGTTTACTTGTTTAGAAAAATTTAGAAAAGACAAATGGTGTTTTTAGAAAATTTTCTTCGATGTACTTTCCATTTTCATTAGCTATATTTTAGCATCAAATTAAGTTGGCGTTTCAAATGCTAACCAAAAATAAAATAACTCTTCTCCATCCCTTCCTTACTTCAATTTCTGGAGTTTGTATGAAAACAATTAAAACTTTTCTACTTGTTTTCGTTCTTATATGCTTTTCGGAACATTCAGCCCAGCCAAAAATCGATTATTCAGATCCAAAAGAAGTTGCCGAAAAGTTTCTTGAATATTATTTCAAAGGACAGTGGTTCGATGCTGCAAAATACTGCGGCGTTGCCGACTGTCAAAAGCAAATTGAAATTATGATGCAAAAAATGGCTCTTGATGATATTACAATGGAAGAGGGTAAATGCACTGCTGTTATTGATAATGTTGTTATAGAACCTTCAAACACAAAGGGACAAGTTTTTTTCACTAAAACATGCACCGGGTTTGATAAACCAGTAAAGAAAAAGCTTGAACTTGTAAAAGTTGAAGATAAGTGGCTTGTAGAATATATTTTCAAAAGGGATAGGTACTTGTGATAATGCTGTAAGGTTAAAATTAGCAGGGAGTGTTAGCCTGTACAAAATTGGTCTGTTGCTTTATCTCTTTTATCTATTACTTTTGAACACAGACTTAATGATGTTCTTTAAATCTAAATCCCATTTACACAAATTATTTTACAGACTCATTTGTTTTCATTCGTAGTAATTATAATAAATATCTTCAATTGTATCGCCAAATCCCCAACCAGAATCAGCCGTATTTTTTAATATTTGTTCTGCTCTCTCTTTATATTTATCTAATACTCCTTCTTTGGCAAAATAGCTTAATGATTTTTCAAATGTATTTTCAGCGCTTGTATAAAATGATTCACTTATATCTCCAAAATTATTCGTGAATTTTACTCCGCACTCAACATAATAAAGCATTAGATCACCAAGCTTTTCTTTTGATGTTTCTAACCTTCTAAAATCATTTATTGCTTTTCTCGACAACGATAATTTTAATCTCATTCCCCGCTTTGGAAAAAATCCTTCTCTTACTTTCTCCTTATATTTTTCTAGTATTTTTTCTTCATCAGGAGTTACATAGAAATCAAAATATTCTTTTGCAAAATCATATTTTTTATATAGTTCCAAAATATGCTTTACAAGAATTTCTTTATCTTGTTTTAGCAATTCTTGCTTTATTTCTTTTAGTCCCAATATCAATCCTTATAAATGGTCTGATAACTTTCACATTAGCCCAAACTTTACTGCTTGGATTTTTTTCTTAACAAACTAAGACAAACTTAAATACTTTTATATTGTGTAGCAACCTAACGGCATTGTCTATAGAAAAGAAAGTCAAGTAAAAACAGTTTACCCTTGGGATTTACTATCCCCACATTACCGACACTTCGGTCTCACAGACAACACTCATATTGATTATTTGTTTTGTTGAACAACTTCTGTTTTATTTCTTTCGTTCTATCTTTCTCTGCTAGCTGCTTATTTTTGTGTTTGTTTTACCAGTCGTCTATCTTAGCTTTCCTAATTTGGCTACGGCAAATCTTAGTATAAGCCTGGAGAGGGTCAACCGCATCTGTGGAATGTAACCGCTGCTGGCGGAGCTTCAAACGCCATACTTCTGCAGGGCAAATCTTTCGACTTGCTGCTCAAGCTATTGCACAAAACAAACATCTGGCACTAACTTCTTTTTATCACATGATCAAAGCCCGTAAAGGTTCGCTTGGTGCCATTAAAGTTACTGCAAGAAAGATTGCTGTTATCTACTACAATGTTATGACTGAAGGTGTTGAGTATGTTGAATATGGTATCAACAACTACGAACAAAAAATCAAAGAACAACGAATTAAATATTTACAAAAACAAGCCGTACGTTATGGCTTCTCGCTTACTCCGCTCCTCGAATGAGTAAGTTCATTAGCAGGCACGGGTTAGCCCATTTTGGTAGATTATTTTTATACTTCTTTAAATTTTCCGGAAATATATTTATGAATTATACTTGTTACAAGTGTTTGATATGGCATTCCTTCTTCTAATGATTTAGCTTTTAAATTTGCTAAATCTCTTTCTGAAAGACGAATATTTATCGTTTTATTCTTTGCAGCAGTATTTTTAGCATATCGTTGATACTCTATCTTTTTCTTTTCAATGTCTTTTACGGATTTCCACTCACCTTTTTCATATGACTTTAATAATTCTTTCTCTTCTTTGTCTAATTTCATCTTTATTCTCCTTCTAAATATTTTTTTGTCGCTTTTCTACTTGGAATAATTGTTTTCAAAAATACTTTATCTTTATCTTCTACAAATGGAACTAAATAAGCATATTTTTCATATTCGACAATATATATACTTTGGTTTTTATATTTTGCTTTATTCGGTTGTTCAACAATATCAATTATGTATCCTAATTCAATTTGGCTCACGATTATTTCAAATGAAATATTTCTTTCTTTTTTAAGTTTTTCATTTTTTTCTTCGTTCCACTCAAAATATTTCATTTTATGGTTTTTTTTTGAAAGTTAATAATAATGTATGCTTATTGTCAACCTTACTTTAATGGGATAACGGCATGTTATGTTAAATAACAACACCGATTGAGTTATTTACCTCAGTTAATTATTTATTTCTACTCGAAGAAGAAGTTATAACAACCTCCCGCATAGCGGGACAAGTTGTTATTCGTCATCTAAGTGACAATTGGTGTTTTCGTTTTCAATAGAACCGGGCGCATTTCTTGCTTTACGCGCAACCGAGTCTGTAAAATAATTTTCAAATTAACTAAGCACATAACGGCATCGTTTTTAAGCATGTTCCGTGTCTTTTACGGAGCCGCCGCCAATACGTCAGCTGGCGGACTGCTATGCTGCGTATAACACAAACACAACAGTTTTCTAACTTGCTTAGTCTTAAAATCTTGCCAATGACCGCTTTGTAGTTATTGGCAGAACGGATTAGGTGTTAATAGTTTTAATAACACGCCTTACACAAGGAGCATGTTTTAATGATTTGTTACTGCCCGCTATCTTGTCATTCCCGCACGTGCGTTTATTGCATAGCGATAGCATCTCGCAAGCGGGAGAAATTACATTAAGACTCTCTTGCTTAATGTGAGTTAATTATCAACCCTTGCACAGCTAATTAACTCCATTGCTTCCTTTTGTGGAACTATTTAGCTTCGATACGAATTTAACTAAATAAAAACTACTCTATGATTAAAAAGACAATTTTGTTTTTAACTATACTTATTTGCTTAACGCAAAATATATTTGCTCAAAACGAAGGCTCTATCAGCGGATTTGTTTATGATAAATCTTCAGGCGAAGGATTAATAGGGGCTAATATTTTTATCAAACCGTTAAACCGCGGCGCTGTAACAAACGTTACCGGTTATTATGTTATTCCTAAAGTTCATTCGGGAAATCTCGAAGTAACTATAAGCTACGTTGGTTATAAAAGTTATACAACTAAAATTTCTCTGAAGGAGAACGAGGATAGATTCTTAGATGTAAAGCTGCAGCAGGAAGATATTCGGGGAGATGAAATTGTTATTCGTGCAGATTCGTTAAAGATTATAGATAAACTATTTAACAAACCGGTTTCAAAAATTGATTTATCTCCTGCACAAATATCAAAGGTACCAAGAGTTATCGAAGCTGATCTTTTGAGAACGCTTCAAACTTTGCCCGGTATTGTTCCACTTTCGGATTTTTCATCGGCAATTTATGTGCGCGGCGGAACTCCAGACCAAAATCTTTTTATGGTTGATGGCACAGATGTTTACAATCCAGAACACGCATTTGGCTTATTCTCTACTTTTAACACAGATGCAATTAAAAAAGTGGAAGTTTACAAAGGAGGATTTGGCGCAGAGTATGGCGGAAGACTCTCATCTGTAATTAACATAACAAACAAAGACGGTAACAGAAACAACTTTGAAGGACAAGCTCAGATGAGTTTGCTTTCCTTAAGCACAACTCTCTCCGGTCCAATAGGCACACTTGGCTCTATCTCAGGCTCATTAAGAAGAACTTACTTTGATCAAACACTTTCTAAATTTGTTGATGAACTTCCAGACTACTATTTCATCGATGGAAACTTTAAAGCATTTTTTGATATGAGTAAATCCAACAAACTTAGTGTTAGCTTTTTTGGCAGCCACGATGACTTAAATTTTCTGTTAGATAAAAAACGTCCGGAGTCTCTCGGTTTTGATTACATCTGGGGAAATGTAACCGGAAGTATTAATTGGCGTACAATAATTTCTCCTAATCTCTTTGGAAATTTCTGGGTTACTGCAAGCAAGTTTAATTCCAATTTTAATTTTACTGCTGTTGAGGTAAAAGAAAAAAATGAAATTAACGATCTCACAATTAAAGGAGCAGTTGAGTATTTCTATAACGATAATCTCAATTTCAAATTTGGCTTCGAGCAGAAAAATGTTTACGGAGGATTGAAACAGGATTTTCCGAGCGGCAAAGTAGATGTAATGCGAACAAGAAAACTTTATTCACTTTACGGCTCAACAAGTTGGAAGCCAGCAATTCTTTGGGATATTGAAGCCGGCTTGCGTGCAGATTACCTGCAAAGCGAAAAAGATTTTAAAAATTTTGATCCCCGTTTAACAATTAAATATAGATTAAGCGAGCAGGCTAATCTCAAATTCTCAGCAGGTATGTTTCATCAGTACGCCAACAGAATACCACGCTTGTTCTTCATTAGTATTTGGACTACAGCCGATGAGTATGTTTCCGGCTCAAGCTCTAATCACTTTATACTCGGTTACCAAAGAGCTTTAGGAGATAAGTTTGAGCTTGAAGTTGAAGCCTATTATAAAACTTATAAAGACATTTACTCATACAATCAAACATTTATTGCAGATGTTTCGCCGGAAAGATATACCTCGGATAATATGCCGATTTACAATAATCAAAAAGGTTTGTTCAACCGCGGAGATGGAAATTCTTATGGCTTAGAATTTTTATTAAGAAAAGAATCTGGCGCTATTTCTGGTTGGTTTTCTTACGCTTTCTCGAAAACACTTTTTACTATAGATGGAATTAACCAAGGTAATTCATTTGTGCCACGGCATAATAGAACACACGCTGTTAATGTTGTGGCTAATCTCGACCTCAACAATTTCATGCGCGAATTGAGGAGCGAAAAATTTATTGATCCAGATAACCATTGGACTTTAGGATTAAACTTCACATTTTTAACGGGACAGCCGATAACACTTCCCGGCTCGGTTTATTTAATGAATCAGCTTCCGGATTGGGAGACTAACAAAAACTCTATCGCGCTTTATCCATCGGATATAAACACTTACAACCTTCCCTTTTACTCTCGTTTAGATTTCAGTCTCACTTACGATATTGAATACGACGGCTGGACTCTTTCTCCTTACCTGCAAGTTTTCAATATGTTGAATAGAAAGAATGTTTGGTTCATTCAGTACAAGAATGAGGTTAAGAGCAATTTAATTAAACAAGAAATTGATTATCAGTACATGTTTCCAATTCTGCCAAGCATTGGTATAACCGTAAAATTTTAAGGTAACAGATATGAATTTCGTTAAGCGTCTAGCATTCGTAATTATTACTTCCCTGCTTTTTTCTTGCGGAGAAAGCACAGTAGAACTGGAACAAACCTACGAACCAAAAATTGTTGTAAGGGCAATCATTTTTCCAGGACAGAAGCCTGCTAACATTAGCCTTACCAGAAACATTCCAATTAATACACAGCCAAATCCAAATACTTTGTTTTTGAGTAATGCTGATATGAGCATAACCGATTTATCTACAGGAAAAGATTATCGTTTAACCTACAACAGCACAAAGCTTTCGTATGAATATAAAGGCAGTGATTGGATTATTGATTATGATAAAAGCTATAAACTTTCTGTTACTGCCGCAATTGATGGCAAAACTCTCAGCGCTGTATCTTTAACAAAAACTCCTAAGAAAGGTTTTTCGATTGTAGATAGTGAAACAATTAGCGGAGATATTGCGTACAGAGAAAAAGATAAGAATAACAATGTGAAAGATATTCCTCTTAAAATAAATTTATCTCCAGGAACAAATTATTACCCCATTTCCTTAACAGCGTTAGATGCAAGTGATACAACTTTCATTTACAATAATTCTTACGTAGAAGTAAAAAAAGAAGATGTAGTAAAAAATTTGGATAGGTATAAATATGTTCAGCGGCAGATACAAAATGTAAACCCGGCTGCAACACAATTCGAATTTGATATTAACTGGATTTCCATCTGGTTTTACAGCCGCTATAGAATGGTTGTTTATGCAGCAGATGAAAACTTTCGCCTCTATAATCTAACTTACAGAAATGTTCAAGAGTTTGATGGCAATTTTCACGAACCTAGAATTAATTTTAAAGGTGATGCAATTGGAGTTTTCGGTTCTATGGTTGCAGATACTGTTTATTTCAGAGTGAAGAAGTAATAAGAACTAATTATCTTTCGTTTAGTAATTATTTACAGCAGCTATGAAAGCAATTGTTCTAATACTATCTATATCAGCCGGATTTTTTTTGTTCTCTTGTTCTAACCAGAGCAAAAGTTCTACCGAGCAGAGTGTAAAACTTTATTTAATTGCTTTAGAAGGAAGCAGCCAGCAAGGCAGAACTATTGGCTGCAACGATATATTAGTTGAAATTACTAAAACTGTTAAGTTGGAAAAAACTCCTTTAGAGAGTACTATTAATGAACTTATTGCAGCTAAAGATTCCGAAGAACTTAAGAATTTTGTGAAAGGGTACCAGTTAATGGTTATTCAACTTACCATTGCAAATAGTGTTGCAGATGTTTATTTAAACGGAGAACTTTCAATTAACGGAACTTGCGATATACCAAGAATAAGAGAACAATTAAACGAAACAGCAAAACAGTTTACCGAACTAAAGAAAGTAAATTTTTATATTAACTCTCAGCCGATAGAGAATTATCTAAATATAGCAGGACAAGGATTTTAATGAATTGGTTATACATTTTTATTGCGTCAATATTCGAGATCAGCTGGGCGGTTGGTTTAAAATACTCCGAAGGATTTACACAACTCCGCGCTTCTATCTTTACGGTAATAGCTATGATTCTAAGTTTCGTGTTCCTTTCTTTGGGCGTAAAAAATTTGCCTCTTGGAACAGCTTACGCAGTCTGGACAGGAATTGGTGCAGTTGGTACAGCTGTTTATGGAATGATTTATTTCAACGAACCGAGAGACTTGATAAGAATCTTTTTCATTTTCTTGATTGTAGTTGGAATTATCGGTTTAAAGTTGACCTACAAAGCGAATTAATTTATGCGCAAACTTACCCACTATGAAATCTCTCAAAACAGAAAGTCTTTTGATCAACTTGACCAAGTAAAAAAACTACCGGTTTATGTTATTCTAGACAGCATTAGAAGCAGCTATAATGTCGGCTCAATTTTCCGTACATCAGATGGTGTAATGATTGAAAAACTATTTCTATGCGGATACACGCCTACACCGCTGAAAAGAGAAGTTCTTAAAACTGCGCTTGGTTCAGAAAAAAGTGTTGCTTGGGAGTATGTTAAAGATCCAAAAGAAGTTATAACAAAACTTAAAGCCAAAGGAATTAAAATCGGCGCTTTAGAACTTACAGAATGCAGTCTTACTAATTATAACTTTTCCAAAATTAATTTTCCCATAGCACTAATTGTAGGCAACGAAATAACAGGTGTTTCACAAGACTTGCTGGATTTATGCGATTTCTCACTTGAGATACCTCAGCACGGTACAAAGCAATCATTAAATGCTGCAGTAGCTTATGGTATTTCTGTTTTCGATTTGAGAAGAGTGTTTGATGCTAATATTTGAACCTATCCCGCATAAGTAAAATAACTTTCCCCGTTTTCTTTTGTATGAATCAACAAAATGTTTGCGCGTACTAATTTTATTAGCGTTCTAGAAGCACGTCTATCCGAGATATTAGCAAGACTGCCAAGTTCTTTAACTGTAATTTTTTCATTCTTATCCAAGTAACTGAAAACTGCTTTTTCATTTTGACCTACTTCATAATGCTCTAGAGTTCTTCCGCGCGTTTGTGTTTGAAGAAGTTTTATCATCTCTTTACTTGCAGGCACACACTTATCATTTACACGCACATAAACTTCGGCAGTATTCAAATCTAACGCCGCTTTATAATCTTGAATTCTATGAGGTTTATTTTTCGATTCTGGTATCTCAACTACTAAAACATCCTTCTTATCAATATTGATGCACTCAAGAAAGATTTCAATTTTAGGCTCGCAGAATTTTTCTGCCGTTTCTCTAATTAAATCATTATCACTTTTTTCGCTGGCTATGCCATATATTTTTCTGGCATCATCTACACCAATAAAAAGACAGCCTCCGCGTGTGTTCGCAAAGGCTATCATAACTTTAGCAATTTTTTCGTACGAAGAAAATCTTTGTTTATACTCTACATTAAGACTTTCCCCGCCCTCTATCATTTCAATTACTTTCTTACGAGAAATCATTTAACAAAGTGATTATTCTTTCATTTCTTTTTTAGTAGTATCTGCTCTAGCCGGCTTTTCTTTAGGAGTATTAGCAGGCAGATTAGTCTTTAACTGCGGTTCCCTTTGTAGTAATGTAGAATCAGTTTTGCTTTTAAGATTAACCGGGGCGTCATCATCAATAACCGGCTGTGCATCTACTTTTCTTGAAGTGTCAGAATCTGCTTTTAAGCGGTCTAAATAAGATTGCTTTTTCTTTGAAGCATCTATCTTATTAATCTTGCTTGTATCCGAAGCAGCGGTGCTTTCATTAACAAGTTCAGAAATGTCTTTACCAGCGTTCTTTTCATCTTGTTTTGCTTTATCTGCTTTAAGCTTTTCCTCTGCATCCTTCTTCTTTAGTTCTTCTTCTTTCTTTTTATCCTCTTCAACTTTCCTAATTTTTTCCTTTTCGTTTTCGTACTCTGTGTACTTAGCTAAAGCAAGTTTAGAAACCGGATCTGCAGCAAAATCTTTTTCTAACAGAGCATAAGCCACTGCGGCGGAATCGTAATTCTTTTGCTCTTCGTAAATCATTCCGGCGTAATATATTGCTTTGGGAGCGTAACCAGATTTAGGAAAATTTTTTGAGACTGCCTTAAAACTATCTATAGCTTCAGAGTAATTCTTTTTATAATAAAGTTCTTCGGCTTTAATATACAAAGGCTCTGCCGGGTCTTCTGTTTTAGACGAATTTTTCTTTTCTTCTTTTTTAACTAAGCCCAATTTTTCGCCGGCTGTTTGATGCAGCTTATCCTTAGGATATTTATCATATATCTCTTTGTAAAGATCATCCGCTTTTACTGTATCGTTCTTTGTTTCGTAGTAAGTTGCAAGTGAAAAAAGCGTTTTAGGAATTATTGTGCTGTCCTGTACATCATTAATTATTCTCGAAAAATAAATGTATGCAGAATCGGGGTAATCCAATTCTGAAAAGAATAAACTTCCCTGCTCAAACATATTTGCAGCCAGCAGAGATTTGACAGCCGTTTCATTTCCTTGAGGTCGTTCCGGTTTTTCTACTTGCCCAAGAGAAATTAAAATTTTAAGAGGTATTTGCTCATTAATTCCCATTCTCCTTTTTCGTTCAATCTCTTTTAGAAACTCCTGTTGTTTTTGCTGCTGCTCCATTAGTGCGCGCTGTGCTTCTTGGTTTTGCTGCATACCCATCGCCTGGCTTGCATTTTTAGTAATCTCTTCTTGTTTCTTCTTTTCTTCATCGTATTCCTTGAAAGCCATCGCATAATCAATCGAATCTCTTTCGAAAATTCTTGGGTCTCTTACATA
Source organism: uncultured Melioribacter sp. (assembly GCA_964575995.1). Lineage (GTDB taxonomy): Bacteria > Bacteroidota > Ignavibacteria > Ignavibacteriales > Melioribacteraceae > Stygiobacter. The sequence goes on along the minus strand of CAZNTN010000002.1, from coordinate 20,090 downwards.
AACCAATTGCTTATTCAACTCATACATTTTTTTCTTTAGAGCGAAGTATCTATCGAAATTGTTGCTAATTTCATTTGCTTTATTTCTATACTCAAGCGGAGCTAAAGATGAAACTACTTTTTTATAGTACTTGTAAGAACTATCGTAATCCATAATTCCACGCTCGTAAACTTCACCTAATTTCATACTTGCAATGCCGGAAGTAGGCAGCGATTTGTAAGTTGTATCAACATCTTTAAGCAAATCAACTGCTTCTTTATATCTCTCAGTATCAAAATAAATCTGGGCAAGGTCAATATTAATTTCATCAAGGTTGTTTTTATATTTTCCTTGGTCTCTCATTTCAGATAGTTCTTCTTCGCTTTCTTCAATTCTATCTAATTCTTTTAGAAGTCTTGCGCGTTCCAATTTGCTGCTGACTTCTACTTCCAAAGTAGGGCTGTAATTTAATACCGAAGAATAAGTTTCAAGTGCGTTTTGTTCATCACTCAAAATCTGATAAAGTTTGCCAAGCTGGTAAGATACAAGTCCTTTCATTTCATCATTTTCATATGTTTGAATATAATTTTTGCACTCTGAAACTGCCTGCGGAATGTCGTTTCTAAAAATCAAAAAAGAAATCTTTGTTATGGAAGCCTCTGTGAACAGTTTCTCTTCTTCATCCTCAAGAGCTTTTGCTTTAACTTCTTCGAGTTGTTTCAGTCCTTCATCAAAATTGCGAAGCTGTAAATTAGTTTTTGCAAGCCAAAGTTTATTTTCACTAGAATATTCTGTTTCACCCATTCCCGCAAGCTCTGTAAACTTACGCTGCGCTTTAGAGTATTCTTGCTGATAGTACAAAGCCTTCCCGGTCATAAATAATGCGTCATGGAAATAAGCAGATTCTTTTTGGTATTGAAGAATCTTTGAACACTTTTCAATTACTTTTGTTAAATCTTGAGCAGTATTTCCGGTGTAAAGACTTCCTCCGGATTGCGAGGTAAACTGGCTTTGTTGAGTTCCAAACTGACTGCCGCCGTAAGTCTGATCGCTTCTGTATCCGCTTTGCTGATATGAGGGGCGGTTTTGATATGCTGATTGTCCGCCAAGATTCTGACTGCCTTGCAGGTCATCGCGAAAAGCGAAAACATCTACTTTCTTTTTTCGAATATCTTCTTCTACTTGATCGAAAATTGTTTTTGCATTGTAATAAGTATTGAAGTAAGTAGTAAAATTACGGTAAACGCCGCAGCCGGAAAAAGAAATTGCAAAAATGACCAGAAGAACAAGCGCTAAAAGTTTCTTGCTGTTTAAGTAAAACATTTTTCAACTCTGTTTTTTAGTAAAAAGTAAAAACGTTTATGCGCTCACCTTTAATTTGTGATAAGTTATAGTGCAGATGGACCCGATTCATCTGTACGGATACGGATTACATCTGAAATTTCCGAAATAAAAATTTTACCATCGCCAACTTGACCGGTTTTTGCTGTGCGTAAAATTGCATCAAGAGCTTTCTCGGCAAGTTTATCTTCAACTACAATTTCTATTTTTAATTTAGGTACAAATTCAATTTGATACTCGCTGCCGCGGTAAGTTTCCTTGTGTCCTTTCTGCCTTCCGTAGCCGCGTATTTCGGTAATAGTCATTCCACGAATTCCCTCTTCGAGCAATGCTTCTTTTACATCATCAAGTTTAAATGGACGAATAATAGCTTCAATTTTTTTCATCTAAGCCTCATTAAGCAGAAAGTCCGTGGCAGTTTTTGAATTTCTTACCGCTTCCGCAAGGGCAAGGTTCATTTCTGCCAACTTTTTCTTCAACCCGGATTGGTTTTGTCTTTCCGGCTTGCGAATCATCCGGCTGCTGATTTCTTAAACCAAGATTATCTGCCGAGTCTTTAATTGTTTGCATTCTTGTGGGCGCAGTTCTTCTGTTCTGAACTTCTGTTGGAGCTTGCGGCCAAAACTTAAAACAGAAAGAAACTACTTCATTTCTTAATTCGCCAAGTAAAGTAACAAATAATTTATATGCCTCTCCTTTGTATTCAAGCAGCGGGTCCTTTTGCCCATAAGCGCGAAGACCAATTCCCTCTTTCAAATCATCCATTTCGCGTAAATGCTCGCGCCATTTGTTATCTATAACACTCAAAACAGCAAACTGTTCTAAACGAGATAACAGCTCAGAGCCGAGCATTTCTTCTTTACGAGCGTAAAAATCTTTTGCTGCTTCAATCAATTTTTCTTTAACGCCATCTTTTCCTAAATTTTGCCAAACTTCGGGTTCAATCCTGAAATCGACCAAAAGATGCTGCAGAACAGTTTCTCTCAGTTGGTCAATCTCAGCACCTTCGTAATATTTTTCTACAACATCATCAATGTATTCTTCGAGATACTCAAAAACTTCAGCTTTTAAGCGTTCTCCTTCGAGTGCTTGTTTTCTTCGAGAGTAAATAACTTCCCGTTGTTGATTCATCACATTGTCATACTCTAACAAACGCTTACGAATAGCAAAGTTATTCTCTTCAACTTTTTTCTGCGCTCGTTCAACAGATTTAGTAATAAGCGGATGTTCAATTGCTTCACCTTCTTCCATTCCAACTTTACTCATCACGCTTGTAATTCTATCGCTGCCAAAGAGGCGCATCAAATCATCTTCGAGCGAGATGTAAAACTTAGTAGTACCCGGATCTCCTTGACGCCCGGAGCGCCCGCGCAGCTGCCTGTCTATGCGTCTAGCTTCGTGGCGTTCGGTACCCAATATATAAAGACCGCCGGCATCTTTTACACCTGCGCCAAGTTTAATATCTGTACCGCGTCCTGCCATATTTGTTGCAATTGTAACGGCGCCCGGCTGTCCGGCAAAAGCAACAATTTCTGCTTCCCGCTGATGCTGTTTTGCATTTAACACATTATGCTGAACGCCTTGACGCTTTAACATTCTGCTTATAGTTTCAGAAACTTCAACGCTTGTTGTTCCTACAAGAACCGGTCTGCGCTCTTCTTTTAGCTCTTTAATCTTTTCTATGATGGCGTTATACTTTTCACGTTTTGTTCTGTAGATGGCATCGTTTTCGTCATCTCGTGTAACCGGTTTATTGGTTGGAATTACAATAACTTCCAATTTATAGATTTGAAAAAACTCACCTTCTTCTGTTTCGGCTGTACCGGTCATTCCAGCAAGTTTTTTGTAAAGACGGAAATAATTTTGCAGTGTTATTGTAGCAAGAGTTTGTGTATCTCTTTCTACCTTTACATTCTCTTTAGCCTCTATGGCTTGATGCAAACCATCGGAGTATCTTCTTCCGGGCAGAACACGTCCTGTAAACTCATCTACTATTGCAATCTTTCCCTCTTCGGTAATTACATATTCATCATCTTTTTCAAAAAGGGTGTAAGCTTTAAGAAGCTGATTGATAGTGTGAATTACATCCGAACGTTCTGAATACAGATGGTAAAGCTCATCTTTCTTTTTTACTTTATCTTCAACTCCAAACGACGCATCATTTTCTATCTTGCTAATCTCTAATCCTAAATCGGGAATAACAAAAAACTCCTTTCCGTCTCTCGAACCAACAGCAAGTTCTTCTCTTCCTTTTTCAGTCAAATCAATTTGGTTCTGGCGCTCTTCAATTGCATAGTAAAGTTCTTCATCAATTTCCGGCATACGCTTGGAGTTTTCGCGAAGGAATTCCAGCTCGGTATGCTTAAGTAATTTTTTGTATTCCGGTTCAGAAAGAAGTTTCATCAAAGATTTATTTTTGGGAAATCCGCGGTGAGCTCTAAGGAGACAAACACCAGCTTTTTCTCTGTCTTTAGAATCGTTAGACTGCAAGAGCGTTTCGGCTTCTTTAACAATGCCCGCAACAAAATTAGCCTGCTTTCTAAACAATCTTTCAACACGCGGTTTCATATCATCATATTTATGTTCTGCTTTATCAACCGGACCAGATATTATGAGAGGAGTTCTAGCTTCATCAATCAAAACGGAGTCAACTTCATCTACAATTGCAAAATTATGTCCGCGTTGTACGCGAAGTTCTTTTGCGCTAGCCATATTATCGCGAAGGTAATCGAAACCAAACTCGTTGTTTGTTCCGTAAGTAACATCGCAGTTATATTGTTTTATTCTTTCTTCCGGGTCCATAGTGTTTATTATGCATCCAACTGTTAATCCGTGGAATTTATAAACTTCGCCCATCCATTCGCTGTCTCGTTTTGCTAAGTAATCGTTCACCGTTACAAGATGAACGCCTCGCCCGGTGAGTGCGTTAAGATAAACAGGAAGTGTAGCAACAAGAGTTTTACCTTCGCCGGTTGCCATTTCTGCAATTTTGCCTGAGTGTAAAACCATTCCTCCAATAAGCTGAACATCGTAAGGAACCATTTCCCAAGAAATTTTATTGCCGGCTGCTTCCCAAGTTTTTCCAACCAATCTGCGGCAGGTTTCTTTAACTACCGCAAATGCTTCAGGTAAGATTTCGTTCAGCACTTCATTATATTTTTCTGTTAACTGGTCTTCATACTCTTCAATTTCATCGTGAAGCGAATTTTTTTCCTCTGCAGATTGAACATTTGTAAGTTTCGCTTTTAGTTCATCAAGCGGGGTTCTTATTTCTTCTGTTGCTTCTGCTATTCTTTTCTTAAACTCGGCAGTCTTACCACGAAGTTCATCATCTGTCAGCAAATGTAATTTTTCAAATTCTTGATTTATTTGATCAACTATTGGCCATAAGTCTTTCGTAGCTTTTTCATTTTTGTCGCCAAAAAATTTCTTAAGCAGCAAACTGAACATCAATTTCTCCTATGTTTTGCTCTATAATATTTTGAGCAAATAATTACTTCACTTTTGAGCTGTTAATTGCAGAAACCACGAAAAGTGAGACGGGTTCTTTCATTTTGCGGGCTAAAGTTAAAGAAAGCGTGTTTGAAATACAATGTAACTGCTGAGTAGAAAAAGCGACGTTTAACAAAACATTTTTTAGAAAGTTAAAACCTTAGAGTTATTGTTTTGTAAGTGCATCAAAAAAAATGCCCTGACTATAAAGGATATTCTAATAACATAGGCTGCCATTTCCAATAATTACAAGTAGTGCAAGCCGGAAGTTTAGTTTCATCATGTAATAAATGAATTTGCCTAAGTTCTTTTAATCTTTTGCTAAACCATATGGTTTTAATACTTTCTTGAAACACGCTGCCAATTATTAACTCTTGTTTCCAATCCATACAACACGCAGTAACTTCTCCATTCGAGTTTATATTGAAAGAGTGCCATAAAGAATAACAAGGATATCTGTAACTTTTAACATTCTCTCCATCAAGAACTCCCCATGTTAATTTTTCCCATACCGAAATAGATACATCAAAGTCTTTCCAGAACCTCCTGAAATTATCTATTTCACTCTTCATTTCTTGATGCTCAGGTAAATTTATAATCTGTACGCTTACTTTCGGTTTCCAATTAGATGTTTTTACTTTTTCAATAAAGTGTAAAATATTATCAATTACTTTGTAATAGTTCTTACCTCTAACTTTTTCATAAAACCTGCTGCTGCTTGCCCCAACGCTAAAATTAACTGAATTAATTCTTGAAGAGATCAGCAAATCTGCCATTGCCGAATCCAAATTCTGTGCATTGGTAGTTATATAAACATTATGTTCTCTATTCTGCTTAACACGCATAAGAATTTTTTCGATTTCAGGATGTATAAGTGGTTCTCCATCTTTATGTAAGGCAATATAATTTGTGCCGTATGCGTCTATTTCATCCATTAGCTTATTAAAAAGATCATAATTAATGTGATTATGTTTCCTTCGCAGTGTTCTAAATTCTTTCATTTGGGGAGGGCAATGTGAACAGGATAGATTACATATACTTGAGATTTCGATACTAATCATTTCAGGGAAATCTATTTTGGGCTTTGGGTAGCGATTAAATAAATGCTTAATTCTTACCAAAAACAGATGACTTGCTTTGCGATCTTTTACAAATTGTACAATGTTTCTATTTATGAATTTCATAAGAATTCCGCCTGTTAAGACAAGATGTATTCATAGGAGTATGAATTAAAATATGAACTTTTAATGTTAATAACACAGCTACGAAGGAAACTGTTTCAAATAACGTTGGCAGCGGAATGACCGAAGAATCTCCCAACCTGCCTCCAAAGGAATTCTTATCACGCTTAGTTCAGAATGCTCATTTATTCTTTGAACTCTGTTAAATTGTGAATTGAGCGCGGATGACGCTGATTGAACTGACCACACTGATTTTAATCAGCAGCTTTCGGCTAAATCCGAATTATCTCTCTTCTATTAGTTTTATTGATACATCACAATTAGTATTAATGTGTTCTATTATTAATTCTTAAAAGCAGTTGATTTTTCACTAAAAGATGCGATTTACATTCTCTTAAACTATTTTTGATGCGAACAGTTGGAATTCTTTTGAAAGAGCAGAAATTTCAATTCACGGATTCATTCATAGCAAAGTTTGTAGAGCTTTCTGAAGGTTTGCTGTCTTCGGAAATGTTCGAGAATGTTCTTACACATCTTGAAAAGGAAGCCTCTAAGTTTTATTTCAATCCGGCTTCTGAAGCAAATCTGCTTCGAATTTTTTCAGCTATCTACGATAAATCTTTTTTCTTTCGCGAACTGCTTAATCTTCCCCATCACGGAGAAATTGTTGTTGCTATTGCCGCAAGCTCAAACTACTTAACCGATATTGTCGTTCGCAACCCCGAATACCTCTACCAGATTTTTGATCAAGAGTATTTATCAAATGAAATAAAACTTGATGCAGTTGAAAGAGAAGTTTCTGAAGGTGTTAAGAAGTTTAAGTCTTTCAACGCACGTTTAACTTTTCTCCGCCAGTTCAAAAAGAGAATTATGCTGAAGATTGGCATGAATGATATTTTGCATTTTGACGAATTGCTAAGCACAACAAGACAGCTTTCCTATCTCGCTAAAGTAATCAACGAGAATCTTTTTGAAATCTGTTACGAAGCAGTTTTGACAAAGTATAGCATAACCAGGGCAAGCAATAAGTTCTCTCTCTGCTCACTCGGCAAGCTCGGCGGTTTAGAGCTTAATTACAGCAGCGATGTTGACTTAATTTTGTTTTACGATTTCAATTCGCAGATAGAACCGGTCAAAAAAGATTTTCACGAGCTGCTTTCGGAAACTGTTCAGCTTTTTTCTAAATCTTCTACAGATATAACTCCAAACGGATACATCTACCGTGTTGATTTCCGGCTTCGCCCTGACGGCAAATATTCTCCTCTTTGCAAAACTCTTAACGATTATATCAAATATTATGAAGCACGAGGCGAAGACTGGGAAAAACAAATGTTAATTAAGCTGGATTTCATTGGCGGAGATAAAGATTTGTATAACCGCTTTCTGTCTTTCGTAATTCCTTACATTTATAACAGCCTGTACACTTCATCTATAAAAGATAAAATTAAAACGATGAAACTGAACATTGAAAGACAGCACAACACAAAAGAAGATGTTAAAACTTTCTCCGGCGGAATTCGTGATATTGAGTTTACAGTTCAGGCTTTGCAGCTGCTTAACGGAAATAAATATACCGAGCTTAGAACAGGAAACAGTTTAATTGCGCTTGATGTTTTAGAAAACAGAAATCTCCTAAAAAAGAAAGAAAAAGAATTTCTTGCAGAGGCTTACATCTTTTACAGAAGGATTGAGCATTTCCTCCAGCTGATGAATGATCAACAGACGCATCAAATTCCCGATAAGCCGGATATGCTTAATAAGCTTGCGGTATATCTTAAGCTTGGAACGGCAGAAGTCTTTAAAACAAAACTAGAAAATTACCGCAAGCAAGTACGCACGGTTTACAACAAGATTTTGAAAACTGATGATTCGTTTAGCGAGTCTTATTATCGGGAAATATATTTTAAGGAAGATGCCAAAGCCGAAAAGAATTTCCAGTTCTTGCGCAGCGGAAAAGGAATTATAGAGCGCAAAGAATTTGACTCGCGTACAATTCAGCTTTTTAATTCCATTGAAGCTGATTTGATGGAGTATTTAATTAATTGTTCTGCACCGGATAAAGTTCTTGAAAACTTTGCGCGTGTTATTAGAACGGCAAAGTTTCCATCAATCTGGTATGGCGAGTTTACGAATAAGAAATTTTTCTTAAGTTTTCTCCGCTTGTGCGAGTTTTCTCAAAAATCTCTCGATCTGCTTTCTAATTCCAACCGGCTTGAAGATTTTTTTCTTTCACGAAAAGTATTTTCAAAAAACTTAAGTGATGATTTTGCTTTTCTTACAACTGGGGAGATTGTTTGTGCTCTATCGGCTCAGTTTACTCTCGGCTTAGTGAGGCAGCCAAAAGTTGCAGAAACTCTTTCTGAATACTGTACTTTTCAGTTGGCAGAATTACTCAGCAAACAAAACCTAAGCTACAATTACTTTGTTGCTTCGCTAGGCAGTTTTGGCGCTTCAAATATGAATTTTAATTCCGACATAGATTTAATAGTTGTAGTAGAAGAAATTACTGCGGATGAGAATGTACAGCAGCATTTTCAAAAATTTCTTGTTGAAGCTAAAGAAGAACTAAAACCATTTGAGGTAGATTTTCGTCTTCGTCCAGAAGGAAATAAATCTCCAATTGTTTGGGATATAAAAAATTACGAAATCTATCTTGAAAACCGCGCTCGTTTGTGGGAGTTTCAGGCATTAACAAAACTCAGATTAGTTTACGGTAGTAAAGAGTTGTTCACAAAATTTGCTTCAATTGTAGTAAAGCGCTCTCAGCGTTTTACTAACAAAGAAATCAAATCAGAAATCAAAAAGATGCACACGGCTTTACTTAAGAAGCATTCGCACGCTTTAAGAACAGGTATTAACATTAAAAAAGAGAGCGGCGGATTAGTTACAATTGATTTTATTTTACACTCGCTTATTCTCTCTGATCAGAAGCTATTTGCAAAATTGATTGGAACAGGTTATAGAAAAATATTTTCTGCCTTAAAAAGGATTTTGCCAGAGGCAGATGAACTTGAGAAAAATTTTGATAATCTTAAGTTTACAGAGCTTAGCATCCAGACACTTTTTAACTCCAGCAACTCAATAATAACTTCTGACAAAGATAGAGCGCTTACCTTAAGCATGTTTTTAAGAGTAGATGATTTGAACAGAATTGAGCATTCGATTAAGCAGATTATGAAATACAATTACCAGTTATTCGAAAAAATTACGGGAGATTAATTTTGAATTTACTAAAAAAGCATTACGCAATTTTCACTTCACTCTTGGCATTTACCGTTTACTTATTTACACTTGCACCAAGCGTAATACAAATCGATTCCGGCGAGCTTGCAGCCGTTCAGGCAACTTTAGGCATTGCGCATCCAACCGGCTATCCGCTATTTACTATAATTGGTTATCTCTTTCTACAAATTCCTCTTCCGTTCTCTAAAATATTCCAATCAAACTTACTCGCAGCAATCTGCTGTTCATTTTCCATTCTCTTTTTCATTAAAACTGCAGAGATCGTTTTTAACAACCTCAAACAAACTACATTATCTAAAAAAGCAAAACTAAGAACAAACACACTCGAAAGTAATTTTACACTGGATCAGAAAATACTTTCTGCTGTCTGCGGTGCCTTCTATCTTTCATTTAGCAGAACTTTCTGGATGCAGTCAACTTCAGTTGAAGTTTACTCGCTGCAAGTATTTCTCTTTGCTCTAATTATGTTTTTTACTTTTCGGGCTTATTATTCTAATACAAATAAATACTACAATTGGGTTTTTGTTGGATTTACGTTTGCACTCGGTTTTGCAAACCACATGACAACATTGCTTGCACTGCCTTTAGCAGCAGTGTTATTTTTCATGAAAGAGAAATTTACACTGCGCTCGTTCAAAATTATTGCAGTTACGGCTGTAACTTCGCTTCCACTATTATTTCTGCTTTACCTTTATCTGCCATTACGCGCTTCAATGCAGCCAGTATTAAACTGGGGCAATCCGCTAAATCTCGAAAACTTTTGGCGACATTTTACCGGAAAGCAATATCAAGTTTGGCTATTTGCTTCTTTTGAAGCAGCCGGCAAGCAGCTTAAATATTTTCTTTACAACTTCCCTTCAGAGTTTGCATACGCCGGTTTAATACTTGGAATAATTGGCATAGCTTTTCTTTTTAAGAAAGAAAGGAAAATATTCTTTGCATTGCTTATAACTTTTCTTTTCGCAGTTCTCTACTCAATCAATTATGATATTGTAGATATAGATTCTTACTTCCTCTTAGCTTATATAATTTTTTCGCTCTTCATCGTTCTTGGAACAGTCAAATTAATGCTGTACTTGAAAACAAAAACAATCAACGATTACATAATTACTGCCGTCGTTATTATTCTTTGCTTTATTCCATTGAGCGTAAACAGAAGCAGTGCAAATCAAAGCGGTGTTTACACGTTTGAAGATTACACTAAAGCCATTCTTAATTCTACAGAAAGGAATTCAATAATCTTTTCTTATCAATGGGATTATTTCATTTCAGCATCATACTATTTCCAGAATGTAGAAAACTACCGCAAAGATGTTGTAGTAGTTGATAAAGAACTTCTCCGCCGTTCGTGGTATTACACACAGCTGCAAAGTTCTCATCCTTCTGTTATTAAAAATATTGAAACCGAAACAAATGCTTTTGTTGAAGCTGTTAAACCCTTTGAACGGGATCAAAATTTTGATGCAGCCCTGCTTGAACAAAACTACCGAGCGGTGATGACTAACTTAATCGGCAAAAACATTGCTGATAGAAACTGTTACATAAGCATTGAACTTTTCCAGAATGAAATGCAGCGCGGCGAATTTGCTTTGCCGGAAGATTACCAGCTTGTGCCTCACTCTCTTATGTTTAAAGTTGTTAAAGGAACGGATTATGTTCCCGCTCCCGATCCCAACTTTACTGTTAGATTTCCCAAGCATAGAAACAAGTACATAGATTTTATTGAGAACACATGCGTAGCAATGCTGGCTTACCGCGCCGCTTACGAGCTTCAGTTTGGTTATAAAGAGCGTGCAAAAGTATTTATTGATAAAGTGCGTAAGGATTTTCCAGGCGGCCAAATCCCTTATCAAATTTTGAGTGAAATAAATTAATTTGGAACGTTAGGAAGAATCAGTGGCAGATTAGGCAAGAATGCTATATAAAGAAGCCACATTGTAACACAAACAGAAACTGGAATTGTAAAATTATCATCTGCCCAAGTACCGGAAACATTTTCTGCAATTGCGCCTACAGCAACCGCAAAAATGCCTATTAGATATTCCGTTAGGTTCCCTTCAATCTTTGGCGCAATTAAAACTACAATGCAGGAAAAAACGAAGAAGGCAATTGTTCCCTGAAGACTTTTAAATAAAAACTTTGTCTTTCCGAAACGCCTTCCTATTAATGCGGCGGCTATATCTCCAATTATCAAAACGGCAAAGGCAGTTACAACAAAAACTTTTGGAAAAATTATTATTACAAAAACCGCCGAAATTAACACATACGTTGCTCCGCTTAAATTTTTCTTTTTCTTATCCCATTCATGTTTCCGCATCAAAAACCCAAAAAATTTTTTAACAAAATTTTCGAGCGTTTTAGAATAGTATCTTCCGTAATCAATTGCGAGTGAAAGTGCCATCAATGGTATTAAAATAGAAAGCGCTAATTCCTTTGCAACAAAATAATAGATAGTTGGAATAGAAAGGGAAACCATGTGTATTCCCTTTCTAAAAAATTCATCTCGGTAATTTATTGTTCCGCGGTCGTCAGTCATTTTACTCGGTTGGCTTTTCCTGTTCTCTCTTTTTCTTTTCAACAAGCAAAGTTTTTACATGAACGGGCAGGCTTTCTTCTTTGTTAGTTTCATCAGCAGTTCCGTTTTTCTTAGCAGGGGGAAGCTCTTCACCGCGCATAATTTTATCTATCTCATCGCTGTCAAGAATTTCTCTTTCAAGAAGTTCTTTTGATAGGCGGTGAAGCAATTCAATATTCTCGGCAAGAACTTTTTCGGCGCGTTCCATTCCGTTTATAATAATTTTTTTTACTTCGGTATCAATTATCTGCGCTGTCTGCTCGCTGTAATCTTTATGTTGAGAAATTTCTCTGCCCAAGAAAATTTCTTGTTCTTTATTTCCGTAAGCAAGAGGACCTAATTGTTCACTCATTCCCCACTCGCAAACCATCTTGCGCGCTATTGCGGTAGATTTTTCGATATCGTTTCCCGCGCCTGTAGTAAACTGATTAAACACTAATTTCTCTGCGGCTCTTCCGCCAAGTGCGTAGGCAATCATTGCTTCAAGATAATCTTTAGAGTAAGTATGCTTCTCATCAACCGGAAGATATGTTGTAACACCTAAAGCTCTACCGCGGGGTATAATTGTTACTTTATGAACCGGATCAGACTCGGGAATTTTTTTAGCCACAAGTACGTGTCCTATTTCATGATAAGCTGTAATCTTTTTCTCTTTTTCCGAAATAATCATACTCTTTCGTTCCATACCCATCATTACTTTATCTTTTGCTTCTTCAAAATCTTCCATTCCTACTTTTTTCTTGTTCTTGCGCGCTGCAAGAAGTGCAGCTTCGTTAACCATATTTGCAATTTCTGCGCCTGCCAATCCCGGCGTTCCTTTGGCTAACGTATTAAGATCTACATCAACTTCAAGTGGTATTTTTCTTGTGTGAACTTTTAAGATTCCTTCGCGTCCCTTTACATCCGGTCTATCAACAACAACCTGTCTATCAAAACGTCCCGGTCTTAACAATGCGGGGTCTAGAACATCGGGTCTATTTGTAGCTGCAATAATTATAACGCCGCTGTTCTGTTCAAAACCATCCATTTCTACAAGTAATTGGTTTAGTGTCTGCTCGCGTTCATCGTGCCCGCCGCCTAAACCAGCGCCTCTATGCCTTCCAACAGCATCAATTTCATCAATAAAGATAATACATGGTGCGCTTTTCTTTCCTTGGTCGAATAAATCTCTAACACGGCTTGCACCAACACCAACAAACATTTCAACAAAATCTGCACCAGAAATAGAAAAAAATGGAACTCCGGCTTCTCCAGCTACTGCGCGCGCTAATAAAGTTTTTCCGGTTCCTGGAGGACCTAATAACAAAACACCACGCGGAATTTTACCGCCAAGTTTTTGGAATTTGGCAGGCTCGCGTAAGAACTCGATTATTTCTTGTAATTCAAGTTTGGCTTCATCGGCTCCGGCAACATCTTTAAATGTAATTTTTATTTGAGATTCAGAAATTAGTTTAGCGCGGCTCTTTCCAAAATTGAATATACCTCGTGTACCTCCGCCGCCGGCTCCGCCCTGCATTCGGCGGAAAAAGAAAATCCATATTGCTATTATTAACAACCATGGTATGAAGCCCAGAAATACTGTTAACCATTCGTTGGATTCTTTAACGTATGTATATTTAATTCCCTTTGCATCCCAAGATTTTTTTTGTTCTGCCAAATCAGTTTGATCAATTACAACAGTAAAACTTTTAACATCGACTCCGGTGTTGTTAACAAATATTTTTTCATTTTCTTTAAGTATGCCTTCGAAACGGTAATCATTAATATCAGACTTAATAATTTTTGCCGATGAGATTTTATCGTCATTCAAAAACTGCTTGTATTGAATGTAAGTAACATCGATAGCGCCGGACGTGTTTGTTCTCATTAATTGCATAACAATAACTGCTACAATAACAACTGCGCCCCAGCTAAAAACAGTTTTTATAATTTTGCCCCAGTCAAAATCTCCATCCGGTTTCTGCGGAGTAAAACCTTTCTTAGGTTTTTGATTAGTTGAATTATCTTCTTCCGCCATAAACCATTTATTTTTTTGTTCGTTCATTCTTAATCCTTATTCGCTAAGAGCATAAATTGAGGGGAGATTGCGATACTTTTGAGCATAATCTAACCCATAGCCAATGACAAATTTACTTGGTATTTCAAAGCCAATATAGTCAATTTTAACATCATATTTGAGGCTCTCCGGCTTGGAAAGAAGTGTTGCAACCTTCATACTTGCCGGTTTGTGTTCTGCAATTAATTCTTCTATGTATTTGATTGAAAGACCGCTATCTACAATGTCTTCCACTATTATCAAATGCCTGTCCTTAATATCGGCATTAAGATCTTTTACAAGCTTTACTTTACCAGATGAAATTTTTGTATCGCCGTAGCTTGAGAGCTTAAAGAAATCCATCTCGCAATTGATTGTAACTTTCTTAAGCAGGTCCGCCATAAACATGAAAGAACCGTTTAACACGCCGATAAATATTGGTAGTTTAGATTTGTACTCTTCGCTTAGTTCTTTGCCCATCTCTGCTATTCTTTTCTGAATTTCTTCGGCGGATATGTATGGAACAAACTTTTCTGTTCCTACCCAAATTTCATCTTTTTTCATTTCGTCCATAGTTTATAAACTCTTTTAGTTTTGTTTGTAATTTTTACTTCTTCGCTAATTCTTGAACCAACTACCCAGATAATTATGTTCCGGTTCAGCAAAACGAGCTGGTTTTTCTTTTCGGAAGCGGGAGTTTTTGCATCGGTTAAAAAATCGGACACTTTTTTTGTCCCTTTAAATCCAAGAGGCTTAAAAATATCGCCACGTCGCCACGCCCGCAGCAAAAATTTATCATCAAGTCCATCAGCAGAAATCAGTTCGTAATCCTTTTTTTGTGCCGGATTAACTTCCAGCTTAACCTCTTTAATGGTTACTACTACGTTACCAAGTTTAACTTTACTTCCGGAAGTAATCTCTACCTCTCTCGTAGTTTCTTCGTTTTCTTTTTGGAAACGGAGCAGTTCTTCTTCTCTGTAAACAGTAATTCCACTTCCCAAGTTTATTTTTTTTCCTTTTTGATTTTTGACAAGTGCGTTTACTTTTACATAATCATCGTGCTTAAACTCGTAATCGAATCTCTTTTCAAGCAAAAATTTTAAGAACCCGCCTGGAATTTCATTAAAAATTTCTGTGATGTTTAGACGCAGCTCGAGCGCGTTTTCTTTTTTTTGTGTAAATGAGGCGGTAAAATATTCTAAAGCCTTTTCATTGAAAGAAAGCTCGCTTTTCAAATTAGATGTAGTGCGGAATGCCGCTTCATCCAGTAATGGATTAATTTTCCCTCTTAACAAAGGGAGAATTCTGTTGCGTAAATAATTGCGCTTAAAATCATCACTCATATTTGATGAATCTACACGGTAAATGATTCCGCACTTAGCAAGGTATTCCATAATTTCTGCTTTGGTAACCGATAGAATTGGGCGTATAATCTTTCCGCGCCTAACGGGAATTCCGCTGATTCCACTTGCGCTTGTGCCGTTAAGCAGATTCAAAAGGACAGTTTCCGTATTATCAGAAAGGTTATGAGCTGTTACAACTTTATCAAACTTTTTCTCGATGCAAAGTTTTTCGATGCTTTGATAACGCAGCTTACGCGCAGCTTCTTCAATAGAAAGTTTTTTAGCTTTAGCCAATTTCTTTACATCGAGCATTATATTAAACAGTTTCACACCAAGTTTTTCACAGAACTGTTTAGAAAATTGTTCGTCAATATCGGATTCATCGCCTCTAAGTTGATGATTAAAATGCACCGCCGAGATTTCAATTTTATATTTATTCTGAAATTTCTTTAAAAAGTGCAAAGCAAAAACCGAATCGGGCCCGCCGCTGAAAGCAACAAGAATTCTTTCTCCTTTTTCAATGAGTTTATTGGAATCTATAAAGCGGATGATTTTTTCTTCGGTCTTTTTCATTAGTTACATTTTTGAGCTGTGGTGTTAACCAATTCTAAAGACAAAGAAGGGTCCTCTCGCAAAGCCGCTGAGAACGCAAAGTAATAAAATCTTTAGAATTGTTGTTCAATAAACAGCAGTAGAAATTTATTCGATAGTAAGTATTTCAAACTTTATAACGCCTGCGGGAACCTTAGCTTCAACAACTTGACCAACTTTAGCGCCCATAAATGCAGAGCCGACTGGAGATGAAGTAGCAATTTTGCCCTTTTCAAGGTTTGCTTCTTCCGGCGAAACCATTGTGTATTTGTAAATTTTCTTTGTATTGAGATTTTTTACTGTAATTGTAGAAAGTATGTGTATTTGATCTTTAGGATAACCGGAAAGATCAATCACTTGTGCGCGTGAAAGTAAGTTTTCAAGTTTGCTAATCCTTAATTCAAGCAAGCCTTGTTCTTCTTTAGCGGCATCATATTCGGCATTTTCAGAAAGATCTCCATGAGAACGAGCTTCGGCTATTCTTTGCGCCATAGATTTGCGCCCGTTTGTCTTCATTTCCGTCAATTCTTTTTCCAGCTCGCGGATTCTCTCTTTGCTTAAATAAACAAAATTTCCCACTTGAAAACTCCTTTTGTTGCTTTTATAAAAAAAATTGCCGCTGACTTTCATCAGCGGCACCCAAAAATAAGGAAAAAGATTGATGGATTTCAACTGTAAGAGTTGTTCTACATGATACTAAGAAGCCGAACATTTTAATGAGGCTTTGGTCTCTTAGCAATCCGGCTTTTTACTATGCCGACATTTGTCGTTATTTTATCAGCAACATCTTCTTCGTAATTGTATTTGTTGGCGTTGTTAGGCGGTAAAAATATACACCGCTCTGTAGAGACACGCCATGGCGCGTCTTTACGTTAAAAGTTATTTTGTAATTTCCCGCATTCTTGAATTCATCAACTAACACTGCAACTTCTCTTCCTAAAACATCGTAAACTTTTAGAGTTACGCGGCTTGCTGCTTGTAACTTGTAACTTATTACGGTGCTTGGGTTAAAAGGATTAGGATAGTTTATTACTTCATCTTCTTGCATTGTTGCGCTTGGGCTTTGAGAAGTTTCCTCAACAGGAATTGACTCGTTGCTGCCTTGAACTGTATTTCTGGATGCAAGCCCCAATCCTCTTACTATTTCAATCTGGTTTACCAATTCATCTTTTGGATATTTATTCTTTAGTTCTTCAAAGTACTTATCCGAACTTGCTTTATCTCCTAAGAATATAGAGTGGAACGCTCCCAAGCTAAACAGTGTATTCTTTTCAATAGCTTCATTCAAATTGTATTTCTTTAGTATGGTTTGTAGAGTTGCTATTGCTTCTTTATACAAACCAAGATTTACCATCTGATGAGTTTCTAATTCGAGAGCCACTACATAAGTTTCACTTCCTTCTTTTAACAATGGTTTTATTTCTCTCTTTGAGTAACCCAAATAATCTTTCTTTCCAGCTTGGGTAAAACACTCTTCTATTTTGGTGAGGGCATATCTGCCCAAAAGTACATCTTTGTTATTCTTGAACACATCTAAGAATAATGGAATCGCTTCATCATACTTTTTATCTTTCTGCTTATCAAGAGCAGAAGCTAAGTCATCAGCAACAACTTTAAGGCTAAATGCGGCTTCTGTATTATCCGAAGAATTATCAGCTATTATCTTTCTTCCGCCATTTGGATTGGTATAAAGTGGATTGGAATTATTAACTGAAGAACCACTGTAAGCATTTATAACAGCACCAGAACCCCAGAAAACTTTTTGGGCACTTATTGTGCAGTTGTTATAAGCGGTTATTTCATCACCAGTGTTATCAAAAAGACTATTCCCAGAATCATACTATCCGTTCAAATTTGGATTTGAATAGTAAGAAGTAACTATTCCCGCTCCATTGTTTCTAATAACATTTAGACCTGGATAGCCGTAGTCTGTTAGGTTTGGAGAACTATAGGACTCACATCTAATGCCATAGCTACCATTAAATCTAAAATTATTACCCTTTAATACCGGACTTGAATAATAATTCAGATATAAACCGGTACTAGAATTATTATCTATCGTACTATATTTAATAGTGGGAGATGAGTTATAGCAATAAATTCCATTACCGGCATTTTGAATATTGCAATACTGTAAGTTGCCGCTGCTGCCACTGTTGAACTGAATGCCTCCCCAATTACTTGTACTACTTTTTGTAAATGTAATCGGATTTGAAGTATTACCTACTGCATATAAAGTTCCATTGACTGTTATCGAAGCGCTGCTTGCGAAACTTATTGTTGCACCCGGTTCTACTGTTAATGTTACTCCGCTTGCAACCGTAACTGTTCCGGTAACTGTAATATTTCCTCTCCACCATTCATTAACAGAAATTATTCCGGATGTTGTATAACGCGGTTGAAATGAAGCGAGTGTATAGGCAGAACCGTTAATTTCGCCGACGACATATGTTGATGGACCATCTCCAGTAGGAACACCAGAAACTGGTTCGTTTATAGAAGGATTAGAGAAATAACCTACTCTTCTTGTTATCCTACAATCATAAAATGGTTTGTCTATTACTGCATAAACTGCCATTACTGTAAGGAAAGAAAGTGGATCCGTATCACTGCCATTATGTTTGTACGCCTTACCATGAGAATTTTCCATGTTATTATCTGCCCCTATTTGATGCCTTCCTCCAAACAAATGACCAAGCTCATGTGTAAATGAATAATAACCGACTGCTGATGCTGCTTTAACAATGCAGTAAGCATTTTCATATGTTGCGGGTATTGCACCATCAGGTACACTTCCATTGTCATCAAGAGAATTGACTAATAGAATACATACATCTGCTTGGTATTGATTCCTTAATCCTTTTATGTAATTATTATTCTTAAAACTTTCTACATCTATACTTGCAGTACCTGTTAAACTGTAAGTATACAATGGTCTGTGAACCACTTTAATCGTTGCGCTATTAGCCCCGCTTCTAATAAAAACGCCATTTGTTGTAAATTCACAGGTATTTATCAAGTTATTAATTGGAGTCACGTCATTATTGTAGTAAGCCAGAAGCCCTGCTGAATAAGCAACAAGCACCTTGATTGTATCCGTCGTTGTAACCGAATTAACAGATTTAATTTGAGTTGACTTACTAAGTCTGTTTTTTGTATTGAATTCAACTTTGCAATCATTCCTTGCTAATTCACCCAAATCTATTTCCGTTACAAACTGAATATCATCTTCTACAGTTTCTACACTATAGAATTTGTCTGAATGCCATATCGAGGCAAGAATTTTACCCGAGGATACAGATATTATTACAGTTCCTCCATCTTTGAGCTCGGCTTTATAACCGTGAACATTGTTGTTATCAGTTCCGAAATCTTTTGTAACCTCAAACTCAAAATTGTTATTAAATATATTTAGCGTTCCTTTTACGTTTTTTGAGAAGGACACGCTCTGTTTCAGTTTTACAACTTCCCATTGCTTTATTTCTTTTCTGGTTTTTAGTTTTTCAAGTTTTTCAGTAACTGTAGTTTTTAGATCGTTGACGTTTGTTTTCTCAAAAAACTTTGTTTGGGCTATTACAGTATTTAAGCCAAAACTTAATACACAAATAACTACAAGTAGTTTTTTCATTTGCTTTCTCCCATAATTTTGTAATCAGTTAATAAATCTTTCTTGAAATAAATATACTCTTTAGTAGTATAGCGATATGTTTTTGCAACCATTCCAACAATTCCCAAACCGGGTTTTATGAAATAATAAACATCATCACGATAAAGTGGGGGCATATCTTCAATTGTTGCTTTGTAAACAATGCACCTAAAGTCACCAGCGGGCGTAGAGAATAGAGAGTCTGTTGACAAGCAAGTATAAGTTGAAAAGGCATCATCCGGTACATTGGCATAATTACCAACACTAGAATAATAAAACACATGCCCTCTTACCGAAGTCCCTTTGGTAACCGGATATGGAAATATCAAGTCTTTAAATGATATCGCTAAAGAGTCGCTCCTAATTTTACCGGTAAAATAAAAACCTTTATTATCACGGTAAACTAAATGATTACCGCCCCCTAAAGTATATTTACTATCATCAATTAACGTAAGTTTATCCCCGCATCTGTTCATTACATAATTTAAGGAATCTAACTTAGTTGCCGGCTGAGGCGGTAGCTTTCTAATAATAAAACCCCATTTGTCTATATCAGGTCTTCCACCCTCGTAACTTTCTGACATAAGGGTATATCCTCTATACAACCAGTAATTTCCAACTTTGAGCGGTATAAGGGGTTCATACTTAGTTTCCGGTGGTAATG
>CAZNTN010000001.1:0-260358 GCA_964575995.1 uncultured Melioribacter sp. | reverse complement strand
ATTTTGGATTTTGAATTTGCTTTTCTCGGATTTTGAATTTTCCTTTTTTGAATTTTGGATTTTGAATTTGCTTTTCTCGGATTTTGAATTTTCTTTTTTTGAATTTTGAATTTTGGATTTTGAATTTTGAATTTGCTTTTCTCGGATTTTGAATTTGCTTTTTTTGAATTTTGGATTTTGGATTTTGAATTTTGAATTTAGGATTTTGGATTTGCCCTTTTCGCCTTTTGAATTATAGTAGGAAAGAAAGCATTTGATTTTTTTAACTCAACACTCAACACTCGAAACAGAGAACTGACAAAGTGTGGATATTATTTACGCTGTTAAATCCTGTTTCTGAAGCATTAAGAAGCGTGTTCATTAAACGTGCTTCCGGAAATGTTGACCCGATTTTGATTTCTTGGTCAAACAATGTTATTCCAATTATAATTTTTCCGCCAATGCTTTTGCTTATTGATTTAGAATTCAACACACAATTTTGGATTGGCTTTCTCGGCTCTGGCATAATACAAGTAATTAACACAGTTCTATATATGCGGGCAATTTCAAAAGGAGATATTTCAACTGTAATGCCGATGTTAAGCTTTACACCGCTTATACTTTTAATTACTTCGCCGCTTACAATAGGCGAGTTTCCTACAACAGTTGGACTTCTTGGAATACTGCTTGTAGTTTCTGGTTCATACCTACTTAATATTGATTTAAAGAAGATGAATCCGCTTGAACCATTTAGAGCAATAATCAAGAACAAAGGAACTCGTTATATGCTGGTTGTTGCAACTCTTTGGGGAGTATCCGGTGTATTCGACAAAATCTCGATTACAAATTCTTCAGTTCTTCAGCATATTACTTTTATGAATATTTTGGTTTTCGGTTCGATGACAGTTCTTGTTCTCTCCCAAAAGAAATTTAATCTTTCAAAGATGAAAGAAACTAAGGCAGATTTGTTTTTAGTAAGCCTGTTTACAACCGGTTCATTTCTTTTCCACTACATAGCCATCTCGTTAACATTAGTCGCTTATGTTGTATCAATTAAACGTATTGCCGGAGTATTTTCGGTGCTTCTTGGCGCTTACTACTTTAATGAACCAAATCTACGTCAAAGATTGTTAGCCAGTATAGTTATGTTTATTGGCGTGCTTCTAATTGTATTTTCATAATAAAAGACAAGATGTTTGTTATAACAAAACACTTCTATATATTTGGAAAAAATTTAGATTCAAAATTGGCTAATCTAAGATGAAAAAATCTTTTGATGTTGCTGTATTGGGAGGCGGACCTGGCGGCTACGTAGCGGCAGTCCGAGCGGCTCAGCTTGGTTTTAAGGCAGTTGTAATTGATAAAGATAATTTAGGCGGAATCTGTCTTAACTGGGGATGCATTCCTACAAAAGCTTTATTGAAAAGCGCCGAAGTATATGATACGTTGAAAAACCATTCAGCAGATTATGGAATTAATGTGGAAGGAATCAGTTTCGATTTTGATAAGATCATTAAGCGAAGCCGCGATATTTCCGGACGCATTACCAAAAATGTAGAAATGCTTGTAAAGAAAAACGGAGTTGAACGGATCCGCGGATTTGGCAGGTTTGTTTCCAAAAACGAAATCGAAATTTTTGATAATGATGGAAAGAGTTTTGATTCTGTTATTGCCGAAAAGATAATTATTGCTGCCGGAGCCAGTCCCAAAGTATTTCCAGCAATTCCGGTAGATGGAAAAAATATTATTACATCAACTGAAGCGATGAACTTGCCGAAGCAGCCTAAAGATTTAATTGTAATTGGCGCAGGAGCTATCGGAGTTGAGTTTGCATACTTCTATTCTGTTCTTGGAACGAAAGTAACGATAGTTGAGATGCTTGATAATCTTCTTCCGATTGAAGATAAAGAAGTGAGTGAGACTCTTGAAAAGAGTTTTAAGAAACGAGGAATTAATATTTATACCAAGACAAAAGTTGAAAACGCTGAAGCCAAAGATGATTATGTAATTGTAAATGTTGAAAATGATGGGAAGAAAATTGAACTGACGGCTGAAAAAGTTTTAAGCGCAATTGGTGTTACCGGAAATGTAGAAGGTTTTGGCTTAGAAGAATTAGGGATTGAAATTGAACTGGGGCACATTAAAGTAGATAAAGAGAATTATCAGACAAACGTTCCAAACATTTTTGCAGTTGGCGATGTAATAGGCGCGCCCTGGCTTGCACATGTTGCTTCTGCCGAAGCAATTCATTGTGTAGAAAAAATGAAAGGCTTGTACGCCAAGCCTCTTGATTATAATTCAATTCCGGGCTGTACTTACTGCGTTCCACAAGTTGCCAGTGTTGGAATGACTGAAAAGAAAGCTAAAGAAGAAGGAAGAGAAATTAAAATTGGCAAGTTTCCATTTATGGCAAGCGGAAAAGCTTTTGCCGCCGGCGAAAGAGACGGTTTTGTTAAACTAATTTTTGATGCAAAGTATGGAGAACTTCTCGGAGCGCATATTATTGGACCAGAAGCAACAGAATTGATATCGGAAATTAC
This sequence comes from uncultured Melioribacter sp., assembly GCA_964575995.1. Classification (GTDB taxonomy): domain Bacteria; phylum Bacteroidota; class Ignavibacteria; order Ignavibacteriales; family Melioribacteraceae; genus Stygiobacter. The sequence continues at coordinate 257,839 of CAZNTN010000001.1, read as the reverse complement.
TCTTGCTAAATCGATGGAAGCTACTTACGAATCAATTATTAAAACAGTTCATGCTCATCCAACTTTATCAGAATCAATAATGGAAGCTGCGGCAAACGCTTATGGCGAATCAATACACATATAGAAAATTTGATTACTGCGATCTCGGTTTTATTGATTACCAGCAAGCCTGGGATTTGCAGAAAGATATTTTTGCTAAGCGGGTAAAGGATGAAATAAGCGATACATTTTTCATGCTCGAGCATCCGCATACTTACACACTTGGTAAAGTTGCCGAAAAAGAAAATTTAATCAGCTCGGAAGACCAGTTAAAAGAAATTGGTGTTTGCGTTTACGAAATTGACCGCGGCGGAGATATTACTTATCACGGTCCCGGACAAATTGTCGGCTATCCTATAATCAAACTTAGCAATTGGAAAGAAGACACTCACGAGTATCTTCGTTCTCTAGAAGAAGTTATAATGAAAGTCTGTGCAGATTATGGCTTGGATACACACCGCGATTCAAAATATACCGGCGTTTGGATTGGCGAAAGAAAAATTGCTGCAATTGGAATAAAAGTAAGCAGATGGACAACTATGCATGGTTTTGCTTTCAATGTAAACACAGATTTGAATTACTTCGGCGGAATAATCCCGTGCGGAATTAAGGATAAAGATGTTACATCACTTAAAAGAGAGTTTGGCAGAGAAATGCCAATTGAACAAGTGAAGCAAAAACTTGTAGAAAAATTCAAAGATGTTTTTAGTTATCAAACTTTAGCTGTTAAAGAAAAAGAAAATTATCTTCAACCAATTTTACAACCCTAACTAAAAGGGAAATGTAATGGCAAAGCAAACAATAGAAGAAGTTGTACTAGATAAATCAAACGGCAGCGGTCCAACCGGAAAGATTCAATCATTTGGCGGTCTAACTAAAGATGAGTTAATGAACACTCTTCGTTTGATGACACTCAGCCGTACAATCGATCATAAAGTAATGACCTTGATTAAACAAGGCAAAGCAGCATTTCACATATCTGGTGCCGGGCACGAAGCCATTCAAGTTGCTTGCGCTCTTGCTATGCATAAAGGAATTGATTGGGGATTCCCTTATTACCGCGATATGTGCTTTACTATTTCGCTTGGCGTTAAACCGGAAGAAATATTTTTAGGATTTCTCGGCAAGGCAGATGACCCTATGACCGGCGGAAGGCAAATGGCTTGTCACTGGGCAACTAAAGAAGGAAATGTTCCAACGCAGTCAAGTCCTACCGGAACACAGTTCTTGCAAGCTGTTGGTGTTGCACTCGCTATGAAAAGAAAGAGAATTAACGGAGTTGTTTATGTAAGCAGCGGCGAAGGAACAACTTCGCAAGGCGAGTTTCATGAAGCAGTAAATTGGGCTAGCAGAGAAAAACTTCCGGTAGTTTTTGTTATTGAAAATAACAGATGGGCTATTTCTGTTCCTGTACAAGATCAAACCGGCGGCAAGAACGCATCGATTATTGAGATGATGAAGGGTTACGAAAACCTTTTGAGGTTGGAAGTTGATGGAACCGATTTCTTGCAGTCACACGCAATTGCTCAAAGTGCTTTTAAATATGCAAGACAAGGAAAAGGTCCTGCATTAATTGAAGCACACGTAGTTCGTTTGTTTTCACACTCATCAAGTGATGATCAAAAAAAATATAGACCAAATGATTCTTTACAAGCCGATTTGCAGAAAGACCCGGTTACACTTTTTTCTAACTACTTGATTAAGAAAGAAGTGCTTACAAAACTTTCTTACGAAGAATTCAAAAAAGGAATTACGAATCATGTAAACGAAGCGGCAGATTGGGCGCTTAAGCAGCATGATCCAACTCCCGAATCTGCTGCCAAGTTTGTGTTTGATGAATCGGGTAAGCGGGAGAGACTTGAATATGAAAAACTAACTCACGAAGGCAAACCTATTGTTTTAGTAGATGCTGTCAATCACGCATTACGCGAAGAGATGGAAAGAAACGACAAGATTTATGTATTTGGTGAAGATGTAGCCGATGGCAAAGGCGGCGTTTTTACTGCAACAAAAGGATTATCAACTGCTTTTGGAAAAGAAAGAGTTTTTAACTCGCCTCTTGCAGAAGCAAGTATTGTTGGCGCTGCAATTGGAATGGCGCTTGCAGGTTTAAAACCTTGCGTTGAAATTCAGTTTGGAGATTATATCTGGCCCGCTTTTACGCAGTTCAGAGATGAAATGTCGATGTTTCGATACCGATCTAATAATTTGTTTGAAGCACCGGTTGTTACTCGTGTTGCTGTCGGCGGTTATATTCACGGCGGATTATACCACAGCCAAAACATAGAAAGTTTTTTTGCACACATACCTGGATTGCTGATTGCCTATCCATCAAATGCTGCAGATGCAAAAGGATTGTTGAAGACTGCGCTGCGCATTAACGATCCTGTAATGTTTTTAGAACACAAAGGTTTGTACCGTCAAAGCTATGCAACTTCTCCGGAACCGGATTCTGGTTATCTGCTGCCCTTTGGAAAAGCGAAGGTTGTTAAAGAGGGAAATGATCTCACAATTATTTCTTGGGGTGCGCTCGTTCACGAATCCAGCTTCGCTATTAAGAAATTGGAAGATGAGGGTTTTTCAGTTGAATTGATTGATATTAGAACGATCGCTCCGCTCGATGTTGAAACAATTTACAAATCAGTTAAGAAAACCGGCAAAGCTATTGTAATTCACGAAGATACTCTTACTGGTGGTTTTGGTGCTGAGATTGCAGCCTTAATTTCAGAAAATTGCTTCGAATCTCTTGATGCACCTATTAGAAGAATTGGCGCCATTGATACTCCAATTCCTTTCCATCCAATTTTGGAATACACTGTACTACCAACACGCGAAAGAGTTTACAAAGAAGTAAAAAAAATGTTAGAATTTTAAATTGTTTAGTTGGAGATAATTATGAGAGTAAACATAGTAATGCCTCAAATGGGTGAAAGCATTACAGAAGGAACTCTAATTAAGTGGCATAAGAAAAAAGGTGAGTTAGTTAAGAAAGATGAAATCATTTATGAAATTGCAACCGATAAAGTTGATACCGAAATTCCGAGCCCAGAAGATGGCGTACTAGCCGAGATTAAAGTTTTTGAGCAGGAAACGGTTGTTGTTGGAACTGTTGTTGCTGTAATTGAAACATATTTAAGCTCTTCTGCCGATTCAGAAAATGAAGCAAAAGTTGAAGAAACCAAAACTGTAAAACCAGAACCGGCTTCTACAACACAAGTTGGTGGCGAATTAATTGATGTTCCTATGCCCAAAATGGGTGAATCTGTTATGGATGGAACAATAATCAAATGGCATAAGCAAGCCGGCGATAAAGTTAACCGAGATGATATTATTTTTGAAATTAGTACTGATAAAGTTGATACCGAAGTTCCTTCACCAGTAGATGGAGTTTTGGAAGTGATTCTTTTTAAGGAAAATGAAAAAGTAGATGTTGGTCTTGCTGTTGCAAAAATTAGAACTACTACCGGCTTGGTAAAAGAAAAAAGTAATGTAAAAGAAGAGCAAGAGCAAAAGCAAGAGAACAAAACAAATATTAAACCAATTACAATTCGTCAACAACTAACAACAAACAAGTTTTATTCTCCGCTTGTTTTAAATATTGCACGTACAGAAGGAATTCCCCTTAATGAACTTGAGATGATTGAAGGAAGCGGAATTGACGGACGTGTAACGAAAAATGATCTTCTTGCTTTCATACAAAACAAAAAGTCGGGTAAGTTATTTGTCCAAGTTTTACCTGCAAATACTTCACAAAAGACTGAAGTTATTAGAGAAGTCAGTTCAAATTCCGGTCAGCAGGTAGAATTTATTGCAATGGATAATACGCGTCAAAAAATAATGCAGCATATGATTCTAAGCCGCAATACTTCCGTCCACGTTACAGCTGTTATGGAAGTTGATATGAGCAAGATTCATAACTTTGTTGAGATGAACAGAGAAGAATTTGCAAGCCAAGGAATAAAACTCACTTACTTACCTTTTATCTCTTTTGCTGTTATCAAAGCATTAAAGGAATTTCCTTTGATGAATTCTTCTCTTGAAGGAAACAATATTCACTCTAAGAAATTCATCAACTTAGGTATTGCTGTTGCTGTTGAACCAAACGGATTGATTGTTCCTAACATCAAAAATGCAGAAGAAAAAAGTATACGCGGATTAGCTAAAGCAATAGCTGATTTAGGCACAAGAGCCAGAACAAAAAAACTTATTCCAGAGGATGTTGTTAATGGCACTTTCTCAATCACTAATTACGGAGTGTTTGGCTCATTATTCGGAACGCCGATAATTAATCAGCCGGAAGTTGGAATTCTTGGCGTTGGCTCCGTTACTAAAAAAGCAGTTGTAGTTGATGTTGATGGAAACGATGCAATTGTTATTAAACCAATGATGTATTTATCACTTAGCCACGATCACAGATTAATTGACGGCATGCTTGGCGGTAAATTTTTGAAATCAATAAAAGAAACTCTAGAAAATTTTGATACAAATATTGTTTAATTCTTAATCATGCTCTTAATCTTAATCATTGGCAAAGATATGAGCAAGAGTAAGTGCAGAAGAGGAATATGAAAATTAATCAGCATCAAAAAACATTTAAAGAAGCGGCAGAACAGAGTAGAGAAGAATTAGGCAAAAGACCAGATTGGTTAAAAGTTCGCCTTCCTGCCGGAAATAACTACAAAGAAGTTTATGAGTTGATGCGTAAAAGCAAGCTAAACACAGTTTGCGAAGAAGCTAAATGCCCTAACCTTGCCGAATGCTGGAACAGAAAAACCGCAACATTTATGATACTTGGAGATATATGCACCCGTTCTTGCGGGTTTTGTAACGTAAAACTCGGCTTGCCAAGAGAACTCGATTTTGATGAACCGCGCCGCGTTGCTCAATCTGTTGAAACTTTGGGATTAAGACACGTTGTAATTACATCTGTCAACAGAGACGAATTGAAAGATGGCGGCGCAATAATCTTTAGCGAAAGTATCCGTTTGATAAGAGAGAAAATGCCCGCAACATCTATTGAAATTCTCATTCCAGATTTCAAGGGAGAAGTCGATTCATTCAAAATAATTATGAACAATCCTCCCGATATACTTAATCATAACCTCGAAACTGTTAAGAGATTGTATCATGCCGTTCGCCCTCAAGCCAAATATGAAAGAAGTTTGGAACTAATTCGCTGGTTCAAAGACAGTGGTTTAAGAACCAAAAGCGGTATTATGGTTGGTATTGGCGAACAAAAAGAAGAAGTTTTTGAGCTGATTGTAGATTTGTACAAATCCGGCTGCGATATTATGACTATTGGACAGTACTTACAGCCGACTAAAAATCATCTTCCGGTTCAGAGATATGTAACTTTAGAGGAATTTAAGGAATACAAAGAGTTTGCTTTTAAAGCCGGGCTTAGAGCGGTCGAATCTTCTCCATTAGTAAGAAGTTCGTACAATGCAGATAAGCATGCCGAGTTGGTTTAAAACTATGGGTAAATTTCCAAGCACAAGTTACACATAGAAATGCTGCGCTTAGGCTTGGCGTAAATTTCTACAGCATTTTCTCATCTTAATAATTCTCTTTCTCATTTCTGAAAACAGGATGCTAAATCCTTTGTTATTGCCAAAAGGTTATGTTAAGCCTATTTGTTTTTAGTTAATATTCCTTATTTTTTCATCACTGATTTACAATTTGAGACTGTAAGTTTGGCACGTTGTTTTTAATAGGTTAATCACTAATAAGGAATATCGATGCTTAAAATCATCGCTCAAATTCTACTAAATACAAAATTCAGCCTAAAAAAGGTTATGGCTCTTGCTGTAACCTTTTTTGGTTTTAAATTAGAGAGGTCTTAATGGCTAAAGTTAAAGGGGATATCGTTGTAGATATCGATAAATGCAAAGGCTGCGAGCTTTGTGCCGTAGCCTGTCCGCAGGAATCGCTCGAACTTTCGCGCAAACTCAACTCTAAAGGTTATCATTACATAGTAAAAATTGAAGATAACTGTACAGGTTGCGCTAATTGCGCTTTGGTTTGTCCAGATGGTATTATTAAAGTTTACCGGAAAACCGTAAAGAAAAAAGAGCCAATTGCTACAATAACAAACGTAACTGGAGATATAACAGTAACGGTGAACTCATGAAAAAAGAATTAAAATTAATGAAAGGAAATGAAGCATTAGCAGAAGCCGCAATTCGTGCCGGCTGCGATGCTTACTTTGGCTATCCAATTACTCCTCAATCGGAAATTTTGGAATATTTAAGCGGCGATGCTGTTAAAAGAACTGGAATGGTTGTGCTGCAAGCTGAAAGCGAAATCGCTTCAATCAATATGGTCTATGGTGCAGCGGGCACAGGAAAAAGAGTTATGACTTCTTCTTCTAGTCCTGGTATGAGTTTAATGCAAGAAGGAATTTCTTACATTGCATGCGGTGAACTTCCTTGTTTACTTGTAAATGTTCAGCGCGGCGGTCCTGGTTTAGGAACTATTCAACCTGGACAGGCAGATTATTTACAAGCTGTAAAAGGTGGCGGACACGGTGATTATAAAGTTATTACTCTTGCTCCATCAACAGTACAAGAAATGGTTGATTTTGTTAGTGAAGGATTTGAACTTGCTTTTAAGTATAGAAACCCTGTGCTGATTTTAACCGACGGCGCACTTGGGCAGATGATGGAAAAAGTTCTTCTGCCGGAACAGAGACCAAGAAAAAGAGAATATGAACCTTGGGGAAGTACAGGCAAAACGCCAGATAGAGAAAGAAATATTATTTACACTCTTTCTTTACAGCCTGATGTTATGGAAAAATGGAACCAGCGCCTGCAAGCTAAGTACAGAATTATTGAAGAGAATGAAACCAGATGCGAAATTATTGATTGCCACGACGCCGATTATGTTTTGGTTGCTTATGGTTTGGTTGCACGTATCTGCCAAAAAGCTGCGCACATTGCACGCTATAAAGGAATTAAAGTTGGTGTTTTTAGACCTATCACAGTTTATCCTTATCCTTATGCAGAATTAAACAAAATTGCCGATAATGTAAAAGGGTTTATGACTGTAGAAATGAATGCCGGTCAAATGCTGGAAGATGTACGTCTTGCAGTCAATGGTAAAAAGCCGATCGAGTTTTACGGAAGACAGGGCGGTATGATTCCTTCACCGGAAGATATTTTTCATAAACTTGAAGAAAAAATAATTGGAGAATTGGTATGAACGAAAAAACTATGACTGCTGAAGAGGACTTACGATTTGAGCAAATGCTTGCAGAAGAAAGTGTTTGTACCAAAGAAAATATGGTTTACGATAGACCTGATACCTTGATTGATACAAATATGCACTACTGTCCCGGCTGCGGGCATGGTGTTGCTCACAGATTAATAGCAGAAGTTATTGATGAACTCGATATTCAGAAAGATACAATTGGAGTTGCGCCGGTTGGCTGCTCTGTTCTTGCATATAACTATTTAAATATCGATATGAATGGCGCTGCACACGGCAGAGCTGCTGCTGTTGCCACCGGTATTAAGCGTGTTCTTCCGGATAAATATGTTTTTACATACCAAGGCGATGGCGATTTAGCTGCTATCGGTACCGGCGAAACTATTCACGCTTGCAACCGTGGTGAAAATATTTTAATCGTTTTCATCAACAATGGAATTTATGGAATGACCGGCGGGCAGATGGCTCCTACAACGCTCCCCGGTATGAAATCTACAACTTCGCCTGAAGGAAGAGATATTGTTTCTATGGGATATCCGCTCAAAATAACCGAACTGATTGCTCAACTGCCCGGTACTTATTTCGTTACTAGAACTGCGGTTAATTCTCCGGTAAATGTCCGCAAAGCTAAAGCTGCTATCAAAAAAAGTTTTGAATACCAGAAGCTGAATAAAGGCACTTGCTTAGTTGAGATAGTTACCAACTGCCCTTCTAACTGGAAGATGAATCCGGTTGAATCTAATAAATGGCTGGAAGAAAATATGCTTCCATTTTATCCACTTGGCGATATTAAAAAGCCTTCTTAAGATTAGGAGATTAAAATGACCGAAGAAATTATTATTGCCGGATTTGGCGGGCAAGGCGTTCTTTCGATGGGGCAGATTCTCTGCTACGGCGGCGTTATGGAAGATAAAGAAGTTAGCTTTATGCCCTCTTACGGACCCGAAATGCGCGGCGGCACTGCAAACTGTATAGCCATTGTTAGCGATGAAAAAATCAGCTCTCCAATTCTTACTAAATTTGATATCGTTATTGCTCTTAATCAGCCTTCTTTAGATAAATTTGAACACACATTAAAACCTGGTGGGCTTCTGATTTACGAGGCAAGTACAGTCATTAATCCGCCTAAGAGAACGGATATTGATATTTTACCGATTGAAGCATCTAACGAAGCCGCAAAGATGAAGAATATAAAAATTATGAATATGATAGTTTTGGGTGCCATGTTGAAGAAAAAGCCAATTATCAAATTAGAAAGCGCTATTTTAGGTTTGCAGCAAGTCTTACCGGAAAGATATCATCATCTAATTCCATTAAACAAAGAAGCAATTGAAAAGGGAATGGAATTGGCGGAAAAAGCTGGAGTAACAGTGTAATATTTTTTGCAGAGACGCTGCATCTTGAAAGCAACAAGGTAGAAGCGCAACGCTTTGCTGTCATATTAAAGTTTTAGCACACAGATTAATTACGTCCTAATGTTCTGTCACCCTAATAACTATACATTATGTTGTAAGGTATCCGATAAACTTAATCATTAATGGTTAAATTCCCCGCTGCGTGCGGCGGGGAGCTTCATTGTCATTCACATAACGTAATAAGGTTGATTCATAACTTTTATAGTTACTAAGGTTTCTCAAAAGAATAAGGTTTTCTTCCTTCTATTGAATTAAAATATACAGGCTAATCAAAAACTCAAATTTGTTTTTTTACCTTAGTAACAAACCTAACCACGTGTTAATTAACCTTATTCCTTATTTGACAAAATAGCATTATGATATACATCCTTCGGCAGAATTGTGAGCTAAAAGTATGTACAGAAGTGTTAGTAACAAAACACTAGAAGTTCTTTTAACCAGAAACGATCTGTTGCCAACGGACTCTTAAATGAGATTTGAACCTTTTTGGAGTGAACTCATCTTTTTAATTCCAATTTTGTTGCAGAGATAACTTTTAATCGTTTTGAAATAATACCAATATAGTGCATCATAGTGCATAAATATTTGATTTCTATTCTAATGTTAATTATTTTAGCCTCATAAATGTATTATAGTGCATATTTAGAGAGAGTTTATGAAAAAGGGAGAAATCGGGGAAGTATTAAAAATGAGACGCAATTTTCTAAACATTACGCAGAAAGACCTTTCTGATATATCTGGTGTAGCGTTACGAAAACTTATAGATATTGAGAACGGAAAAGCGAATCCAACACTGGGTACTCTTATAAAGCTGTTCGATGTTTTAGGGCTTAGCTTAAAAGTAGAAGTTAAGTTATGACAAAAAGCGCAGAAGTATATTACAATGAAACATTAAGCGGCTATCTTTCTAAGACAAGCAGAGGTTATATTTTCGAATATGCAGATAACTATTACTTGGATAATACTAAACCAGCTTTAAGCCTAACCTTACCCAAAACACAAAAAGTCTATTATTCAGAAAAACTGTTTTCTTTTTTCTATGGACTTTTAAGTGAAGGCGACTTAAAAACAATTCAATGCAGGGTGTTAGGAATAAATGAGAATGACCATTTTACAAGGCTGATAAAAACTGCAAGTAATACTATTGGGGCAGTGAAGATAAAAGAGGTGAATGATGAACAAATGTCATAGCTGTCTAAAAGACAATAACGAAGAGTTCTGCCGCTCTTGCTCTAAAAAATTCTTCGGAAGTTCTAGACTAAGTAATATACTTCAGTTTAGCCGTCCAGAGTTTAATGAAGTTAGATTAGCCAATAGTTATAAGTTATCAATTTCCGGGGTTCAGGTTAAATACTCGCTAAAGTTAGAAAAGAAACAACTTGTATTAACTAATCAAGGCGGTCAGTACATTATTAAACCTATTCCTTATGGTTCTTTCAAGTATATGGATAGTATTCCTGCAAATGAACATTTAACAATGCAGATTGCGAATCAAGTATTCAAGATAAAAACGGCGCTAAATGCGTTGATGCACTTTAAAGATAACGAACCAGCTTATATAGTTAAAAGATTTGATGTTCTTGAAAACGGTGAAAAATTACTACAAGAAGATTTTGCTCAGATTGCAGACAAGACAGAAGATAATGCCGGTCAAAATTATAAGTATGAGTATTCATACGAAGAAATTGCATTATTAATGAAAAAATTTGTGGCAGCTTATCCAATTGAAGCTGAGAAATTCTATTCGCTTGTAATTTTTAACTACTTAATAGGAAATGGAGATGCTCACGTAAAAAACTTTTCTCTCTTTAGAAATAATCAATTTGGCGATTATACCCTAACGCCTGCTTATGACCTATTGAATACTAATTTGCACATTCCAAACGAGCCGGACACTGCTCTTGAATTATTTAAAGAAGGCTTTGAAAGTGAATCATATAAAAGCGGAAGTAAATTTACGAGCGAAGACTTTTATATCTTCGGCAAAAGAATAGGAATGAAGGAACCGCGAATAAAAAATATTCTTAATAATTTTATCATGCACAAAGACCAAATAGAAACTCTAACAAATAAATCATTTTTGGCAGATGAATTAAAAGCTATTTACTTAGAGATAGTAAACAACAGGCGGGAGAGATTGAAATTCTGATATACTGTCTTAGGTAATTCTAAAAGCCTCAATATCCTTTGCGAACTTTGCTTTTCCTTTGTCCCGCCGTTTGCCTATTGAGGGTTAAATATTTTAAAAGATAGTTTTAGAAGTACCCTTAATTGTAAGCCGCAGGCATTTGATGCACATCTACTTTGCATCACAATGCAGATAAATCAAATCTCTACAAAAACGTTTTTGGAATAAATAGCATCTCCCAAAATTCGTTTTGAAATACGTAACTCTTATCCCTATTTTGTACATCAAAAAAAGAGCATTAAACTATGCGGATAGGAATACTAAAAGAACCAAATTATTACGAAGAAAAGCGGGTTTCGCTTGTACCGGCTGGAGTTCAGACTTTAGTAAATTCTGGGCATACAGTATTTATAGAAGCCGGAGCCGGAGTTGGCAGTCATTTTTCTGATGAAGATTATAGAAACATTGGTGGAAGTGTTGTTTACTCTTCCGAAGAAATTTTTCAAAGAAGCGAGTTAGTAGTTCGTATCACACCATTTAACGAACAAGAAGTTGATTCTCTTCAGGAAGAACAGATACTTTTCTCGGCTCTTCATCTTGCCGTTGGCAAAAAGAATACAGTTGAAAAACTGATGAAGAAAAAAGTTACAGCAATTGCAATAGAACTAATTGAAAAAGATGAAGAACTTCCTATACAGCATGCAATGAGTGAAATTGCCGGGCAGCTTGCAATTCAAGTTGGAGAAAGATATTTAGGCGGTGACCATGCAAAAAGCAGAAGAATACTGCTTGGGGGCATTCCAGGCGTAGCGCCGGCAGCAGTTGTAATTATTGGAGCAGGTGTTGTTGGTTTTAATGCCGCTTTAACTGCTTATTCAAGAGGAGCTCATGTTATTGTGTTAGATAAAGATATTAGAAAACTTAGAAGAATTCGTAACGAGATTTCTAAAGACATTCCTACTGTAGCTGCAAATCAATATACTATTGCACGCGGAGTTAAGTTTGCAGATTTGTTAATTGGCGCTGTACAAGATAAGGCTGGTAAAACTCCACATATTATTACAGAAGCTATGGTAAAATCTATGAAACCGGGCTCTGTTATTGTTGATGTTTCTGTTGATCAAGGAGGCTGTGTTGAAACATGCCGTCCAACTACAATTAGCGATCCTGTTTACGTAATGCATGATATAATTCATTACTGTGTTCCAAATATGCCAGCTTTAGTTGCAAGAACTGCAAGCTTTGGTTTAACCAACGCTTGTATTGAATATATTCACGAAATAGCCGATAATGGACTAGCAAATGCGCTTTTAGGTGATTCCGGTCTTGCTAAAGGTGTTTGTACTTATAACGGTTATGTATCAAATGAAAAAATTGCAGATGCTTTTAGCCTAGAGTTTAGAAGGCTGCATATCTTTTCAACTAATTGAAGAGAATAGAGATGACTATAGAACAGATAAGACAAAATAAACCTCAAACGGCTGCTTGGATTAAACGTTATAATTCTCGTTTAGTAACAGCAGATGAAGCTGTAAAAGCCATTAAGTCCGGCTATAAAATTGTTGTTCAACCTGGATGCGCTGCACCTTTTACTTTAATTAACGCAATGGTTGATAGAAGAGAAGAACTTGAGAACATAGAATTATATCATATTTTAATTGTTGGCGAGCTGCCTTACACAAAACCGGGAATGGAAAAACATTTCCGCCATAAAGCTTTTTTTATAGGCGCAAATGCACGTAAAGCTGTAAATGAAGGAAGAGCGGATTTTATCCCCATTTTTCTAAACGAAGTAACTTTGCTTTTTAAGCGAGGCGTTATTGTTCCAGATATTGCTTTGATACATGTCTCGCCGCCAGATGAACATGGTTTTTGCAGTTACGGCATTGATGTTGGCAATATTAAAACTCCCGCAGAAAAAGCAAAATGCGTTATTGCTCAGGTGAACAAGCAAATGCCGAGAGCTTTAGGAAACAGTTTTATTCACGTTAATAAGATTGATTACATTGTTGAAGTTGATGAACCACTAAAAGAACTTCCACAGATTGACCCAGATGCTACACCGGAAATACTTGAGATTTATGACAAAATTGGAAGCCACATTGCCGGTCTGATTGAAGATGGTTCAACTCTTCAAATGGGAATTGGCGCCATTCCGGATGCTGTGCTTAAATATTTGCATCACAAGAAGGATTTAGGAATACACACAGAAATGTTTTCTGATGGTTTGATAGATTTAATTGAAGAAGGAGTAGTAAACGGCGAAAAGAAAACGCTGCATCCCGGAAAATTAATTGCTGGGTTTGTACTTGGTACTAAACGTGCGTTTGATTTTATTAACAACAATCCAATCTTCGAGTTCCATCCACAAGAATATGTCAATAACCCATTTGTGATATCTCAAAACGATAAAATGGTTGCAATTAACTCAGCTATTGAAGTTGATCTTACTGGTCAAGTTTGTTCTGATTCTATAGGAACAAAATTTTTTAGCGGAATTGGCGGGCAAGTGGATTTTGTACGAGGTGCATCTCACTCCGAAGGTGGAAAACCGATTATTGCTCTGCCGGCTGCTACAAAAGATTTGAAGATTAGTAAAATTGTAGCAAGTTTAAAGCCTGGTGCCGGCGTTGTAACTTCACGCGGAGATGTTCATTACGTTGTTACAGAATATGGTGTTGCAAATCTCTATGGCAAAACAATACAAGAAAGAGCAAAAGCGTTAATCAGCATTGCTCATCCAAACTTTAGAGACGAATTAACTGAATACGCAAAAAAAACTTTTAACATATAATTATGGTTGCAGTTATAGGGGATATTCACGGCTGCTTCAACACTTTAGTTGAACTGTACACGAAAATTATAACTCGTTATCCGGGAATTCCAGTTTATACCGTTGGCGATATGGTTGACAGAGGTAACTTAAGCCGCGATGTTGTAAATTTTATTATTATTAATAATATCCAGCTCGCACCGGGCAACCACGATTATATGTTTTTTCACTTTTTCAAAGACCCAACAAGCATTTTTGCACGCTCATGGTTTTTCAACGGCAACGAACCTACTCTGGAATCGTACGAAAAATTTGAAACGGATATGTTTTTACATATCGATTTTATAAAGACTGCACCGCTTTACTACAATTTGCCGGATTGTTTTATTTCGCATGCCGGGGTTTCACTTCATTATGAAAAATATCTTCCTGTAGATTTTAGGAATAACCTTGATGTGTTAGAAAGTTTTATACAAAATGATTTGCGAAGCGATAGAGGAATTTTATGGACGCGCGACCCTTTGCTTAATATCGGTAAACTTCAAGTGGTTGGGCACACTACTAAACCGGATATTACTTTAATTGAAGATTCTAATACGGTTTATATTGATACCGGAGTTTTTCTTGGTAATAAGCTAAGCTGTGTTATTGTTCACGAAAATCTTATTATTGAAACTATTGAAGAAAAAGCTCATATAGACGATATTATCAAGAAGTAATCTGCTTCATTTTTTTTGAGGTAAATATTTTACTAAAAAAATTGCCTTAGATAGATTTTTTAACAAAATTTGAACAAGAAAATAAAGGAGGTTTATAGAAGATTTATACTATTCTTAATAATTCGAGAGAATACTATTTCCTCCGCGCGTAAAAATATCTTTCTGTTTGGTATCAAACTTAGCTTGATACCTATTATTAGTGCTGCTATTTTAATTTCGTTCGGGTTTACAAACCAAGAACAGAATAATCAAACTTCATTTCTTTTTGCATCTTATTTATCAAACTTAGAAGAGCTGAATAAAGAAGCCTCTTTAAGATTGTCTAAAGGCTCCGAACTTCAAAAACCAAATTGGTTTGAAAGCTTTATTCCAGATTCTATTAAGGATGCTAAGAGAAAAATTGATTCGCTAAATGCAGTTTTAGCAAAACCAGATTCTATAGCTGCAGCAGATTCTACTGTTATTAAACTGGCAGTTCCAGATTCTCTGGTTAAAAAAGATACAAGTAAAATTGCCAAAACCGATACTCTTAAGCAGAAGACTTTAGAAGAACTGCTTTTCGAAGCAGAAAGCAAAATGACTAAGGACACAACTGCAAATTTATTTACAAAAAAAGATTCGTTAAGAATAATAGCCAAAGCCGATTCTTTGCGCAGAGTGGAATTAGCTTCTAAAGACTCAACTGCCAGATTAAAATTCTACCGCTTTGAACAAAAAGAAGAACCGGTTACAAGTTTTAGAGATTTGAGGCGTACTCAATTGTTTTTAAGACCAACCGGAAGTATTAATAGAACTGTCAGATTAGATTCTACTGGAACCATCGTAATTATTGAAGAAACTATTGCCGGACAGAAAGTAAAACCAAAACTCGAAATTCCATTGAATGAGTATATCGAATTGAGGCTCGAAGCAATAAAACGAGATATTTGGGAAGCAAAAGGTTACGAATACCAATTAAAAGAAACGAAAAAAGATTTAAGCCAATTAATTACTGATATCACGAACATCGATATTCCTCTTCCGAGCAATCCTATTCTTTCAATCTTTGGTCCGCCTAAAATAAATTTAAGAATTAACGGACAGGTGGATATTCACGGTGCGTGGAGAAATGAAACTACCGAAGGTATTACTTCATCTGCTTTAGGCAACACACGTAACGAGCCCGATTTTAAGCAGACTGTTCAAATTAACCTAAGCGGAACAATAGGTGATAAGCTAAACCTTTCTGCCGATTGGAATACCGAGCGGCAATTTCAGTATGAAAACCAGCTAAAGATTAAGTACACTGGCTACGAAGATGAAATAGTTCAGAGTGTAGAAGGAGGTAATGTTTCGCTTCAAACTTCGCCTCTTGTTGGAGGAAGCGAAGCTTTGTTTGGTATTAAAGCTCATTTTAAAATGGGCCCGTTTAGTTTAACTGCATTAGCTTCTCAAAAGAAAAGTGAAGTTAAAGAAGTTTCTTACACAGGCGGTTCTAAATCTCAGAAGTTTGAAATACGCGCTTACGATTACTCTCCAAATCATTACTTTGTTGATTCTATTTATCAAAGCAGAAATGAGAATGTTTTTAATAAGTATTATGGTAACGCAACCCCAATTCCTACTAACCATTTGCGTATTAAAGATATTCAAGTTTGGAAAACCACTACCGGCTTGTTTAACCCTACTGAAAGAAAAGCCAATGCTTATATTAATTTGGCTCCTAGAAGAAAAGGTGAGCTTTATAAAGAAGATTTAAGAGATATTGCAAAGAACAATACAATTCCAGGAAGAAGTGAAATTGATAGAAGGTTTATACTTTTAACAGAGGGAACAGATTACATTATTCATCCTGAAACCGGTTTTATTACTTTCAAAACTCAAATACAAGATCAGGATGCTATAGCAGTATCTTATTACATAGAAGGCGCAACAAACTCTTCTGATGACGATATTTACTACGGTGAGTTTACAAGAGAAGCTGTAGGCGATTCTACTACACGCTTGGTTTTAAAGCTGATTCGTCCTTCGATGCTTCAGCCGCAGTTTAGAGATGCGTGGAAACTTCAGCTAAAAAATATTTATCCTATTGGTGGAAGGAGAATTAAAGAAGAAGGGTTCTCGATGGATATTAAGAAGATTGTTGAAGGGAGTGAGCCGCAGGATAATATTAATGGAGTAAAACTTTTACAGGCTTTTGGTTTTGATAACACCGATAAAAGCAAGACGAGTGCTACGCCGGATGGCGCTTTCGATTTCTTTGCAGAAAGAACTATTATGCCCGAAACCGGCGAAATAATTTTCCCGGTGCTGCAGCCTTTTGGCAGAGATTTTCCTTCGGTATTGCCTGCAGATTATAAATTTTTGGCTGTGTATGACACAACAGTAACATTTGCTAGGCAAGACCGTTCTAAAGATAAATTTATAATGGTTGGAGAATATTCTGCCGATGTTTCTTCTACAATTAATATTGGTTTTAATGTTGTTGAAAATTCTGTTAGAGTTTTGCTTAACGGCTCTCCGCTTCAAGAAGGTGTTGATTACGAAGTAGATTATAACATAGGGCAAGTAATAATTAGAAACGATAACGCACTTGTGCCCGGCGCCGATTTAAAAATTACAAGTGAGCAAAATGATTTGTTTACACTTGCTTCTAAAACAATGCTTGGTTTTCGCGGTTTATATGAGTTTAACAGAGAAACTTCGCTTGGGTTTTCTTACTTAAATCTTAATCAGCAAACTCTAAGCGATAAAGTTAGAATAGGGGAAGAGCCGCTAAATAACTCAATCTATGGTGTTGATTTTAGAACCAATGTTAATCTTCCTTTTGTTACAAAAGCGTTAGATAAATTAATTTCTACTAGTGCACCTTCAAATTTTACAATTAATGCCGAAATGGCTTACATAGACCCGGACCCGAATACTAAGAAGAGTACAATTTCTAGCGATGGAGGCAGAAGCATTGCTTACGTAGATGATTTTGAGGGAGCTAAAAGAACTATTCCTCTGGGTGAAGCTTACGGCTCTTGGCATGATATAAGTATTCCTACAAATCTTCCTTTTATTGGACTATTATCCGAAGAAGAACAGATGGATTACAAAGCCAAAACTTGGTGGTACAACATTATTCCTTCGGATGTACACATTAATGACATCTATGGAACTCGTAAAAAAGCAGCGCGTGAAGCAACACAGGTAACTACTTTGGACTTTGTTTATCAACCGGATAAAAGAGGATTCTATAATTACGATCCAACTCTTAGTGATAAAAGCAAGAACTGGGGCGGTATTATGAAGCCGCTTTCTTCGACTGCAAATAACTTGATTGAAGAAAATATCGAGTTTATAGAGTTTTGGATTAACATTATAGATGCTCCTTCCGGTTCAAAAATTAATATGGACTTAGGTCAGATTAGTGAAGATGTAATTCCAAATAGGAAGCTTGATACTGAGGACAAAAATGATAACGATTTGGTTGATGAAGGGGAAGATACCGGTATGGATGGTTTGAAAAACAGTGAAGAGCCAAATTATAATTCTGCAGCTAACCCAGACCCGAGTGGAGATAATTACTCTTTTCAGCTTAAACAGAACATGACTGCTGATGATTACGCAAACATAAATGGTACCGAAGGCAATGCTGTATCAATTGATCTTGGCAGAATTCCGGATACAGAAGATTTGAACCGCAACAAAACTTTAGATAGAACTAACAGTTATTTCCGTTACGAAATACCGCTCGATACTTCTAAAGCAAATCCTTTTGTGCAGGGCAGCGGAAGCGCTAAAGGATGGTATTTATTTAAAATTCCTCTTAAAGAATACAGTGTAAAAGTAGGCTCTCCAAGTTTTTCTGTTGTAGAGACATTTAGAATTTGGGTAAGCGGAATTCAACATCGTGTTCATCTTCGTTTTGCCGAAATGAACCTTGTTGGCAGCCAATGGCAAAAAGTTCTTAACTCAAATGTAACTGTTGATGATGAGGTGTTAACTATTTCTACTGTTAGTATTGAAGACAATGCCGATTACTACTCTCCGCCCGGCGTTCAAAGAGAGAGAGACAGAACTAAGCCTGACGAACAAATAGAAAAGAATGAGCAGTCTTTAAGCTTAGATTTGAATAAGCTACAAGATGGAGACACAAGAGAAGTTGTTAGGTACATGGCAAGACCTCTTGATGTGTTTAACTATAAGGAAATGAAATTGTTCTTGCATGGTGATTTGAATAATGCCAATGGCTCAGTATCATACTATAAAGACGCTCAAGATTATGCTTCAGAAATTTATTTACGCTTTGGGGCAGACACTGCAAACTATTACGAGTATAGACAGCCGGTTCAAGCAGGGTGGAACGAAGTAAGTATGAAGTTTGCGGATCTTACCGCTATTAAACAGCAGAGAGATTCAGTCAAAGCACTTTACAAATTATCTGTACCAGATAAGCCCGGGCATTTCTACGGCATTAAAGGAAATCCATCGCTTACAAAAGTTTCTTTCTTTACTATTGGAATTATTAATCCAAAAAATAAAGGAACAAATGGGCAGGCAGTTAGCGGAAGTGTCTGGGTAAACGAATTACGCGTTCTTGAAGCAGAGCAGACCCCGGGCTGGGCTTATTCTGCTAATGCTTCTTTGCAGCTTGCAGATTTAATGCGTGTCAGTTTTAATGCAAGCCAGACAAATCCATATTTCCATAAAATTACCGAACGATTTGGCTCGCGCGAAGATAATCTTAGTTGGGGAATGACTGTTGATTTAGATGTGCTTAAGCTGATACCGGTAAATTTATCAGGAAGCAATTTAAGAGTTAACTATTCCAAAACAGAAAGCTCTTCTAATCCATTGTATATGCCTGGTACAGATATTAAGGTTGAAGAAGCACAAAGATCCGAACGTGATAAGCTTCAAAAACTTGGATGGAACGAAACAGCAATTAACTCGCGCATAGATTCGATGAGGAATGTTACTCAGAGTGTCGTCTCTTCAGAAATTTGGAGTGTATCTAACGTCAGATTTAAGATACCAACCGAAGTCTGGTACATAAGAGATATCTTCAATAACATCAGCTTGAATTTTAGTTATAACAAAGCTTTTAGTAGAAGCCCAAGTATTAAAAATAGCAACAGCTGGTCTTGGAATGCCGGTGCTAATTACTCTGTAAACTTTAGCAGAGAATTGTTTTTTAAGCCTGCAGATATTCCGATTCTTGGATCAATCTATGATATTTTCTCAGATTTCAAAGACACAAAAGTTTTCTTCACACCGCAGTCTTTCAGCACAGCTTTCACTCTTTTAAGAAAGTATAATTTTTCGCAAACTAGAACTAACGAAAGCAAGCCGGATATCCAGCGCGATTTTTCTTCAACAAGAGGCGCTGGTATAAATTGGACTTTAACCGAAGGCGGTATGTTAAATTTAGGTTTAGCTTACAACTTTGATGTTCAATCAACTTTATCTTATTTACTGCTTGATGATGGTATTGAAAAGCAAGAGAGCCAGATTTGGCGCGAGATTTTTACAGGTGCTTTCTTTGGTAAAGATTTCAATTACAGGCAGTCGTTTGATCTTCGATCTAATCCAAGAGTTCCATCTTGGTTCGGATTAAATAATTTTTTAACGCTAAATGCCTCATATTCTGCAAGCTATCAATGGCAGAACAATTTCCAACAGAAAGAATTAGGAAGAAGTGCCGGTTATTCTAACAGAATTTCTGCTGGAATGACGGTTCGACTTAAATCAATTTTTGAACCTTTGTTTAAGGAAACTGAAGAGAAGAAAGAAACAGAAACACTACTAAGAGAAGCAGAACCTGGCAGCGGAACTACAGGCGGCAGAAGAAGTGGAAGAGGCGCTCCAAGAACTGCTCAAACAACTCCTTCCGATGATTTTGTTAAAACTGATTCATCAAAAAATCCGGGCATAACTGATTCATTAAATATTGCAGACAAAGATTCTATTTCCAGAAGCGGTATTGATTCTCTTCTTGCTAAAGATGATATAGCAATTGATTCTTTACATAAAGGTCCAACCATTTTCTCTAAATCTCTCCAAATGCTAAAACTTGGTATTAAATATATCTTCTTCGATTATGATCAGATAAGTATTAACTTTTCTCAAAACAGTACTTATGCAGCGGGCGGACTTTTAGGAGTAGGAACGGGCTTTAATAATTTTTGGGGAGCCAAGTACAATTATGATAAAGGTCCGAGCAGATTGTTTATGCTTGGTCTTACAAATGAAGTAGGTAAACGAGCGCCGTTAGGTAATTTGCAGGACAGCTATTCTCATAAAAATGATATCGACTTAAAAACATCGCGCCCGTTATGGGAAGGCGCGCAAATTGACTTACGCTGGAGAATTGGTTGGGGAATTAACAAAACCGTTACAATTCAAACAGATTCTTTTGGAGTGCCCTCAATTGCAAATCAAGTTTCTAGCGGAAGCATAGACAGAAGCTTTTTATCGCTTCCTCCGGTTTTAATTTTCTCTTTCTTAAACACTGGAATTAAAAGAGTAAGTGAATTGTATGATTCCAAAGCACAAGACCCAAGTAAGAGTTTATCAGAAGCTTTCTCGCAAGGTTTTGAAACTTTATCTGTTTTAGGCAAAGTTCCTTTTTTAGCTAAGGTTCTCAATTACATTCCAAGACCAAACTGGTCTTTTACTTGGAGCGGGTTAGAACGGCTCTCTATCTTTAATTTTGCTAAGCGTGTTTCTTTAACACATAACTACGATGCAAATTACTCTGAAGGCTGGAAGATCAACCCCGAAGGAAACCAAGAAGTACAATCTCAAAAAGTTGATTACGGATTTAACCCGCTTGTTGGTTTAACTTTTAACTTCGATGAATTATTCGGCGGGCAATTCCAAAGTACTGTTAGATATTCTACCAAAACCGGTTACAGCTTAGGTGTAACTACAAGAAATATCACTCAAGCGTTTTCTCAAGATATAAATGTTTCTGCAAGTTACAGCAAATCCGGCTTTTCACTGCCTTTGTTTGGAATAGACTTAAAGAACGATATCGAAATTTCTCTTTCATTTACAAGAGGAAAAACTTCAAGCATTATTTACGAAATGGATGCATTTAAGGAAGAGGGCAAACCACAGGAAGGAAAGACAAATACTACTATTGAACCTAAAATCCGTTATGTGATGAGTTCTCGTGTAACCCTTTCTATATTTTACAGAAGAACAAGCATAGAGCCTGAAGGCGCTTCACGCATTCCGCCTACAACAACTAACGAAGCCGGTGTTGATGTAAGAATTGCTATTCAATAACAAAAGAGTAATTATGAAAAGAAATAAAATCCTTTGGGTTGATGACGAAATAGAACTGCTTCGCTCTCACATTATTTTCTTAAATGAAAAAGGTTATGATGTTGATACAGTTACTAACGGCGAAGATGCAATATCTGAAGTTAAGAACAAGCAGTTCGATTTAATCTTTCTTGATGAAATGATGGCTGGGCTTGGCGGGCTGGAAACTCTTCAACAGATAAAAGAAATCAATGCTAACATTCCAGTTGTTATGGTTACTAAGAGCGAAGAAGAAAGTTTGATGCACGATGCAATTGGAAGCAAGATTAGCGATTATTTAATTAAGCCCGTTCTACCATCTCAAATTTTGCTTGTATGCAAAAAATTTCTTGAAGGAAAAAAAATATCTGTTGAATATGTTCAAAAAGATTATTTAAGCTCGTTTAATGATATTAACAGACAGCTGATGCTTGACCCAAATTTCAATGACTGGATGGAAATTTACTTGAGACTTGTTAATTGGGATATGGAACTTGATGAACACCCCGAAGTTGATTTGCGCCAAATGCTTGTTGAACAGAAGAAAGAGTGCAATAAATCTTTTGCCAAATACGTAGAGAAAAATTATAAAAAGTGGATTGATTCTGTAGTGCAGGATGATGCGCCAATTCTATCAACTCAAATTGTTGATAAATATGTTTTACCACACCTCAAAAATTTTAAAGGACCACTTTTCTTTTTTGTGATAGACTGCCTTAGACTCGATCAGTGGCTTGTTATGGAAAAACACTTAACTAACTTATTCAATATTCAGAAAGATTATTATTATTCGATACTTCCTACTGCTACACCTTACTCACGCAATGCTTTGTTCTCTGGGTTGTTCCCTTCAGAAATTGAAAAACATTATCCAGAATTATGGACTACAATGAGCGATGATGAGAACAGTATGAATAGGTATGAGAAAGATTTGTTGCAGCTTCTTTTGAACAGAAGAAAAGTGGAGCTTAAAAATGATTTGAAGTATATGAAGATAATTGACCCGGAAGTTGGACGAGCATTTGAGCAGAACATTTTGTCCCACAAAAAAACTCACTTCATGGCTGTTGTTGTAAATTTTTTAGACATGATTGCTCACGGTCGTTCAGATTCTGAAATACTTAAAGAAATAGCTCCAGATGAAGCAGCTTACAGATCTCTTACAAACACTTGGTTTCAGCACTCCTCTTTGCTCAATACATTCAGAGCAGTTGCAAGCATTCCTAATGCAAGAATTATTGTTACAACAGATCACGGAAGTATTCGCACTCAGCGCGGCGCTAAAGTGCTTGGCGATAAAGAAGCTTCGGTTAATCTTCGCTTCAAGTTTGGAAGAAATCTTAAAGTCGATGATAAGCATGCTGTATTTATTAAAAATCCGGCTGATTACAAACTCCCTAAACGCGGTGTTACTATTAGTTACATTATTTCTAAAGAAGATTACTATTTTGTTTATCCAACCGATTATCATAAGTATCTAAGCTACTATAAAGACAGTTTTCAACACGGTGGAATTTCTCTCGAAGAAATGATCTTGCCGGTTATTACTTTGGAGAGCAGAGCTTAATGCAGCTTCCATTTAAAAAAATTGTTTTCAGTGAAAATGAAACCGCAGAACTTGCTGCTCAGTTTGCAGATTTTCTTAAACTTGGAGATGTAGTTTGCCTAAACGGAAACTTAGGCAGCGGTAAAACTTTTTTCGTTAAAAGCCTTTGTAAAGTATTTAACATCGTTACTGCCACCAGTCCAAGTTTTGCTGTTGTAAATGAATATTATGGAAAAGTTAAAATTGTTCATGTGGATTTTTACAGGTTGAAGAAAGTTGATGAATTGTACGATATAGGCTTCGATGAATATTTGAGCAGAAACGATTCGATTGTATTTATTGAATGGGCTCATATGTTTGAAGAAGCACTGCCGATAAAATATTATACTGTAGAAATAACACCGATTGATGAAACTTCCCGACAAATAATTATTAAAAAACATGAATAAACTTTTCCCGATACTTGCTATTGAAACTGCCGGGCAAATGTGCAGTGCAGCCGTTTTAATTGATGAAAATTATTTTGTAGAGATAAACCATTTGCAACCACACATTCACTCCCAAAAGCTGATTGAAATGATTGATATTGTTTTAACTCAATCATCTATAAAGTTAAATGAGATAAATGCAGTTGCAGTTTCGATGGGACCCGGCTCATTTACCGGTTTACGAATTGGTGTTGCCGCCGCTAAAGGATTAGCGTTTGGAAGTTCACTGCCGATTATTCCAGTAAAAACATTCGATGCACTCGCACTTCAGCTTTCAGAATCTATTTCTCAAAACATAACTTTCAACATAATTTCAAATGCAAGCACTGATGACGCTTACTTCTCAAAGTACAAAATAAGTGACAATAAACTTGAAACTAAAACCCAAACTGAGTTAGTAGAACGCACGGCTTTGGAGAATTATATTTTTTCTAATGAACTTAATTTCGGCAACGTTATTTTATCAAATGCTGGTATTAAAAATGTACAATTAAAAGCCGGTTCAATAGGAAAGTGGGCTTATTTATTTGGCTCGGATTTATTAACTTTTGATTACGATAATTTAGAACCGAATTACTTAAAACAATTTGCAGGAAAGATAAGACTATGAAAAAGTTTGTTGTGTTATTTCTGTTACTTTCTTTTGGTAATTATTTAGCACAGTTTAACGAACCAAGAATTAGTGCCAAGAAAACTTTACATGATTTTGGAACAGTTGTAGAAGGACAAGTAGTCAGCACCTC
Source organism: uncultured Melioribacter sp. (assembly GCA_964575995.1). Classification (GTDB taxonomy): domain Bacteria; phylum Bacteroidota; class Ignavibacteria; order Ignavibacteriales; family Melioribacteraceae; genus Stygiobacter. Next base: position 233,504 of record CAZNTN010000001.1, on the reverse strand, counting down.
ATTTGAAATCAGCAACACAGGAAGCGCCGATTTAGCAATTAACAATGTTCAAGCTTCTTGCGGTTGTACAGCAGCTCAGCCGGATAAAAAAGTTTTAAAACCAGGCGAAAAAACCGCGATTAAAGTTGAGTTCGATTCTGCAAATAGATTTGGACCCCAGGATAAATCTGTATATGTGATGACGAATGATCCTAAAAATCCAAATCTTTTATTAAGGTTTAGATGTGTTATTGTTCAAAAAAGCGAAAGCAAACCAGTTGAAGCGAAAGTGCCTAAGCTAAAGCTATCCAAACATCAACATAACTTTGGAAATGTTGAAGAAGGAAAACTTGTTGAGGTAAAAATTGGTTTGCAAAATATTGGTAAAGCAGTTTTAGAAATTAATGATGTAAAAACAACATGCGGCTGTACCGCAGCATTGGTAAGCAGCAAATCACTTAACCCTGGCGAACGTGGAAATATTAGAATTGAACTTGATACCGCAAACAGAGAAGGCGCCTTTGCAAGAACTGTTATAATTTATTCGAACGATCCAGCTGCACCAAATCAAGTAATAACTTTATCTGCTAACATTCTAAAGAGAAAATAATAATGGGCTGGTTTACCAGAAAAAAAGAAAATATATCTAAAGAAAGTAAAAAAACAGATTTGCCGGATGGTCAATGGCGCAAGTGTGAAGAATGCGGAGAAATCATTCACACTAAACATTTGGAAGTAAATCTTTGGTGCTGCTCAAAATGTAATTTTCATTTCCGTGTTGGAAGCAAAGAATATATCTCTATTCTTTTAGATGACGGCACATTTAAAGAATTAGATAAGAAAATGAAATCCGGCGACCCGCTGCATTTTGCCGATACAAAAAAATATTCTGATAGAATTTCTGCTACAATTAAAAAAGCCGGAATGAACGATGCCGTGAAAACCGGTACCGGAAAAATTTATGGCAAAAAAGTTGCTTTCGCTTGTATGGATTTTGCTTTTATAGGCGGAAGCATGGGAAGCGTAGTTGGAGAAAAAATTGCTCGTGCTATTGATGCAGCTTACGAAGAAAAAATTTCTATGATAATTATTAGCCAGAGCGGCGGAGCTAGAATGATGGAAGGCGCTTTCTCTTTAATGCAAATGGCTAAAACCAGCGCCCGTCTAGCCAGATTAGCCGATGCTCACATTCCTTACATTTCTATTTTAACCGACCCTACAACCGGCGGCGTAACTGCAAGTTACTCTATGCTGGGCGATGTAATTATTGCCGAACCTAAAGCATTAATTGGCTTTGCCGGACCTCGTGTAATTAAACAAACAATCGGAAAAGATCTGCCTGAGGGCTTTCAGCGTTCTGAATTTTTATTAGAAAATGGTTTTGTTGATTTTATTGTGAACAGAAAACAATTGAAAGACAAAGTTGCTCAATTGGTTGAGTACTTAGGAAATTAATATAGAAGTGATATGTTGGGGTTACTGAGTTTTAATAGTTCTTTTGCCGCTATTCTACATTGCAGCAATAGTAATAGTGTTCGGGCTTGGCTTACGTTCCGCCTCTGCTTTCGAGCAACAGCAAAGTGTTTGAAGAATATTTAAGAAATAGAAAGGTAAACTACCTCTTAAATTTTGCTAGAAATTGTTTCATTATTCTTAAAGATTTCTCAACTTCTTCAATTGTGTTTTGATAACCGAAAGAAATTCTTAAAGTGCCTGCTGCATCTTCTGGCTTGCAGCCGCTTGCAAGTATTACATGAGAAGCCTTAATCGTTCCGCTTGTGCAAGCAGAACCGCTCGAAACAGCTAAACCATTAATATCCAAATACATAACCATCGAATCAGCATCGTTCTTGTATTTATCGGAATCAAGTGTAATGCTTAGGATATACGGAAGAGCATCTTCTCCACCATTCAACTGAATAAACCCGCTGTCTAAATTTTTAATTCCTTCTACAAAAACCTTTTTGAGATTAGAAACGTGTTCGTAGACATTGTACATATTTTCTCTTCTAATTTTCACAGCTTCTGCTAAGCCAGCAATACCGGAAATATTTTCAGTACCGCCGCGTCTGTTCTTTTCTTGCGAGCCGCCTAAGAGAAGAGTAGAAAGCGGTGTTCCACTTTTTGCGTACGCAAATCCACTCCCTTTTGGTCCATTTATTTTATGTGCAGAGCCACTTAATGCATCAATCCCAAGCTCATTAACATTAATTGGAATTTTACCAAAACTCTGAACGGCATCGGTATGAAAGAATACTTTTTGGGATTTAAGCGCTGATGATATTTCTTGCATTTTATTAAAGGAACCAGTCTCATTATTAACGTGCATAAATGAAGCTAAAGAAGTTTGTGGAGTAATAGAATCAGTAATTGAGTGAAGCTCTACTTTGGTTTGTTTGTTAACTTGAAGCAAGGCGGCTTTGAAACCCGATTTGCTTAACTCTTCAAAAGTATCTAGCACGGCGTGATGTTCTGCTTGTGCAGTTATTATTTCATTTCGTCCACTTTCGGCAAACTCTGTTTTTGCAATTCCGCGAATAAGAAAATTGTTAGCCTCAGTACCGCCGCTCGTAAAATATATTTCGCTTGGATTTGCGCCAATAAAATCTGCTATGGTTTCTCTTGCTTCTTCTATAGCAACACGCGCATTTCTTCCAAAAGAATGAATAGAAGAGGGATTGCCATATTCTTCTTCCAAAAAAGGTTTCATCTGCTTAAATACTTTTGGATGAACCGGAGTGGTTGAAGCGTTATCGAAGTAAATTGGCTTTTCCATTTTATCTTAAACTCACATCTCCATAATGAATTTTTACAATTTCATCTCCAACTTTCAGAATCATAAATCCATCTGTATCGATATCTACGAAAACGCCAAATCTGCTTTTAGATTCTTCAACAACAGTAACTTTTTCACCAATCATTTTGCACCGAGAGCGCCAATCATCAAGAATTTTTTCTGGTTTTATTTCGCTTAATTCAAGCACTGTTTCAAAATTATTTAATATTTCGCTCAGTAATCTTTCACGGCTAACTTCAGCGTGGAATTCTTTTCTAACTGAAGTTGGTAGAATATCAAACTTACCCGGGAAATTTGGCTGGTTTACATTTATTCCAATTCCAACTACAATTCTGCTAAGATTTTCTCCTTTAGAAGTTGATTCGAGCAGAATACCGCAGATTTTTTTCTTGTGGATCAGTACATCGTTTGGCCATTTCAACTCAACATTAAGTTGGAATAGATTTTCCATTGCTTGAGCAACAGAAACTGCAGCGCCAAGATTTATTAAGTTTACCTGTTCTTGCTTAAATTCTCCTTTGAGCAGAATTGAGAATGTTAAGTTTTGACCAGAGTTACTGTACCACTCTCGGTTTTTTCTTCCTCTTCCATGCTTTTGGTGTTCGGCAAGCATCACCGTTCCGTGCGTATTAAACTCGCGGCTGCTAAGCAGCAAGGAATTTGTTGAGTCAACTTCATCGCAATAAATAAAACTTCTTCCAATTACTTCGGTATCAAGCTTTATATCAAATTCTTCTATGTTAAACACTTATCCTCCATAATAAAGGTATTTATGACAAAAACTCTGACGAAAATTAAGCCAAGACTACAGAAATGGAATAAAATCTGTCAAATTTTCAAAAAAATCATATTTTGTTAAATTTTCTGTAAATATTTATAAATAAACGAGTTATGAAAGTTTTAAACTTTGGCACACTCATTGTTACTATTAGGACATAAAAACAATAATAAGGAGCTAACCATGACACTAATCAAGTTTGAACCATTAAGAGAATTTGAATCAATCCATAACAGAATTCAAAGGTACTTTGATGATTTCACTTCTTATGGATTAACTTTCTCCGATTCATTTTCACCAAGGATTGATATCTCAGAAGAAAAAAACCAAATAAATGTTACAGCAGAAATTCCTGGTGTAAAGAAAGAAAACATAAAAATTATGCTGCAAGATAACATTTTGAGTATTGAAGGGGAAAAGAAAAAAGAAACAGAGCAAAAAGAACAAAATTGGTACAGAGCCGAAAGAGTTTACGGAACATTCAAAAGAAGTTTTACACTTCCGGCAGAAGTAGATTCTGAAAATGTAGAAGCAAAATTTGAAAATGGTATTTTGAATGTAACTCTCAAAAAAGTGGATGCAAAAGTACAAAGCGAAAAAATAATAGAGCTGAAGTAATCTTCAGCTCTTTCTCTCACTTATTAATAAGGAAAAATGAAATGGGAAAAATTATAGGTATTGATTTAGGAACAACTAACTCGTGCGTTGCGGTTATGGAAGGTAACGAACCGGTTGTAATTCCAAACAGCGAAGGTGGAAGAACTACTCCTTCTGTTGTTGCATTTACCAAAAGCGGAGAAAGATTAGTAGGGCAGCCCGCAAAGAGACAAGCTGTTACTAATCCAAAGAATACGGTTTACTCTATCAAACGATTTATGGGAAGATTAAGAAATGAAGTTGATAGAGAAATTACCGAAGTACCGTACGAAGTTGTTTCGGGTGATAATGGCTCTGCACGTGCTAAAATTGGAGACCGTCTATATTCACCGCCGGAAATTTCTGCATTGGTACTTCAAAAAATGAAAAAGACGGCGGAAGATTATCTTGGGCAAGAAGTTACAGAAGCGGTGATAACCGTTCCGGCTTACTTTAACGATGCGCAAAGGCAGGCTACAAAAGACGCTGGTGAAATTGCAGGTCTTCAAGTTAGAAGAATTATAAACGAGCCAACGGCAGCAGCTTTGGCTTATGGTTTGGATAAAAAGCATAAAGATCAGATTGTAGCTGTTTACGATTTTGGCGGCGGTACTTTTGATATTTCGATTCTTCAGTTAGGTGAAGGTGTATTTGAAGTAAAATCTACAAATGGAGATACTCACTTAGGCGGAGATGATTTTGATCAAAGACTAATTGATTATTTGGCAGATGAGTTTCAAAGGCAGGAAGGAATTGATTTACGCAAAGACCCAATGGCTTTACAGCGTTTGAAGGAAGCTTCAGAAAAAGCTAAGATTGAATTATCTTCTTCGGTTCAAACAGATGTTAATCTTCCGTTTATTACTGCAACTCAAGATGGACCAAAACACTTGAACATCAATATAAGCCGTTCAAAATTTGAACAGTTGGTTGATGATCTGTTCGAAAGAACAAAAGGTCCTTGCGAAAGAGCAATTAAAGATGCCGGAGTTGCTCCTTCTCAAATTGATGAAGTAATTTTGGTTGGTGGTTCTACGCGTATTCCCAAAGTGCAAGAGCTTGTTAAACAGGTGTTCGGAAAAGAACCACACAAAGGCGTCAATCCGGATGAAGTAGTTGCTATCGGCGCTGCAATTCAGGGAGGTGTTTTAGCCGGCGATGTAAAGGATGTTCTTTTGCTCGATGTAACTCCGCTTTCTCTTGGAATTGAAACTCTTGGAAGTGTTATGACTGTTTTAATTCAGGCTAATACTACAATTCCAACCAAGAAAAGTGAAGTCTTCTCTACCGCCGCTGATAACCAGCCATCAGTTGAAATACATATTCTTCAAGGTGAGCGACCAATGGCAAATGATAACAGAACGCTTGGGCGTTTTCATTTAGATGGAATTCCACCTGCACCGCGCGGAATACCGCAGATTGAAGTTACATTTGATATTGATGCTAATGGCATTCTGCACGTTTCTGCAAAAGATAAAGCAAGTGGAAAAGAGCAGAGCATTCGTATAACATCTTCAAGCGGGCTAAGCAAAGATGAAGTTGAAAAGATGAAACAAAGCGCTAAAGAACACGCTGCCGAAGACAAGAAGAAAAAAGAGGAAGTTGAAACTAAGAACCAAGCTGATAATTTAGTCTTCCAAACAAAAAAACAAATGGAAGAATTAAAAGAGAAGATTACTAATGAACAAAGAGCAAGATTAGAAAGTGAGCTTAATAAAGTTGAAGATGCAATAAAAACAAATAATATTGAAGCAATTAAATCTGCTTCAGATAGTCTTACAAAAGTGTGGAATGAAATATCGCAGCAGTTGTATCAGCAGCAAGGAACGCAAGGCGCACCGCAGCAAGGAGCTGATTTTAATTCAGGTCAGCAAACCGGTAAGCAGCAATCATCTTCTCAAGAACAAAAGAAAAATGATAAAGAAGTACAAGATGCATCTTACGAAGTAGTTGATGATAAATAAGTTTTAATTAAAATGAATGGAGGCAGTAATGTCTGAAGTAAAAGAAAAACTCGAAGTAACAAATAAAAAAAGCTGGGATGAAGCTTTAGAGAATGAATCTTGGATTGCACCGCTCGTAGATATATACGAAACGCAGGAAGATTACTTCTTAACGGCTCAAATGCCTGGGGTTAAAAAAGAAAATGTAAAAATCAAATTGGAAGAGGGAAATCTTGTAATTATGGGAAGAATAGATTACGAGCAGAATATAAGTAACAAGTATGTTCTAAAAGAAGCAGAAATTGGTAACTTCTACAGAAGATTCAAAATATCCGACAGCGTAGATGAAACAAAAATTGATGCCAAACTTGAGAATGGAATTTTGAATGTAAAACTTCCTAAGCATGATAGACTAAAACCAAAAACAATAGAAATAAAATAAGTAGAGAGAAAAGCAGTAAAGAAAAGCGGCATTCCCAGCCGCTTTTTCTTTTTAAATTATTATTGCTTCCCAAAACCTAAGAAATTATTTTGACCACTATGAAAAAATACTTGTTTATTCCTCTTATTTTTATTCTTTCTGCTGCGATGTTTCTTATTGATGATGGGAAACTTTCAAGTGCAAACCCAAAATTTACATCTGCAAATTTTTATTCCGATGGAATTCTGAAAAGTGAATTTGACAAAGTTACAAGAACAGCAAATTATGATTTTGACGTGATCTTCAGTGCCGAGCATAAAAAAATATATGTGAAAGAGAACATTGTATGGATAAATAAAACCAAATATTCGACTAAAGAAATTCATCTTAATTTATATCCTAATGCCTATTCTAATAACAGTACATTGTTTGCCGAGGCATATCCATTAGAAGAAGAGAACAAAACAAGGTTAGAAATATCGAAATGCGAAGTAAACGGTTTTCAGATGAATCTGGAATTCTTTTCTCCAGATATTCAAAATGAATTTGACAGCACGGCTGCCAAAATAAATTTGGATAAGTGGGTTAATCCGGGAGATACTATTGATCTATACTTTGAATATTCGCTTAAAATTCCGGTTGGTGTTAAAAGTTTTGGCGCTGCAAGAGGAAGAAATTTCTTTTTCATTTCGGACTGGTTCCCCAAAGTTGCTGTTTTTGAAAATGGAAGCTGGGTGTGCAGCCAGTATCATCCTCATCAAGATTCTTATTCAAACTTTGGAGAGTATAAGGCAAGAATTGAAGTACCTAAAAACTACAAAGTTGTTTCAACAGGTGTAATTAATTCTAAAAGTGAGCGAAACAGCACAACCGTTTACAACATTTCGCAAACAGGCGTTAATGATTTTGCATGGGCGGCTTCAGATGAAATTGTAGAGCGCTCAAATATTTATTCTAGAAAAGATGGCACACAAATTCAGATAAATGCTTTTGTTCAGCCGGAAAGAGAAAAGTATTTTGAGCGGTATTTCCAGATTGTTAAAGACTGCCTTCGTTTCTTTGAAGATAATATTGGAATCTATCCGTATCAATCTATTACACTTGTTGATGTGCCGAGAACATCTTCTTCTAGCGGAATGGCGTATCCAACTTTATTTACAGTTAGCGCAGAATTGTTTGCCAGAAAAAATACCGGCTTGCCAGAGTATTTAGCAGCCAAAGAATTCTCACATCAGTTTTACAAAGTGCTGATTGCCAACAACGAAGTTTATGAAGCCTGGCTTGATGAAGGTTTTGCTTCTTACGCATCTGCCAAAATTATGTACAAATATCACACGCCTATTTTAGAAAGTTTTAAAGTGGCTCAGTATGTTCCCATTTTTGGTTTGGATTTTCTTTCTTACAACGATATTCCAATTATTTACATCCTTTCAGATGTGTTTATTTCAGAGGGAACAAGAGCAATAACAAATTATTATTCAAACCTTAATGTGGGAACTATTGCTGATACTTCTTACAAACTACCTACCAGATTATCATATATAGTTAATTCATACAACAAGCCGGAGCTTATGCTTTTAACTTTGGAAAGATACTTGGGCAAAGATAAAATGATGATTGTTCTTAAAGAGTACTATGATCTATTCAAGTATAAGCATCCTAAAGCAGAAGATTTTATTTCTATTGTAGGCAGAGTTAGCAGAGAAGATATGGATTGGTTCTTTGATGAGTTTTATCGTTCATCAAAAAGTTTTGATTACCGGGTTACTTCTGTGAAGAAGACTACTGAAACCGAGTACGAAGTTTTAGTTGAAAGATTAGGTGATGGTGTATTCAAAACTGAAATTGCTTTGATTACAGATAAAAACACTCAACTACGCAAATGGGATGGCAGAGAGAAATGGAAGATTTTTAAGTTTACTACAGTTAATAAAGTATTTGCCGCCGAAATAGACCCGGACAGAAAAAATCTATTAGATATAAACTTTGCTAACAATTCATATACACTTGAAGAAAGTAGTTATGCTGCATTATCAATTTCTTCAAGGTGGTTTTTTTGGGTTCAGAATGCACTTATGATCCTGGGAAGCATCGGATGATAGTAACCATTAACAATACTTTGGTGCAAGGAACTAGAACAGTATTTCATAACTTTAAGCTCGTTTTTTTGATGTGGGCTTTTAATGCCGCCACAGCTTTTGTGCTTACTGTACCAATCTATAATCTATTGCTCGTTAATTTATCGCACTCTGTAATGAGCGATAAACTTATAGTGAATTTCGATTATATGTGGTTCTTACAGTTCAGGCATTTATACCAAATTCAATTAGACCAAATTCCTCTTAGCATTTACGCACTTGTTGTTATTTATACTTTGCTCCAAACTTTCTTTCTTGGAGGATTAGTTTCTGTCTTTAATAACCCTGATAAAAACCATATAGTCGATTTTTTCTACGGCGGTGTAAGATATTTTTCACGTTTCGTTAAAGTATTGCTGATTTCATTATTATTCTTTGCCATGGCTTTCAAAATTTACGATTGGTTAGGAGAACTAATTTCGTGGGGCTATCAAGATTCGGAAAATGTTTGGATGGATTTTACTCTTAAAGCAGTAAGATATGTACTCTTGGTCTTTCTGATTGGAGTTGTAACCTTGCTTTCGGACTACTCGAAGGTATCTTTAGCTATAAGGGATAAGACAAAGTTTTTCAGTGAATTTTACCATGCAGTAATTTTTATAAAGGATCACTTCACTAAAGTTTTCACTGTATTTTTGATTGTTGCTGTAATTGGTGCAGTTGGCGTTATGGTTTATAACGTAATAGGGAAATTTATACCGCGCACACCATCTTATTTTTTCATACTTACTTTTGTACTTCAGCAAATGTTAATTATCTTTCGCCTGCTTATTCGAATGCTTTTCTGTTCTACAGAAGTTATCCTTTATAAAGATTTAAGCGCTGAAGAAATTAATATAGAAAACTAATTACTATGGCAATAATACCTATTACTGTTTACGGCGATAAAATTTTAAGGCAAAAAGCCAAACCTGTTAAGCAAGTTACCGATAACATAATTGTAAAAATTAAGAACATGTTAGATACAATGCACAATGCTCGGGGCGTAGGCTTGGCTGCTAATCAAGTCGGGTTTTCGGAATCTATGTTTATTATAGACTTAAATGGTGTTGATGGTTATAAAGATTTTAAACCGGTAGTTATGATTAATCCAGAAGTTCTTTTAGAATCTGATGAAAAAGTTATCTACGAAGAGGGATGTTTAAGTTTGCCAACTTTAAAAGCTGATGTAGAACGAGCCGAGATTATTAAAATTAGGTTTATTGATACCGATGAAAAGGAAAAGGAAATTGAAGCCGATGACTTTTTTGCCCGTGTTATACTTCACGAGTATGATCATCTAAACGGTAAAATGATTCCAGACAGAGTTGCAGCTTCGGTAAAGAAAAAACTTCAGAGTGACCTTAATAAAATATTAAGCAGGGAAGTAGAAATTGATTACGAAATAACGGAGAAGTAAACTCTTCATCTTTTCACCCCTTTTTTATTGGTATTTGAATGATAATAGTTTTTATGGGCACGCCAGAATTTGCTATTCCTTCTTTGAAGAAAATTATTGAAAGAAACCACAAAGTAGCGTTAGTTGTTTCTGCTCCGGATAAAGAACGCGGAAGAGGAAGACTGCGTTCCTTTACGCCAGTTAAAGAATTTGCTCTAAAAAATTGTTTAGAAGTTTTAACTCCAGCCTCACTTAATGACGAAGTGTTTATCGCCCGCCTAAAAGAAGTTAATGCTGATTTATTTGTAGTTGTTGCTTTCAGAATTTTACCAAAAGAAGTTTACTCAATACCTAAATTTGGCTCTTTCAACTTGCACGGTTCACTCCTGCCAAAATATAGAGGTGCGGCTCCAATTCAGTGGTCTATAATTAATGGAGATAAGCAAACCGGCGTAACTACTTTCTTTCTTGAAGATAAAGTTGATACCGGAAATATTATTCTTCAACAAAAAATAGAAATTATGGATGAAGACGATCTCGGAACCGTTTACGAAAAATTAATGAATTTAGGAGCTGATTTAGTAATTGAGACAGTTGATATAATTGCAGCCGGTTCAGCAGAGGTTAAAAAACAAGATGAATCTCTTGCATGCCCTGCACCTAAGATTACAAAAGATACTTGTAGAATTAATTGGAATTTCACAGCAGAAAAAATTCATAACTTGGTTCGCGGGCTTTCACCTTACCCAGCGGCTTTTTTTGAACACGAAGGAAAAAATTACAAAGTATATAAAACTAATTTAGATATTTCGGTAAAAGCATTTTCGGATATGACTGGCGCAATCTTTACAACTAAGACTGAAATATTTATCCAAACTCAAAGCGGCGTTTTGCAGTTATTAGAACTACAGCCTGAAGGGCGAAAAAGAATGACAGCAAAAGAATTTTTACGCGGTTACAATTTTTAGTGTGGAATACTATGACAAAAAAACACAACAATATTCTTGATGCAATCGGCAATACTCCGCTGGTTAAATTAAATCATATAACTCAAGGATTAAAGGCTAATATTTATGTCAAGTTAGAGTTTACAAACCCCGGCGGAAGCATTAAAGATAGAATTGCTCTATACATGATAGATAAAGCTGAGCGTGAAGGAATTATAAAACCAGGTGATACAATTGTAGAAAATTCTTCTGGCAATACAGCTATGGGTTTGGCAATTGTATGCAGACACAAAGGTTACAAACTAAAAATTGTTATACGAGATTCAACAAGTAAAGAAAAAATTAAAATGCTCGAAGTGCTTGGTGTAGATGTTATTAAAGTGGATGCAAGTCTGCCGCCGGAACATCCGGAATCCTACAACAACTATGCAGTAAATTTGTGTGCTAAGGATCCAAATCTTTATTACATAGATCAACATAACAACCTTGATAACAACGAAACACATTATATGTGGACTGGTCCCGAAATATGGGAACAGCTGGATGGCAAAATAGATTATTTAATTGGCGCAATTGGTACAGGAGGTACTGTAACTGGTGCCGGAAAATATTTAAGAGAGAAAAACCCTAACCTAAAAGTAATTGGTATCGATCCTGTCGGTTCAATCTTTTATGATTATTACAAGAGAAAAGAATTAATTAAACCAGAAAAATATCTTCTTGAAGGTATGGGTGATGAATTTTTAATTACCACCGCTCAATTAGAATTGCTTGATGATATGTATCAAATAGATGAGAAAAAAGCATTTGGCTGGACAAAGAAATTTGCTTTTGAGGAAGGAATTATCGTTGGCGGTTCAAGCGGTGCAAATATTTGGGGCGCTGTAAAACTGGCTAAAGAAATTGATAAAGAAGCTAACATTGTTACAATTTTGTGCGATAGCGGTTATAAGTATTTCTCTACTATTTATAACGATGACTGGATGAGTGCAAATAAGTTTATGTAATAGTTTTTTAAGTAAAAATCCGGGGAACGCAAATTGGATACTCATTTCTTTTAATTATTTTTCCACCAAAGAAAATTTGGAAATGCTATGTCAAACACTACATCAAAAAAGAAAAATGCAGATTTAGAAGAATCTAAGTACTCGATGGATACTCACTTAATTTATGGAAAAAATGTAACCGATAAGTGGGATTATGCTCACCACGTAACTGCTCCTATTTCATCTTCAACAACGTTCCGGTTAGATTCTGTTGACCGCGGCGCACAAGGCTTTATGCAGTTTGCAAACCCAGAAGCCGATGACAAATCTCCAATATTTATTTACGACAGGTTAGGAGAGCCAAATAAAGATATACTTGAAGAGAATTTGGCTTATGTAGAAAAAGGGGATATGGCGGTTAGCTTTTCTTCCGGAATGGGAGCTATCTCTTCGGTTTTGGGAGTATTGGCTAAATCTGATGAAGAAATTATTGCCCATCATACTTTATACGGCTGCACTTTTTCTCTTTTTACCAATTGGTATCCTCGATATAACATTAAAGTTAATCAAGTTGATTTAACCGATGTAAACAATTTGTACAAAGCTGTTAACGAAAAAACAAGAGCTGTCTATTTCGAGACGCCTGCAAATCCTAATATTGAAATTGTTGATATTCAAGTTATTGTGGAAGCTGTAAAAGAAATAAACAAAAACCGTAAGCCGGAGCAAAAAATTTACACTGTAGTTGATAACACTTTTGCTACTCCTTTCTGTCAGCGCCCAATTGAATATGGAATTGACTTTGTTATTCATTCCCTTACAAAAGGAATTGGCGGCTTCGGAACTGATATGGGCGGAGTTGTAATTGGTCCAAAAAAATTTCGCGATTTAATTCTTCTCTTCCGAAAAGATTTTGGAGCTGTATTAAATACCAAAAGTGCTTGGGCAATTTTAACCTATGGCTTGCCAACACTTGGGCTGCGTCAGCGTCATCAAATAAACTCGGCTACTAAAATTGCTGAGTATCTTAATCAGCATACAAAGATTGGTTATGTTAATTATCCCGGATTACAAAACTTCAAATTTTACGAAATTGCTAAAAAACAGATGAGAGATTTCAACGGCAATTTTGCACCTGGCAGTTTACTTTTTTTTGGTTTGAAAGGTGATACTCCTTTAGAAACTAAAAGCAATGGTAAAAAGTTTATGGATTTTGTTGCCGATAATTCTTACACAATGACTCTTGCAGTTAGCTTAGGGCATACCAGAACACTGATCGAACACCCGGCTTCTATGACACACTCAGCAATTCCGGCAGAGAAATTATACGATCATGGAATTGACCCCGGTGGAGTTAGACTTGCAATTGGATTAGAGAACCCGGACGATATTATAACTGATCTTGAAGAAGCTTTAAAAGTAATTTAACAGCAACTGAGTTTTGAAAGGGAAATTTTCTGATGGACTTTATTCGAGCAAAGATATTTGAAACATTTCCCTTAGTTAATTTTGGCTTTAGTCCAAAACTTGGCTACGAAAGACCATCCCCATTTTATTTCAATATGTCTTTAACTGTAGGTGATGACGAAAACATAGTTAAAGAAAATAGAGAATTGTTTTTCAATCAAATTGGTTTAACAACTTCGCAGGTTGCTTTTCAGAGGCAAACACATTCAGATATTATAACTGTAGTTGATAAACCTGGTATTGTGGGAGAATCTGATGCTTTAATAACTACTGAACGGAATGTTGGTTTAGCAGTATCTGCAGCTGACTGCGCTTCAATTTTCATATACGATAGTTCAAATCAAATAATTGCAGGCATTCATTCTGGCTGGCGCGGCACTCAGAAGCAGATTGTACTCAAAACTTTACAAAAACTTGAGAAAGAATTTAACTCAGTAACTGATGACTTCTATGTTTATGTTGGTCCATCTATATCTCAAATGAAATATGAAGTTGGCTCGGAAGTAGCTGAGTTGTTTAATCCGGATTATGTGCAAAGCAAAAGAGGAAAACTGTTTCTCGATGTTTTAAGCGCTAATGTTGATATGCTTGAAGAATTCGGTGTTCCGGTTAATCAAATCGAAATCTCTCCATATTGCAGCTATCAGGAAAAATTTCTGCTTCATTCATATCGAAGAGATGGAAATAACTCCGGACGTCACCTTGGTGTTATTTCATTAAAAGGAGTTTAGTTGCTTTCCGAAAATCTTAGAATTACTCTCGCCTACATTTTAATCTGCTTGCTGTGGGGTTCAACTTGGCTTGCAATTCGTTTAGGTCTCGATTCTCTTACACCTGTTTATTCTGCTGGTATTAGATTTACTTTTGCGTCAGTGCTCATTTTAATTCTTATGAAATACAAAAGAATTCAACTGCAGAAAGATTCGCTCTCCGTTAAACTTTATTTTATACTTGCTTATTTCTCCTTTGTTATTCCATTCGGTTTAGTTTATTGGGCAGAGCAGTTTATTCCATCGGGTTTGGCTTCAATCATTTTTGCAGTAATGCCCTTCTTTGTTATTTTATTTTCTGCATTCTCCTTTAGCGAACAGAAAATATTGCTTGCACAAGTTTTTGGTGTAATACTTGGCTTTGTTGGTATTGTTGTTATCTTTTCAGAAGATTTGTTTGTGGATTTTAGCCATGATTTATTGGGAATGGCTGCTGTTCTGGTGAGTTCGATTATGCAGGCAGCTATTGCCGTTACTATAAAAAAATATGGAAAGCACCTTAATCCTATTTCTATGAATTTTGTTCCTTTACTTTTAGCGGGTTTAACTATGATTCTTTTCGGTCTTTTATTTGAAGATTATTCTAAAAATAGATATGACCTTAATGCGTTCTTCTCTGTTGGTTACTTAGCTCTTTTTGGAACTGTGATTACATTTACCACCTATTACTGGCTGATGAAAAAAATTAATATAGTTCTTCTCTCTATTTCTACTTTTATTACTCCAATAATTGCGGTAATTCTTGGCTGGGCAGTGCTTGGAGAAAAGTTTACATCTCAAATTTTTGCAGGCAGTTCTTTAGTGCTTGTTGGAATTTTATTTGCTAATTTTAATGCACTTAAAAATTATTTTCTATTTCAAAAAAGAGAAAAATGACTAACATAATCAGAATCAAAAATGCCACTTTTTATGCTTACCATGGAGCATTGGAAGAAGAACAAAATATCGGAGGAAAATTTGAAATAGATGTAGACCTCTTTACCAACTTTTCGCTGGCAGCAGAACATGATGCTTTGAACGAGACGATAGATTACGATAAAGTGTATAAATTCATTGATAAACTAGTCCATTCGAAAAAATTCAAACTTATTGAAACCTTAGCTAACGTACTTGCATGTGAAATATTAAAGAATTTTTCCGGCATAGAAAAAATTGCAGTACGAGTTAGAAAGCGTCATGTGCCGGTTGGCGGCGTTTTGGATTTTGTAGAAGCAGAGGTAATAAAACATAATGATAGATAAAATTTATCTCGGTTTAGGTTCTAATCTTGGTGATAGACTTGCAAACCTGAAGTTTGCTATTGATGAAATAAGCAAAAGCGATAGATGCAGAGTGCTTAAAAGCTCTGCAGTTTATGAAACTACTCCTTATGGAGAACTGCAGCAAGAAAATTTTTACAACGCAGTTATTGAAATAGAAACTGCGCTTGGCTTTTTCGATCTTTTCCATTTGCTGAAATCTATTGAAGGCAGAGCCGGAAGAAATAAAGAACCAAAAGTAAAATGGGAACCGCGCGAGTTAGACATAGATATAATTTTTTATAACGAGTTCGTTTACGAAGGTGAACTGATTTCCATACCTCACAAAGAATACAATAATAGAGATTTTGTTTTAACTCCACTGTTAGAACTTGCGCAGGAGTTTAAGCATCCTGTGTTAAAGAAAAAACTTCGTGATATTAAGTTTGAAGTTGTAGAGCAGCATATTCTTTCAAAAATTGATGAATCACTACTATGAGAATAAAGTGGCAGAATTACGTTACATTGCAATAGAAGGTGTTATCGGTGCTGGAAAAACATCGTTAGCAAGAATGTTATCCGAAAAACTAAATGCAGATCTGATTTTAGAGCAGTTTGAAGAGAATCCTTTTTTAGAAAAATTTTATGACGATAGAAAAAGATTTGCTTTTCAAACTCAAATGTTCTTTTTGATCAACCGTTACAAGCAGCAGCAGCAGTTAAAGCAGCAGGATTTGTTTACCAGCATAACAGTTTCAGATTATATCTTCGATAAAGATAAAATTTTCGCTTATCTTAATCTTAGCACCGAAGAAGTTAAACTTTACGAAAATATTTTTCCCCTTCTCGAAAGAGATATTCCTAAGCCGGACCTTGTAATTTTTCTTCAGAGCAGCTTAGATAGGCTGATGGTAAATATTAAGCTGCGCGGAAGAAAATTTGAGAAAAATTTAACGAGGCAGTATCTAACCGAACTTTCTGAAGCTTACAACAATTTTTTCTTTAAGTATAATAATACGCCGCTGTTAATTGTTAATACTTCTGATATTGACTTTGTAAACAGTGAAACTGATTTCAATGAACTGTATAATCAAATATTCAGAGAAGACAGAGGAGTAATAGAATATTTTAACCCAGAACCGAAAGGATAAGTTTTGTTACGCTTAATTATTGCAGCAGTCATTTTTTATTTAGTATTCAAATTTTTGAAAGGGCTTGCATATTTTACGGCAGCTGCACAAAAGCATAAGACAGCATCGCAAAAACAGAGCAATAAAACAAAGCCTAACTTAAAAACCAAAATTGATCAGAAAGATATTGTTGAAGCCGAGTTTGTAGAAATTAAAAACCGAGAAGAGAAGT
Organism: uncultured Melioribacter sp.; assembly: GCA_964575995.1. Classification (GTDB taxonomy): domain Bacteria; phylum Bacteroidota; class Ignavibacteria; order Ignavibacteriales; family Melioribacteraceae; genus Stygiobacter. The sequence continues at coordinate 216,664 of CAZNTN010000001.1, read as the reverse complement.
AATACTAAATGCCGGCTCAAGACTTATTAAAATTTATTTTTTCCTCGATGCTCAGCACAATTCTTTCTGTAAAAGACCAGGGTAAACCATTTCCAAAAGAACCGCAAAAATTTTTAGTAATAAGACAGCATAATCAGTTTGGAGACATGCTTGCTAGCGTTTCTCTGCTAAGAGCTATTAAAGAAACTTTTCCGGTATCTTATACTGTTTTATTAGCCAGTCCAGATAATTACTTTGCCATCGAAAAAAATCCTTTTGTAGATGAAATTTTTGTATTTGAAAAGAAAAGAATTTTTGCAAAAGAGTATTCTAAGAAGCTGCTAAAAGTTCTAAGACAAAATTATGATGCAGCTATAGTGCCCGCTACTGTTGCAATTTCTAACACAAGCTGTTTGCTTGCTTCATTTTCTGATGCAAAATATAAAATCGGTCCGGCTTCCTTAAGCGGAGTAGAAAACAATCTGGCTAATCTGTTTCATAGTAAAATTAAATTGAACTGGCATAAGTACCCAGATGCACATGTTTCAGATTTCATTTTGGATATTGTTCGTCCTTTTGGAATTAATACTAAAACCTATAATTCTTGTGTTATGTTTGATGAACACGACAAAAAGTTTTCGGAGAATTTTTTGGATAGCATTAAAGCCAGCAAAGAGAACAAAGTGTTTGGCTTTCATGTTGGAGCTGCAAAGCCGCAAAACAGATGGGCGCTTCAAAATTTTGTAGATGCTATAACTTCCCTTAAACAAAAAATTGGTTTTGATTTCTACTTTACCGGCAGTAATTCTGATGAAGAGCAGCTGACTTTTATGAGAAAGCATTTTCCAAATGCAGGTTATTTTCTTAATAACTCAATTCCACAATTGGCTGCTGTAATAGAGTATAGTAACTTATTTGTTACAAACGATACCGGAGTAATGCATGTTGCCGGTACAACAAATACACCGCAGATTTCTATTTTTGGACCAACTAATCCTTTCAATTGGGCGCCTCTTGGCACAAACAAATTCTTTTTACGAAAATCTGAATTGATAGATGATGTAGAGCCGAACGATGTAGTTAGTTTAGCTCTATATTTACTCGAAAACTATGAATAATGATTTATCAAATAGAACAATTGCAGCCTTAGACTTAGGTTCAAATTCCTTTCACTTATTAATTACTTCTGTAAACTCCGGCATCATAAACAAATTACATCGGGAAAGGCATTTATTACGTTTACGCGGAGATGGAGAAAACTACATAATAAGCGAAGAAAAAATTTGTAAAGCAATTTCTATAGTTGCACATTTTAAAGTTCTTTGCGAACAATACTCTGCCAACATATCTGCTGTTGCAACAAGCGCTATCCGCGATTCTGGTAATAGAGAAGAATTTGTTGCCAGGATAGAAAAGGAAACAGGCGTAAAGGTTAAAATAATTAGCGGCGAAGAAGAAGCCGAATTAGCTCTTCTTTCACTTAAATACTCTTTCATAAATCTTCCTCAAAAGTACCTGCTTTTCGATTTGGGCGGTGGAAGTACAGAATTTATTTTTGTAGAGAAAGAGCAGATAATCAAAAAATTCAGCTTATCTATTGGCGCTGTTAGGTTTGCTAATAAATACTGTAATTTAGAAGGTAACATTACTAATGAAGAAGAATTCAAAGCTGAATTGAAGAAACAACTGTATGAAGTTAAGTCGTTTCTTAAAACAGTAAATATTGATATATGTTATGGGATGGGTGGAACTACTTCTGCAGCAGCAAATTTAATTCAAAGAAATATTCATAAAAAAGAATTAAAGTTTGATGAGCTGAAAGGAAGAACTTTTGTTTTATCTGAACTGCTTCTATTGAAAGAAATTGTTGGTGCTGCTTCAACACTTCAAGAAAAGAAAACAATTGCAGGTTTAGTAGAAACACGCGCAGATATTATTTCTGCCGGAATCCAGATTCTTGAAATCTTTTTTAGCGAGTTAAGAATTAATAAAATTACTTTTGCCGGAAGCGGATTGCGTGAAGGGATCATAATGCATTCTTTAAAAACTACTTAATGGATTATTGACACTAATTTTGCATTTAGAAACTGCTTCTTTATATTTGCTCGTCAATTTTAGAATAAAGGTATGAGCCAAAAACCAGAAGTTTACATTAAAGACTTAAAAAACCATGTTGGGGAAGAAGTTACTCTTAAAGGCTGGCTTTACAATAAAAGATCTAGCGGAAAGCTGAAATTTTTAATTTTGCGCGACGGTTCTGGTTACGTTCAGTGTGTTGTCTTTAAGGGAAATGTTTCTGAAGAACTTTTTGATGCTGCCGAAAAACTCACCCAAGAATCTTCTTTTGAAGTAAAAGGAAAAGTTAAAGCAGAACCTCGTTCTGTTGGCGGATTTGAGCTTGATGTTATAGATATGAAAACAATTTCGATTGCATACGAATATCCTATTACTCCAAAAGAACATGGCATAGAATTTTTGATTGACAACCGGCACTTGTGGGTTCGCTCAAAAAGGCAGGTTGCAATCCTTAAAATTCGCGCTCGTGTAGTAAAAGCTATAAGAGATTTCTTCGATTCACGCGGGTTTGTTCTTTTTGATCCGCCAATCATTACTCCAAATGCCTGCGAAGGAACTTCCACATTGTTCGAAATGGAATATTTTGATCTTGGCAAAGCTTATTTAACTCAAAGCGGGCAGCTTTACGAAGAAAGCGGAGCTTTTGCACTTGGAAAAGTTTATTCTTTTGGTCCTACATTCCGCGCAGAAAAATCTAAAACACGCAGACACTTAACAGAATTCTGGATGGTTGAGCCTGAAATGGCTTTTTACGATCTTGATGATGATATGGATTTGGCTGAAGAATTTATTGAATACATTGTTCAAACTGTACTTACAGACTGCCAAGTTGAGTTAAAAGAACTCGAAAGAGATACAACAAAGCTCGAAAATATTAAAAGACCTTTCCCAAGAATTTCTTACACAGACGCAGTAGAAATTCTAAAAAGAAAAGGAGTTGAATTTGTATGGGGAAATGATCTTGGCGGCACAGATGAAACAATAATTGGCGAAGAATTTGACCGCCCGGTAATGATTCACCGCTACCCTGCAGAAGTAAAAGCCTTTTATATGAAGCGCGATCCGGAAAATCCTAAAGTTGCTCTTGCGGTAGATGTTATTGCGCCTGATGGTTACGGAGAAATTATTGGCGGAAGCCAGCGTGAAGATAATCTAGATTATTTACTCGAAAGAATTAAAGAACACAATTTGCCTCAATCATTTTTTGAATGGTATTTGGATTTAAGAAGATTTGGCTCGGTACCTCATGCAGGTTTTGGTCTAGGTTTAGAAAGAACTGTAAGCTGGATTTGCGGTTTAGAACATTTACGCGAAGCCATTCCATTTCCTAGAATGATTTACAGGAATACTCCTTAATGAATATTCAACTGATTTTATTTTTTGTTTTGGCTGCAATTGCTGCAGTTACATCGGTTATGATGATAACACGCAGGAATGCTGTGCTTAGCGCGGTTTTTCTTGTGCTTAATTTCTTTTCTTTAGCCGGATTATATCTGCTCTTAAACGCTCAGTTTATTGCAGTAGCTCAAGTTATAGTTTACGCCGGCGCAATTATGGTTCTTTTTCTTTTCGTTCTAATGCTTCTAAACACCGATACTGAACACAAATTATTTATTGATAAAAAAGCAATTAAGTTTTTTGCTCTCTTGATTTCTGTTTTTGTCTTTGTGCAATTAGCTTTTTTAATTTTCAAAGGCAATCCTTCGCGTACACTAACACCAGATGAAGCCGCCAGCGTTAATGCCGGAACCATTCAATCTATTGGGCATATGCTTTACACAGATTATATAATCCCTTTTGAAGTTGCAGGCTTCCTGCTGCTTGCCGCTACAATTGGAGCTTTAGTTTTAGCTAAGAAAAAATTCGAGTAGAAGATGTCAAACGTTCCAATGGAATATTATTTAATTCTCAGCGCGTTTATGTTTTGCGTAGGTGTTGCCGGCGTTTTAATTAGAAGAAATGCAATTGTTGTTTTTATGTGCATCGAACTGATGTTAAACTCCGCTAATCTTACTTTAGTTACTTATTCATCTTATTTAGGTAATTCAATAGGACAGGTTTTTGTCTTCTTTGTAATGACAGTAGCTGCCGCAGAAGCAGCAGTTGGGCTGGCTATAATTATTGCAATGTTCAGAAATAAATTGACAGTTAACATTGACGAGATAAATATCTTTAAGTGGTAATGATAAATCTAATATACCTTACAGTACTTTTGCCGCTAATCGGATTTTTGATTAACGGATTGTTCGGAAGAAAAATCCAGAACGCCTTTCCCGATGCCGTCGGCGAAAAGGTTATTGGAACAATCGGCTCGGCTGCAGTTGGAATTTCTTTTCTAATTGCTGCGGGCGCTTTCTTCCAAACAGTTTCTTTGCCTGTTGAACAAAGATCAAATACAGTAGAACTTTTTACCTGGATTAGTGTTGGCGGGCTTAATGTTAAGTTCGCTTACTTGGTAGATCAGCTTTCTTTAACAATGGCGCTTATTGTAACCGGCGTTGGATTTTTAATTCACGTTTATTCAATTGGTTACATGCACGGCGATAAAAGTTTCTGGAGATTTTTTGCATACTTAAATCTATTCATCTTTGCTATGATGAATCTGATTCTTGGCGATAATTTTGTAGTTCTGTTTTTAGGCTGGGAAGGTGTTGGACTTTGCTCTTATCTCTTAATCGGATTTTGGTACGACAGAAATTTTGAAAAGGGAACAACTTCGCAAGCCGCAAAGAAAGCTTTTGTAGTAAATAGAATTGGCGATTTCGGTTTTTTGCTTGGGATGTTTCTCATCTACCAAACTTTCGATTCGCTCAACTTCAATGAAGTTTTATCTAAAGCTGCTGCATTTCCTATTGCGGAAGCAACATTTGGATTAATTGCATTATTCCTTTTCATTGGAGCTGTTGGTAAGTCAGCACAAGTTCCTTTATTTGTTTGGCTGCCAGACGCTATGGCTGGTCCAACACCGGTTTCTGCACTAATTCACGCTGCTACAATGGTTACAGCAGGTGTTTATATGGTTAGCCGCACTTCAATCATTTTTGCAAGTGCGCCGGAAGTTATGCTGGTTGTTGCTGTTGTTGGTTTGGTTACTGCAATTATGGCAGCTTCAATTGGTCTAGTTCAGAATGATATTAAAAAAGTTTTAGCATACTCAACTGTTAGCCAGCTTGGTTATATGTTTTTAGCTGCTGGTGTGGGAGCCTTTAGCGCTTCTATTTTTCACGTTATGACTCATGCTTTCTTCAAGGCTTTGTTGTTCCTTGCCGCCGGTTCTGTAATCCACGGAATGCATGAAGAACAAAACATTCAAAAGTATGGCGGATTAAAAAAATACATGCCGCGTACTTACATTACATTTTTCATTGCAACTTTGGCAATTTCCGGAGTGCCCGGGCTTTCTGGCTTCTTTAGCAAAGACGAAATCCTTTGGTACTCTTATGCAAACGGCGGTTTTATTTTCTGGATTATTGGAATGATTACAGCAATGATGACTGCTTTCTACATGTTCCGCCTTCTTTCTCTTACTTTCTATGGAAAAGAGCGTTTCGATCATCATAATGTTCATCCGCATGAATCTCCTGCTGTAATGACCGTTCCACTTATTGTTTTAGCGTTCTTATCTGTAGTTGGCGGCTACATAGGATTACCAAAAGTCTTTGTTGGCGAACAGGGCAATCTAATAGACAGCTGGCTTAAACCAATTTATGCACCTGCAATTAATAAACTTGCTCTTTATGGCACTCATTCACACTTAGAAGAAATTTTATTAATGGCTGTTTCCGTTGCTTTAGCCCTAAGCGCTGTTTACTTTGCTCTGCATGTTTATACTAAGAAACCTCAGATAGCTGAGAATGTTTCTGTAAAATTCAAAGGCTTCTATAATCTTCTTTTAAACAAATATTTTATTGATGAAGCATACGAAGCTGCTGTTGTTAAGCCGATTCAAAATGGAAGCGAGAAACTTCTTTGGAAAACTGCCGATGTAACTTTAATTGATGGCGCAGTAAACGGATTAGCAAAATTGATTGAAAAACTTTCCGGTTCAGTTAGAAAAATCCAAACCGGAGTTGCTCAATCTTATGCGGTTGTTATGATGGCTGGTATTGCTGTTGTACTGCTTTGGCTTATTCTAGTTTTATAAATCAAATTAAAAAAAATGATTAACAGCGAAATTTTAACATATTTACTTTTGACTCCTTTAGCAGGCAGCGTTCTTGTTTTGTTCTTCAAAAATGAACAAGCAAAGTTTATACGCTGGTTTGGTGTTGCAGTATCATTATTTGCTTTTGTAATTTCACTACTCGCCTACAGTCAGTTTGATCAAGATAATCCCTTTTTTCAGCTAACTCATCAAGCTGTGTGGATTAAGAGCTTAAATATTTCTTACTTGGTAGGTGTAGATGGAATTTCGATGCTGCTTATTCTTCTTACTACTTTCTTAACTCCAATTACATTGCTCTCAACATGGAAAGCAATTGAAAAGAATCTGAGAATGTTTACTTTCTCAATGCTTTTATTGGAAGCTGGAATGTTGGGCGTATTTATGTCTTTAGACCTTTTCCTTTTCTACATTTTCTGGGAAGCAATGCTCATCCCGATGTATTTCATAATTGGTATTTGGGGCGGCGAAAGAAGAATCTATGCTTCAATTAAGTTTTTCATCTTTACAATGTTTGGCAGCTTGTTAATGCTTGTTGCAATTATCTGGCTCGCTGTTTACGCTTCATCGGTAACCGGATACTTTACAACAAACCTGCTTGAGCTTTACAAAGTTGGACCAACAGTTCCACAACAAATTCAAGCGTGGATGTTTGGTGCATTCTTCTTAAGCTTTGCCATCAAAGTTCCTTTGTTTCCGTTTCATACCTGGCTGCCGGATGCACACGTTGAAGCCCCAACTGCAGGTTCGGTTATCCTTGCCGGTGTTTTACTCAAAATGGGAACTTACGGTTTAGTCAGATTCTGCCTCCCTTTGTTTCCGCAGTCTGCTGTTGAATATGCACCAATTATTTCTCTCTTCGCAGTAATAGGAATAATCTACGGCGCACTTGTTTCTATGGTGCAAACAGATATGAAAAAGCTTGTTGCTTATTCTTCTGTTTCTCATTTGGGTTTTGTTGTGCTTGGGATATTTGCTATGACAGTTGAAGCAGTTCAAGGCGCAGTTATTCAAATGGTAAATCATGGGCTTTCAACAGGCGCGTTATTCCTTCTAGTGGGCATTGTTTACGAAAGAACTCACCGACGCGATATTGCTTTCTATGGTGGAATTGCCAAACTCGTCCCCCTTTATTCTGCTGCGTTGATGATTGCAGTATTATCCTCGGTTGGTTTACCCGGACTTAACGGTTTTGTTGGCGAGTTTTTGATTTTGCTCGGTGCTTATAAATCTAATGTCTTAGGCTCGGTCTGGTTTACCGTGTTTGCTGCAACAGGAGTTATTTTTGCTGCAGTTTATTTGCTCTGGATGTATCAACATGTAGTTTTTGGAAAAGTTACTAATCACGAATTGGAACATAAACTTACCGATCTGAACAAGCGCGAAATTTTTCTACTTGCGCCAATTTTCTTGTTCATTGTTTGGATTGGTGTTTATCCAAGCACATTTTTGAATATGACAGAAGTTTCTGTTCAAACTATTTTACAGCAGGTTTCTGCTTACTCAATAAACGTTAAATAATTTCCGAATAGATATGCCATCAAGTACTTATGAATATTATTTGTTAATGCCTTACATCGTAATTGGTGTTGGAATTGTTTTATCTGTACTCTTAGAAATTAGCACCAAGAAAAGCAAAGAAATTTTGCCCTGGTTTTCTGCCTTAATGTTTATAGGTACAGCTATCTATTCGTTGGTTAATGTAAGCCATAGTTTTGTTCTGTTTAGCGGTATGCTGGAAGTTGGAGGTAAGTCTGCTATCTTTAACGCAATTTTTAATTTTAGTGCAGCTCTTATTGTTCTTTCATCAATAGATTACTTAAAGAAGTACGAAGCCTACTATGGCGAGTACTACATTCTAATTCAGTCTTCCGTGCTGGGAATGATGGTAATGGCAGGTGCTCAAGATATTTTTATGGTGTTTATGGGGCTTGAGCTAATGTCAATTTGCTTTTATGCACTTGTTGGCATTAACCGCAATAGGCTGAGCGCAAACGAAGCTTCTCTTAAATATTTCTTATTGGGTGCATTTGCAACCGGTTTTATTGTTTACGGCATAGCGTTGATTTACGGAAGCACCGGTTCTACCAGCATTCAAAACATAGTTGAGAATTTTGTTAGTTACAGTTCGAACTTAATTTTTGTTTTAGGGTTACTAATATTCTTTGTTGGCTTTAGCTTTAAAATTGCTGCTGTTCCTTTTCATATGTGGGTTCCAGATGTTTACGAAGGCTCTTCTACAACGGTAACCGGATTTATGTCCACTGCCGGCAAGGCTGCTGCCTTTAGTGTTTTCATCATAATGCTTTCTGCTGTTGTTAGTTATAATGCGCCAAACTTTTTTAAGAACTACTTTGCTGTAATTTCTGCTCTATCAATGGTATTGGGAAGCGTAATAGCAATTTCTCAAGACAATCTTAAAAGAATGCTCGCCTATTCTTCAATTTCTCATGCGGGCTATATGGTTATTGGTTTAGCTGCCGGAAATAAATACAGTATCGCTGGTATTATTTTCTACTTAGCCGCTTACACTTTTATGAATATTGGTGCGTTTTCTGTTATTGCAGCTATCGAAGGAAAGGATGAATCTCGTATTGGTATTAAATCTTATGCAGGGCTGCAAAGCAAAAGTCCATTCTTAGCTGCAATGATTTCCATTTTCATGTTTGCTTTAGCAGGCATTCCGCCTCTTGCCGGATTCTTTGGTAAGTACTACGTTTTCTTTGGTGCTATTAAAGCAGATTTAACTTGGTTAGCAATAGTAGGCGTGTTATCGAGTGTAGTTAGTGTTTACTTCTACATTCGTGTTGTTGTATATGTTTATTTCAAAAATTCAGAAGAAGATTTTGCTATTCAGTCTTCTTTGGGAACATACTCAGCAATAATTGTTAGCGCTGCATTAGTGCTAATCTGCGGGTTTTTCCCCGATCTACTGCTTGGAATAATAACTGCTGCTGTGAAGTAACTATTTTCATTCTGTCTTAGCTGAATTATTACCTTTCTTGTTATTTTTGTGAAACAAACAATCAATCGAAAATGATTCCATTATATTCTCCCGAACAAGTACGAAACGCCGATGATTTCGCTGTAAATAAGCTGGGTATTCCATCCATTGTTTTGATGGAAAACGCTGCAAGAAGCATTTACGAAATAATGCTAAACTACTCTGATTACTTCGTGAACAAAAACATTGGGATAGTCTGTGGAAAGGGAAACAATGGAGGAGATGGATTTGCCCTAGCGCGTCATTTAATCAATAATGGGTTTGATGTTAAAATTGTTTCGATTGGAAGCGAAAGTGAATTGGATGGCGATGCTCTTACTAACTTCTTAATTACAAAAAATATTCTGGCTGCGGAGCAGATTGGTAATCTTGTTCACTTTCAAACTATAGGCGATTTAAAAATATTTAGAAATTGCTCAGTTATTGTTGATGCTCTTTTAGGAACGGGAAGTAAAGGTAAATTATCTGAACCGCTTGCTGGAATTGTAAAATATCTAAACTCGATTAATGCATTCAAAATTGCCATAGACGTTCCAACCGGATTAGAACTTGAAACATCTACTTGCAAAGAAATCTTTACCGCAGACTTAACTATAACGCTAGGTGAATTCAAAACCGGCTTGTTTTTTGGTAAAGGGTATGCTTATGCTGGTATCGTAGAAAAAGGCTCGATAGGTATTGGCTCTCTGTATTACAAGAAACTTATTACAAACGATTATGTAATTGAGCCTGAAGACGCATTAAAAGGATTACCGCAAAAGAAAAAAGACTCTCACAAATATTCGGCTGGAAAAGTTTTAGTTATTGCCGGCAGCGGGCAATATCCTGGTGCCGCTTGTTTTACTGCTAATGCTGTACTTAAAAGCGGAGCCGGTTCCAGTTTCTTAGCTGTTCCAAAATCCATTAAACAAGTAGCCCAGAAAAAACTTGATGCTGCAATTACATTTCCTTACGAGGATAACAAAACAGAAATACTTAGAGAATTAAATTTTGCTGAACTAAAACCTAAATTGGAATGCGCAGATGTAATTGCTGTTGGACCCGGCTTGGGAAGAGAGGATGCAACACTATCTGCTGTTAGAAGAATTATCAGCAGTTTCAAAAATAAACTAATTGTTATTGATGCCGATGCAATTTACGCTCTCACTAACGAAGTTTACAAAAAGATAAATTTAAAAAAGACAATCCTTACACCTCATCATAAAGAGTTCTCAGACTTAGTAGGAATATCTCTTGAAGAGCTTGAATGTAATATTCCGCTCTATGGAAAGCAGTTTGTAAATGAAAACAAATGCTTATTAGTATTGAAAGGTGCACCAACAGTTATTTTTACTCCTAAAGGAGAGATGTTAATTAATTCTTCTGGCAATCCTGGAATGGCAAAATTTGGTACCGGTGATGCTTTAACTGGAATTATTGCAGGATTTACAGCTCAATCAAAAGAAATTGAAAACAGCTTGATAGCTGCTGTTTATCTTCACAGCTTATCGGCGGATTTATTAGTAGAAACCAAGACAGAATATTCATTCACTGCAACAGACATTATTGAAAACTTACCTAATGCAATCAAATTCATACGTAATACGCTTTTATAATATTCTCAAAGAACGAAAAGTACTACTGGTTTACATACCATTGGTTGTTTACTGGATAGTAATTTTTATTGCAACTTCACTTCCAACAGTATCGATGCCTCGGCTGTTTGACACTCAAGACAAATTAGAGCACTTTTTTGCTTATTTCATTTTGGGAGTACTATTAGTGCTAACGCTGCACTTTCAGAATAAATATATTGCGTTAAAGCAGAGACCTTTATTTTTCTCTATTATTTTCTTAATACTATACGCTGCCTTCGATGAAATTCACCAATATTTTATTCCGGGAAGATATGCCGATGTTTTGGATTGGGCAGCAGATGTTCTTGGTGGATTGGCAGCAGTTCTATTTGTTAAGATGTTTTTGCACAAAGTTTCTGTCTTGCATTCAACTGTAGAATAATTTTGCCACATAAGTTCACAGTAAATCTTTTTATATTTACCAAAAAAATATTTGAGGAAAGAATGGGCTTTAAAATCATTTTAGTTCTCTTTTTAATAGTAAATGTAGTAACTGCTCAAAATTCAAAATTAGGCATAAGTTTAGAAAGTGCTATTAAGATAGCACTTGAAAGCAACCACGATTTAAAACAGATAAAGCTCGATAAACAAAAAGCAGATGAGCAGGTAAGACAAACATTTGGCGAATCTGTGCTCCCATCAATTGAAGGTTCTGCTGTATATTCGAGAGCAATTAAGCGCTCTGCATTTTTTCTCGAGACTCCTTTTTTCAGCGGCACATTTCCTTCAGGTACTTACAACAATTTATTAGCTGGAGTGCAGTTGGAGCAGCCTATTGCTACTGCTTCGATGTTCTTAGCAACCAAAATATCTAAAGCATTCGGTGAATTAGCTTCTTTAACTCAACAATATTCCGAAACAGAATTAGTATCTAAAGTAAAAGACAACTTCTATACGTATCTGCTTGCAAAAGAATATGTTAGCGTAGCCGAATTACAACTTAGGAGAGCAGAAGAAAATCAGAAAAACACAAAGGCTATGTTTGCAGTAGGAAGAGTTTCTGAGTATGACCAAATAAGGGCAAACGTTCAATATCAGAACGGCATCCCAGCAGTTACAGAAGCAAAGAACCAGCTTGAGTTAGCAAATAATAATTTCAAAATAATTCTTGGTTTAGATTTACATACTGATCTTGAAATAATTGGACAATTGGAATACATCAAAAGCGGGAGCACAGCAAAAGATATTGAATTTCAGAAACTCAACAGCTCAAACCTATTGTTAAAACACGCTGAAGCTCAAACTAAACTTTATGAGTTATCTACAGGCTTTCAGCACTCGCAGCATTATCCAGAACTTAGGGCTTTTGGTAATTGGCAGTTGCAGTCTCAAGAAAACGATGAGCGCTCATTAACAAATTGGAGATTTATTAATTCCGTTTCGATAGGCTTAAACTTACGCGTGCCAATTTTTAAAGGATTTTCGATTGATTCAAAATATCAGCAGGCAAAAATTGATTACCATAAATCTGTTGAAGCACTTGCTAAAACTAAAAAAGAGTTGGCAAGAGATTATGAAAATACTTTAGCTTCAATTAAAAAGTCAGAAGATCAGATAGCTTCATACAAAAGCGCAGTTGATGAGACCGAAAGAGGCTATCAAATTGCACAGAGGAGGTATTCTTCCGGTTTATCAACTCAAATTGAAATTACAGACGCGTTAGTTTCAGTTTCTCAAGCAAAGTATAATTACATAAACGCTGTGTATCTTTATAATATTTTGCAAGCGAGGTTAGATTTATTACTCGGCAAATCGCTTAATGAACTTCTTATCGGAAATTAGTGAAATAGTTGAATGTAATTAAGTTAAATAACCTGAGCTTTACTTATGCTCGGCAAAAATATAGTGCAGGTTTCAAACTTTCGATAGATAACTTTGTTGTTAGCGAAGGTGAGTTTACCAGCATTATTGGTCCAAACGGTTGCGGTAAATCCACTTTACTTAAACTTATTGCGGGATTGTTAACTCCAGCAGCTGGCTCAATTGAAGTTTACGGAAAGACATCTGGCAAAACAAATCTTAACAATTACGCAAAATTAATTTCATACGTGCCGCAGATGAGCTATTCTGTTTTTCCATTTTCTGTTTACGAAATTGTTATGATGGGAAGAACTCCTTATCTAAATCTGCTCGGGTTTGAGAAACAAGCCGATGTAACTGCTGTTAAAGATTCTTTAGCGAAACTGGAAATTGAACATTTAGCAATGAAAGGAATCAATGAGATTTCGGGCGGCGAAGCTCAGCGTGTTTTTATTGCTAGAGCATTAGCTCAAGATGCTAAGATTATCCTGCTCGATGAACCAAATGCCCACTTAGATATTGAGCATCAGATTACAATTTTTGAATTGCTTAAAAAATTAAATAATGATGAAACAAAAACCATACTCACGGTTTCTCACGATCTTAACCTTGTTGGAATTTATTCAAACCGTGTAGTTATTATGGAAAATGGAAGTGTTGAATTCGACGGTGATAAAAAACAAATTCTTAATAGAGAAATCATAAAAAACTGCTTTCGTGTTGATGCCGATGTTCTTAGCGGAATTGATAATTCTCTTAACGTATTAATAAACCCTGTTAAGAAATAATGAAAAGAAGACGCCAAACCGGTAATACTAAATTTGGAATAATCCTTGCCGGATTACTGGGCATTCTTTACTTCTTTTTCTTAATCTACCTAAAGTATAATCTTAATGAAATCCCAATTAGATATATTCGTTTAGATTACATAGGCAATGTGATGAACGGGTTTTTAGCATTTGCATTAGTTACTTCTGTAATAGGTAATTACTTTGTTAAACGTACACTTGAATCAAAGAGAATTTTATTTATAAATACTCTGCTAACTATTTCATTGGCACTTCTGTTGGTGGTTTATATGTTTAGCAAGTTAGATATACTTAGCACCGATAAATTGGTTTTCAATTTTCCGCTAAAGAAAGTATATATGGGCGCTGCGTATATTTTAAGTTTTTCTTTCCAGTTATATTCTGCACTTTATTTGTGGAGCTGGCTTGCTAAGAGCGAGTCTTTTTTAGAGTTAAGAAGCATCGTGCGAAGTGCAATTGGTATTGTTGTTTTAATGGTTTTCACTTTAGTATTTGTATGGAATGTAAGGGCTTACTCTCAAGAAAGAATTGAGAACAAAACTTTTGAATACGGCTGCATTCCAGGAGCGGCGGTTTACAGCAAAGGAAGACCAAGCCCAATTTTTGAAGCAAGAATTAGAAAAGCGCTAGAGCTTTATCGAAAAAACATAATTGAGAATATTATTTTAACCGGTGCAAATGCCCCCGGCGAATTAACCGAAGCCGAAACAGCAAAAAGATATTTAATTAATCTTGGTGTGCGTAAGAAAAATATTTTAACTGAAAATCGTTCTACCACAACCACAGAACAGATAGAGTTTTTAAGCCGGGATTTTGGACCGGGTAATTCTGCTAAACCGGTACTGATAGTATCTGATGGGTTTCATTTATCGCGCATAGCCGAAATTGCAAAATTCTATAGAGTCAACACTGTTGGTGTAGCATCGGACTACTCTTTATCCCTTGAGAGGACAATTTTTTACCGCACAAGAGAAAGTATAGCTCTTTTGTTGTTTTGGCTTTTTGCAATCTAACAAAAGAAATTTCGAGATTATTTGTACTCCAAATCCCTTTTTTATAATTTTCGACCCGATAATGAAAATAATGTTATTTGAAATTATTCTTGCAGATATGCAGCAACTATTAACGTAATTATGAAGACAAACAGAAGAATACTAAGAGAGAAGGTCCTTCAAGTTCTTTACGCTTATGAACTTAATGGAGATGGATTAACCGTTTTGATGAATGGAATATTAGCAGAAGTAACGAACCAAGCCGAACTGGAGTTTGCTAAACAATTAGTTAATAAGGTTGTAGCAAATAAAAAATCTCTTGAAACTGAGATTCACAATAAATTAGCCAATTGGGAAATGGATAGAATTGCTCTTATCGACAAATTACTCTTACAAATTGGCATGACAGAACTTTTGTATTTCCCAGATATTCCCCCAAAAGTATCGATAAATGAAGTAATCGAAATTGCTAAAGATTATTCCACTTCTAACAGCGGTAAGTTTATTAATGGAATACTCGATGCGGTTCTTTCCGAATTAAAAGAAAGTGGAAAACTTAACAAATCCGGAAGAGGTTTGATTGGGGAATCCTTACCCAAAAAAAATATCCAACATTAAAAACAACGAAAAGTTCAAAATTTTTGTTTGGACTCTTTTCGACTTTGCTAACACATCGTACTCGATTGTTGTAGTTACTTTTTTATATGCGGTTTATTTTAAGCAGACTGTATTAGGAGGCGAACCTGTAGGGGATTTTTATTGGAGCATTGGAACTAGCATATCAATGCTTATTACTGCTTTTATTTCTCCTGTACTTGGAGCTATTGCAGATTATTCCGCCGGAAAGAAAAGATTCCTTTTAATATTTACTCTGCTCTGTATTACTTCTACCGCACTTCTTTATTTTGTAGGAAGTGGCGATGTTTTGCTTGGCATAACTCTTTTCGTTATAGCTAATGTAGGTTTTGAAGCAGGTTTAGTTTTTTATGATTCCTTTCTTCCGGAAATTACTGAGCCGAAAAATTATGGAAGAGTGAGCGGCTACGGTTTTGCAATGGGCTATCTTGGCTCTTTATCTACTCTTGCTATTGTCTATCCTTTTATTTCTAACCAAATGATTAAAGAATCCTTTCCAGTTGCTGCTCTTATTTTTTTGATATTCAGCTTACCGCTTTTCTTTTTCTTGAAAGATACAAGAAAGAAAAATAATGTTGATGGATCTTACATAATGATTGGACTTTCGAGAGTGTTTAACACTATTTCCAATCTTAAGAACTACAAGAATCTTTCCTTATTTCTTATCTCCTTTTTTCTTTACATCGAAGGAGTTAATACCGTAATCTTCTTTTCAGGTAATTACGCTACTTCAACACTAAATTTTTCACTCGGAGAGTTAATAGTCTTTTTCATCATAGTTCAGTCAACAGCAATAGCCGGTTCTTTAATTTTTGGAATAATTGCAGATTCATACGGACAAAAGAAAACATTAATGGCGTCACTTTATGTATGGATATTAACAATTATGTTCGCATATCTTACAAGTGACCACACCGGATTTCTAACAAAATTTCTTTCCGATTTGTTTAATCTATCTGTTTTTGATGTAGAGAAAAATAGTTTTTATGTAGTTGGTTTGTTAGCCGGAAGTGTAATGGGTGCAACACAATCTACCAGCAGAAGTTTAATGTCTAAACTAACTCCTTTCGATAAGAAAACAGAATTTTTCGGTTTCTATTCTTTCTTCGGAAAGAGTTCTGCAATTCTTGGCCCTTTGGTTTTTGGCTTTGTGAGCTTTATTACCGGAGCGCAAAGATTGGCAATTCTTACCATTATTATCTTCTTTGTTGCCGGTATAATTGTATTAAGAAAAGTTAAAGATGATTAGTTCTATCTTTATAGAAAGAGCTCTTTAATGCAAGCCAAATTAATAGAATGCTTATAACAATCCACACCACGCTTATTACAACTTGATCTACACCTGTTAAACCGGAAATTAATTGTGCATCGCTTGCAAACTCGTTGGCTTGCATATCTTCCTTTATATCTATCAAAACATAAATAGCGCTAACCAATGCTGCTGCTTTTGCAATCAGCTTCACCAATAGTATTCTTACATAGAATGCAAAAAATATTAGCGCTGCTATTGTAATTAAACCAATGAAGATAAATTCTGTGGTTGGAGATGCAAGAAGCATTATTACTAAAAAGAAAAGTGCTAAGGTTAGAAAAATGTATCGTCTAACTTTCTGAAATTCAGTAACTATAAATATCGATAACCCAAACAATAAACTGCCAAGATAGCCGGAGCTTGCAATTGCTAATTCATTTCCACCTTCGGCAGTAACTTTTCCGCCAAGGTCAAAACCGAGTGATATTTCGGCAATTATCCCTCCTGTTAAGAGTATGATTATGGCGTGCGATGATTCGTGTAGAAATACAACAAAAAGCTTAATTGGATAGACTAAAAAAGTATCCCACAAAAAGAATGTGATTAGTACAATCGCAAATACAAATGCTGTTTCAGCTGCCCGGTTTTTTGTGGATGATTTATGATTCACAGTGCTAATCTTTTTATTACAAATTAAACAAAATTCTTGAATTAGATTTAATAGTAAACTAATTTTGTTGTGTTGCGGGCGTAGCTCAGTTGGTAGAGCATTAGCTTCCCAAGCTAAGGGTCGCGGGTTCAAATCCCGTTGCCCGCTCTTTGTATTGATTTGCTAAGTGTGGTTATGACTGTTCTAAAATTAGTTTTAAACTTAACCGCAGAGATAATATTTTTACTGTATGAAGTTAATTTTAGCTCAACAAAAAATTCCGGCGCGTTCGTCTAGTGGTCTAGGACGCCGCCCTCTCAAGGCGGAGATCACGGGTTCGACCCCCGTACGCGCTACAAGAAGATAGCATAGAAAGGGAATAGTTTTCCCTTTTTTAATTTTGGAGTGAGAAATGGCTCGTTACAAAAAACATATATTCATCTGCGAAAATCAAAGAGATGCAGAAGACCTGCGAGGTTGCTGCTCATCTAAAGGCGCAAAGGAAGTTAAAGAACTGTTTAAGAAAAGAATTAAAGAACTTGGTCTTAGCAGCACAATTAGGGCTAACGGAACCGGCTGTCTCGATGCATGCGCATTCGGCTGTGCGGCAGTAGTTTATCCAGAACAAATTTGGTATGGTGGAATAAAAACAGAAGATGTAGAAGAAATAATTCAAGAACACTTAATTAACAATAGACAAGTGGAAAGATTAATCATAAAAGAGAGAAAATTTATTTAATGGCTGAAAAAGCAGAAAGAGCATTTGCAAAAAAAGTATTT
This sequence comes from uncultured Melioribacter sp., assembly GCA_964575995.1. GTDB lineage: Bacteria > Bacteroidota > Ignavibacteria > Ignavibacteriales > Melioribacteraceae > Stygiobacter. The sequence continues at coordinate 198,909 of CAZNTN010000001.1, read as the reverse complement.
GATAAACTTGCAGTGGTTTACCCCGAAGTTCAGCCGGCGCTGGAATACACAACCTCATTTGAACTTTTGATTGCCACGATACTTTCGGCTCAATGCACAGATGCACGAGTAAACATTGTAACGAAAAACCTTTTTAAGAAATACAAAAAGCCGCAAGATTATATTTTCGTTAAACAGGTAGAATTGGAGCAAGATATTTTTTCAACCGGCTTTTATAAAATGAAAGCCAAAAACATTCAAGGATGCTGCCGGGATTTAATAGAAAAGTACAGTGGCAAAGTTCCGCAAGATTTTGATGAGCTTGTAAAACTGCCCGGCGTGGGAAGAAAAACTGCATCTGTAGTAGCCGGCAACGCTTTTGGCATACCTGCTGTTGCAGTTGATACACATGTAATTAGACTTTCTAACTTGCTCGGGTTTGTTGATACGAAAGATCAAACTAAAATTGAGTTTCGGCTTAAAGAATTACTGCCGGAAAGTTACTGGATAAATTCATCTCACTGGCTTGCAGCACACGGAAGGAAAGTTTGCTTTGCTCGCAAGCCTAACTGCTTTGAATGTGTTATTGCAAAACTATGTCCGTCTTTTAATTCTAAATCAAACTTTAGCGGAAAAAAATGAGTAATGGTTTTATGAAAGATAGAGAATACTGCTTTGCGATTCTTAAAGAATATACTAAGAGTGATAGTTTATTAAAACACGCTTTAGCAGTAGAAACTTGTGTGCGGGCGTATGCAGAAAAGTTTGGCGAAGATGCCGATTATTGGGGAAACACTGCACTGCTTCATGATTTTGATTACGAAATGTTTCCAACTGCCGAAGAACATCCTTACAAGGGAAATGAAATACTAGCCAAAAAGGGTTTTGATGATGAGTTCAGAAATGCAATAATGTCTCATGCAGATTACACAAACATTCCACGCGAAACTAAACTGACGAAAACATTATTTGCCTGCGATGAACTTGCAGGATTTATTACAGCAGTTGCTTACGTTCGCCCGAGTAAAAGTATTGATGAAGTTGAAGTGAAGTCTGTAATCAAAAAAATGAAGGACAAAGCTTTTGCAAGAGCAGTAAACCGCGAAGATATTTTTAAAGGTACTGCCGAGCTTGGTGTAGAACTAAATGAGCATATAGAGTTCTGCATCAACGCTATGAAGAAGAACAAAAAACTGCTTGGGTTATAAAATTAAAAAACATTTTTAGTAATAAGGCATGTTTAATGTGTGGTGGAAACGAACCCCCTCTTTAGAAGTGGGTTAAAAAAAAAAAATTTTTTTCTTAACTTTGCCCCCCCCCCCCCCCCGTATATTAAAATTAAACTATTAAACAACTTTGCACCGTGTTCTTCTATAAAAAAATTTTTTGTACTAAATACAGTCTAACAAAACAATACGACCAAGTTGATTGTGGTCCAGCCTCCCTTTTATCTGTCTTAAAATATTATAATGGGAACACAACTTTAGTCGGTTTACGTGAAATGATGAACACCTCTGTCAATGGTTCAACTATGCTTGATCTGGTCAATACCGCTAAGGAAGTTGGATTTAATGCTTTTGGAGCTTACGGCGAATATGAAGATTTATTGAAAGAACAAATGCCTTGCATAGCTCATGTTATTATAGAAGAAACGTTAAACCACTTTGTAGTTGTATATAAAATAAAGGATGATAAAATATTCATTGCCGACCCGGGGAAAGGAAAATATTGGTTGTCAAAAGATGAATTTCTGAAAATATGGAAAAGTAAATCTGTTGTTTTATTAAAGCCGGAAAGAGAATTGCTAAATGAAAAAACAATTACCTGGTCCAATTGGATAATTGAATATATAAAGAAAGATAACGCATGGTTAATTCAATCTATCTTTCTTGGAATAATATATACAACCCTTGGACTGCTTACTTCAGTATTCATACAAAAACTTGTTGATAAATATATTCCTGAAAAGAATACCGAATGGATTTACTACACGGGAATTTTTCTTTTCATTCTATTACTTATAAAAGCATTAAGCGGTTTTATACGCGATAAATTTTTGGTGATTTTAAACAAACGAATAAACAACAACATCACCGGCGATTTCTTTGAGCATTTATTCCATTTACCAAAAAAATTTTTTGATTCAAGAAAACGTGGAGATATTACCGCAAGAATTCATGATGCAATGAGAATTCAGCAGGCAGTGCTTCAAATTGGCGGGGTAACAATTGTTGATCTCTTAGTTATAATCGGTTCATTCTCCTTATTATTTTACTTCTCGACAAACATGGCAATTATTGCCGTTGTTGTTTTTCCAATCTACGGTTTACTTTTATTCCTCAGCACCAAAAAACTTAAGCTGGAGCAGAATGATGTGATGAAGAACTACGCACAAGTCGAATCTGCTTATATAGATACACTCGGCGGTTACGAAGATATCAAGAGTTACAGCGCTGCTTCGTTTTTTTCTAAATATAACAAAGCGTTTTTCGGTCTTTTCCAAAATAGTGTTGAAAGACTTGGGTTAACGCAAGCAAAATTAAATCTTGGAGCTGAATTAAGTTCGGCAGTAATTACCGTTGGTATGTTATCATTTGGCTCTGTTTGGATAGTAATAGGAGATTTAAAACTTGGTGAAATGATGGCAGGCTATTCGCTTGCTGTTGGAATTCTTCCTTCTATTAACCGGTTAATTAGTGCAAACATTTCTCTCCAGAGTGCAAATGTTGCAGCTGTGCGGTTGATGGATATGCTCTTAGTCGAAAAAGAAAAAAACATTGCTGGTAATAAATTTGAGTTGAAGAATAAAATCACAATTGAAGGTGCCAGTTTCTCATGGAATGGACGCAGTTTTTTATTCAATAATATTAACATAGAAATCCTTATTGGAAGAATTACATCACTTTGGGGACCAAGCGGTGCCGGCAAGAGTACTCTTGTGCAATTACTGCAAAGAAAATATGATCTGAACAAAGGAAGGATTTTAGTTGATGGAATTGATTCCAAAGAGATAGAACTGACATGTTACAGAAAAAATATCGGTGTGCTTCCGCAGCAAATAAAAATATTCAACGGTACTCTTGCAGATAATTTGCTTGTCGGAAGAGAAACTAAAGATGCTGAAGAATTAATAAAGTTGATCAGTAAAACAAACCTTTCACTTTTTATAAAACGGTTTGAGCATGGATTATATACATTGCTCGGGGAGAACGGCAGAAAACTTTCCGGCGGTGAAATGCAGATGCTTGCTTTAATTAGAGCGCTGCTTGATAAGCCAAAAGTGCTGATTATTGATGAAGGATTGAGCGGTGTTGATTTTGAAATTGAAGAAATGATTTACGAGCGAATCAGAGATTACTCCAAAGAAAATGCTGTGCTCTTAATAACACATAACCTCCCAAATCTGTTAAAGACAGATTATCTCTATGTGATCAGAGAAGAGAAAATATATGAACACGGTAAGCCGGATATTCTTTTGCAAAATGGCAGCATGTTTGGCAGCAGCGTTAAAAAACAATACGCTTATTACTATGAAAAAGAAACAATTAAAATTTGATCGAGTAATGGAACAATACAAAAAGCTGGTGGTGCGCAACACCGGTTATAGCGGCTTAAATTAATTTTTCCCTTTGCCGCAAGGGAGTAACTCTAATTATTTTAACGGAGGTTAAAATGAAAGAACTAAGTATTATGCAGATGGAAGAAATTGAAGGTGGAAGTAGACTTTCTGACTGTATCTCTGCTTCAATATGGGGTATAGGCGCAATTGCTGGTGGCATACTTGGAGGACCAGCAGGTTTAGGAGTTGGCTGGTATGCAGCAAGTAGAGGTGCAGATTATCTTGGTGCTTGTACAGGTTGGTGGTAATAAAAAAGACTGGGCTTTTATGATTTTCATAAAAGCCCAGGTTATTCATACTATATAGGAATTAGAAATTCGATGAAACTAGGCGTACTAATATGGCTTCATTGGAAGTTATTTACTAATCAGATAAAAGATAAAATTATATTTCGAAGCTATCTTTCTTATATTTTTATGCTTTTAATTATTTTCTTATTTTTTTTTGGCATCGGATATATTATTGCACTCTTAGTAAATTATTATGTTGGTATTAAACAGGGAAGTTCATGGGTTAAAACTGCAAGTAGTATTTATAATGCAATAATATTTACTTTTTTGTTTGTAAAAATTTTTTCACCTAATAGATTAATCGAACCAATTGCTTTAAAAACACTTAACTGCTACCCATTCAGTTTCTACATTTTTTCTTTTGTTGATTTTTGTTTTGGTATGATTGATAAAACATATATTATTCTCTATGGATTAATTCTAGGGTTTTTGTTTGGAGTCGGAGTTTTTGGATTATCACTTACTCTTTCTTTCTTATTTTTATTAATATCTTTATTGCAGATTATAATAATTCATTTACTTTATGAGTTTTTTTGGGGGCTAATAATTATCATCAATTTAAGTCGAAAAATTGTTTTTTACATATTTGTTGCACTTATTTTATCCTTAGTATACTTATTTCTGAATAATAAAATTCCTTTTGAGGCACTATATAATTATTCACCTATAGGTTTCACATTCAATACTATTTACTATACAAGCAAAAACTATTCATTGCAATTACTTTCTCTTTCATTATGGTTTTTTGTCCTTATTATTTTCAGCAGCTATATTTTTGTTAATATTATACGAAAAATAGGAATAAATTTAAGTGTTGAAAATACTATTACTAGTTATTATCAATCAAAGGAAAATAGAAGAAATATATTCCAGATATTTAATTCTGTAACCCCAAATCTATTCCCTTATATAGAAAAAGATTTCAAATATATCTTACGAAGCAGGAGGACTTTAATTTCGCTCGCGGTAGAAATTATTTTGTGTTTTGCTATCTTGAATAAATTATTTATCGAACAACATCTCAAGAACGAAACAATCTATTTCAATATATTTTTAGTAGCAGCGATTCCAACAATGATTTGGGATTATTACTTAAGCAATTCGTGGGGTTTTGAAAAGTCGGGTTTTGGATTTTACATTATCTTATCAAGTAATTATAAAAACATGATTGTTTCGAAAAATCTGAGTTTCATTATAATAAGGTTGCCACTGTTGGTTTCAGTTAGTGTCGCATTTGGTTTAGTTTCTAATATTTCATTTATCCCATTAGTATTGTTTCTTCAACTTATTCTGATGATACTATTAATAACACTTTCAAATTTTAATGCGATCAGAAATCCTTACCCTATCGACTTAAATGAAAATATTTTTTCAAATAAAAGAAATATAGGTTTTTCAAGTACTGGATTTTTCTATTTATTAATTAATTTGTTTGTACCTATTGTTTTATTAATTATACAAGGTATTATTTATAATTATATATATAAATTATTATTTCTCATTTTTGTTTTTCTCATTTTTATTCTGCTCTATTTTAGTCGTTTAAAGTATTGGTCAAAATTAATTATTCTTAGGCAAGAGTTAATTTATCAAAAATTAATAAAATCATGATTATTATAACACAACTCTCTAAAAGCTATAATAATGTTATGGCTTTAAATAATGTTTCGTTATGTATTAGTGACAATACTATTTTTGGTCTTTTGGGTCCAAATGGCGCAGGAAAATCAACATTGTTAAATTTAATTCTTGGTTTCATTAAGCCTTCATATGGCAAAATTGATATTTCTGTTCCAGAACAAATAAATAACAGATTTAAGGTTAAGGATAGAATGGGAATTGTTTCTGAAATACTTCCGATTTTCGAAGGATTAACTGGTGTTGAACAGCTTAGATTTGTTGGTCGCATATTTGAGATGAATGAAAAATTAATTAAGAATAGAACTGATGAGTTGTTTGATTATTTTAATTTTAATAATGCTAGAGATCAGTTGATTAGTACATATTCACAAGGGATGAAAAGAAAAATCGCATTTTCTTCAGCAATTATTCATGATCCAGAACTACTAATTCTTGATGAACCATTTGAAAATGTTGATCCCGTGTCCAGGAAAAAAATGAAGGATACTCTTAAAAAGATAAAAAACAAGGGGGGTACAATCCTGATAACTTCCCATGTGCTCTCCGAGATTGAGGAGTATTGTGATAGGGTAGCAATTATAAATAAGGGTAAAATTGTTTATCAATCAGAAACAAAAGATATCCGGAATAAAATTAAAAACGAAGTAACAAAAGAGACCTACCAATCACTAGAAGAGATATTTATAGACCTAACAAAAGACAAAGAAGAAGATGATATAATGCTTTCGTGGCTTTAGTGTTGTTTAAAAAGAATCTTTTATCAATTTTTTTTTATTCAATAATTTGGAAACTCTGTCAAAAACCAAATGATTCCCCAGCTCCAGGTTCACATTATTTCTCACCTGGTAATTAAAAAATAAAAAACGAATGGCATTTTTGTTCTATTAAAAATTCGACCCAAATTTACCCAAGATAAATTTGGGTTCATATTTCTATGAAAATGGAGTAATAGTAAAATGAATAATTCCGCTGCATTAGAAGTTGAGCAAGAGAAAGAGTTTACACTTAAGAACTGGCATCTGTTTGTTTTTGTTACTTGCATCTATTTAATCATTGTTCTTGTCAACGATAAATTTATTATGACGAGAGAAGCTTACCAGCTTCTGCTCACAGATAAAATGGAGATTTACAGAATTGATGATTATTACGAAATGCTGAAAAGATTTTCTATTTATACATATTCAGCTTTACCGGTAATAACCTGGCTTAAAATCATTTTCATTGCTCTGCTTTTGCAAACACCTTTAATGCTAAAAAATGTTGAGGTTAGTTTCAAAGAGTGTTTTAGAATAGCAGCTTTTGCTAACATCCCATATTTATTACTTGGTTTTGTTAAAATTCTTATTCTTTTATTCACAGACCAATCAAAATATACGAATGATCTTATAACCTATGTTCCGGGTTCTATAACCAACTTAATATCCAAAGAAGCATACTCGCCGGCAGCATTTAGCTTTTTAAGCAGCATTAACATTTACGAAGTATTTTGGGTATTAATAGTTTTTCTAGGGATAGCCAAGCTTAAAAAAATCAACAAGTTAGATTCATTCATCATAGCTTTCAGTATTTGGCTCGGGCTTACTCTATTTCAAATTGGCTTAGTAATTTATTTCAATAAGGCATAACAAATGTTTAAGCGTTTGATAGAAATAGTTATCGGTTTAGTTTTTATAATTTCTGCGGTTACCAAATTGACCGATTTTTCCAACACGGTTCAATTTATTATTTCTATTACAGGAATAACTTTCGGTAATGTTAAAGCGGGCTTAGTTGTTTTATCACTTCTTGAATTTGCAATAGGAATCAGTTTTCTAATTAAGGCATGGTCTAGATATTATATCTTTTACTTCATCACAATGCTGCTTTTTCTATTCATTTTATTGAACATTTATCTTATGGTTCAAGGATATTCAAACTGCGGCTGTTTTGGTACACACATCAACAGCACTCCTGTTGCAAGTTTAATAAAGAATACTTTAATGATCTTATTTATGGTATACTTCTATTATTACCCGGATAAACAAAAGCTGCGGATTAATGAACAATAAAATAAAAATAGTATTGCTGTTCGGTTTTGTAGCTGCTGGAATTGTTGTCGCGGTTATCTTTGGAACTCAAGAAGAAATATTGCCGATTGGCTCTAAGCTGCCAAAACTAAATCTAAATTCGCTAAATGGAAAAATTGAAATCACAAACAACAAACCATTGATGATTGTGTTCTTTAAACCGGATTGCCCTCATTGTGAGTATGAATTTGAGGTTATGAATACTAAGATAAGTTCTCTGGAGAATATTAATATTTACTTTGTTACAAGTGATAATAAATATATTCAAGACGGCACATTTCGTAAATGGAACAATCTGATTGATAAAGACAATATTATTTTCGCTTCTATAGATGAGCATGAGTTCAAAGAAAAAATTGGAATTAATATAGCGCCTATATTTTTAATTTATAACAGCAGTGGTATGTTGACAGACAAGATTTTAGGTGAAACAAAATTTGATCGGCTTCTGAGTTCAATCAAAAAAGCTGGTGGTGCGCAACACCGGTTATAGCGGCTTAAATTAATTTTTCCCTTTGCCGCAAGGGAGTAACTCTAATTATTTTAATGGAGGTTAAAATGAAAGAACTAAGTGTTATGCAGATGGAAGAAATTGAAGGTGGTATGACACGGCAAGAGTATATATGCTTTCTTGCTGGTATGTCTCTCACGTTTGGTTTTCTTACGTTAGCCTTACCACCAGTAGCAGGCACTGCTTTATCAGTAGGTATTCATCTTGCTGCTGCTTGTGCTGCTGGTTAAGAATTATTTTTATAACTTTCATTAAATGAGGTAAATACTATGAAAAAGCTGAATCCAAACGAAATTGAGATAATTTCTGGTGGGTCAAAAATATGCGCAATGGTAAGTGGTGCAGGTGCAGTTATTGGTGTTGCAACAATGTTGACTTTACCTGTTGGTTGGTTGCTAGGTTCTGTAGTTACAGTTGTTAACATTGGCTGTCTTGCTAAGTGGTGGTAATTTTAGTGCCGTGATGATTTGCTTCCTCATCTCTTGGTGAGGAAGTAATTTAATTCAAGAATTTTTAAATAAAAGTGATAAGTAAAATGTCAAATCAAAATATTTTCAAATATACAGCCATTCAAATGATATGGTATATTAGCTTATCTATTTCTGTGATTTTACAGATTTACTTTCTTGGTTTTTCAGAAAATTCAAGACTATCTTTTCTTTTTGGCACTATTGCTAGTTTCTTAGTACTGATAAAAATAATCTATAAAAAAATGAATAGAAGAAAAGAATAATATTACATATTTAACTTGGCGCTCAGTAAACCTAACCGAGCGCCATCTTATACTTTTTAGTTGAATCAATTATGAAAAATATTTTCTATAAAAAGATAGTCTTTAGAAAAAGTCTCTGACTATTGATTAGTACTGTTCTTTTACTGCTAACGTATATGTAGTTTTTTAAAACTACAAATATATTATTCGAGACTATTTCATTGTTATTAATAGTTTTTTGTTGGTGTATCATTACTAACAACGGAGAGTCTATTTCCCGACTTGTGATTTTTAGTGCGACAAAAGTTTATCGGAGAAGTTGATTTTTTGCTCTGTCAAAAACCAAATGATTCCCCAGCTCCAGGTTCACATTATTTCTCATCTGGTAATTAAAAAATCAAAAACGAATGGCATTTTTGTTTTGTTAAAAATTAAACCCAAAATTGTCATTAAGAATTCAGTTATACAGTAAAGAAATATTCTTAAACCATTCCTTAGTCTGTTTTTCTATTGGGCGGTAATTAGAAACTTTTCCTAATGCAACTCTGGGTTAAACAACCGGAAGTTTACAATTAAAATGGAGAATTTAGAACTTGTCCGCCGTTAATTTGGCAGTTGGTGAATTCTCTTCCGGAATTTATTTTTACTCCACAACAACGCCAACAGCTTCAATTACGAAGAAGATGAACCCTGAGAAATAGAATTGTGATAAAAGTGTAAAAAATTTGCTCCATTATAAAAACTAATTTATGCCTTGCATTATCTGCTTATGTTCTATAAATTTTGTACAGAAATTTGGAGAAATAGTATAGAGAATTTTTTTACCGCTTTTGAAATGCACTTTTTGGTCAAAGTTTTTTAAATAACTCTAAAGCGTTATGAAAATTAAATTCTCGATAATGTTTCTCTTTTTTGTTTTAAATCTTGCCTTAATTGCACAAGATTTAAGAGTTCTTTCGTCAGACGCAAATTCAATTCTTGTTGAATACCGTCCCATTATAAAAGACACTCAAACCGTTTCTCACAATAATCTTTCTTTCATTCGGCTTAATATACCCGGTACTAGAAAAGAGAATAGTTACAACGCCGGTTTACCGCAAAAGGTAGTTAAACAAATTAATATTGGCGTTCCCTCAGAAACAGGAAATACAATTCAAGTTATATCTTCGAGCTTTACAAATCTTTCCGGCAGATACATCCCTAATCCAACTTTGTTAAAAGACAGCACGGGCAATTCTTTTGCATACAATGTTATACCAGATTACTATAAAACAACAGAAGGCGATTTGGTTTCGTTTGGAGATTTTGGCTTAGTAAGAAATTTACCCGTACAGACAATCAAAGTTTATCCGGTTCAATTTGATGCTGTTTCAAATCAAATAAAGATTTATAATAAAATTGTTTTTAGAGTAAATTTTTCTGCATCAGCATCTAAAAAAACTTTGGTAAGCGATGAGTCGTTAAGCTCTTTAATTCTTAACTGGCATATTGCTAAAAACTGGGGAGAGAATCATCAGCCAAGTTTACAAAAAGTTTCTAATTCATTACTGGCTTCTGGAATATGGTTTCGTTTTGAAACCAACGAAGAAGGTATTTACAGAATTGACAGAACTTTCTTACAGAACTTAGGCGCAGATGTTAATAATCTTGATCCGCGCACTATTAAAATTTACGGTTACGGAGGCACGCAGCTGCCTGAAAGTGTTTCTAAAAGCAATAACAAAGGTTTGATAGAAAACGCAATTAAAGTTATTGGCGAAGAAGATGGTAAGTTTGATGCAGCCGACTTAGTTTTGTTTTATGCCCGTCCTACAGATTTTTGGGAGTATGATGCCGATTATAAATCTATAAGAAGACAGAAGAATTTCTATAGTAAAAAAAATTTTTACTGGCTTACATATGCAGGTACTAAAGGAAAAAGAATTAATGATAAACCTTCCTTAAATGTTACAAATGCTGCGCAGCAAACTTCTACACAAGCTTTCAGAGTTTACGAAAAAGACAGTGTTAATCTTGGCTTTACAGGGAGAGAATATTTTGGTGAGCAGCTAAGCGCAAGTTTAAGAACAAGAACTTTTATTAATTCTGTAAATGGCTGGGTAATTGGAACTCCAATAGATTATAAAATTAGAGTTGCACATACTTCTACTTCAACTACTAGATATAGGATTGAAGAAAGCGGAAGCCAGATATATACAAATTCTATCTGGGGAATAGACCCGCATTATGATTACGGCGGCGAAGATGTTGCAATTGCTTCTTACCGCGGCGGTATAACCGATGAACGGAGTGTTCTAAGAATATCTTTGCTCGATCCATCTGCAAGCGCTAAGATGTATTTAGATTATATCGAGATTTCTTACAGCAGACATTTGCGTGCTGCTAACGATAACCTTGTAGTGTTCTCGAAAGATACTACTGCACAGCTAGATTATACGTTTACTAATTTCTCTAGCGGCGCAATACAAATTTTTGATGTAACTGATTTCTCTAATGTAAAAGTAATTTCTAATCCGGCAATAAGCGGCGGGCAGGCGCGTTTTCAAGCCTCTGAAAAAGCCGGTATTGTAAGCAAGTACTATGCTGTAACTTCTAACGCTTACAAAACTCCAACAAATGCGGCTAAAGTTGATAACTCCAACATTAGAGGTACTGTTGCCGGAAGCGAACTAATTATTATTTCTCCTAAAGAATTGAAAACGCAGGCAGAACGCTACTTAAAATACCGCACAAACGAATCTCCTAATAAAATGACTGCTCAAGTATTTTATGTTGATGAAATACTGAATGAGTTTTCTGGCGGCGTTCTTGATCCGATGGCGATTAGAGATTTTATAAAATATGCTTACGATACCTGGCAGGTTAAACCATCTTATGTTTTGCTTTTTGGCGATGGTACTTTCGATTATTTGAATACTGTAAAAAATAATATCAATTTTATACCTACATATCAAACTCAAGAGTCTTTGTACGAAATATATTCCTATACTTCTGATGATTATTATGTAAGAGTTTCTGGCAACGATTACAAAGCAGATTTGGCAATTGGAAGAATCTGCGTGCAAAATGCTAAAGAAGCCGATATTGCTATAGATAAAATTATCAGCTACGAAACTGTGCAGAGCAAAGGTGATTGGAGAACAACAATTACTTTAGTAGCCGATGATGGACCGACAAGCGATAGCGATGATGGAAGCCTTCATACAAGCCAATCGGAAACCATTGCCAACAAAATTCTTCCTAAATTTTTCTTTCAAAACAAAATTTATCTGGTAGCTTATCCAACTGCTTATGTTGGATTGGGAAGAAGAAAACCGGATGCCAATAAAGCCATAATTAATGCAATTAATAATGGAACACTTGTTCTAAACTATGTTGGGCACGGCAGTCCAGAACTTTGGGCACACGAGAACGTTTTTGAAAAATCAACTTCGATACCACAGCTAACAAACTCAAAATATTTCTTTTTAACTGCAGCTACATGCAATTTTGGAATGTATGATGATCCATTAGTTCAGAGTTCTACCGAAACAATGATGAATATGAAAGACGCCGGAATAATTTTAGCCTTTACCGCTGCTCGTATTGTTTTTTCTCAAGACAATGCCGAGCTGAATGATTCTTTATATAAAAATTTGTTTCGTGTAAAAGACGCTGATAATAAACCGATTAGGGTTGGCAGAGCTTACTTTCTAACTAAGCAATACATAGTTAATAGAGAGAACGATGAAAAATTTCATCTATTTGGCGACCCGACAATTAGACTCAATTTACCGGTGCTTCCTGTTTCAATCGATTCTATTAACAGAAAAAGTACTTCGTCTCAAATTCAGATTAGTGCTTTAAGCAGAGTAAAAGTAAACGGGAGCGTAAGAACTAACGATGGGAAATTAAACCCGCTAAATGGCGAAGTACTATTATCAGTTTATGACTCTGAGCGAAGTACTTATTACCAGGAAATGTTTTATTCTGTTAAACAGCAGGGTGGCTTGATTTTTAAAGGAAGCGCTTCTGTTTCAAACGGCATTTTTGAAACAGAATTTGTTGTGCCAAAAGATATTTCTTACGAAAATAAAAAAGGTAATGTTGTTGCTTATTTTTCTAATGCCACAATGGATGGTATTGGTTACACAGATAATATTATAGTCGGTGGAACTGACCAAACTACAGCTAACGATAACAAAGGTCCGGAAATTGAAATCTTTTTTGACGACACTAACTTTGCCGGCTCCTACTTAGTTAATCCTAATTTTACTTTGATTGCTAAACTGAAAGACCAGACAGGCTTAAATACAACCGGAACAGGTATTGGACATAAGCTAGAAGCAATTATTAATGATGATCCGTCAAACACTTACGATCTTACGAATAGTTTTGTTGGAGATCTAAATTCCGGCGGCAAATCTGGTGTGGCTAAATATAGTTTTAATTCTATGCCTGTAGGCGATTATAAAGTAAAAGTTAAAGCGTGGGATGTTTTCAATAATCTTTCTACTCAAGAATCTGCCTTTACTGTAGTTTCTAACGAAAAAGGAATCGTAATTCGGGATGTAGTCAATTATCCAAACCCTATGACTTCAACAACAACTTTTACATTCCAGCATAATTATAATTTGTCTTTTAATGTAAAAATAAAAATTTACACGATTGCAGGCAGATTAATTAAAACACTAGAACAAACTGATCTGTTAGAAAAATTTGTTAAAGTAGATTGGGATGGACGAGACGAAGATGGAAATCAAATAGGCAATGGTACTTATCTGTACAAATTAATTATAGAATCATCTGACGGGAGTTTCAAGGATAATATACTTGGCAAACTTTCCATTGTTAAATAGATTGTAACAAAATTAAAACTCGGAGGAACAAATAAATGAAAAAAATCTTTATGCTGATGATTGTCTGTGCTATGATATTTTCAGCAAATGTAATTAAAGCTCAGGGAGAAGCTGCTGTACCATTTTTAATTTTGGCGCCCGATTCGCGCGCTGGTGGATTGGGAGAATCCGGAGTTGGTTTAGCTGATAACTCATCTGCAATTTTCTGGAACCCGGCTGGTATTGCTTTCTTAACTGGTTCGGAAGTAAGCATTACTCACAGCAACTGGCTGCCTCAATTTAACCTGGATATATTTTACGATTATGCAACGTACCGTCAATACATGGATGAACTTAGCGGAAGTGTTACAGCTAGCGTTACATATATGAACTACGGAGAGTTTGTTCGCACGCTTTCTAACTCCCCAGAACCAGTTGGAAAATTTCGCTCTTTTGATGCGGCTCTTACTTTAGGTTATGCAACAAAGTTAAGCAGCGATTGGGGCTTGGGTTTAAACTTCCGACTAATACATAGCAGATTAGCAGACCAGCCTACTGAACAAGAACAAGGTTCTGGTGTTGCTACATCTGTCAGCTTCGATGTTGGCGCTATGTGGAGACCTTCTACTTTCAACATTCCGTTGATTGGCGATTTAAGCAACATGTTCAGCTTGGGAATGAATCTCAGCAATTTAGGTCCAAAGATTTATTACATTGATCAAGCCCAGGCAGACCCAATTCCAACAAATTTTCGTTTTGGTTTTGCTGTTAAACCATTTGCCGATGAATACAACTCTTTAACTTGGACCTTAGACTTCAGCAAACTTCTTGTTGATAAAGGCAGGGCACACATTAAAGATGGAATTTTAGGAACAGATACCACTACAGCAGAAACAGCAACTAAAAGAAAAGACTGGTATCAGGCAATTTTTACAGCCTGGTCAGACCAATCATTTGGAGAAGAATTGAGAGATATAGTTACTTCTACAGGATTGGAATATTGGTACGGTAACATGAATGAAGGTTTTATGTTTGCTCTCAGAGCCGGTTTCTTTTATGAAGACCCATCCTTTGGCAACAGAAAATTTATGACACTCGGTGCTGGCATTCGATACGATTTATACGCATTTGATTTCAGCTACATTACAACAGATGTATTTAAAGGAAGTGAAAATCATCCGCTCTCAAATACACTGCGCTTTACACTTTCTATGAATTGGGGCGCAAAGAGCGAAACTACTATGGGTTTTCCAAGAGGCATTTAATATAAAATGAAAAACTTAATTGGGTTTCTATTTTTTTTAGTTGGATTGGGCAGCATTAATGCCCAGTCCTTTAATAAAATCTATCATGCTTTGCCAAACCAAGTTCAGAAGTATTCATCTTCCGATACCCTCAAAATTCTTGCTGTAATGGTAGAGTTTCAAGAAGATAAATACGATGCTACTATTGGAACCGGTAAATTTGGCTCGCATTATACGAAGACATACGGCGACACTATTCTTGATCCGCTCCCTCATAATGCAGAGTATTTTTCAGATCACCTAATGTTTGCAAAAAATTATTTCGGCAAAGTTTCAAAAGGCAGGCTGAACATTAATTACCAAGTTCTACCACAAGTTATTACTGTATCTAAAACAATGAGAGAGTATGTACCGGGCTATAAATCCAAAGACCTTACACCGCTCGGTAAATTCTCCCAAGAGGTTTGGAATCTTGCAGATCAGAAATTTTCTAACGTTAAGTTTGCTGATTACAATCTGTTTATAATTTTTCATGCCGGCGTTAGCAGCGGTTTGGATTTAGGTTCTTTCTCTATCGATAGAAACATGCCTTCACTTTATTTGAGCAATGCTTCATTAAAAACAATTTTTGGAAATAACTTTACTGGCTTTTCAACTAAAAGCGGCAGCATCACAAATTCTATAATTATGCCGGAAACAGAATCTCGTGAGCAGACTTTTATAGATAATTCTGTTGGATTGGTTCAGGTTACAATTAATGGCGGACTTGTAGCGAACATAGGCAGCCATTTGGGTCTGCCAGATTTGTTTGATACCGAAACAGGTAAAAGTGCTATTGGCAGATTTGGTTTAATGGATGGACAAGCCATTGTTGCCAATTACGGAATGTTTCCGCCGGAGCTTTCTCCCTGGGAAAAGATTTATCTTGGCTGGGAACAGCCTAAAGAAATTTCTATTAAAGGTGGAAAAGTTAATATTGTTACAAGTCATTCTGCTTCGCTTACAGATACTACATTATTAAAAATTCCAATAAGCTCTAAAGAATATTTTCTTATTGAAAACCGCCAGCAAGATGCAAAGAACGATGGCTTGATTCTAACTATCAAAAAGGAAAATCAGATTTTTAAAAAGACAATTCAAAAAGATACGAGCGGGCTTTTCAACTTACAGCCGACTGATATAAAAGGCGGAGTTGTTATTGATGTAGATGAGTTTGATGCCGCCGTACCTGGAAATGGAATTATAATTTGGCACATCGATGAAAATATTATTGATGCAAAAATTGCGGAGAACAAGATAAACTCGGATTTGAAAAAGAAAGGCGTAGATGTAGAAGAGGCTGATGGTATCCAAGATATTGGAGAAACTTTTACTTCACCATATGGAGCGTTTATTGGTGAAGGCGATAAATATGATTTTTGGCATAAAGGTAACAAAGCAAAGTTATACAAGAATAGTTTTTCACCAGTTAGTAAGCCTAACTCAAGCTATAATTCAGGCAGCAATAGTTTAGTTACCATTGATTCTTTTTCTGATAACAACAACAAGATGAACTTGAATGTCTCTTATGGAAACGATCAACAAAAGTTAATTGCAAATTTTGATCTGCCTTTTATTATTCCCGGCGCTTATCAAGATATGCTTATGCTCAAAGGCGCTAACGGTATTGATTACTTTGTTCTATTACATAATTCTTTAAAAAAATATACTTCGGAAGGGAAGCTGCTCTTTTCGAGTGATAATTTTTCGATGAAGGGGAATTTTGTTGGAGTTACATTCAACAACAAACAATATGTTGCTTCAGTTTACCAAAACTATCTTAACATCTATTCGAAAGATTTAGCTTCCTCAAATTCAATAAATAAAACTGCTTCAATTAATGCATCTGTCTCTTCTAATTTAGTTCTTTCAAAGAAGAATAATCTTCTTTTCATATCATTCGGCATAAGCGGCGGCAAGTTTGTTGAAACCGATATTGATAAACTTATCTTAACCGGAAAAATTCCTGCTGAAGATATAAAAGCAATTAGTACAGTTGATATTTCTAGAGTAAACAGACCGTTTGATAATGCTGATGGTTATTATTCTGTAATAGCTGGAAATGAAATTATAGACAGTAAAGGAAATAAAACTGCAGGCAAAATATCGGGTCAGTTTCAACATATTCTTGTAAAAGACGCAAAAGGAGATTATACAAATATTGCCTTTCACGCAAATGCAGGCGGAACCAAATCTGTTTCTGTAATAAAGAATAATAAGTTAGAAGGTTATTTAGAGCTTCCTAACGTTACTACAAAAATTACTTTTGCTGCTGCGGACCTATTTGGTGATGGGCAAATGTACCTTTTAACTGTAAACCAAAACGAGCTTCTTGTTTATACTCTAAATGGCGTTTTATCAGAAAACTTTCCATTTAGTGTAAAAGATAGAAAGTTATTGGGTACGCCGCTTGCCGCCGATATAAATAAGGATGGCGTTCAAGAAATTATTGTAGTAACAAATGCGGCAGAAATTTATGCTGTTAATCCTTCTACAGGTAAAGTGCTGAGCGGTTACCCTATTGGCAGTGGCATTTATCCAAATGTTAATCTTGTACTGTACAGCGAAGAATTACCTACAATGGGACCTTTACCAACTTTCAAACCTTATGCTGGTATAATTGATAAAAATGGTCATGTCGGCACTTGGAGTCTATCACCGGTTCAAGGTAAAGTAAACTGGGCAGCTAAATATGGAACTACTTCTGGTAATGCTTATTTAGAGTTATCCAACTTTTACAAACCGAGTTCAGATTTTTTTCCAACAGCCAAAGCCTACAACTGGCCAAACCCGGTTTACGGAAGTTCAACAAAGATTCGTTATTACGTTTCTGAAAACTCCACCGCTACGGTAAAGATTTTTGATTTAGCAGGAGGATTGGTTACAACGCTTTCCGGCAAAGCTATTGGCGGTATGGATAACGAAATTGAATGGGAAGTTTCAAAAATTCAGAGCGGGGTTTACTATGCTAATCTTGAAGTTATTGGCTCAGGCGGTAAATCTGCAAACAAAATTATTAAGATAGCGGTGATTAAATAAACGATGAGAAAACTATTATTAATATTCTTAATTTCATTGAATACTCTGTTTGCTCAGTACAATGAATATAACCCCGATTACACCTGGCTTACAATTAAAGGG
The DNA here is from genome assembly GCA_964575995.1 of uncultured Melioribacter sp. Taxonomy (GTDB): domain Bacteria; phylum Bacteroidota; class Ignavibacteria; order Ignavibacteriales; family Melioribacteraceae; genus Stygiobacter. Next base: position 180,850 of record CAZNTN010000001.1, on the reverse strand, counting down.
AAGTATGTCCGCGTTCACTATCATGAAGAAGCAGAACGTACAGCGAGAGTTGCAGCCAAAATTGCAGATGAAATTTGGGAACCAATTACTTCGCTTTATCAATATGAGCCGGAAACAGTTGATTACATTATTAAAGACATAGATGATTTCTCAAACGGCGCTACTTTTTTCTTTGATAACAAAATTGAGATTTGGGCTTCTTCTCTAGATTTTGATTTACGCGGAACTCACAACTGGCTTCGTAATGTAATTGCACACGAGTTTACACACATGGTGCAGTTACAAGCCGGTATGAAAGCTGCGCGCACACTTCCGGTTTTCTATTTGCAGTTTTTGAATTACGAAGACAAGCGGCGTCCCGATATTCTTTATGGCTTTCCAAACTTTATTGCTTCATATCCAATTCCAGGAATTAATATTCCACCTTGGTTTGCCGAAGGAACAGCGCAGTATATGCGTAAAGAATTTGGCTACGATGATTGGGATACTCACCGCGATATGATTCTTAGAAGTTACGCTCTCGAAAGCAAAATGCTCACTTGGAATCAGATGGGAGTTTTTGAGAAAAATAGTTTAGGAAACGAATCTGTTTACAATTCCGGTTTTGCGCTAACTAATTACATCGCTCAGAAATATGGCGAAGATAAACTTCGGGAGATTAGCAAGAAACTTGGCAAACTTACAATCTTTACTATTGATGCTGCTTTTGAAGAAGTACTAGGCAAAAGTGGAAATCAGATTTATGATGAGTGGAGTAATTTTCTTAAAGAAGATTATAAGAAAAGAACTGAAAATGTTCTTACAAATTATGTTAAAGGTGAAATGGTAGCTTCTGTTGGCTTTGGCAATTTTCATCCGGTATTCTCTTCTGATGGAACGAAGATGCTTTATATTTCCAACAAGACAAATGATTACATGAGTCTTTCTTCTTTGTTCTTATATGATTTTCAAACAAAAACAGAAAAGCTTGTTAAACCAAAAGTAAGGTCAACCGCTGCTTTTGTTCCGGGTGCAAATAAAGTTGTTTATGCACTGCTCAGCGATGATAACCCTAAATGGGTAAGCATTCACGATCTATACATTTATGATTTAGATAAAGAAAAAGAAACAAGATTAACTCACGGTCTAAGAGCAAACAATCCTTCGGTTTCTAACGATGGAAAAAAGATTGCTTTCATTTTTCAGAAGGATGGAACAGTTAATCTTGGTACGGTTGATTTAGATGGAACGAATTTCAAACGGCTTACATTCTTTGAAAACGGAGAGCAGTTATACAATCCAAAATTTTCTCCGGATGACTCACAGATTTATTTCGATTTCTCGATCAAAGAAAATAGAGACGTAGCAAGAATTAATGTTGATGGCTCAGGTTATGAATTAGTTTCTGCTTCCGAGGCAGATGAAAGAAATCCTTTTCTAACTAAAGATGGAAATCTTTTTTATGCGAGTGATGAGAGCGGCATTTTTAATATCTATTCTATTGACCTCAAATCTAAAGTGAAAAAGCAGCTAACAAATGTAACCGGCGGCGCATTGATGCCTTCTGTTAATGAAAAAGGAGACATAGTTTACAGCGGATACACAGCAGATGGTTACAAAATCTTTTTCATAAGCCCAGATGAACAAAACAAAGTTTTAGCAGATAAAAAATATATACGATTAAATAATCCTCCGCTCGATACAGAAAAACCCAATGGAGATATTGCCAAATTCGATATAAAGGCGTTAAGAAATTATGATGACTCGATAATACCGGAGTATTCTGTTGAAAAATATTCCGGCTTCTTTTCTAAGCTTAGTATATTGCCTTTTATTCGTTACGATAATTACAGTACTTTTAACTCCGGCTTAGACAGAATTAAACCTGGTGTGTATGTTGCTTCCAGCGATATTCTAAACCGCTATTCACTTTTTGGAAGCGCTTCAATCAACAGAAAACTAGAACGAGATTTGTTTTTACAATTCGCTTACAGAGATAAATTGCCGCTGCTCTATAGTTTGGGTTTGCGTCCAGAAATTGGCTTTGAACTTTACAGCATAAGCCGCGGAACAAACATTGATATAAAATTTGGAATTGACTCTACCTACATTCCGCCGCGAATTGATTACAAAGTTCCGGCTGAAGTTTTTTACAGTTTGTTCGAGTTCAACATTGTAGCCAAGCATAAAATATTTTCTGACGCAACTGTGCTTGAAGGAAGATTTATCTTCAGTCAATATTCTTCCGAACTTGGAAGCTTTATTATTCCCGAAAGCAGCAATACTCTTTATCCAACATCGAGCGACAAATATTATATCGGCAGAGGACTTCAGCTTAAGATTTCTCACGAGCAGATTATTCCTACTATTGATTCAGACATAAACCCGGTTGGAAGAAGAGTTGAGATAAAGTTTGATTACGAGTTTAACAGCTTTAACAACGAAAATAATTATGTTGTAGTAGATGAAATATTGAAACCGCTTTATAACGATTTCAAATTTCCTAAGCTTGAACTGAATTGGAAAGAGTTTATTCCACTTGGGAGAGACCATACGCTTAACGCTCAAATGCGTGCGGGAGCAATATTTGGTCCGCAAGTACCAGATTTTTTCGATTTCTATCTTGGCGGATTGATCGGAATGAAGAGTTATCCATTTTATTCGGTCAGCGGAAATGAAGTCGGCTGGATTAATCTTACCTACAGATTTCCACTCTTCAAAAATATTGATACTCGTTTAGGACATCTGTATTTAGACAAAATTTACTTTTCCGTTTATGCAGATTATGGAAATGCATGGAACGGCGCTTTTCCTAAAATGAAAGATTTTAAGAAGGGAATTGGCGGTGAGCTTAGAATTAAACTGAACTCATTTTATATCTTTCCCACAAGCTTATTTTTCAACGCAGCTTATGCTTTTGATGAGTTCAGCAAAACTGTTCGCGGCGAAGTAATTAATTATGGAAAAGAATGGAATTTCTACGGCGGAATTCTATTCGACTTTAGTTTCTAAGTTGTGTAGTTATTTTGATGAGCCGAACGGTAAAAAATCGAATTTATAATAAGTGTCCTCTGAACACTTAAAAATTGAAAACGGATGACGCAGACTTGCATTGAACAGGTTGTCGTGGATTTAATCTGCGAAACTCATAATAAGTAGTTACACAACTATTAAAATTATTTGATGTTGATATATTGTACGTTTATATGCACAATATAAAAAAGGGAATTTTTATGTTCAGAATACAATTAGATAAAGATATTCAGCCTCTTACCGAGTTCCGATCAAAAGCTGCCTACTATTTTGACAAAGTAAAAAAAGCTAAAAGACCATTAATTATCACTCAAAATGGCAAAGCGTTTCTATTTTATTAGATGTTTTAGAATATGAGGCAATGATTGATAAAATCGAGGTTTTGGAAGATATTAAATTAGCCGAAGTTCAGATAAGCAAAAGCTTTGAAATTTCTCATCAAGATGTAAAGAAAAGATTTACAAAGAAGGGTTAAAGTGAAAATATTTTGGTCCACTTCAGATGTAGAAAGGTTGGAAGTTTATCAAAATTCACAGAAAGAAGAGGAAAAGTACCAGAAGCAAATAGAGAAGAAATACGTGAATTATTTGAGAGTGGGTACAGAATATTATATCGAATCGAACCTAATATTTTGTCGCTAACACTTCTGTACATACTTTTAGCTCAAAATTTTGCCGAAGGATGTAAATCATAATGCTATTTTGTCAAATAAGGTAATACGGTAAATTAACTTGTAGTTAGGTATGTTACTAAGGTAAAAAAGAGAGAATAAGGTTTTTGATAAAGTCGGTATATTTTAATTCAATAGATGGAAGAAGACCTTATTCATTTGAGAAACTTTAGTAACTATAGTAAACAGTTATGATTCAGTCTTATTCCCTTATTTGAATGACATCTTCCAACATAATGTCTAGTTATTAGGGTGACAGAACACTAAAAGAATAGTTGTTCTATCAGTAAGAAATTTCAAGCAATTATTGCCTAGTAAGGATATAAAAAAATGGTGGATAGCCCGTCATGTTTACTTTGGACAACATAGGCAGTCCAGATAAAGAGCTTTGGAGTAACTTTTTTTCAGTGAGGCAGTCATAAATCGCATTACGCTCGAAAAACTTTATGCCGTTCCCGAAAGGAGGTACGTGCCGGAATGACTGATAGTGAGCAGTACTTTTTGAGCAGAACGTCATTAATACATGTTTCTTGCTTCGAATTATTACAAACAAATTTGAGAATAGAATGAAAAGGTTGTTGAGTTTATTTTTTCTACCACTGATACTTCTTAATGCACAAGAATTGAAACAGAACCAAGCTCAGTTAAGCGGAGTTCTATCTTTGGATTCTCAAATCAGTTCATTGATAATTCAACAAGCTCAAGTTAAATCTCCGCTTGATGAAACAGCGGCAAAGAAAAAACCTCTTGTTGCTGCCGGATTATCTTTACTTCTTCCCGGCGCCGGTGAGTTTTACAGCGAAAGCTATCTTAAATCCGCAATTTTTTTAGCCATTGAAGCAGCAGCTATTATTGTTGGTCTATCTTACGATAAGAAAGGGGATGATCAAACAGCAGCTTTCCAAAACTTTGCCGATAAACATTGGAGCGTAGTGCGCTACGCCAAGTGGGTAACAAACCCAGCAAATGCAAAAAAAATTAAATTCGATATTGACTTGTCTCAATTTGCGGTGTTTAATTCTAACGGAAAAGTTAATTGGAATGAACTCAATAAATTAGAAAGTGCTCTCGGTTCATATTTTTCGCACAAGCTACCATTTTTTGGTGAGCAGCAGTATTACGAATTGATTGGTAAATATCCTCAATACAATGTTGGCTGGGATGATTTTGGCGATGAAAATACCCCGTTTGAATACAAAGCTGATAGAAGCAATCTCACTAAAAAATTTATTTATTATTCTATTGAAAGAGGAAAAGCCAACGACTATTATAACATTGCCTCCAAAGCTGTAATGGTTGTTTTTGCTAATCACATAATAAGTGCAGTTGATGCTGCTTGGTCGGCACATTCTTTTAACAAAAATATTCAGTTTCAGGCAAGTCTAGAAAAATTTCAGAACGGAATTACATCTTATTACTATCCACAGTTAAATTTACAGTATAGATTTTAGGAAACAAACTTAATGAGCACACCTTTAGTTTTAATAGTAGGAAGACCAAACGTTGGTAAATCCACTTTATTTAACCGCTTAACACAAAGCGAAGTAGCAATAGTTGATGATGTTAGCGGAGTTACGCGCGATCGAAATTATGGTGATGTAGAATGGAACGGAAAAATATTTCGAGTAATTGATACTGGCGGTTACGTGCCAAACTCCGAGGATTTGTTTGAAGCTGCCATACGCGAACAAATAGAAATTGGCTTACACGAATGTGATATGATACTTTTTGTTGTTGATGGAAGAACCGGTTTAACCCCAATTGATATTGAAGTTGCAAATATTTTAAGAAAGGCATCTAAACCATCTTACCTGCTTGTAAATAAAAGCGATACTCCAAGTTACGAAATGTTTAAAGGTGAGTTTTATTCGCTCGGATTCAAAAACATTTACGATATATCGGCTCTAAATGGAAGGAACCTCGGTAATCTGCTCGATGATATGCTTTCTAATATGAAATTCTTCAGTGATAATGAAGAAGGCGATAAGCGCCTGCATCTTTCAATTGTTGGTAAACCAAATGTCGGCAAGTCTTCTCTTGTTAATGCGCTGTTAGGGTACGATAGAAGCATTGTTACTCACATTCCTGGTACTACAAGAGATAGTATAGATTCTGTGTTAAAATACTACGGTGAAGAAATTGTTATTGTTGATACTGCAGGACTTCGCAAGAAAACCAAAGTAAAAGAGAATATCGAATTCTTTTCTAACGTTCGTACTTATAGAGCAATTTGGAACTGCGATGTTGCTGTTCTTCTTCTTGATGCTGAGCTTGGCGTGAACAACCAAGACCAAAAAGTAATTCAAGAAGTTATAAGAAGAAAAAAAGGCTTAATTATTGCCGTTAATAAATGGGATTTGATAGAGAAAGAAACCAATACAGCAAAAAAATATGAAGATGCAATTAAAGCAGAAATAGCAACGGCAGATTTTGCACCTGTAATTTTCATTTCGGCTCTTACAAAACAAAGAATTTACAAATTGATTGACCTCGCTAAAAAAATTAACGAAGAAAGGTCGAAGAAAATTCCTACAAGTGAGTTGAATGATATTTTACTCCCGATTATTCAAGAAACACCGCCGCCTGCTACTCCAACCGGCAAAGAAGTAAAAATTAAGTACATTACGCAAGTTGGAGATCATTACCCAATATTTCTTTTCTTCGCTAACGAACACAAGTACATTCCGGAGTCTTACAAACGTTTTCTCGAAAGGCAAATACGCAAATGTTTTGGGTTTGAAGGCGCTCCGATGACTATTGGTTTTAGAGATAAATAGATTCAGCCCTCTTTCTCTTCTTGTGAGGCTCTTAATTTGTTTTAGTTATTTAGCCGGTAAATATTAATTTCATACTATATCTTTATTAATAGTTATAACTTAATTAGCAGCTGAATTATGAGTAACGTGTGTTTACCCCTTTATTAATACTATTGTTATTAGCAGCTGGCGTTATAGGAATGCTTGCCTCAATAATTTTGATTTTTTTTAATTGCGTTAGAAAATTATTTAGCCAATAATCCTTTTCTTAAAAGCAGTTATTCACAGAAAAAAATGGCTTCGGAAACAAATATTCCTGTTCACCATCTTTCTTATCTGATAAATGAACATTATAGAATGAACTATAATGAGTTTGTCAATAAGAAGCGTGTTGAATTTGTTATTAGAGCCGCTAAAGAAGGTAAGTGGGCTAATTATTCGGTAGAAGGAATTGCACATGAGGTTGGCTTCAAATCGAAGACTACATTTATAAACTCCTTTAAGAAAATTACTGGAACCACGCCTTCTAAGTATCTGTTCAATAACCAAGATGAAAAATCTAAAAACTTGTAACTCTTTCATTTTTTTAGCATCAAATTAATAAAGTAAATTTTGAATAATTGCCTATTTTTATGCAGTTGATAGCCAATTATAATTGTCTTAATAATAAAAATATTTTAGAGGTAGAGATGTTTGGTAAGAGTATATTAAAGTATCTGTTGGCAATTATTATTTTAACATTTCAAGCAGGGTTTGCCCAGCCCAAAATTGTAAGTGCTAAGCTAGCTAAAAGCACAATCACAGCAAATGCTGGTAGTGAAGTAAAAGTTGTTTTAATTGCAGCAATAGAAAAAAGCTGGCACATTAATTCAAACAAACCTAACGATGAGTTTTTAATTCCTACTACTGTTGTTTCCGGCAGCAAGGCTATTCCAATTTCTAAAATTACTTTCCCTAAACCTATTGAATTACAACTTTCATTCTCTGATAAGCCTGTTTCAGTTTTTGAAGGTGAAACAAAATTTGAACTAACTTTTAAGATTCCTAAAAACGCAAAAACTGAAACAGTTATTGTCCCAATCGAATTTGGTTATCAAGGCTGTAACGATAACACATGTTTACCGCCTACAACAGATCAGATTAATCTTACTGTTGAAATAATTAGAGATGCTTCAGTTGAAGAATCTGCATCTTCAAACCAGGTTTCTAACGATACACAAGAGCAAGTTAATACTTCCCAGCAAACCGTTGCACAAGCCATGCAATCTGCTCCCGAAGATGAGAAAGCAGATGAAGAAGTTTCAACTTTTGAAAGCAGGGGTTTGTTCTTAAGCCTGCTTATTGTTTTTCTTGGAGGATTAGCTCTTAACCTAACCCCTTGCGTTTATCCGCTCATTCCAATTACTATAGGTTATTTTGGCGGGCAGACCGAAGGGAGAACAAGCAGACTTTTTATGCTTGGGCTTTTCTATGTTCTTGGATTAGCAATTACATATTCTACAGTTGGTGTAATTACCGCTTTAAGCGGAGCAATGTTTGGCGCTTTACTTCAACAGCCTATTGTAATTGTATTTATTAGTTTAATTTTTATTGCACTTGCGCTTAGTATGTTTGGTGTTTACGAGTTTAAGCTGCCAGATTCTTGGGCGGCTAAAGCAGGCGGCGCTAAATCCGGAATTGTTGGTGCGCTTTTTATGGGTTTAACAATGGGAATTGTTGCCGCTCCTTGTATTGGACCTTTTGTTCTAAGTTTAGTTACTGTTGTTGCAGCTAAAGGTGATGCAGTTTACGGATTTGTTATGTTCTTCACTTTGGCGCTGGGTCTCGGGCTGCCTTATTTGTTTTTAGCTTTATTCTCCGGCAAGTTAAAATCTTTACCGCGCGCTGGAATGTGGATGGAAGCTGTAAAACATATTTTTGGATTTATTATGATTGGTATGGCGCTTTACTTTATCGGTCCTCTTCTGCCAAAAAATGTTAATTATTATCTGCTTCCTATTTATGGAATTCTTACTGCTATATTTTTAATCTTCTTTGATAAAACTGCAAACGCAAATAAAGGGTTTACTAAGTTCAAAAATGTTTTCTCTGTTGTGATTATTGCGGTTTCGGTTTATGCTATTCTGCCTGCAAAAGAAAGTTCTATAGCCTGGCAGCCTTTTGAACAAAGCGCTTTTGATAATGCCAAAGAATCCAATCAAAAAATTATTATCGATTTTATGGCTGATTGGTGCATCCCTTGCAAAGAATTAGATGCCCGAACTTTCTCAGATAATAAAGTTATTGAGGCTTCGGCAGATTTTAAAACATTTAAAGCCGATTTAACTCAAACCGGAAGTGAAGCAACAGAAAAATTAAGACAAGAGTTTAATGTAATTGGCGTTCCCACAGTTTTAATTTTCGATTCCAATGGAAATGAGCAGAAAAGAATTACCGGTTTTGTTAATGCAGAAGAGTTTTTGAAAATGCTTAACGAAATAAAATAATGATATAGATAAGTTTTCTTTTCCTTCTAAAAAAAGAAAACGTAGTTAAAAGCGAACGTTGATTTTTTATGATTGATCATAATAATCATAAATGATCAGCGTTCTTTCTTTTAACAGTCAGTCGCATTCTGTTTTTGATTAAGCTCGCATCCAGTGCAGCCATTACATCCGGAGCCTGCTTTTTTTATTTTCAAATTTTTGTACAAAGAATAGATTATGTAACTAATTGCAACTAAAATTATTCCAAACACAACAATGTCTTGATTCATATAGCCTTTCTAAAAAATAGAACCGATATGATAAGCAGCAAAAGCAACTAACCAAGCGAGAATGGTAGTATAAATCATTGTAAACACTGCCCACTTCCAATTAGCTTCTTTTTTAATTGCAGCAATTACAGCTACGCAAGGGAAGTAAATCAAAATGAAAAGCATTAAAGAATAAGCAACTAAAGGAGTAAATACTTTTTCTCCGGTACGCGGACCGCTTGTAAATGTTTGCTGCTGAAGTTTATAACGCAGGTTAGTGGAAGTTTCATCTGCTTCCATATCCGATTGGTAAAGAACACCCATAGAGCCAACAACAATTTCTTTAGCGGCTAAGCCGGTTAGAATGCTAACACCAATTTTCCAATCCCATCCCAAAGGCTGTATAATAGGAACAATCATGTGACCAAGTTTACCGATATATGAGTTTTCCATTCGCTCGGATTCTTTGTCAATTTCAATTTGAGTTAGTTGCTCTTCTTTCTCTGTTTGTGTTAGAGAAGCGCTTGTTGATACACTTTCGCTAAGTGAATCGTAATTTCTTGAATACTCTACTTCGCGCGGAAAATAACCCAAAGCCCAAATTATTATTGATGCAGTAAGAATTACAGTACCCATTTTAGTAAGATACTGAATGCTCTTACTCCACATGTGAATAAGTGTATTGCGTAAAGTTGGTATTCTATAAGGAGGGAGTTCCATTACAAATGGAACATCTTGTTTAGCAAAAAAGATTCTCTTAAAAAGGAGAGCAACCAAAATTGCGAGCATTATTCCAATCAAATATATTGAAAGAAGAACCAATCCTTGATTCTGAAGAAAAAATGCTGAAATAAATAAAACGTAAACAGGCAGCCGTGCACTGCAAGACATAAAAGGAATAATAAGCATGGTTAGAATTCTGTCTTTTCTGTTTTCAAGAGTACGAGTAGACATAACAGCCGGAACGTTGCAGCCAAAACCCATTATAAGAGGAATAAAAGATTTACCGTGTAAACCAATTTTGTGCATCAGTTTATCCATAATAAAAGCGGCTCTTGCCATATATCCGGTATCTTCCATTAAAGAAATACAGAAGAAAAGAATTAGAATGTTAGGCAAGAAAATTATTACTCCGCCAACACCGCCAATAATGCCGTCTATTACTAAATCGTGTAAAGAGCCATTAGGTAAAATACTCGAGACCAATTTGCCCAACTCGCCAATACCGGCATCAATCCAATCCATTGGATAGCTTCCTATTGAAAAAGTAAGCTGAAACATCAGCCACAAAAAAACTATGAAAACAGGAAAGCCTAAATACTTATGTGTTAGTATTACATCTATTGCGTGGCTTGTCTGCCGGCGGTTTATCTGTTTCTGAATATAAGTTTCTTTAAGAACTCCGCTTATAAAACCATATTTGGCATCTGCAATTATAGTATCCGATTTTTCTTTAAACTCTTTTTCTAGTTTAGTTATTTCTTTTTTAGCTGTTGCAATAATTACCTCTGTGTAAGGAAAAGCAGAAAGCTGAGAATCAAAAGATTTATCATTCTCTAACAGTTTTATTGCTGCATAACGTGGGTAATATAAATCGCTTAAATGAGAGTTCTTTTTAATTAATGCGGTTAATCTTTCTAAAGATTCTTCTACGTTAGTTCCGTAATTAATCTGAGCGTTTCTGGCTATCGGGTCGGTGTTTTCGTATACATCTATAACTTTGCTGATAAGTTCCTTAATTCCTTCACCTCTTGAAGCAACTGTTGTAACAATAGGAATACCTATAATCTTTCCCAGATTTTCATAATCAAGCTTATCACCTTTGTTTTCAAGTTCATCATACATATTAAGAGCAATTACAACGTTTATGTTCATATCCATCAATTGCGAAGTAAGGAATAAATTTCTTTCAATATTTGAAGCATCAATTACGTTTACAACAACATCGGGCATCTTTTCGGCAATATGTTTCCTAACAAAAAGTTCTTCAGGCGAATAATCGGAAATTGAATAAGTACCGGGCAGGTCGGTAATATTTATAGTATAACCGCTTTGGGCTATGTGCGCCTCTTTAGTATCCACTGTAACACCGCCGTAATTGCCAACCCGTTCATGTTTTCCGGTAGCATAATTAAATAATGTTGTTTTACCAGAATTTGGATTTCCTACAAGAGCAATGTTAATAGTGTGAGTTTTAACTTCAACACTTTGCTCCATAGAACTATAGGTAATACTTCCTTCAAAAGAAGTTTCTGTTACGGTAGATAATTCATCTGAGTGAACAACTTCAATTAATTGAGCTTCGCTCCTTCTTAGAGAAACTCTGAAGCCGAGAATTTCGTACTCTATCGGGTCTTGAAGAGGAGCATTCTTAATTACTTTTACTGCTTTTCCTTTTACAAATCCCATTTCGGAAATGCGCTTGCGGAAAGCTCCGTGCCCTCTTACTTTCGTAATAATACCAATTCCGTCATTATGAAGATCGGAAAGGTGTAAAGTTTCGATATTTGATTCTGAATAAGTCATTTTAAAAAATGATTCCAAATCTAATAAAAGCTGCTAATGAATTGTCTAAGTTTTTTCCACTTCCGGCTGGATTTATTATGTACTGAAAATCGGGCTGAATGAAGAAGTTGCCCTGCAAAGTTGATTTATAAAACACTTCTATCACAGTTTCACTCTTTAAAGCGCTGCTATTTAAGCCAGCGTGAGCAATACCTAAACCGATTGAATTATCACATTCATTTCCTAAAATGCCTGTGCAGCTAATCCCGCCTCCAATGTAATAATTGTGCATATTTATATTTCTGGGGCTTAGCGCAAGCTGAGCAAAAAATCCAATCTTATTGTTGTCGCTTTTTTGCAATAGAGTTTGATCTGCTATTAAATAAAAACCATAGTTTTTATCAAAAGCTGTTATGGTTGAACCGTTTGGTTCAACTGTAACACTTAAATGGGTGTGATAATAAGTACCGGCTTTAATTGAGCCTGGCAATTCATTTAGATTGGTAGACAATTGAAGTTCAGTAAAAAGAAGTATTCCGTTTCTGCTGCTGAGCTGCCAGTTTAAGTTATATTTATTATTCTCAAATTCTTCAGGCAGCCCATCGAACAATGCGCTTTTCAATACAACTTTTTCGCTTAAGTTAATTTTTCCGGTAATACCAAGCGCAGTAAGTGGAAAGATTGGTGCCGGAATATTCTCTGCAATTAATGATGGAATTCCGAACGAACTATTGATAAAGTTTTCGGAAAAACAGCAGGTGATAAACTCGGCGTTTAGGTCTTGAAGACCAACAGTCAATTCACTTGTTCCGAAATTATGTTTATACCACAACTCTTGGATATATATATTATTCCCTGCTTCGATATTCGATGCAACTTGAAATTCACCAAATAATTTTTCTGATGGAACTGCGCCATGCGTACTAACTCCTTTTATAAAAAACTCTCCATTTCTCCATAATCCAACGTTGTCTGTTTCAAATCCAATTTTAAGATTTGCCATTCCTAAGTATGCTGTTCCCTTTCTTTTTCCGCCTGAAAGATTGCCTGCAAATTCTCCTACGTATGATGCCTTTTTATAAATTGCAGTTTTTTCAGAGTTTAAACTGTCGCTTTTAATTTCATTTTTTGATTTCGGAAATATTGATTGAGTATTGATGAATAAATTGCTCATAAGAACTATCGAAGCCGCCTTTTTAATATATAACCACATTTTTCATCTCCAAGTTCTATATTCTTGCTAAATAAACCTTATCGGCTTTGAACAACTGTTCAACAACTAAATGCTAGCTTTTGAATGTTTAGTTTCCAATAGTAATGTTGTTATTTTCATATTAAGTCCTCTTGTTTTATATATCTTTTCATTCAAAAGCGTGTGAAATTAATTTAGACTCACCCTATAACTATCTGTAAAGTACATTCGGTTATTATTTATTCTGGGAAACAGGAGAGTTTTTAGCTCGGTTAGTTCTTCCATTGTTAGAAGCACATTGATATTTTTGCAATTAACCGAAATAATAATTTTTCTGCTGAAAACAGACCTGGCGTTTTTGGATTGCCAATACTTGCCATCTATTTTCCCAACATAATCTGCAAAAGATTGGAACTCACTTTCAGTAAATTTTATAAAGAGATTATTGAACTCTAAGAATATTTTATTGCAGTTTGTACATATAATCGTTTTTCCATTGGCGGAATGATTCAATAATTTGTTCATAGTAATTCTCCCGATTGTTAATGCAAAGGTATTTTTCGCTATGCCTTAGTTCAATCGCAAAAAAGAGGGAAAATATCTTAGCAAATCACCATTAATTGGGATGCACTAATTTTTATAATCTTCCAAAAGGATAATTTTATTGGAAATGGCGTAAATGGTTAAACCGGATTGACTTTTTATTCCGGTTTTTTGAGAAATATTCTTTCTGTGGCTTATTACGGTATGTATGCTGATGTTTAGATGATCTGCAATCTCTTTATTTGAAAAACCTTTAATGATCTGTTTCAAAACTTCAATTTCTCTATCAGAAAGAAGCTCTTGTTCATCTTCAATAGAAAAATGATTTTCGCTGCTGGTTAAATTTGTTATTTGTTTCGTAATTGATTCGGCTAAATCAGTGATGTTTATAATTCTATCAAATTGAGAAAGCAAATTCTGATCGAAGAAGCTATAAACTAAGGCAATCCAAATTATTGATGGAAAGTTTTTCTTAATTGATGCAAACTCTTTACTCTTATTCTGTATTAAAGATGGATTGATAATAGCGGCATCAAACCTGCCGAGCGATGCAAGATTCTGAATTTCACTTAAACTATCGGTTCTAATTAAATGAAAATGATGCCCGGATTTTGAAATTATGTTTGAGATGCCTTCAAACACAATTAGAGAGGGCTCGAATACAACAATATTTGTGATTTGCTTATTCACCGGATTCTACTTTGCTTACAAGAGGAATTAATATTGTTTCCTCAATTGTAGAGTGAATATTCAGATCGTTTTCTAATTCGCATAAACTTTTAATTATCTTTCTCCTTATTACTCTGTCGTTTTCAACCGGAACGTGTTTTAGTAAAAGTTCTTTTAAGTCATTCAATTTAGATTCAATATCGGAATGATGCTCTTGGTACTCATTTACCGAATAAGGTTCTATCTTTTCTTCTTTAGATGCAATTTCGTTTTTTAACAATTTGTTGAAATATGGAAAAGCTACTCGGTTTTCGTAATAAAGATGCTCTTTAACTTCGTTGAAGTATTCATCAAAAAACTGTTCAATAAGTTTTATCTCTGCCGAGTTATTTTGTATCTGAAGTTGTTCTAAATAATTTCTGATTTCCGGGTACTTTTCGTTTTCGTAGTAATTATGGCTGTTTTTAAGAAACTTAATAATTGCCGCCAAGTCATCTCGCGTAAGATTTTGCTGCTCTGTTGGCTGAAATCCGTTATAAAGATTTGCTATCAATAGAAACAACTCTTCGTTGATGTTATTTGTTGCGCATAACTGCTTTACAGTCTTTTCATGAACAATAAAATCCATTTCGAAGTGTTCCATCAGCAATAGCAAATTCGGATTCTCAAAAATCAAATTAGAAATTTTCATCTCTGCTCTTATGTAATTTCCTTTAGTTGGATATATCATATCATTAACACTCGCTTTTGTGTGCAAATATAATCAATCTGAAAGTATGTTTAATCCAAATTGGTCATTTAGAATTCCGCCCAGTCTGTAAACACATACTTTTAAAAGAGAAAGTTCTGCGCTTTGAGGAACTGTTTCATTTCAATTTTCGATTTTTTGTATGTCAAGTTTTAGTTGGATTTTAAAAAGAACAAGAGCAAGAACCTATTAACTCGTCTTACGCAAGAAATAATTTTCTGCCTCAAAATCAAAAAAACACAATGGTAAAACTTGAAAATTTATTTTCTATTCAAAACTTCTTATTAAATTGTGTCTTTGCTGCAAAGTTAGCTCAGTATATGCGTAATGTTCCTAATCATTATCCGCACGATAGGCTCAACTGTTTAATAACGTTTAGCGTTTCTTTTCTTTCTTCATTGTTCAGCAAAGATTTCATAATTCGGCTGCCTACAATTACACCATCACAGAAAGGAGAGAAGCGCTTTACGTCTTCTGGTTTGGAGATGCCGAAGCCGATCATCATTTTATTTTTTTCGAGAAGGGAATATGTACGTTTCAAATTTGCTATTACAGAATCATCAAAATTATCTTTTACTCCTGTTGTGCCTGTAATGCTTACGCAATAGACAAAACCGCTGCTAATCGAATCAATCTTCTTTATTCTATCTTCAGAAGAAGTTGGAGTGGTTAGCAGAATAATCTCTGGTATTCTACCGGCTCGGCTGCACTCATCTAAGTTTTGCCCGCTGCTTGTATTAAAAAAGGAATCATATTCTTCTAATGGAACATCAGGCACAATTAAACCTTTAACACCGGCGTTTGCTGCATCTCTCAGAAATGTTTCTATCCCATATTTTTTAATTGGATTGGCGTAGCCCATAAGAATAACCGGTTTAGGCGAATACTTGCTTATCTGCTCTGAATAGTCAAGCACATCCTTTGAAGTTACTCCGTCTTCAAGTGCCAATTTAGATGCCGCTTGAATCACGTGCCCATCGGCTAAAGGATCGCTGAAAGGAATTCCAAGCTCAAGCAAATCCGAACCGGAATCTAGAACTGATTTTGCTAAATCTATAAAATTGTTTTTTTTAGGAAAACCGGCAGTTAAAAAAATAGAAAGTGCCTTGCGCTTTTGCATGTTCAGCTCTTCAATATAAGTTTTTATGCAGCTCATATTATTCCATTAATACAACTGTTAAAAAATTTACAAATTATACACGTTAAGGATGAAACCGATTTCCATTGTATGTTCTTATACCGCACTTATGCGCAGGTGTATTTGAAAACTCAATGTGCTTTAAACTACCTAAGGATTTTTTCGGAACCGATAATTGTAGCCAAATCCTTATCACCGCGTCCGCTTACATTAATAATTATAATTTCATCTTTATTTGTTGATGGCATCAATTTATCAAGATGAGCAACTGCATGTGCACTTTCAAGAGCAGGGAGAATTCCTTCCAACTTAGTTAGTAAATTTATTCCTATCAGTGCTTCTTCATCTGTTGCAGAAAAATATTGTACACGCTTAATATCTTTTAGAAGCGAATGTTCTGGTCCAACTCCGGGATAATCAAGTCCGGCAGAAATTGAGTGAACATCTGAAACCTGCCCGTTAGAATCTTGCAGCAGATAAGTATTCATCCCCTGAAAAATACCCGGTTCACCTAAAGTTAAAGTAGCGCAATGTTTATCTGTGCTTATTCCATAACCGGCGGCTTCTATTCCTATCAACTTTACAGTTCTATCATCAACAAAAGGGAAGAAAATACCCATCGCGTTAGAACCACCTCCAACGCAAGCAATTATATAATCTGGCAAACGATTTTCCGCATTCAAGATTTGTTCTTTAGCTTCCAAACCAATAATTGATTGGAAATCGCGCACAATCATTGGATAAGGATGCGGACCAACAACCGAGCCAATGATGTAGTGAGTATCGTTAACGTTAATAACCCAATCGCGGATAGCTTCGTTTGTTGCATCTTTAAGAGTTTTGCTCCCGCTTGAAACGGAACGAACTTCTGCGCCAAGAAGCTTCATTCTAAAAACGTTTGGCTTCTGTCTTTCAATATCTTTCTCACCCATGTAAACTACGCATTGCAAACCAAACTTTGCGCATACTGTTGCAGTTGCAACGCCATGCTGTCCTGCACCGGTTTCTGCAATTATTCTTTTCTTGCCCAATCTTTTTGCAATGAGTATTTGTCCGAGTGCATTGTTAAGTTTATGTGCGCCTGTGTGGCAAAGGTCTTCTCGCTTCAAATAAATTTTTGCTTTGCCGTAATATTCTGTTAATCTATTCGCAAATGTTAGAGGCGTTGGCCTTCCATTATACCCGCTTTGAAGTGTGTTGTATTCAAGTAGAAAATCTTTATCGTTCTTAAGATGATAATAACTTGCTTCAAGTTGTTCAAGCGCTGGTATTAAAGTTTCTGGAACGTATTTGCCTCCATAAGTACCATATTTGCCTTTGTTATCAGGGTAATTGTATCTGCTCATTCGATCTCTTTTTTCCGCTGTTGATTTAATACGCTGAAAAACTCGTACACTTTCTTTATATCCTTTTTACCGGATTCCGATTCAAGGGAAGAAGAAACATCAACTGCCTGCGGTTTAATGTTAGTAATTATGTGTTCGATATTATTAGATGATATTCCTCCGGCTAAAATAACTTTGCTTCTAAGTTCAAGCGGAATTATGTTCCAATCGAAAGTCAATCCTGTACCTCCAATTTCTTTATCAGAAAAAGTATCGAGCAGAATAGTGCAGCCAGAAAAAAGATTGATAATACTGAAATCGAAATTGCGTTTAACACGTATAGCTTTAATTACAGGATGATTCACTTTGTTGATATGAAACTGGTCTTCTTTACCATGCAGCTGAACGTGTGTTAACCCTATTGATTGAGCGATGTGATTAATAGTAATAGGCAGCTCGTTTACAAAAACACCAACTTTAGAAACAAAAGCCGGAAGCTCGTTTATAATTGAAAACGCCTTCTCGAAATCAATATTACGCTTGCTTTGTTCGTAAAAAATAAATCCAAGCGCATCTGCTCCAAGTTTGCAGCAAAGAAGAGCATCTTCAATATTTGTAATTCCACATACTTTTACTTTTGTCATTTTACACACCACTCTTTGAATTGAGAAAGACTTTGTTTAATGTCCTGCGATCTCATAAAATGCTCGCCAACTAAAACTGCATCTACGCGAGTTCTTTTGAGCTCCTCTAATACCGCCTTGGATGTAAATCCGCTTTCTGAAACTACGGTTACTCCATTCGGTATATTATCGAGCAAATTGAGTGTTGTGTTAATATCAACTGCAAAAGTTTCTAAACGGCGGTTATTTATACCAATTATATCGTTCAATTTGAAGCCGATTTTAGAAAATTGATTCTGCGAGTGAAGCTCGAGCAGTACTTCGAGACCAATTTCTTTAGCACAATTTGTAAGATCAGAAATTTGGTTAGCAGAAAGAGCTTCGCAGATAAGTAAAACTGCATCAGCGCCAAACCCTTTTGCTTCTAAGATTTGATACTCGTCTATAATAAAATCTTTTCTTAGAAGGGGAATAGTTTTGAATTTTGCAATGTCTTTTAAGTAACTGATGTTTCCTTGAAAGAAATTCTTATCAGTTAAGATAGAAATGGCGTTTACATTTTGTTCAATATATGTTTCAGCAATTTTAAGATGATTGAAGTTTTCTATTAGTGTTCCTTTGCTTGGACTTGCTTTCTTGATTTCAGCAATTACCGAAATGTAATTTATATTTTTAACCGCTTTTCCAAAGCTGATTGTTGGCTTGTTAAAATATTCTTCACTTTCGAATGAAGAGCGGGAGAAGAATTGCTTCAGTTTTTTAACTTCTTCTCTTTTTACTTCTAAAATTTCGGCAAGGAAACTCACAAATATTTCTCTCCAAAGTTTTTTAAAGCAATAAACTTATCGTATGCTCTGCCGGAAATTATTGAGCCTTCGGCAATTTGTACACACTCAACTAAATCATCAGATAAACCGGCTGCCTTTACAGCCATAGCGGCGTTTGCAGTTACAACAGAAAAAGCTTCATCCTTTATTTTATCGCGAAGCACAGAAAAGAAAATTTCGGCGTTTGTCTGGGTTGAATCGCTTATGATTTTTTGCGGGTCAATTTCTGTTAAATTGAATGTGTTGTAATCTACTTTGTACTCTTTAAGCGGGGCAGCAAAATTATACTCGTAAATATTTGTAACACCGGAAAGCGATATTTCATCGAAACGGTTTTCTGTAGAAAGAAAAATTATACGCTCCATATCAAGATGAAAAACGGCTTCAGCCATCAACTTTGCGGTTTTATTATTGAACGCACCAACAAGCTGTTTTTTAGTTCCAGCCGGGTTAGTTAAAGGTCCAACTATGTTAAAAATTGTTTTGATACCGAGCTCGCGCCGAACTTCGGCAGCATATTTCATTGCCGGATGATAAACCGGTGCAAACAAAAATGCTATGCCAATTTCATTTAGTGCATACTCACTTAGTAACGGAGTTAAATTTATATTAACGCCAAGATGGGTAAGTAGATCAGCACTTCCGCTTTTACTCGATACAGAACGGTTGCCATGTTTAGCTACATTAACACCGGCTCCTGCAGCAACAAATGATACAACTGTTGAGATGTTAAATGTGTTTGAGCCGTCGCCGCCTGTTCCGCAAACATCAATTGTATTTTTATTGTGCGATTTTATCTTTAAGCCTTCATCGCGCATAGCTTTAACAAAACCTGCTACTTCTTCTGGCGTTTCACCTTTAGTTTTTAGCGCAAGCAGCAAACCCGAAATTTGAGAATTAGTGCATTCTCCTTTCATTATGTGCTGCATAACTAAGTACGCTTCATCAAGAGGTAAATTATTCCCTTCTGTAACCTTTTCTAAATATTCTTTTATCATAACTCTAACCAATTCTTAATTATTTGCGCCCCAGCCTTTGTTAAGATTGATTCCGGGTGAAATTGTATTCCCTCTATAGGAAAAATTTTATGCCGAATGCCCATTATAATTCCATCTTCGGTAAGAGCAGATATTTCCAGTTCGTTTGGTATATAATCATTTGCAATAACTAACGAATGATACCTTCCGGCAGTAAAACCCTGTTCAATGCTCCTGAATATTGTTTTGCCATCGTGCTTAATAGAAGATGTTTTTCCGTGCATTAAGTATGGTGCGTTTGTTACTTTTGCTTTAAAGCAATAGCCAATTGTTTGATGACCGAGACATACCCCAAGAATTGGAATAGTAGAACCAAGCTGGTTAATTATGTCTTGCGAAATACCCGAATCCTCAGGCGTCCCCGGTCCAGGAGAAATAACAATTTTATATGGATTTAACTCTCTAATCTCGCTTACAGAAATTTTGTCGTTACGTTTCACGATTATGTCATCTGTATAATTTCCTAAAAGCTGAACGAGATTGTATGTGAAAGAATCGTAATTATCAATTACTAAGATTTTCATCAATTACCTCGGCACATTTGAGCGCACTAACTAAAACAGCAGATTTGTTTTTGATTTCCTTTAGCTCGAGTTCTGGTTTGCTGTCTGCAACAATACCTGAGCCGGCTTGCCAGTAAATTTTTTCTTTTGTTACAAACAAAGTCCTAATAGCAATACACATATCTAAATTTCCGCTAAAATCAATATAACCAACAGCGCCTGCGTAAACGCCGCGCTTTGTATTTTCATATTTGTTTATTAATTGAATAGCTCTAATTTTTGGTGCGCCGCTTACTGTTCCGGCTGGAAATGATGCTTTTAGAGCCTCAATACAATCAGAACCTTCTTGTAATATTCCTTCAACTCTCGAAACAATATGCATAACATGTGAAAATCTGTTAATCTTCATTTGCTCGCTAATTTGAACAGTTCCAAGTTCACAGATTCTGCCAAGATCATTCCGTGCTAAATCAACAAGCATAACATGCTCTGCAATTTCCTTTGGGTCGTTTAACAATTCATTTTCAAGTAATAAATCTTCTTCTTCACTTTTGCCTCGTTTTCTTGTTCCTGCTATTGGTAATATTTCCGCCTTTCGGTTTTTTACTTTTAGAAGGTCTTCCGGCGATGTTCCTATAATTTTGAAATCATTTTCAAATTCCATGTAATACATATATGGCGAAGGATTAATCATTCGTAAAGCGCGGTAAACATTAAAGCTGTCGCCGCTGTAATCTGCTTCAAAGCGTTTTGAAAGAACAATCTGAAAAACATCGCCAGCATAAATGTTTTGCTTGCTTACTTCAACTAATTCTAAAAATGCTTTTTCTTCTGCTTCTGTAATTGTTGCTGGGTATGAATTAAAATCTGATCTGTAATGCAAGTCCTTTTTTATTGTTTCCTTTAGAGAAGCAAGTATTGCCTTAGCATCATCATACTTATCCTTAAAATTCAATTTATTACGGCAGTCAACGTTTGTAATTAGAATAATCTGATGCTTGAAATGATCGAAAACTATTATTGTATGGTACAATCCAAAAAAAGAATCCGGCGAAATACCTTTTTTCGATTCATCGTAATCGATCACCTCTTCGATTTGAGAGATGTTGTCGAATCCTAAAAAACCAACTAATCCGCCAGTGAAATAGGGAAGCCCTTCAATTGTTGGGTGGCAAAACTCTTCAACTCTATTTTTAAGATAGCTGAAAATATTACTCTCATATGTTTTTGTTTCTTTTTCTTTTTTAACAGTAATCGTTTTGTAATTATTGTAAATAATTTCTGTTGGTTCCAATCCAATAAAAGAATAGCGTGCTAATCTTCCAATTCCCTCTACAGATTCTAAGAGAAAAGAGACTTTTTCTCTTTCTCGAATTTTTAGATAAGCAGTAACAGGAGTAAGCAAATCCGCTGCTATGCGCTCATAGACTGGAACAAGCCTAAAATTTATTGCAAGTTTTTCAAAATCCTCGAAAGTCATTTTTTCCCTTTAAAGTAAAAAACCCTTCTCAGTGTTCTAAGAAGGGTAATAATTAAGTCTATTTAGCCGCTAATCACTGAGTTGTTCTTATATATGAATTTCGCCACCACCAGCAATTCTTAGTTACTACGAGTACGATATTTATTTTATCTCTCTTCATTTAGGGCGCTAAGATAGTTAAATATTTTAAAAATTGTCAACTTACCAAGTTCCTTACGAAAGAAAGACATTATTGCTCTCCTTCATAAAGTGAGTTACCTAATATTTCATCAAAAAATCAGATTTGCCACATTATCATCAACTTCATCAGATGCCTCTTCTTTTTAACTCACATTACACAGAAACCTGTTTCGATGATGTTAAACCTTTCTTACGTAACGTAAGTTAATAAGTTTTTGTTCTTTTTAGAATCTCCCCCAAAAATTTGCATATAAAAAATCGCAAATCGAAATGGCAGCAGTGCCTAAGACGGAGAGCTGGGCACTTATCTATAAAATTTCGGGTTAATTAAAGAAGCAATAAGGAGACTAGTTTACAACTTTAACTTGCGGCTTTGCGTCTTGGCAGAAACCTCTTTTTTCTCGAAGAGCCGCTAAGCCGCAAAATTATTGAAGTTACGTTCCGTAGGTACCTGTTTTAAGAAGTTAAGTCGCTCTGGCGCAAGGTGAGTTATTAACTTGTTAAAAAAACAATCCTAAACATTCCCGGAATTTTCGCCCAGTTAATGTTATCATTCAGACATAGATTTCATGCAAATCTCCTGCCTAATCTCAGTGGTGCAAACGGCACATTCAGCAGAATCTAAACAAGTTTGGCAAACTCTCTTAAATGCTTTCACACTAAGAAGCTTTATATGCGGAGAAAGAAATTCTGGTTTTATAGGTTCATCGTTAAATAAATCGGTGCTAAGATATTTTTTATTATCATCTGGGAAGACAGTAACAACAATAGAGTCTTTCCCAAGCTCATTTTGAACTTTCAATGCTCCAATCAAGTTGGCACCAGAAGAAATACCAACGCCTAACCCAAGAGTAGAAGCAAGTTTCTGCGCCATCAAAATAGAGTCGCCATCATCAACAGAAACAACATGATCTAGCGAGCTTAAATTTAATATCGGCGGAATGAATTCATCAGATATACCCTGAATTCGATGTTTTCCAACTTTGCAGCCGGTTGAAAGAGTGGGGGAATTGGATGGTTCTAAAGGGTACAGTTTTATAGTTGGAAATTTTTCTCTCAAATATTTACCGGTACCCATAATAGTACCACCCGTTCCAACACCGGCAATAAATGCATCGGGTACTAATTTATTAAATCTCATTTGCCAATGAATTTCCATCCCGGTACTTTTATAGTGAGCCTCACAATTATCCTCGTTTGCAAACTGGTGTGGTAAAAAAGAGTTTTCAGTTTTAGCTGCTAATTCTTCTGCCCTTTGGATGCTTCCTAAAAAGCCGCCCTCTTCTTTACTGACAAGAATTATTTCTGCACCAAAACTTTTTATCAGGTTAATTCTTTCCTTGCTTAGCCAATTAGGCATAAAAATTACTACTCTATGCCCAAGAGCTTTACCTAAAGCAGAAAAAGAAATACCTGTGTTTCCGCTTGTTGCTTCAATAATTATCGAGTTAGGTTTTAGAACTCCTCTTTCTTCAGAATTCATTAAAATATTGTACGCCATTCTATCTTTAATACTTCCGGTCATATTTAAATTTTCAGCCTTTGCGTAAAGAGTTCGTAGCTCGCCGTTATGATAAAGTGTTATTTCGAGCAAAGGAGTATTGCCTATAAGCTGGGAAAGATTTTGTATTGCAGTATTATGAGAAACGATATTCATATTTTCCTCTTTTTAACAGTAGAAAAAATATGAATTTTATTAGAATTATCTATTGGGCATCTATAAAAATAAAGGATGATTGTAATTGTGAGCTGTTCTTTGGCGAAGTTATCTCGCTTTTCTCTTTTTAATTGAAAGATTGCTTCAGCAGCTTCGCTCCCTCGTAATGACAGCAATGTTTTTACAGATGCACTTAAGAAACAAAAAAACCCGTTTGTTCATACGGTTTTTTTTGTTTAGCCTAAATAAGCTTTTAAGTTTTTACTTCTATTTGAGTGCCTTAACCTAATGAGAGCTTTTTCTTTAATTTGACGTACACGCTCGCGGGTTAAGTTTAGTTTCTCACCAATTTCTTCTAAAGTAAGAGAATGTTCCTTTCCTAAACCGAAGTATAAGCGAATTACTTCGGCTTCACGTTCTGTTAATGTAGAAAGTGATCGTTCAATTTCTGCTTTTAAGGATTCTTTCATCAGAGTATGGTCGGGCGATGGTTGATCTTCGTTTGGCATAACATCAAGCAGACTGTTATTGTTATCATCGCTGTGAGCAAATGGCGCATCCATAGAAATGTGGCGTCCGGCAATCTGCATAGCATAAGTTACATCGCTAACATCCATATCAAGTTGTTCGGCAATTTCTTCTGGACTTGGTCTTCGCTCATACTCTTGTTCTAATTGGCTTAGCGCTTTACCCATTTTATTCAAAGCGCCAACTCTGTTCAAAGGCAGGCGAACCATTCTAGATTGCTCTGCAATTGCCTGCATAATAGATTGGCGGATCCACCACACCGCATACGAAATAAACTTAAAACCGCGCGTTTCGTCAAATCTTAATCCGGCTTTTATTAATCCCAAGTTTCCTTCGTTTATCAAATCGCCAAGTGGCAAGCCTTGATTTTGATACTGCTTTGCAACGCTTACAACAAACCTCAAATTGGCTTTTGTTAATTTATCGAGTGCGGCTTTTTCACCTTTTTTGATTCGTATTGCTAATTCAATTTCCTGATGTGGGGTTAAAAGATCCACTTTCCCTATTTCTTGGAGATATTGGTCTAACGATTTGCTTTCTCTGTTAGTAAACTGCTTAGTGATCTTCAATTCTTAATTTCTCCTAACTAATTGTTTCTTTCTTAAATCTATTTTTATCTTTTTACACAATAAAATGCAATAAGAGGTTACTCTTATCTTCTGCCTTTTAAATGATTTAATAAACCAAATGATACTTTACTGAGTAGAATTTTTCTATCGCAGATTTCCGGTTTGTATTTATAATAATCACCACAACAAATATAAAAAAATGGAAAATTATTAGCTATAAATTTTTTTAATAGAACAACTTACGAGCTTAGCCATTAGAATAATGAGAAATATACTACACCAAACTTAGCTCGATAGTTCCTTTTGTTTTGTTTTTTTTAGAAATTTTTATCAGCTTGGAAGTTACTCTGGCGCTTTTAGAGACTAATCCTTTGTCCATAGCGTACTCGTAAAGCATAGAATATAGAACCTTTCTTGCTCTATGAAGCCTTGATCTAACAGTTCCAATAGGACAATCAATAAAATCTGCAATTTCTTCGTAAGTGTAACCTTCAACATCACTAAGGAACACAATTGTACGGTAATCGTCGGGCAATTTAGATAGAGCATCGGAAATTTCATCATCAAGAACATCGTTGAAAGCATCGCTCTGGTAATGCTGTGTTTTTACATCTTCTTCCTTCACATTTTCGTAAAAATTTTGAACATCCTCGTAATCTACTTTGTTTGGTTCTTTTGCATTCTTGCGGTAGTTGTTTATGAACGAATTCTTCATTATTTGAAAAAGCCACGCTTTAATATTTGTCCCTTTTTCAAATTTTTCGAAAAATCTAAATGCTTTCAGCAAAGTATCTTGAAGTAAATCATCGGCGGCGTCAAGGTCATTTGTCATTTTAAGTGCAAAACTTTTTAGAGCTTCAATCTGAGGTACAACAATATTGTCAAATTCAGAGTAAACATCATCGGTCTTGAAATTCAAAGTATTATTTGCTGTGTTCATATTAGCCTATAAGGTGATTTATTCTCTTAACAAGAAGTGGTTTATGTAAGTTCAGTTCTTTTAGGATTTCATATCAAAGAATGAAATCAACAATATGATTTTCGAAAAAATATCTTAATTTGGCGCACTTAAAATTTGGAGATAATATGAAGATAAAGCCAATATATATCTATTTAGGAGTTTTTGTAGTATTTATTGCTGCAATAGTTTTTTTTTCGGATATAGCAAAACAAGCCAATACTGCAGGCTCAGTAGGTGAAGGTGCACAAATACCGGATGACGATATTCACAGTGGTATGAGAAGCCGCGGCGATTGGGAAATCCCCGGAAAAGATAATGTTATGAAAGAAATGGTTGAAAAGATGAATGCTCTAAAAATTGCTATAGAGAAAAATCCTAAAGATACAGCCAAGGTTAGAGAGTATGCCGATTTGCAGATTACTCATAACCCCGAGGAAGCAATTAAATTGTATGAGAGTATTTTAAGGATAGACCCTGCGAGAACAGATGTATTACTTCAGATGACGTTTACATTTTACAATATTGGCGATGTTGATAAAGCAATTGAGTATAATAGCAGGGTATTAAGCATAGATAAAAATAATCTTTATGCTCAGTATAATGTAGGCGGTTTAGCACAAGCAAAAGGAGATAACAAGAAAGCTCTAGCAGTTTGGAGAGAGCTTGTAAAAAAATATCCAAAGACCGAAGTGGCACACATAGCCGAGCAAGCTGTTAAACAGCTTGAACAAGCCAGCAAGTAGTATGTGGTTTAGTAGAACGCATCAATTATTATTTTTTGAACCGAAATCCTTTGATTGGTTCGCGTAGAGTAAGTACGGGGCAGGGCGCTTTTCTAACTACTTTTTCTGCTGTTGAACCAAACAGCAAATGCTCTACTCCCGTATGTCCGTGAGTAGCAATAATAATCAGATCGATATTCTTTTCACTTGCAGCATCGTTAATTTCTACAAAAGGCTTTCCGGTTTTTATAATTATTTCTATTTCTATGCCGTTATCTATTTCTGCTGAAAGCCTTTTTAATTCTTCTACAGCCCGCGAAGTTAAATCAATATCCGATGAAGGAATTGCTATTTGACCCATAGAAAAATCTGCCGGGTAAATCATTGGTTCTACAACATAAACGAGAAAGATTTTAGCATCGAATCGTTTTGCAAATTGAGCAGCGTATTTTAACGCGGTTTTAGAATAGTCGGAAAAATCAATAGGAACCAGGATATTCTTAATCATAACTGCCTCCGTTAGTTTTTTTTCATTTGTTTATACATCTGAAAATAATCTTGGTTCAAGCTTCGCAGTCTAACTGCAATAATTTGAGATATTCCTTTTAGGATTTTTATCCCATCTTTCGGGTTGTTTTGAATAAAAGCATCAAGGTCCGGCTTAAAAATTACCATTACTTGAGTTTCCTGTAAAGCAATAGCTGTTGCAGAACGCAGCTCGTCATCTAAGAGTGCAAGCTCGCCAAAAAAATCACCACGGCTAAGTTTGGCTAAATCCCAGATTTTGTTTTCTTCTTCTTGTCTAATTACAACTTGCCCGTTGATGATAATATACAAACCGCTGCCAGGATCGCCTTGATGAAATATCATTTCGTTTGGATGATAAATGCGTTGGTGCATCAGTTTAGTTATTGATTTAAGATTAGTAAGTGATAAATCATGAAAAGGAGGCATAGCAAGTAAAACTTCTTCAAGTTCACCTTTATCAGTTTTTGTTTTAAAGAGGTTATTCCAAAAACTGTTTTTAGAAAAGACTTCTTTAGCCATTAAATATCTCCTATGCAAAAATTCCAGCTTCGGCAACTCTCCATATTTTTTGGCAGGGAAATTTATTTTCGTAAAGGGCTCTGCCAATAATTACAGAATCTATGTAACTGCTTGCTTCTTTTTGTAATCTCAGTAAATCCTGCGAGTTGCCTACGCCGCCGCTGTGTGTAACTTTTGTACCAGCTGCTTCTGCAATTTGTTTCGAAAGTTCAATATTTGGACCGCTAAGCATTCCGTTTGTAGTTACATCTGTTATAACAATTCTTGTGGTACCGCATGACTTCAAAAACTTTGCAAATTGAATTGCACTTAGGTGTGTTCTTGTTTGCCTGCCTCGTGTAACTACTTCGCCATTAACCACATCGATTGCAGAAACTACTTTGTTTGGTGTGTATTTATCTAAAATCTTAATAAACTCTCTAGGATTTTCGAAAGCCATAGAGCCAATAACAACTCTTGCAACACCAAGCTCAAATGCTTCAACTGCATCATCATAATTTCTGATACCACCGCCAAGTTCGACTGGGATAATAACCGATTGGCAAATTCTTTTAATTACATCAAAATTTACACGAGTGTGATCGTGTGCTGCATTGAAATCTACTATGTGAATACATTTTGCATTTTCGGCGCGCCAGATCATTGCCATTTCTACCGGATCGCTTTTATACTCTGCACAGCCAAGTTCTGGAATTCCTTGTACAACCCGTACTGTTTTTTGGTCTTGAATGTCTATAGATGGAATTACTAAAATTTTGGCCATTATATTTCCGTAAATAGATTGCAAAAGCTGTTAAGCAAAAATAACTAACTTTTAGAATTTCTTTGATTAATGTAGTAAAAACAAAAATGGAAAGGAATATCTGAAGCAGATTAACAACTATTACTCTGCAAACATTTTCATCTGTTCGTACTGAGCTGCAGCGGTTTCAAAGTCGAATCGGGTTCTGATCAAAAAAGCTTCATCGCGGTCTTTTGCTAATGGTGGTTCGGGCTCCCATTCTAAGTTGGAGTTTAGTACAAAATTTTTAGTAGAATCGATAACAGCCCATTTGCCTGCTCCATTTATGTAAGATTTCAATATAAGATGAACTTTTCCATCAAGTGAAAATTTTAATGCTTTATCAAACCATTTTATTTTTTCTTGATCTGTCATAGGTTTAACTCACTTTTTAGTTATAATCGGGTAGTTTGCATTTTTGTTTAGTTTTACAAATATTTAAGCAATCTTGACTTTCCACGCTTAAAACCTCATATTTGAGCACGTATGGAAAGAAATTATTCCTTAATAGCTAAAGATGGCGAGATACTGCGAATTTCCACTTTTTACGCCGGGCATAAAAAATCGTACAAAACTCTTCTTTTTGTGCATGGGTTTAAAGGTTTTAAGGATTGGGGATTTGTCCCTTACATTGGAAGATATTTTGCAGAAAAAGGTTATGCTGTACTTACGTTCAATTTTTCGCATAACGGTATAGGAGAAACCTTAACTGAGTTTACAGAACTCGAAAAATTTGCAAATAACACATTTTCTCGGGAAGTTAGCGAATTGAGTGAAGTAATAGATGCTATAAGAAATGGTTTTTTTGAAGAAATTTCGGGCGATAGCAGAATTGGAATATGCGGGCACAGCCGAGGCGGTGCTATTTCGCTAATTGTTTCTTCAAAACGGGAAGATGTACTTGCGGTTGCTCTTTGGGCATCGATAGCCAAATTAGATAGATACAGCACCCGCCAAAAAGAAGAATGGCGTAAAAAAGGCTCCTTTGATGTAATGAACTTGAGAACTAAACAAGTTATGAGTTTGAGTGTTGCTCTTATTAATGATATAGAGGAGAACTCTCACGATTCTTTGAATATTGAAAAAGCAGTTAGAAACTTAAATAAGCCGCTCTTTATTGCTCACGGAGATCAAGATTTGGCTGTTTCAATTGATGAAGCCGAGTTGATTTACGAATGGTCTGATAAAAGCAAAACTGAGCTTTACAAGATTTACGGCTGCGGGCACACTTTTGATGTTGTTCATCCGTTTTCTGGAACAACAAAAAAGTTTGAAGATTTATTGAAAGCGACTGATACATTTTTTTCTAACAAAATTTAATTTTGAATATTGATGGAACTAAAAAACTTTTTATTTATACCATTCTTTTTTGCTGCTTTAGCTTTCTTTGCTGTAAATGTTAAGAAAATTATTAGTTACATTAAACTCGGACAGTCAGAAAACAGATTTGATAACCCCGGCGAGAGAATCAAAAATTTATTAAAAATCGGTTTGGCTCAATCAAAAATATTAAGAGAGCCGGCGGCTGGGTTTATTCACGTGGCAATTTTCTGGGGATTTCTACTCTTTCTAGCAGCCGTAGTTGAATCAATAATACAGGGATTTTACTCACCATTTACTTTAGAATTTTTGGGTCCAGTTTTTTCAATAATTACTTTAACTCAAGATATTTTCGGGTTGATTGTAATAGCAGCTGTTATTTGGGCTTTGTTAAGAAGATTCGTTAAAAAAGTAAAACGCTTGGAAGTAGAAGGACACGCTTTTGATGCAGCTTTCATTCTTACAATGATAATTGCTGTTGTAATTTCGATGTTTGGTCAAAACGCTGCACACATAATTAGTAAAAGTTTTCAACTGAGTGCTTGGGAAGTTCGTCCCGTTTCTGTTTTGCTTGCAAATACGTTTTATGTTGATGGTACATCTGCCTCAACTGCCTTCGAGATATTTTGGTGGATTCACATCTTAATAATTTTCACATTCTTAAATTTTCTCCCATACTCTAAACATTTTCATGTTATAACTTCGCTTCCAAATGTTTATTTCAAAAAAATAGGCGGGCGGCAGCACGCGCTAAAAAAACTAAATCTCGAAGATGAAAACATCACTCATTATGGAGCATCAGATATTGAACATTTGAGTTGGAAGCAGCTTTTAGATGGTTACACATGCACGGAATGCGGAAGATGCACTGCTTCTTGTCCGGCAGCAACAACCGGTAAAAAACTTTCTCCCCGCGAAATAATAATTACTATTAGAAAAAGAACCGAAGAGAAAGCTCCATTTATAATTTCTGATAGTTCAGATAATTCTGAAGTTATGAATAAATCTTTGGTTCATAATTATATAAGTGAAAAAGAGCTTTGGGCTTGCACAACCTGTATGGCTTGTGTTTACGAGTGCCCTGTAGCTATAGAGCACATTGATTCTATAGTTGATATGAGAAGAAATCTTGTACTGAATGAATCAAATTTCCCGAGTGAATTGAATGCTGTTTTTAAAAACTTAGAAACAAACGGAACGCCTTGGTCTTTCAACCCGCAAGAGAGAGCTGACTGGGCAGCAGGTTTAAATATCAAAACAATGGCTGAGGACCCAAAGACAGAATACTTGTTCTGGGTTGGATGTTCCGGTTCGTTCGATGCACGCTATCAAAAAGTTTCCAAAGCATTTGCAATATTGATGCAGAAAGCAAATGTAGATTTTAGAATTCTTGGTGTTGAAGAACAATGCAACGGCGATACTGCAAGAAGATTAGGAAACGAGTATCTAGCTCAAATGATGATGCAGGCAAATGTTGACACGTTGAATGGCTACGGTGTAACGAAAATTGTAACCGGATGCCCCCACTGTTACAATTCTTTGAAGAATGAATATCCTCAGTTCGGCGGAAACTTTGAAGTTGTTCATCATACAGAACTGATTTCTGATTTACTAAAACAGGGCAAATTGGAGATGAGAGAAGAAGCAAGCAATTCTATAATAACTTTTCATGATTCATGCTACTTGGGCAGATACAACGATATTTATGATTCGCCGCGCGACCCGCTTAAAATGATTAAAGGAGCTAAAGTAGTTGAGATGGATAGAAATAGAGATAAAGGATTTTGCTGCGGTGCCGGCGGCGGAAGAATGTTTTTAGAAGAAACCGAAGGAACACGAATCAATGTAAACCGTGTTGAAGAAGCAGTTAATACAAAAGCGGATACTGTTGCTTCGGCTTGTCCTTTCTGTATGACAATGATGGCAGATGGAATTAAAACTTTAGATAAAGCAGAAGAAGTACTAGTAAAAGACGTTGCAGAAATTGTTTTAGAAAACATCAAATAACAACCAATCACAAATTATAAGGAGGAAACATGAACCAGAAATTTTTAGACCTTATCGAGTTTATTAATTCACTCGAACCTGATGTAGAAAAATTCTACACAAAAGGTCAATCCGCAGCCGGAACGCGTTTGAGAAAAGGATTGAGCGATTTAAAGAAAAAAGCTCAAGACTTGAGAAATGACATCCAGACTGTTAAAGCAGACCGCAAAACTGCTAAAGACGGAAATTAATCCGTTCTTAATTTTGCTTTGTAGGTCGGGTGAGTAATTGCCCGACCTATTTTTTTGAGGTTAGAACAGGCCTAAGTTTAGGCTTAGAGTAAGAAAAAGAGTAAGAGTAACTTTACCAGATGAAAAGAATTATTCTCATAGCGGTAGCTGCTTCAATTTCTTTTTGCTTTTTTTGGCAAGTACCTAAAGAGAAGCAACAAGAAATTGTAAAGCGGAAAACGGTTTCGTTTTCGTTTGTTGGTGATTTGATGTGCCACTTGCCACAGTTTGAGGCGGCAAGAGTTAGCGCCGATAGTTTTGATTTTCGTCCGGCTTTCTTTGATATAAAAGAAATTTTGTCTAAAGCAGATTTTACAATTGGAAATTTAGAAACAGTAATTGCAGGTAAGGATCGTCGATATTCTGGTTATCCATTGTTTAATACACCCGAAGAATATTTAGCCGCTCTCAAAGATGCCGGTTTTGATATTCTCGTTACTTCAAACAATCATTCGATGGATAGAGGCATTACCGGGGTTTTTAAAACGATTGATAAACTCAAAAAATATGAACTGCTAAATTTTGGTTCGTACAAAACCGCTATTGAAAGAGATTCAATTTTGATTATTGAAAAAAACGAAATTAAGATTGCATTGCTGGCTTATACTTACGGCTTAAATGGGAATAAGCTTCCTAAGCAAAAAGAGTATGCTGTTAATCTGATTGATACTTTGCTTATTCAAAAAGATATTAGTAGAGCGAAAGAGAAGAATGCCGATATTGTAATTACTTATTTCCATTTTGGAGAAGAGTATAAGCGAGAGCCAAGTTTATCTCAAATTGAAATTGCTGCTAAAACAATTAAGTTTGGAGCGGATATAATAATTGGAAGCCATCCGCACGTTATTCAACCTGTTGAATTCTTTGAATTGCCAAATAGTAAAATGGATAGAGGTTTTTCGGCTTATTCTCTCGGCAATTTCTTCTCTAATCAAAGATGGCGTTACTCCGATTGTGGAGTAGTTCTAAACTTTACTATAGAAAAAATTAACAGCAAGTTGATTCTTGATACAATTTCAATTGCGCCTATTTGGGTTTCAAAAGAAATAGTTAGAGGTAAAAATAGATTCAAAATTCTGCCGGCAGATACTTTAAGCAGCAAAGCCTTTATTAGTTTGAATAAACCAGATCAAACAAAGCTTATACAGAGCTTCTATGATACGAAAGAAATTATGAAAGCAGTCGAAAGCTTCACACGAAAAAATTAGCAGCATATCAAGTAATTTTGCAGCATAAAAAAGGTTATTCTCTTAATGAAAAATAAAGCTTCTCTCTCTGTTATCTTTATTACAATTTTTATTGATTTAATGGGCTTTGGTATTCTAATTCCAATCCTTCCAACTTTTGCAAGCAAGCAATTAGGTGTTTCCGATCTCGGTATTGGTGTTGTTATTGCAATTTATTCTTTAATGCAGTTCATTTTTAATCCTGTATTTGGAAGACTATCCGACAGAATTGGCAGAAGACCTATAATGCTGGCAACACAATCTTTAACTGTTGCAGCGTACTTAATTTTTGCTGTTTCAAATTCTTTTGAATTACTGCTTATTTCCCGGTTACTTGCTGGACTTGGCGGTAGCAACATAGGTGTAGCTCAAGCATACATTGCAGATATAACATCAAAAGAAGAACGCTCAAAAGGTATGGCAATTATTGGTGCAGCTTTTGGACTTGGCTTTGTTTTCGGTCCGGTTATTGGCGCTGTCTTATCAAAGTACAGTTATTCTGTTGCGGGTTTTGGCAGTGCAGCTTTTTCTCTCATTGCTCTTGGCTTTGCAATTTTTATGCTGCCAGAATCTTTAAAGGAGAAAAAATGTGTTGATAAATTTCAATTTCGTGTTTTTGATTTTGCTTTTACTAAGAAAATTGTTTTGCATTCTTCGGTTGGGTTCTTAATCATACTTTTCTTCTTCATAATCTTTTCTGTGGCTAATATTTATGGCACTTACTCTCTGCTAGGATACAGAGTTTTCAATTTTACTGATCAGCAAAACGGAATGCTGTTTGGATTAACAGGAATAGTAGGTGTTGTTATTCAAGTTGGATTAATCAGAACACTTACATCAAGGTTTTCGGATAGAACTATTGTTCTTACTGGTTTAGTCTTTACTGTAATTGGATTAGCGTTTATACCCTACGGCGGAAATTTTGCTGGTGAAGCAGTTGTTATTTCTATTCTTGCAGCAGGAACCGGTATTTTACAGCCAATCATTCCATCTATGATTTCAAAGTATTCACCTGAAGATCAGCAGGGAGCTATACTTGGTGTCAATCAGTCTATATCTGCATTTGCTCGTGTGCTGGGACCTCTTTGGGGCGGATTTTCTTTTCATTACATCGGTTATCAATTTCCTTTTTTAACTGGTGCCTTTTTCACTTTACTGATATTAATTGTATCTTATTTCAAGCTTGATCCGGAAAAAATGAAAGCCAATGCAAATGTTTAATTTTGGAAAAATAAATATTGATAAAGCTTTGCTGCTTGCACCAATGGAAGATGTAACGGATATAGCTTACAGAAAAGTATGCAAAGAACTTGGTGCTGATGTTGTCTATACAGAGTTTGTTAATTCCGACGGATTAATCCGTTCGAATAAAAAAACTGAAAAGAAACTTGAAATTACAGATGAGGAACGTCCGGTTGGAATTCAAATTTACGGCGGCAATTTAGAGCCAATGGTTGAAGCAGCAAAGATTGCAGAAACTCGTAACCCGGAAATTATTGATATAAACGCTGGCTGCTGGGTAAAGAAAATTGCAGGACGCGGAGCCGGAGCCGGACTTTTGAAAGACCCGTGTTATATGCAAACCATGATTGAGAATATTGTTAAAGCTGTTAAAGTACCGGTTACAGTTAAAACAAGATTAGGCTGGGATGCCTCTTCTATAAATATTTTAGATGTTGCTAAGAGAATTGAAGATGCAGGCGCTGTTGCTTTAACTCTTCATTGCAGAACAAGAACGCAAGGACACAGCGGCGATGCCGATTGGAGCTGGATTCCAAAAGTAAAAGATGTTGTAAAAATTCCTGTTGCACTTAATGGCGGAATATTTACTGCAGAAGATGTTAAACAGGCTTTCGTGGAAACAAATGCAGATGCTGTAATGATTGCAAGAGGCGCTATTGAACATCCTTGGATTTTTAGAGAAGCCAAGCAGCTGCTGAATGGAGAATCTGTGCAGTATGTTACCACTGATGAAAGAATTGAAACAGCGCTTAGACATTTGA
Organism: uncultured Melioribacter sp.; assembly: GCA_964575995.1. Taxonomy (GTDB): domain Bacteria; phylum Bacteroidota; class Ignavibacteria; order Ignavibacteriales; family Melioribacteraceae; genus Stygiobacter. The sequence goes on along the minus strand of CAZNTN010000001.1, from coordinate 145,818 downwards.
GATATTCTCTTGAAATTAGAGATGTTAGAGGAGCAATAATTCCGTTCAGAAAATATTACGCCGGCTACCTAAAGGGTTTATATAGAAGCAAGGACATAAGGCAGAAACTTTATCTCCAATTTGAATATGCACCTATTGAAGAAATACTTTATAAATATCTTGAAGAGTTAAAAAATCACGAATCATTCTCACAAGCAATTAACGGAGTTTAAGATGAATCTTGAAAAGTTAATACGTGATGTGCCTGATTTCCCTAAAGAGGGAATAATTTTTAAAGACATAACTACTTTGCTCAAAGATTCTTCTGGATTAAATGCTGCAATAAATGCTTTGTTCGGATTAGCGAAAGATAAAGGTATTACGAAAGTTGCATGTATTGAATCCCGCGGCTTTATTCTTGGCGGGGCACTTGCACAAAAATTAAATGCCGGTTTTGTTCCTATCAGAAAACCAAATAAGCTTCCGGCAGAAATAATTTCTGCCAGCTACGAACTGGAATATGGTACAGATAAAATTGAAATACACAAAGATTCTATAATCCCCGGTGATAAAGTACTTATACACGATGATTTACTTGCTACTGGTGGAACTATGGAAGCTGCAGTTAATTTAATTGAACAACTTGGCGGTGAAGTTGTGCAGATTTCATTTATCATTGAACTCGATTTCCTAAATGGAAAAGAAAAACTAAGTAAGTATGATGTACAATCATTAATCCACTACAACGCTGAATGAAATTGCAGAGAACCGGCACGACCGGCGTCTCTTCGTAAGAGAAAAAATGACACACGGAAGACTATTCGTCGTTGCAACGCCAATTGGCAATTTGGGAGATATAACTTACCGTGCAGTTGAAACTTTGAAAAGAGTTGATTTCATTATATGCGAAGATACTCGAGTAACTTCTGTGCTGCTTCAGCACTTTGAAATTAACAAGCCGCTTGTTGTAATAAATGCTCACAACGAAACTAAATTCTTGGAAAGAGTTGTAGAAAGAATATTATCAAACGAAAGTGCGGCGCTTGTTTCTGATGCCGGCACACCTTGTATCTCTGACCCGGGAGTTCGATTGGTAAATTTTGCAATAGGAAGAGGAATTGATGTGCTTGGAATTCCAGGAGTGAATGCTGCAATAATGGCTTTAAGCATAAGTGGTTTACCAACAGATTCGTTTGTCTTCGAAGGATTCCTTCCGCAGAAAAAGGGAAGACAAAAAAAACTTTTACAGATTGCTAAAGAAGAAAGAACTATTGTTTTGTATGAATCTACTTATCGAATTGAAAAATTGTTAGAACAGTTAAAAGAATACATGCCTGCTCGCCAAATTGTGGTAGGACGTGAGCTAACAAAAAAATTTGAAGAAACTTGGCGGGGAACAGCTGAAGAGATACTAACCGACTTTGAAAAGAAAAATACAAAAGGCGAGTTTGTGCTTGTTATAGCTCCTCCAAAGTGGAAAAAAACTGATTTAGAAATTTTATGATTTTTGAGAAATCTCAGTGAGCTTGTGGCTAACAGCTAACCACAAAGCGCACAAAGAAAGAATCAAATTCACAAAAGAAAACAAACTACATTTTATTAAGTACTTCTCTAATTATTCTAATTCCTTTATCAATTTCTTCTTGTGTTACCGTTAGCGGTGTTCTGAAACGGACAGAACTGCTTCCGCAGCCAAGAATAATAAGTTTGTTGTTGTAAAGTTCTGTTAAGAATTTCTTTCTAATATCAACCGATGGCATATCAAAAGCGCACATTAAACCTAAACCTCTAGCGTGAGAAACGAATTCCGGAAATTCATTTTGTAAATCTTTTAGGCTGCTTAGGAGATACTCACCTATGATCTTAGAATTTTCAACAAGGTTATCCTCTTCAATTACTTCAAAATTTTTTCTTGAACGAACCATATCTGTTATGTTGCCTCCCCAAGTTGAATTTATTCTGCTTGCTTTCTTAAACACGTTCTCGGAAATATCATCAATTCTATCACTAACCATTACGCCGCAAATCTGAACCTTCTTTCCAAAAGAAATAATATCCGGTTGAACGTAATGCTCGTAAGCCCACATTTTTCCGGTCATTCCAATTCCGGTTTGAACTTCGTCATACATCATAAGAATTTCATTCTCGCTGCAAATCTCACGCAGTTTTTCGTGGAATTCCTTTCGGAAGTAATTGTCTCCGCCTTCAGCTTGAATTGGTTCGATTATTAAAACGGCAACATCATCAATGCTATTTTTAATAACAGAATAAATTTGATTGACCGCTGTTTCTTCGCCGGAAATTATATCTTGTAAATTGTCTTCAACCGGAAATTTAATTTTAGGATTCGGAATTCTGGGCCAGTTGAATTTAGGAAAGTGAGCAATCTTAACAGGATCGGTGTTTGTTAAAGACATAGCATAACCGCTCCTTCCGTGAAATGCTTCTTTGAAGTGTATTACCTGATGACCTTTTTCCTCTTTGTAACCGCGGATAAAATTTTTGCGTACTTTCCAATCAAATGCAATTTTTAAACCATTCTCTACTGCAAGAGTGCCGCCATCTACAAAGAATAAGTGTTTCATAAATTCTGGTACAGCAATACGCGAAAATGTATCTACAAAATTTGCCATTTGCGTAGTGTAAATATCCGAGTTTGATGGTTTGTTGAGTGCAGCATCGGCAAGTTCTTCGCGAAACTCTGGAGTGTTAAGTTTTGGATGATTCATTCCAAGCGGCGAAGAAGCAAAGAATGAAAAGAAATCTAAATATTCATCGCCGGTTTTCTCATCAACTAACAGCAAGCCGCGGCTCCGTTTTAAGTCTAAAACAAAATCAAATCCATCAACCAACATTCTTTTTCTTAGAGAAGAATGAACTTCGTTTGCCGTAATGTGTGCTTTTTCTATTGTGTTTTCATTAAAAGATGTACCCATCATAATAACCTCGCGGAAAATAATTTAGTTTAATTGACTATCGAAAAAAAAATTGATGGGTTGAAACTTAGAAGACTTGCTCGAAGCGGGATGAAAGAAAATTCTTTAGATTTTTTCTACCCGTTATTTTTTGAAAGTTGATTAAAATTCTCATAATGCTGTCCGTTTCTTCACAAAGATAATTATATTTGTTTAGCCTAACAATCAAAATAATTATGATGTTATATCAACTCAGATATTTTATCTTACTTCTTAGCTCACTGCTGTTACACTCTTGCCTCGGAAAGCAAAGCAGCGAAGACTCCGCTGAAATGTTTTCGTTCGATAAGACGCTAATTGGTGTTGATGTTAGTGATGAAATACTTGGCATTAAATTTAACCCGCCAATTGATTGGGAGTTAATGCCCTCTTCACTTTCTAAAAAAATGGAATTGCGTATTAACCCAAGCGATGGCTTTACCTATCAGCCTGTCTATGTTTTTTTTAACAAATTAAATGGTTCTCTTTTAAGCAGCGGAATTGTATCCTCTAACGATACATCTGCTTCCGATAACAGTATAATAAATTTTTATAAAGTTTTGCTTACTTCTAAATACAAAAATTCCAACTTAGTTGTGGATACTTTTATACATTCTAGAATTACATTTAATCTAATCAAGTTCGATATTGAAAATTTGACGGCTCATAGATTATTTTTCCTAAACAGCAGCGGGCAAATTGTGCAATTAGAATATTCTTTTAGAAAAGATTCGCTGGATTCGGTTTTACCTGCAATTAAATCTTCAATCGGTTCAATTCGGTTGGTTAATTAGTTTTTTACACTTTTGCTGCTCAGCGTTCTTCTTAAATAAAATTTCTACGGAGTGTTAAAGCTCAAATTTAAAAAAAGAAAAAGTGGTTCTGCTTTCAAAAAATTAATTTAGAATTAAAAAATAGTAAGAGGTTAAGATGAGATTCTGTATAAATGTAGATCACATTGCAACACTAAGAAATGCACGAGGCGAAGTACAACCAGACCCGGTTACTTTTGCGTTAATGGCAGAGCAGTACGGTGTTGATGGAATTGTTGTTCATTTGCGCGAGGACAGGCGTCATATCAACGAAAGAGATGTTAGATTGCTTCGTGAACTAATTACTACCAAACTTGATCTGGAAATGGCAGCCATAGATGAAATTATTGACATTGCTTGCGATATTAAACCGGAACTTGCTACTATTGTTCCTGAACGCCGGCAAGAACTTACTACTGAAAGCGGAATTAATGTAATTGATAATATCCGCCAAATTAAATATGCTATCAACCGTTTGCACGAAGCGGGAATTTCTGTCTCTCTTTTTATTGAGCCGGACATAAACCAAGTTGATGCAGCTGCCCAAATAAATGCCGATTACATAGAGATTCATACCGGAAATTATGCACGCGCAAATTGTGAAGAAGAACTTTTTGACGAACTTGAGCGCGTTCGCGTTGCCGCTAAACACGCTAAGAAACTTGGTCTTGGTGTAAACGCCGGACACGGTTTAAACTACATAAACATGAAAGAATTTGTTGCAATCTCCGAAATTGATGAAGTTAGTATTGGTCATGCTGTAATTGCACGCGCTGTGTTTGTTGGTTTAGAACAAGCTATAAAAGAAATGATAAAATTATCCAAATCCATTTAATGCTGAAACTACTATAAGATATTATGCAATTGAACCTGCACAAATAAACCTTAGGCTTTTTGATTTACTTGGAAAGAAATTGGCAAATCTTCTTAATGGGTATCAGCAAGATGGCTGCCATAACTAAGTTTTAATGATTGTGATTTGATAAGCGCTATTCATATTTGCAGATTAACAACTGGGAAAAGTGAAACTGTTAACAAAATGATTTATCTAATATCATGCTGTTTTATATTCCGATGTAATTTTTATTTTAGAGTAACTTTTTGGTACATGTTATTTCCAACTTTGCAACTGCAAGACGGATTTAAGTTTTCTTTTATGCCGACGAAAATTACAAAAGCATATACACGTTACTAATACCGGTAATTATTGTAAGATTGATTTGAAAAAGTTGATTGTAACTGAAAATTACTTTAAGGAATCTGACTTGCAAAAGAGAACAGAGAATATTTTTTAGGTAAGTGGAATGAAACTTTAATGGGTAAAGAGTTTTTTTTGATGATTCTTATTTGAATGTAGAATTAAACGATGGAAGAATGATATCTACTCATTTAAAATGGTATCCGCGATTAACTCAAACCACTTTAAAGTAGTTGAAAAATATTCTTTCATTTGAATAAACATTGGAATTGAATGGGAAGATTTGGAATACCAACGAGTATAGAATCTATGCTGCCGTAAAGTTTCAGATAAATAACAAACCGCTTAAGTATTTGGGAATAGTACATTTCGATAAAGATGTGCAGCTTAAAAAGAAACTTGATGAACATTACAATTTTTTTGACCGCACTAAAATATCTCCCGTTCCGCTTGAATACCCGCACAAGTTTACTTAACAAACTATATTGAATTTAGAATTGATAACCCGGTTAGATAATTCTCCATATTCAATTCTCGATTCTCAATCCTCAATTCTCAATTTTTAATTATATGGTTGCTCGGTTATTCATTCATAATTATATTAGATGCGTAAATAATAGAAGCGTTTTTGGGCTTCCTCACAACTCAACAAATAGGAGAAAAACATGGCGGAACAGAAGAAACACATTCCATTTGTTTCCTCAGAAACCAACATGGCAGAATTTACCGTTCGTGCTTTAATAATTGGTTTATTAATGTCGGTTATTCTTGGTGCTGCAAATGCTTATCTTGGCTTAAAGGCAGGAATGACAATAGCTGCAACTTATCCTGCGGCTGTTATAGGTATGGCAATACTTAGGTTATTAAAAGGTTCTATTCTAGAAGAAAATTTTGCAAGAACTGTAGGTTCTATTGGAGAATCAATTGCTGCTGGTGCTATATTTACTTTACCAGCTTTTTTTATTGCTGGTATTTGGGTACCGTTTTATACTACAACTAATTATTTTATCTCTGTAGCTATTATGATTTCCGGCGGCGTGCTTGGAATTATGTTTGTTGCTATGCTTAGGAGAGTTTTAGTTGAAGACGCAGAATTGCCATTCCCTGAATCTGTTGCTGCAGCAGAAATTCATAAAGCTGGACAAAAAGGTGGCTCTAGCTCTACGTTCTTATTTACTGCTATGGGCATTGGTGCATTAATTAAAGCTCTTGGAATGCTCAAGCTATATGCAACAAGTTTCAAACATTTATTTGTTGTTGGGCAGGGTAATCTTCTTTTTATCTCTCCAGATGTTAAACCTGCTTATATGGGTGTTGGTTACATAATCGGTCCAAAATTAGCTGCTTTAAATTTTAGCGGCGGGCTAATTGCTTGGGGCTTACTAACTCCTATTATTGCTTACTTTAAGTTTCAGAACATCGAAATAGCTCCAGATTTTAACTGGATAGATGCTATGACTCAAGTTTGGAAAGATTACGTTAGACCTATTGCTATTGGAGGTATGTTAGTTGGTGCCGGTTTTACTTTGTTTAGAATGCGTAAAAGCTTAGGTACGGGCATCTCGAGGTCTGTTAAAGATGTTAAGAAAGCTGCTTCTGGTGTTCAAACTACAGATAGAGTTGAAAAGGATATTAATATTAAATATGTAGCTATGATAATCTTAGCTACTTCAATTTGTATTTTCTTCATTTACAATTACTTTGCTCAAAATATTGTTGCTGCTTTAGTTGCTACTTTTGTGCTTGTTATTGCAGGGTTTTTCTTTTCGGCTGTTTCGGGATACCTTGTTGGTATTATTGGTTCTAGCAATAACCCGGTTAGCGGATTGACAATATCTACATTAGTTATTGCAGCAGTATTAATGGTTGCTTTAGGTATGAAAGGACAAGAAGGCGTGGCAGCAGTAATTGGCGTGGCGGCTGTTATTTGCGTTGCGGCTGCTGTTGCCGGCGAAATGTTTCAAGACCTAAAAGCTGGGCATATTCTTGGCGGTACTCCTTTCAAGATGCAAACCGGAAATATAATTGGTGCTATCGTTTCTTCTTTAGTTATGTTCTTACCGCTTTTAATTCTTCACGAAGGAGATATTAAAATGGGCGGCAAGGGATTTGGCGGTGAAAACATTCCAGCTCCTCAAGCTTCTTTAATGGCTATTCTTTCTAAAGGAATTGTAGCCGGCGAAATGCAATGGATTTTAATTCTTATTGGTATGCTAATGGGTTTTGGTTTTATTCTTATGAATGTGAAAAGTCCTATGCTTGTTAGTGTTGGTATGTATCTTCCTCTAGGTACTACTTTTGCAATTTTTGTTGGCGGTTTAATTAAAGGACTTGTAGAAAAAATTTCGGAAAAGAGAGGATACAATGATGCCCAAAAGGCAAGAGTTGAAAATACCGGAATTTTACTTGCTGCTGGTATGATTGCCGGCGAAGCATTAATAGGTTTATTGTTTGCTGGATTTGCTTTCTACGATCTTAAATTGTTTAGCATCTTTACTGAGCCTGGCTTCTTTATTAGTCTTCTTGTGTTTGCTTTTATTGCCTGGTATTTAGTTAGTGTTCCGGTAAAGAACGCAGGCAAAGCAGATGAACCTGCGCCGCCTTCAGTATCTATGTAATTAATTAATTTATGAAGGTCATACAATTCTGTATGACCTTCTGTTTTTACTTCATTTTTATTACCACCTTTAGGTTACGATGAATTTCTTAAAAAGAAGAAAAATCTTAAAAAACACCAGCGCTTTCGATCTAACGCCTCTTAAATTGGCTGGACACGAAATTAATGACGATAATTTAGTTACTGTTCTCTTCCCAAAATTTGAAAACAAGTTTGCAGTAAAATATCTTCAGCCAAAACTTAAATCTCCGTTTATTAAACTGAAATTAGATGAGTTAGGAAGCGCTGTTTGGCTTGCCATTGACGGAAATAAACAAGCTGGTGTTATTGCTATGGAACTTGTTGAACTTCTTGGAGATAAAATTCAACCTGTTGAAGAACGTTTGCCATTATTTTTAACACAACTTTACGAACAAAACTTAATAACATTTAAAGAATTGAAAGGAGATTAAAATGGGTGAAGTTTTAGGAAATTTAAAACCCGAATTACTTTGGAAGCACTTTGAAGAAATTTGCAATAGACCGCATCCAAGCCGCCACGAAAAACTGCTTGCACAGTACATTATTGATTTTGCTAAACAACATAATCTCGATTATTCCGTTGATGACTTTGGTAATATTGTAGTTCGCAAAGAGGCAACGCCGGGTAAAGAAAATTTAACACCGGTTGTTTTGCAAGGTCACTTAGATATGGTACCTGAAAAGAATGCCGATGTTGATCATAACTTCGAAAAAGACCCAATACTTTGCTACGTTGACGGCGATTGGGTAAAAGCTAAAGGCACAACTCTTGGCAGCGATAACGGTATTGGTGTTGCCGCTGCTTTAGCTGTTTTGGAAGCAAATGATATTGAACACGGTCCAATTGAAGCACTGTTTACTCTCGATGAAGAAACCGGTTTAAACGGCGCTCAAGCACTACAACCTGGATTTGTAAACTCCGATATTCTTATGAATCTCGATTCCGAAGAAGATGGCGCTTTGTACATTGGCTGCTCTGGCGGACAAAATTCATTTGTTAAATTCAAATATGAATTGAAGGATGTACCTGAAAAAACTGTTGCTTTCGATTTAAGCGTTACTGGATTAAAAGGCGGACACAGCGGGTTAGATATTCATCTCGGAAAAGGAAATGCAATTAAATTAATGATTCGCCTTCTGCATAACCTGAATTTCAACTACGGCATTCGTCTTGTCTCATTAAACGGCGGAAGCAAGCATAATGCAATTCCAAGAGAATCTTTTGCTGCAATACGTGTTGATAAGAAAATTGCAGATGATGTTAAAGGTTATGTTGAACATTATAATGAAATTGTTAAAGCAGAATTGGCAAGCGTAGAGCCAACTTTAGTTGTTGCTTGTGCAGCCGCAAAATCAAAATCTAAAGTGATGGATAAAACTACTGCTAAGAATTTGATTGATTCTCTTTACGCTGTTCCTAATGGCGTTATTAAAATGAGCGCCGATATTGAAGGACTTGTTGAAACATCTTCTAACCTTGCCGTTGTTGTAACCAATAAAAAGAATGTTGAAGTTACAATAAGCCATCGTAGTTCCGTTGAAACTGAAAGAAAAGATATCGCTAATTCTATTGCTGCTTTGTTTAGAATGGCTAAAGCCGATGTAGTTCAAGGCGATGGTTACCCTGGCTGGAAACCTGATATTCATTCCCCTGTACTTAAGGTTATCAAAAAAGTATTTCAAGAAAAATATGGAAAAGAACCAGAAGTAAAAGCTATTCACGCCGGGCTTGAATGCGGTATTATTAAAGAAAGATATCCTAACATGGATATGATTTCTTTCGGACCAACAATTTTCGGCGCTCACTCTCCAGATGAAAGAGTACAAATTAGTACTGTAGAAAAATTCTGGGATAACCTTGTTGCTGCATTAAAGAATATTCCGGCTAAATAATTTTCTAATCAAGATATTTATCTTGATCAATCTTAAACGAAGAGAAAGAACAAGATCAAAGATTAAGATCAAGATAGCAGTAAAGTAAGATACTATTTTATGATTATGAACTATAGGTAATGATGGAAACTAAGTTGAATACTAAACCGGAACCATCCTTTGCATTTCGCTGGATCATTCTAGTTGTTATTTCTTTTGCTATGTTCGGCAACTATTATATTTACGATTCTGTAAGTCCTCTTGCAGATCTATTAGTTAAGCAGTTAAAATTTACAGATGCCAACATTGGATTGCTTCAAGGCATTTACAGCGTTCCAAATGTTTTTATGGTGCTTATAGGCGGAGTTATAATAGACAAATTCGGTACTCGTGTTTCTACTTTTGTATTCACTACTTTGTGTTTAATTGGCGCTGCAATAACTGCCTCTTTCAACGATATTACAATGATGGCAATAGGGCGTTTGGTTTATGGACTTGGCGCAGAATCTATGATTGTTGCAATAACAACAGTAATTGGAAGATGGTTTAAAGGAAGGCAGCTCTCGTTTGCTTTTGGCTTAAATCTTACACTTGCCAGGCTTGGTTCTTTTGCCGCTCTTAACTCGCCAAGCTGGGCAAGTGTATTTTACGATACTTACCACTATCCGCTTCTTATTGCTCTTGGAGCTGGCGTTATTTCTTTAGCTATGATTGTAATTTATTGGGGAATGGATAGTTATGCAGAAAAAAATTATTCCCTGCGCCCAGTTCCTAAACAAGATGAAGTTCGTTTCAGCCAGATTTTCGATTTTTCAAAATCTTATTGGTTTGTTGTTCTCCTGTGTGTAACATTTTACTCCGGCATTTTTCCTTTCCAAACTTTCGCCGTAAAGTTTTTTATGGATACGCATGGAACTACAAGAGAAATGGGCGGTTTTCTCTCCAGCATACTAACACTTTCCGCTATGATTTTAACTCCGCTTTTTGGGTTACTTGCAGATTATATAGGCAAACGTTCTTTACTTATGATGGTTGGCTCTCTAATTCTTGTTCCGGTTTACTTACTTATGGCTTATACACAACTTCCGCTTTACATCCCTATGGCAATGATGGGTTTAGCTTTTTCTTTAATTCCTGCTGTTATGTGGCCAAGCGTTGCTATTATTGTTGATGAAGCTAAACTTGGCACCGCTTACGGATTGATGACAATGATTCAAAATATTGGACTTGCCGGATTCAACTTTTTGATTGGCTGGGCTAACGATTACAGCAACGGTTATACTCTTGGTATGTGGATCTTTTCTTCACTTGGTTTCTTTGGTGTGCTGTTCGCATACTTATTAAGAAAATCTGAGATGAGCTCCAGCGGACATGGGCTTGAGTACGGTATCAAAAAAAAGCAGTATTATAACTAAGAAACTTTTTAAAATATTTTTTATTGATTGAGATAACTTTGATTCCATTTATCAGAAAAATACTCTTAGCATTGATGCTTATCTTCGTTTCAAATTCGTTTGCTCAAAAATTTGGCTTCGGGTGTTTAGGCCTTAGCGGTTTTTACGTTGGAATCTCAGAGCATCATTATAAAGCACAAAATCTTAACGATTATGTTAATACAAAAACAATCGGCAGTCTTATTAAACTTGATGATGAAGTCAACTTCAATCTTGGTTCTGGTTATAGAATAGGAGCCAATTTTTTTCGTGCTAAATGGGATAAAGTATTTATTACTGCTAAAGGCTTTTTCCAATTTTTGAAAGAAGAGCACGCTCTAAACCCATCTTCTACTTTGCAGCATAAATTTCAACTTAATATGAATCAGTGGGGTGTGGGTGTAGATATTGGCATTCCAATTACTTCTTACTTTGACTGGAAAATTATTGAAGGTGGAATAACATACTATAATGCAGAATTAATTCACCAGTTGTTTTCGGATAATTCTTTATCAACCGAAATTAAATTTGCGCCGGAAAAAGGTAAAACAAGTTATTACGTAGCAACAGGAATTATTGTTCATATAATCCCCGATTATATGAGTTTAGAAGGAACCGCAGCATATAATCTTATGAATGTTAATGAGTTTATTCATAATGTGCCTAATTTTGGAGTAACCAAAATTAAAGAGCCTTTTTCTAAATATGCTTTAAGCGGAACATTTCAATTAAATATTAGTTTTCCATTCTGAGGTGAGATATGAAAGCAACAAAACTTGACAAAGCTTGTATCATTGCAATTAAAGATTGCATGGGTGCACAAACTAACGAATCTGTTCTTATTGTTACAGATGAATACAAAAACAAAATTGGCTATGCGTTATTCAAAAATGCCAAAGAGTTGAAGCACGAAGCTGTTTACTTAGAATTCAAATCACGCGAAATGCACGGACAGGAACCACCTCAGCAAATTGCCGAAATGATGAAACTTTTCGATGTAGTTTTTTGCCCAACTGCAAAATCTCTTACTCACACTAATGCCAGAAGAAATGCTTCGGCGCTCGGCTCCAGAATAGCTACTTTCCCCGGCATCACAGAAGAAATTATGATTAGAGGGTTGAATGCAGACTATCATAAAATTGCTGCACTTACTATTAAGATTAAGGAAATACTCGATAGCGTAAAGATTGTTCGCGTTACAGCACCAAACGGAACAGACATTACTATGGATATTACCGGAAGAAAAGCACTGCCAAGCAAAGGATTGTTCCATAAAAAAGGGGAAAGCGGTAACCTGCCAACCGGCGAAGCTTACATTGCTCCTTTAGAAGGTAAATCTAACGGAGTATTTTTTGTAGATGGCTCTATGGCTGGTATTGGTGTTATTAAAGGGAAGCCTATTAAAATTGAAGTTGTTGATGGATATGCTGTTAATATTACTGGCGGACCGCAGGCTAAAAAGTTGGATGAAACTCTTAACAAATATGGCAAACTTGCCAGAAACATTGCCGAGTTTGGAATTGGTACAAACGATAAAGCCAAACTAAGCGGCGTTCTGCTAGAAGATGAAAAAGTTATGGGCACAATTCACATTGCTCTTGGCGATAACAAATCTATGGGTGGAAATGTTGATATTCCAATTCACTTAGATGGTGTTGTTAAGAAACCTACAGTTTATTTTGATGACAATATTATTATGAAATCCGGAAAATTGCTTATTTAGTAGAATACAATTTTTTCTTGCAAGCGCCTGCTTTTACGAGAATGTTTCGATTACTCTTGCACGAGGCTTGTGAAACATATCTAATCGGGAAGCTTTCTTTCAAATAGGGTTTACTTGATATGTTTATAGTTCTTCTGCTTCTCATGCAGTTATTGTCTTTACAACTTTTTGCACAATTTTCTTTAGAGACCTTTTTGAGTGAGCCTTTCGATCAAACAGCCGCTTCTATTAAAGATTGAAGAAAAAGTAATTATGAATCATAAAGCCTTGCTGTATTATGATTGGCTTGAGCCTATATCGCTGAAAGTAGGTTATATGTTTACAAAAGAGGGTAAACAAATTGGAAAAGTCATTTCCAATGGAAAAGAAATAGAAGAAGATTCGCAGAAGTTATTTGATATATCTAAATCAGCTCTCATCAAAAAATATGGGAATAAATATTCTGAGAATAGTATGATTGGAGTAACCATGCTGATGTGGAAAGGGTTAGAAGGATATACAGTTATGTTGACCCGCAAAGCAGAGAAAACAATTGTAACCGTATTTAGAGAATAATTTTTTTTACATAATCAAGATGCGTGCTTTTTAGTAGATTACAACAAAGGAAAGCCGATGCTGCTACAAAAAACTACTGCAACAAACTTTTCTCTAAACTACAAACATCGTTTCCCCCTGGAACTTGGCTTAAATCTTATAAGTGTCTTTAATTTGTAAAACCATTTCGCTTTTTACTATATTTGCGGCTCAAAAAACAAGCCAATTATGAAAATCCTGAACAATCTTAACGAAGAACAACTACAAGCGGTGGAATATAACGCCGGTCCTCATATGATAGTAGCAGGTGCCGGTTCCGGTAAAACCCGCGTTTTAACTTACAAAATTGCACTTTTAATAGAAAAGGGAATAGAACCTTCTGCAATTCTTGCTCTTACTTTTACAAATAAAGCTGCTAAAGAGATGAAAGAGCGGATTAAATCTCTTATTGGTAAGAAAGCCGAAGAGTTATGGATGGGAACATTCCACTCCATTTTTTCCAAAATGCTCAGAGTGGAATCCGAAAAAATTGGCTACCGCCCAAATTATTCTATCTACGATCGGGAAGATTCTGTTTCCCTTGTAAGTAATATCATAGCTAATCTTAACATAAATCTCGAATCAATTACTGCTAATGGAGTTCAGCATAAAATCAGCTTTCTAAAAAACCAGATGATTATGCCTTTAGATTATGAAAAATCTTCCGGGCTGACTCCCACAGATAAAAAGTTTGTTGAAGTATATACCGAGTACAACAAGCGTTTGTTTGAAAATAATGCAATGGATTTTGATGATTTACTTATCAAGCCTATCCAGCTTTTTAAAGAGAATGAAAAAACTCTTGCTAAGTACAAAAAGATGTTTAAATACATCTTGGTCGATGAATATCAAGACACTAACATTGCTCAATACGAGCTTTTGAAAATCTTGTGTCCGGCAAAAGATAAAATTTGTGTTGTTGGTGATGATGCACAGAGCATTTACAGTTGGCGCGGGGCAGAAATTAAAAATATGCTCAACTTTAAAAAAGATTTTACAGGTTCAAAGATTTTCAGACTTGAGCAAAATTACCGTTCCACTAAAATGATTCTTGAAGCTGCCGATTCTGTAATCAAGAACAATTCTTCCCAGATTCCTAAAACGCTTTGGACAGATAACAGCAAAGGTGAACCGCTTACATTAATAAGATCTGCCGATGAAAAAGATGAAGCTTACCAGATTGCCAGGAAGATTAAGAAAGAAGTTACTACAAGAAAAATTTCTCTAAATGATATAGTCCTGTTTTACAGGCTTAATTCTCAATCGCGAGCATTGGAAGATGCACTTCGCCGAGAAAAAATTCCTTATAAGATTATTGGCGGAGTAGAGTTCTATAGAAGAAAAGAAGTAAAAGATGTTTTAGCTTACATGCGCGTACTTGCAAATTCTAACGATGAAGAAAGCTTACTTCGTATTATGAATTTTCCTCAGCGCGGTATAGGAAATACTTCTATTACCAAGATGATTGCTTTTGCGCGAAAGTTAAACTTGTCTTTGTTCAAAACAATGCTGCGTGTATTTGAAGTTATTGAAGTAAAAGAAAGAATTCAAAAGAATGTTAAGCAGTTTAAACTGCTTCTTGATAAATATATAGACTTGAAAGAAAAACTATCGATCGGCGAACTGATTTCTGCACTGTTGGATGAACTTGGTATTCTCAGAATTTATAAAGAAGAGGGCACTACAGAATCTATGTCCCGCTACGATAATATTCAAGAATTGGTTTCTGCCGTTCACGAGTATTCTAAGACTAATCCTAAAGCAACTATCGAAGACTTTTTAGCAGAAGTTTCGCTAATTGCCGGTGTAGATCAGTATGATGAAAAAGCTCATGCAGTTACATTAATGACTATTCACAGCTCCAAAGGCTTAGAATTCCCGGTTGTGTTTGTAACCGGTTTAGAAGAAGATATTTTTCCTCTAAGCCAGAGATTCGATCAAGACTCTAAGATTGAAGAAGAAAGAAGATTGTTTTATGTAGCCGTAACAAGAGCTAAAGTAAAAGTTTATTTAAGTTATGCCCGCTCAAGATATAGATTTGGAGAAGTTGCTTATCAAAGTAAATCCAGATTCTTAGATGAAGTGGATGAATCTACTATTGAGGAATCTGATGGCTCAGGTGTTAAGAAAGCAGGAAGGCGCAAAAAAGTTTACTACGATGAGTACTACCAACAAAGCTTTGAAGATTATGATCAGGACAGGAGGTCTTTGCGCGTTGGAAGCAGAGTAACACATCAACTGTTTGGTATTGGCAAAATTCAGCAGATTACCGGAACTGGTGATATGCAAAGAGTTACAATAGCTTTTGAGAAAGTTGGTATTAAGCAGTTACTAACTAAGTTTGCAAATCTGAAATTGATTTAATAGTACCTCTAAATATTACTAATTTTAAAAATAGCACACTGATAAACCTGCAGCAGAAGGTTAAACAGACCCGCCGGCACACTTTAACAAATAAATATGCGGGCAGGTTATTATTGGTTTTTAGAGGTACACTTAACTATTATAATAAACAATAGGAGTAGCTGTAATGAAGATCGGTGTATTGACAGGCGGAGGGGATGCCCCCGGATTAAATGCTGTAATTCGTGCGGTTGTTAGAAAATGTTTAGCCAACGGACATGAAATGATTGGCATTCGTGAAGGCTGGAGAGGAATTCTTGAAAACAAATATGAAACTTTAGACAGAAATTCTGTTTCTGGTATTTTGCATCGCGGCGGAACTATCTTAGCAACTTCAAGAACAAATGTTTACAAGACTGAAGATGGCGAAGCAAAAGTAATTAAGAATATGAAAGACAATGGTATTGATGCGCTTGTTGCAATTGGCGGCGAAGATACTTTAGGTGTTGCTTCTAAACTTGCTAAAGCTGGAGTTAAAATTGTAGGTGTGCCAAAAACAATTGATAACGATTTAAGCGCTACAGATTTTACTTTTGGTTTTGATACGGCAGTTAACGTTGCAACCGAAGCAATAGACAGATTGCATACTACTGCAGAATCGCACAACAGAGTAATTGTTGTTGAAGTTATGGGGCGGCACGCAGGCTGGATTGCAGCTTATTCAGGCATTGCAGGCGGTGCTGATATTATTCTTGTACCGGAAATTCCATACGATATTAACGAGGTTTGCGAAATCTTACATAAGCGTCATGAAACTGGAAAAAGTTTTAGCATTGTTGTTGCCTCCGAAGGCGCTGTTGCTAAGAAAAAAGAAGGTGAAGCAGAAATGATTTTGCAAGATCAAAAATTAGATTCTTTTGGTCATGTTCGTTTAGGCGGTATCGGAAATTTTTTAGCTGAACAAATTGAAGAAATAACCGGCTACGAAACTCGATCAACCGTTCTTGGTCATATTCAAAGAGGGGGAACTCCTACTGCTTTCGACCGTGTTCTTGGCACTCGTTTAGGCTTTTGTGCCGCTGAATTAGTTGAAGATGGAAAGTGGGGCTATATGGCTGCACTAAAAGGTACTTCTGTTGTTGGCGTTGAATTAGCTAAAGCTACCGGTGAATTAAAAACTATTGATTTACAGTTAATGGAAGTTGCCAATACTTTTTTTGGATGAGATGAAAAAATAGTAATGGCGAGTACATCAACTCACGGAACCAACTAGAACATATATAAGGGCACCTCTAAATACATTGCTGTCATTGCGATGGAGCGAAAAGACCGAAGCAGTCTTTCAATTAAAAAGAAAAAAACGAAATTGATTCGGTAAAGAGCGGCTCGCAATGACAATCATCCAGCATTTTTAGAGATGCCCATAACTAAGTTTTTCTATTTTCATTAATCAGACTTCTATAGCATGTAAAAATCTGGTGTCAAATATATTTCAGCTGCGTTTTAAAATGTACTCGAAACACTACTCTCCTAAAAGTGAATTATCACACACGCTCTCAAGTCCAAGGATATACCGGTTATTATTAATAGCGGCTTTGGGACTGCACTAAATGTCAAAAGTCAGAAAACTTTTTTCTTTGGCAGATTTTTCTTTGTGAATTTCAGCTGCGTAAAGCACCTGGATTGTGCTCTAAAATACTTTTAGAAAGAATGTGTTCTCAGCGATTGCTTTTACAAATAAGTAACTTGACATTGAATCTGTAGAATGTTACTTTTGCTTCAGTTTCCAGCCGAAACATTTTATTGAGTGCAACTACATTGTAATTGAAAGGAAAAGTTGAATACTGTTTAACAGTTTCAAGAAGTTGCCGTATGAAATACCAGCCAAAAAAAGTAAATCAGCCGAGATTTAATAAACTTATTTAAAATATCCTGAGAGGGTGTTTATGAAAAATAAATTAACTGCTTTAGTTTTACTTGTATTATTTTTTACTGGGGTGAGTTTTGCGCAAACGCCAGTTGCTCCTGCTAACTTAGCAACTGGTGTTTTACTAACAACCACTAATGTTACCTGGACTGCTTTTAATGAAGGACCAAGTGCAAATGGACCCTACGATGTTCAGTATTACGGTACGGATGGAACATATGTTACACCCGTAACATCGAGTGCCGCACAAGTTGGAACTAGTTTTACTTTTGGAGGTCCACCATTAGTAGCAAATACCACATATTATTGGCGAGTTAGGGATGCTGACATTAACGATGCAGAACTTGGTCTTCAGGCCGGTACTTGGCACAATTTTTCTTTTACGACAATAATTGGACCACCTACTGCTACAGCAGCTTCTTTAATCACTCCGGCTTCATTTAGTGCAAACTGGACTGCCCATGCTAATGGTGGTGCCACAAGTTATATTTTAGATGTAGGAACAGCTCCTGGCGGCACTACAATTATCAACAGTCTTAACGTTGGCAACGTATTAACTTATTCCGTAACTGGTCTAACTGCCAACACAACTTATTACTACAAAGTGCGTGCATTTAACGGAACGCACACTAGCATTAGTTCAAATGAAATTACTACCGCTACTTTACCTCCTCCACCAACGATTATCGCTCCAAGCCCAAGTAACTATGCTGTAGGTATAACTGTGTTACCTTCGTTTGCTTGGTCTGGTGTAGGTACTACTTACGACTTTGCAATTGATGACAATAGTGATTTCAGTTCGCCTGTCGCAACACAAAGCGGTGCTGGTACATCGTACAGTTTTTCTCCATATACAACTACAGCATCATTAGTATTATCTAATGGAACATTGTATTATTGGAGAGTTAGACAAACTAATGCAAATGGTACGAGTTCTTGGGTAACAAGAGAGTTTACGACCGTAGCTGCTGCTACTCCATATATTTCACATACTAGCGTTTCTGGAACATCAGCTTCAATTTATTGGTACCCGTTACCTTACGCTACCGGTTTAACTTATGATCTGCTTTATTCTACTAACGCAAATATGACAGGATTTACAACTGTTGCAGGTTTGACAAACACAAATTATACAATAACTGGATTAACAGTTGGAACGACTTATTATGTACAGATAAAAGCTAAAACAAATTCTGGCACAGTAGATATTGGATTTTCTACTGTTACTAGTTTCTTGATTCCTGGCTTACCTGTTCCTGTTCCATCTTATCCAACAGGTGGTGTTACAGTTTATTCAAATCCGCCTACAGTATATTGGTACACAGGAAGTTACTACCCTGGTTTAGAGTTTGAAGTTAGATATGGTACTTCTAATACAGACATAGCTCCTGCTGATGGTAAGATGGATACGGGTACAGATTTGGCATTAACAACAAATCTTTACAAAACTTTTCCAGCTGCTTTAACTGCTGGAACAACATATTACTGGCAGGTACGTTCAAAGAGTGGAGCAAATTATTCGGCATGGTCTTCAATTGAAAGTTTTGTTATTTATAGTTCAACTCCTACTACTCCTGTTGTGCCATATTTATCATGGCCAGTTGGAGGAGCAACTGTTTACACAACACAGCCATCTTTCTATTGGTATTTGGGGACCTACTCAACGGGCTTACAATTCTATTTTGAATATGATAATGATTCTAATCTTGGATCACCATCGGGCAATTCAGGTTGGATTACCAATTTGTATTACACGTTACCAACTAATTTGACTGGCGGAAATACATATTATTGGAGAGTAAAATCAAGACTAGCATCAGCACCATTTACAGAATCAGCTTGGACAACAATCGAGAGTTTTGTTGTTGCTAATACAGCTTCAAGTCTTTTGGCTCCTTACCCAGTATCTCCAGTTGGAGGCACTACAGTTGGAACTCCATTAGCAGGAACAACTTTAACTTGGTCTGCGACTGGAACTGGAACTCTCGAATTTGAAGTTAAAATTTCTCCTTATTCTAGTGTAGATGGAACTGGTATGTTAAATCATCCTACAGTTTCAACAAAGACTTGGGCAACCGGAACATCAACTACAACTGCTGGTTTTACACCTCCTGTAACATTGGTGGCTGGAGCTACATATTACTGGCAAGTTAGGGCTAGGTTACAAGCTACACCTACTACTATTTCAGCCTGGTCTTATGTTTCTACATTTTCTACCGCCGCCGGATCGTTTGCAGTTGTTCCGTTAATTGGTAGTCCTAATTTTGGTCAACCGATAAATAATAACTCAGCTGTTTTGTCTTGGGTTATCCCAACAATTAGTGCATCTCCATTGACATATGATGTTGAGTACTCCAAGAATAAAGATATGAGCAATTCATCTGTTGTTAGAAATTTGGCCAGACCATCGGCTCAAATAACCGGTTTGCAAAATGGCACGACTTATTATTGGCGTGCACTTTCTAAAACTAACAGCGGAGTGTCTTCTGATTTTTCTGAAGTCGGCTTTTTCAAAACAAATGGTATAACAGATGTTGAGCACGATGTTATTCCAAATGAGTTTGCTCTTGATCAAAATTATCCAAATCCATTTAACCCAAGTACAGTTATAAGCTACAAGCTGCAAGCAGCAAGCCACGTAACTCTAAAAGTTTACGATGTTTTAGGAAGCGAAGTTGCAACTTTAGTAGATGAGTACAAAAAACCCGGCTTTTATAATTCTCAATTCTCAATCCGCAATTCTCAATTAAGCAGCGGTGTTTACTTCTACAGATTAACCGCCGGAAGTTTTGTTTCTGTAAAGAAGATGTTATTAATTAAATAATTTCAACATAGAGAGAAGAGGATAAAATGAAAAAAACTAGTGCATCAATTATGCTCATTTTAGTTCTGGCAGCAATAGGCTTAGCTCTCTATGCTTGCCACGTAACTTATTTTTCGTAGTTATAAGTTAATATGGATTCATAAGGGCCGCGCTGCTGCGGCCTTTTTTTTTGTCCGGGGTTCTATGTAACTATCTAACCTATTATGTATTTTTATTCTAAATGATAAAAAATAGTGTGAATTAAATGATAAAAAAACACTTCTTAATTGCATTAATGCTGATCAGTTTTGTTATTACAAACTGCCAGCCGAGTATTAAAGCTGAGCCGGAAATATTTATTCGTTTTAATCAAGTTGGATATTTACCAAACGATATTAAATCTGCTGTTATTTTATCAACTAATCCTTTAGAAGGAAAAAAGATTAGCATTAAGAGTGCTGGTAACAATCATAATGTTAATGCTTATACTTTCGGAAAAAATATAGGAAGTTTTGGCAGTTTCCCTTTTTCTTATAGAATTGATTTTTCGGCATTGAAGAAACCGGGTGAGTATTATTTTCAATACGCAAGGCAAAAATCATATAGTTTCAAAGTTGGCGATAATGTTTACAACGGAGTTGCAGATTCTTTGTTAGAGTTTTTCAGAGTTCAAAGATGCGGCTATACAAATCCATTCTTACACGAAGTCTGCCACATCTCAGATGCCGCTTATCTGATTGATGGTAAAGCAATAATTAATAAAAAAGTTGACGTTACGGGCGGCTGGCATGATGCCGGAGATTATGTAAAGATTCTTAACACTACAGCATTTTCTACCTATATGCTGCTTTTTTCTTATGAGTTTGCACCGGCAAAATTTTCTGGCGATAAAAACAAGAACAATGTACCGGATATTTTAGAAGAAGCAAAAGTTGGATTGGACTGGATGCTGCGCGCATATTATGATAAGAACAAACTAGTTACTCAAGTACAAGATTTACGCGATCAAGGAGTTGGCTGGAGAATGCCCGAAAATGATGCAGTTGGTTATGATAGACCTGCTTTTATAGGTATTGGCAAAAATCTAATTGGTATTTACTCGGCTGCTATGGCGTTAGCTTACAGAATATGGAACGCAAACTTGAATTACCCGGAGTTTGCAAATAAATGTCTTAATGCCGCTCAAGACTTATATTCTATTTATAAAAAGGTACCGGATGTTGATAGCAGCGGAACGGGTGTTTATTTAGATAAAACTTACGAAGGGAAAATGGCTTTAGGTGCTATAGAATTGTACATTTCTACCAATAAAACTAATTACTTAAATGAAGCTGCTGCTTTTGCAGATATAGCCGGTGCTGATTATTGGTGGAGCTGGGGAAACATTAATTCTTTGGCTCATTACCGGCTTGGTAAAATAATTCCAAAGTATGCAGATTACATTCAAAAAAATTTAGAAGAGTTTAACCGAAAGAAAAATGACAACCTGTTTGGTAAAGGTGTTTCGCTAAGCTGGGGCACAAATGTAACATTGCTTGGAATTTCTTTACAAAACATTCTCTTCAAGAAATTAAGAAACGATGCACGCTACGATTCTCTCGATTCGTTTTCGCGTGATTATATTTTAGGAAGGAACCAGTGGGGCGTTAGTTTTATTTCTGGATATGGTAAGAATTATACAAGAAACTTTCATCATCAGGTTGCTCATTTCAAGGGAAGGCTGCCCGGAGGTTTTTCTGCGGGACCTGCAGCTAAAGAATTTGTAGATAAATCTAATATACCATTTGGAAAGTATGATAAGTATGCAAAATTCCAAACTAGCGATTCCTATTACCGAGATGACCGAAACGACTATATAACAAACGAACCTACAATTACCGGAAACGCAACTGCTATTTTTGTTTTTGGTGCAATCTCAAAATAGAAGAGTTTGTTCTATTTTGATGCACCAAGCTGGTTTTTCTCACTTTTAGATGCTAACTCCGCTTTTTTTCTCTGATTTTAGAGAATATTCATATTATACAGTGGCACTATTATTGAAAATAATTTGTAGTAAAAATCCAAAAGGCGCTTATATGAGCAGTTCAATAAAAAGAATACCTTCGGGCTTCTCCTTAATCGATAGAAATTGGGGAGGCATTTACCGTGGAGGAAGCTACCTGGTGGTTGGTCCTAGAAAATCCGGCAGAACTTTACTTGGATTACAATGCGCCTTAGAAGCCGCTAAATCTTCTGAAGTATGTTTGTATTTCACCTTAATGCGCCCTAAAGATTTGATGATTCAGGCAGCTTCTCTTAATTTCGATATTCAGTCTTATATGAATCAAAATTTGATTATTGTTGTTAGAGTAGCTCCGCCAAACGAAATTTACGATCTGCACAATCCAGATGACTACTTAGTTGAATATTTTCATGATATAATTACAGTTGTAGATCAATACCGCCCAGCAAGAATTATTTTTGATGAGTTAACTCCGTTTGTTGGTTTCAAGAATCTTGATTATTTGCGTGATACTTTTTTAAGAACACTTGAAAACATAGAAGAACGTGATATTACGAGTATGTTCATTATTAGTGAACCAGCAACTCAAAAAGCACAGAACATTGTTGAAGGATTAGCTCAGTTTGTAACCGGAACAATTATGCTCAAAAAGGAAACGGCAGTAAGAGGAGAGCGCTTTCATACCGGGAAAGTAGTAATAACTCCAAATGTTGGGCACACCGAAGGCGAGTTTATTAGTGAATATAGAATTGAGCCTAACAAAGGAGTAACAACTGAGTTTTCGCCGGATAGATTGAGCACTCAGACTTTTGAAGAAACACCTCGTTTGGTAAGAAGCAGAAATTTTAATGCTCAGACTAAAATTGAAATGCCTTCTGAACCTTACGCATTTTCTAACATCTACAATTACAACGATTTCTTACTTATCCTTAACAATCAAATTGCATTGTACAAAAGTACCGGGCAGACATTTAATTTGATTTCATTTAAGCTGGACCCAACGGCACAAATGCGTGGATTATTAAATTTAGGTCAGCTTCAGAATGCAATAAGATTATCTACATCTAAAAAAGACAAAATTTGTGTAGTTGAGAATAAAATTGTAGTATTGCTAGTAAGAGGAAACATGAAAAGTGTAGTTGACCTTATGAGCAATGTACAGAATAACTTACCTAACAAAGACCTTAATTACATAAATGCTGTTTTAGATTTCATTTCTATCTTTAACCAGGAAGTAAATGAAAGGTTTGAGAACGCAGAAAGCTTAATGGATACAGTATTGAGCGAAGAAGCTGCCTCTCAAAGCTATCAACCGTTGAATAAATATATTGGTTAATGAGGGCTAACCTTAAAATAATTTTTATTCTCGCTGTCCTATCGGCTGGGTTTTTTTACGCCCAAAACCGTAACGATGAAATGAAACGTCAAGGGCAGTTATTAATGAACGATGGCAGATATGGTGAAGCCATCGATCAGTTTAACAAGTATATTACGGCTAATCCGCGCTTGCCAGATGGTTATCATTTAAGAGCATTATGTTTTGAACAGCGCCTTCAGTATTGGGATGCAGTTTTTGATCTTAGAAGGGCTTTGAGACTTTCTCCAAACGACGCAAAAATACGCTCAGATTTAGATAGAATAACGGCGGTCTGGCATAAACAGCTTTATCAAAAAATTGAAGGACATAAAAGAGATTTAGCTGTTGATCCTAACAACGCTTTTACTTATTTGGAAATTGGAAAATCTTACCGCTGGCTTGAAGAGTGGTACGATGCCGAACGCTGGTATGATGAATACTTGAAAAGAGATGATAACGCTTCGCCTGACGAAATTATTAGATACTCGATTATCCTGGCAAAAACCCGCTCCATTGTTAAGGGAGAAAGAATTCTCAAAAAGTATGTAGACCGTTACCCAGATGATTGGAGATTATGGAGCCGTTACGGCTACTTTACTTTGTGGCTTGGTAAGAATAAAATTGCAGAAGAGGCGTTTAAAAAATCGCTTAGTTATAAACCCTTTTTTGAAGAAGCAGAGGATGGTTTAGATTTAGCAAGACGGCAGCCTTATCTAAATGTTGATGTTGGAAGAGATAGAAGAGACCAAGACTCTCAAGAATATGCAATTGATAGATATTACAGGCTGCTAGAAAAGAGCCCCGAGAACGATGATATGCGGTTCGACTTACTAAACGAATTAGTAAAAAAGTTTAGGTATGAAGAAGCATTTCAGCAGCTGCAGTATCTTCAGCCAAAGCATAGCGAAGAAGATAGATTTAAAACAGTTTTTAAAGTAGTTACAGATTATCGTGACAGCACTTTTAATAAAGATGTGGATCACTACACGGAATTATTAAAAAATAATCCTTCAGATAAAGAATCAGTAATTAAACTTGCCGATGCATACGCTAATCTTTTTTATTATGACAGCGCTATCGAAATCTTATATGAGTATTTGCAATATGTGTCCGATGATCAAGATTTAGATGTTCGGTTTAAATATGCAAAATATTCTGCTTGGAATTATGAGTGGGAAAAATCAATTTCGCAATTGGATAAGTTATTAGAGCTTGAGCCTAATAGCTCGGATTACAAACTCCTTCGCGGGCAAATAGCGGTATGGACTTTGAATGATTTAGAGCTTGGAGAACAATTTCTATACGATGTTTACGGTTCTGATTCTAAAAACTTAGAGGCGCTGTTGTCTTTAGTAAATCTTCACACTTGGAAAAAGGATTTTGCAGCCGGCAAGAAATATTTAGATGAGCTGAAAAGCCATTATCCTAACAATCCTGAAGTTGCAAACATGGAAAGTATTTTCCAACTGCGTCAACAAGCCGATGATGAAGCTAAGATTTTTGAAATTCGAGGAGAAGCAGGTAAACTTTCGATGGAAGGAAAGTGCACTGAAGCTTTGGCTAAGTATGATGAATACTTTGAGAAGAGAAAAAGCTTAAATAGAGAAGAAAAAATTGAATATGCTGATATTGCAACTTGTGCACTTCAATTTAACCGTGCTATTGAACTGTACGATGAAATATTAAAAGAAGGATTTGATTATAAAGCTGCTTTACTCAGAGCTAAAAATTTTTTCTTAATTAACGATACAACTAAAGCCAGAACAGAACTTGAAACTTTAGGAAGAATGAACCCAGATGATGACCAAGCAAGATTACTTTTGGCTGATACTTACACTGCTACAAACCGACTTGAAGAGGCTGAGAGTATTTACCGTGAACTGAAAAGAAAAAATATTAGTGCTGATAATGTCAATACCATTAATCAGAAAATGTTATTCTTAGCAGGTAATTATATAGATGCAAAGAAGTACGAAATGGGAACACAGATTTATAGAGAATTGGATACTGATACTACTTCGCAAGAAATTAGAGAACAATTGGAACAAAGATTAATTTTTCTGGCAGATACTTATGCAGCCGATAAAAAATATGATTTAGCCGTAGAAGAATTTAAGAAACTTGAACAAAGGATAACCGAGCCGGAAAAGCTGAACGATCTATTCAAGCGGCAAACATATATGGGCTATCTTATGATTCAAGATAAAGAGTTAGAACTTGCAGAAGACCTTTTTCAAAGCCTCCGAACAAAAATTACTGAACCGGATTTAGTTTATGATCTTAATGAGAAGATTCTTTTCTTAGGCGATGCTTATGTGATGAATGAAGACTACGGCGATGCTCGTTCTGCTTACAAATCTCTTTTAGAAACTGTTACCGATACTTCAATAGTAAATAAAATTAACCAGAGAATTAAATGGCTGCCTCCATCGGGTTTCAGCAAGGGATTTAGCAGCATTCAGAGTTTTTTCAATCTTTTTATTCCAACAAATATTGCACTTTCTCCCTTTGGTAATTTTTATGCAGATAACCAGAAATTTCGGTTATTGCATTATGGTTTACGCTCAGATGTTGGATTTGCAGGCTTCTTAAATCTCGGTGTAGTTTTGAATAGAACAAGACTCAGTAATACTGTTATATCTAAAGAGTTTACACAACTTAAAGCTGCTGCTTCAATTTATTTTACTCGTTTTATTTCTCTTGGCGGTAATTATGGTAAAATGAATACTATTGGTGAACCAAATTATAGAGTTTGGGATGCTGCTCTAAAATATGATAAGCCAAATGAAATTTTGATCTCTGCTAATTTTGAGAAAGCAGATGCAAGATTGTTTCTCTACTCGCCAAATATGCTTTACAACAGAATGACTGCTGATGTTTACAGGTTCACCTTTTACTACAACGTGAAAAACCTTGCATTGTTTAAAACTTACTATCAATATTTTGAACTTTCTGACCGGAACAAAGGAAACGATTTAATGTTAAGATTGGGAAGAAGGTTTACTAACTACGGTATCTTTGGTTACGAGTACTTCTTTTCGGATTATGCTGCTAACTCAGTTTATTATTATGCGCCGCAAGATTTCGCAACTCACAGTATTTGGGCAGAATACGAATATGAGTATCGGAAAGAATGGAAAATTAAAGCAGGTGGTAAAATTGGTTACGCTCCGGCTGTAGATTTTATCATAAGTGAAATTTTTGGAGAAGCAGTTTACAATCCATTTCAAAATTTAATTATTACTGCAAGAACTGGTTACGGTAACAGTTTCCGATACGGATCAGGATATCGAAGTTTTAACGGCGCTATATCAGCTTACTGGAATTTATTTTAATTATCGTTTACCTTTTCCCTAAATATTTTTTAGCATAAGCAATCCAAAGAAAGGTTAACATGAAGTTTAGTAGAACTATTTTTGCTGCATCATGACTTCTGACGCGCGAGACGAATGAAAGAAAGACTGTCTGTAAGCTATTGATGTATTAGCATTTAATTTTTTAGACAGTACATTTTACCATACTAATGGTTATCATTAGTTATTGCTTTCTATAAGAAAAACAAAAAGTAAATCAGTTTTAACTACAATACGAGTAGTTGTGTTTTAAGGTCATTGATCGAGCCATTAACAGATTTATAACCTTAGTAGCATAAGTGGACATAAAAAGAATTAACCTTATCAGCTTATTTTATAGATATATCTGATAATATGATATGATAATAAAATATAACAACTTGTACACTCATTTTATACTAACCACATTAAATCGCTTTCCTTTCATAAATGAAAAGAAAAGAGATCGAATTGAAAAGTATGTAACAGGCATAGTAAACAATAATGATTCTATATTATATGCAATAAATGATAATCATGAACATGTTCACTTCATTGCATCACGTTCTCCAAGAATTTCAGAGGAAGCATTAATTAGAATTGTAATGGATAGTTCTGAAAGATTCATTAATGAAAATAAATTATGTGTAGGACATTTTGCTTGGCAGAACAGTGCAGCAGCATTCTCAGTATCAAAATCGGATGTTGATAAGGTTTGTAAATATATACTTAATCAAGCCGGGCATCATCACAAAGTAAGTTTTGCTGACGAATATGAAAAGTTTATCAAATTTTATCAGAAGACATTATCACTGAAGGAATAAGCTAATAAGGTTAAAAAATCCCAAAAGGAAATTATACTATTAAGGTTTTAGGGCATCTCTAATAATTGTCATTCCGAACACGACAAAGAAGGGAACGGAAACTCAGCTTTGTTTATTTGAAAGAAAACTGAGATTTGCGCTTTTTGTTTCCGCTTTTAGAAACCCGCACTAGCGGAATACAAAAATTCGGGACATTCCGCACAGCGGCATTAATAATGCGGAACTTCCCCGCAAACAATCTGCGGGGCTACGCTTCTCGGAATGACAAACATTTTTGGTTTTTAGAGATGCCAATAAGCAATCCAAAGAAAGGTTAACATGAAGTTTAGTAGAACTATTTTTGCCATATTGATTTCTCTTAATAGCATAGATACATTTTCAAAAAACCTTGAGAAGAAAGCATTGCACTGGTTTAACGCCAGCCTCACTTTTAATATAACTAACTCAGATATATTAACTTTGCCTCTTTATCAAACAATTGGAAAATTCACTCCACTTTCCGGCTCTGTATCTCAGATGAACTATTTTTTTGAAGCATTAAATAATATCCGAAATAATTCTGTTAGAGCTGCTCATTATGGCGATTCAATAATTCTTGGAGATATTATTACCGACTATCTTAGAGAAAAATTACAGCAAAAATTTGGCGGACAGGGGGTTGGAATGCTAAATATAGTTTCAGATGATAATAGAATGAGAGTTACAACAATTCATACATACTCAAATGATTGGAGCTATTATTCATTTCTAACAAGAAATCCTAATCAATTGCCGCTTGGAATAACTGGCTCTTTGGCAATTCCCAAAATAGGAAGCTGGGTAAAGTATGAGGCAAATTCGTTCTATAAATCTTCCTCACAATTTAATTTAGTAAAGATTTACTATTCTAACGCAGATAAAAATTCTACTATACAATACTCAATTGATGATGGTGAGATGATAAGGCAGGTTCTTGAACCTGGCAATAACTTGAATGAATTAGTCATCAAGGCTAAAGGGAATTCTAAAAAGTTCTATTTGCAGTTTTTGTCTGGCACAAGCCCATCTTTTTACGGTGTTAGTTTAGAAACTGCAGGTAATGGCATCTATGTAGATAATTTTCCGATGCGAGGCAATTCGGGTTCTTCTTTAGCAGATATACCAGAGTCTTTATTAGAACAGTTTAACAAGAACTTAAATTATGATCTTATCATTCTTTCTTACGGTGCTAACGTTTCTTCCCCTAACAAAGGAATATTTACTGTTTACGAAAACAAAATGGTTAATGTAATTAAGAAGTACCAAAAAGCCTTTCCTAAAACTAGTTTTTTGCTCGTTAGCTCATCAGACCGTACACAAAAAGCAGGCGCTCGGTTTGTTACTAATCCAGATGTTTTAATGCTTATTGAAGCTCAGAAAAGAATTGTAGAAAAAACCGGAATTACGTTCTGGAACCTTTCCGAAATGATGGGCGGTAAAAACTCTATGAACGATTGGGTTAATGCTTCTCCGCCGTTGGCATTAAAAGACTATGCGCATTTTACTCAACTTGGCGGCTCAAAAGTAGCTGGCTTTTTATTCGATGCAATTTTAGACGCCTACTCAAAATATAAAAAGTAGACCTGATAAATAAAAAGGGTTTACGGCTTTTGCTTGTGCTTATGCTTTAGATTTGTTTCTTAACCTATTTTCTTGCAATAATTTAATAATTCGCTTATATTCACTACGAAATTGTTTCTTAATGATGCATTAACTACAAATTGTTTACCGATGGTACATTTGTTCTTATCAATAAAGAAGAAAAATGTGAAAAATTCAAGATTTTAATATGGCATTCATTTTGCCTGTTGAGTTAGCCATAAATATAACATAGATCATGAGCAAACAGAGATATCAAATAGCATTAGATAATAGAGAACTTAAGCCGCCTAAAAGAAATATAGGTGGCGAAAAACTAAAAACTATTATTGTTTCAGGCATTATGTCTCTTTTGTTGATTATTACAATAATAATAACATTACCTCTCACGGTTCTTAGCTGGAGCGGACTATTTGTTTACTCATCTATTGTGTCGCTAGTAATTTTCCTCTTCATTCTTTTAATAAGATATTTTGCCACTTTATTTTTGGCATATTTTTATATAACAAGATATACGGTTGAAGAAAAATCGGGTTATTATCCTTTCGTCTCAATCATAGTGCCGGTGTACAATGAAGGTAAAGTTCTTAAAGAATCCATCGATTCGCTGTTAGAGCTTAACTATTCTAACTACGAAATAATAATAGTAAACGATGGTTCATCCGATGATACCGCTGCTGTAGCCGAAGCTTTGGTCGGTTATCAAAAAGGGGTTTCTGGGTTAGTAAAAATTTCGTTGATTAATAAGCCAAACGGTGGAAAGGCTAAAGCTCTAAATGCTGGAATTCAATACTCTGAAGCGCAGTTTGTTTTGTGTATGGATGGCGACTCTCAGTTAAGTGAAAATACTCTAAAAATGGCTGTCCGCCATTTTATTGACCCCGCCGTTGGTGCAGTTGCTGGAAACGTAAAGGTTCAGAATAGAAATAGAATACTGACAGATTTGCAAGCCTTAGAATACCTTGAGGGTTTGAATATGGCTCGAAGCGCTCAAGGCTTTTTGCAAATGGTTAACATTATTCCAGGTCCTATTGGCATTTTTAGAAAAGCAGCTTTTAGAGATGCCGGCTTTTATTCGAGCGATACTTTTGCAGAAGACGCAGATGTTACACTCAAAATTCTTGCTGCTGGATGGAAGATTATCTATGAACCTAATGCAATTGCATTTACCGAAGCGCCTGTTACAGTTTATCAGTTATTGAAACAAAGATACCGCTGGACACGCGGAATTTTACAAGCTATCAGAAAGCACAAAAAATATTTGTTTAACCCTACAGTGAATTTCAATAACAGCGTTATTCTATGGCAGATGTTTTATGAAGCCTTAATCTGGCCGGCAATGAACATTTTTGTAAACTTATATTTTATAGTTGTTGCTATTTTTTACGGGATGTCAAGTTTCATTTTTCTTTGGTGGATAGGAATTGCAGTTTTGGATTTAATGGCTGCGGTGTATTGTGTTGCCGCAGAAAAAGAAGAATTTCGTTTGGTTCCATACGCAATTATTTATCGTATGATCTTCATCTTACTTATTGATGTAACCAAAGCAATGGCTACTGTAGAAGAATTTTTAGGTGTAAGCATGACATGGGGCAAACTTGAAAGAACAGGTCTTGCTCAAAGTGGAAGTAAAGTATCACCGCAAGGTGCTAAATAAAAGAATAATTTAGAGGTTCAAAATGGAACTTATCCCAATCCTTTCGTTAATCATTTTGGTTGCTACCATATCTACTTTTATGCTCTCGGTTGGCGCTTACATTCTTTATAAGATTAGGGAAAGAAAAGGTATGACTTCTTCTGTACCGCAGCCATCGGCATTACCTGCCGAGCTTGTCGCTCCTGCACCTCTTGTTTCTGAGCAGAGAATTATTACTCCGGCTTCCGAAAGAAAGACTTTCGATATACCCCAGCAAGAATATTCTTTTGAACAGCAGAGACAACAATCATATATTCCTCAAGAAGATTACAGCAGGGGACCGGAACTGCGCCCAACTTTTGTTGGCAGCGCTCCTTCTCAGTATAGTGAAACCCGCTATCAAAGAACTACTGGAGAACAAGCAAAGCAGTATGAACAAGAAAGAAAAGCTGCTAAAGGTAAATTTATGCGCTATACCAATGAAGGATATGTTGAACCTTCAAAGCAAGATCGTAAACAAGAGGATAATTTACGGTGGCGGTAAAAGAAGCTGCAAAAGGACTTAGGGTTAATTATCTTATTATTTTTCTTAGCGGATTAGTACTGCTGATTAGCGGAGTTTTAGTTTTTCTTTTAATCGTAAAAAATATTTATGGTAATTACGAGATTAAAGAAATAATTCCTTCTAAAGAAAACTTGGCTTTCCTTAGTTCTGATAAAAAAGAAAAAGCAGCTATCCTTTATTCTAGATACACCGAAAATATGTTAGAACCTGGCAGTACTTGGTTGAGAGACAATGTTAATAGTTGGAAAGAAAGAATTAGAAATGCCAAGCTCGATTATGATATAATTTCTGACCAAACGATTGAGCTCGGACAGCATTACGATTATAAATTAATTGTACTGCCTGGGGCGAAATCGCTTAGCGATAAAGAGATTATGCATCTCAAGCGATATATCGAAAATGGAGGCAGTGTTTTTTCTACAGGCGGTCCGGCTACTTATTCCGATGAAGCAAAGTGGAGAGGATGGGATTTTTTCAAAGAAGTTTTTGGAATGAATTTCAACCGCGAGATTAAGCCGGAAGAAACTTATAAAGTTCATACGCTTCGTGGTAATTTGCCTCTTACTGCACAAATACCTACTGGCTACACATTAAAAATTGCTACTTGGGATAGACCAATTTATGCAGAAGTATTAGAGCCAAGAACAACGCAAGTTAGTTTTTGGGATGATTTCCGTAAAGAAGCAGGGCTTGTGAGAGAAGGAATTCAGAAAAGTGCCGGTATAGCTTTTGGCACTTACGGAAAAGGGAGGTTTGTTTGGTATGGTTTTGAGTTAAATTCTGTAATTGGAGTTCAGAAAGATTGGATAAACTTTGAAAGACTCTTTAATAATTCTGTTAATTGGTTAGTATATAACCCAACTGCTTTTGTTAAGGATTGGCCTAACGATTACGACGCCGCTATGATAATTTTACCTACAATTACCGAGCAGCCATATAATGCTGCTAACATTGCAAATATTTTTGGCTCTTCAAAGACTCCTTTTACTTACTTTATTGAACCTAACTTAGCGATGCAAAATCCAAAATTGGTTAAATCTTTAGCCAAAAGTGGAGATATAGGAATTATTCAAGATATTGGATATATAACTTCACCGGAAGATACTATCAATAAACTGTACTCTAAAGATGTACAAACAGCAAGTCTAAAATTTGCTTCAGATTCACTTAGCAAAATTAGCGGTAAAAGCGTTACTGCACTTATGCCATTAAACGGATTTTACGATGATAATACTCTTCAGGCTATGTCGGCCACTGGTTTTGAATTCTTGGTTACAGATTCTCTTACTGATCGTTCTGTACCCGAAGTGAGAATTAGAAACAATAAACCGATAATGATAATTACAAAAACGGCAAGAGACGATTATGAAGTTGTGCGGAATTACGGGCTGGTTAATACAGAGTTCCAAAGATATACTTACGAAGAAGATGTAGATAGAATTTTGTTTGAAGGCGGACTCTATGTGTTTAAGGTTCATACTCAATACCAATTGCAACCTCAATATGTTTCGGTTATTAAAGATGTAATTAAATATGCCGAAAGTAAAAGGCTATGGCTTACTTCTTTAAGAGAATTACAATCTTGGTGGAACCGTAAAAGCGGTGTAGAAGTTAGGTATGAATCAAGAAGTAAACGCAGAATTGCCGTGGAGCTAAATAATCCGAAAAACGAAAAAACCGACGCGCTAGTTGTTCAAGTTAATCTTAACAAGCGTGTTAAAAACGTAGAAGTATCTTCAGACATGATTAACACTAAAATTCCTAAACACAGCCTTAGCGCAGATGGACAAACTATTTATTTCTATCTCGATAAAATGGACCCGCACGAAACGAGATCTCTGATTGTTGATTTCGAAAACGTTGGTGCCTAATTATAATGTGTTAGTCAATATTTTCCCAGCCGAAAACTATCTTATATAAAACAAAAATTACTTACTGTTGTGTAAACTCAAGCTGTTTTTATTATTTTGATATAAAGAAAATTGACGAATTGAAAGTGAAAACAAAAACTATCCATACCGGAATTCTTAGAGTTCTATTCTTGCTGCTCTTAGGTGCTTTTATTTCTTCTTGTGTGGAATCTCTTTCTGAAACTGTCTCATCAACTAGCGCAACGCCAACAATAGAGATTACTTATCCCAAAACCAACGATACAATTATGGTAGGAAGAAATACCATCTTCTATAATGCAGCCGATGGTTCCGGCGGTGAAGGTCTTTCTCATTTTGAATTATTTATCAACAGTATTTATGTCCAGAAAATTAATGTTAATACAGACGGTACTAACCCGGCAATCTACATAACTGTAGATTCTACAATGATAGGTAAAAGCATCAGCTATTACTTGATTGTTTACAACAAGCAGGGAAAATTAAAAGTTAGTAAGATTCAACAGAATGTTTATATAAAAGATAGACCGCCAACTCCGCCGTCTAACTTACTTGCAAGTTTTACTTCGGCATCAACTGTAACATTGATATGGGATGATAATTCGAGCAACGAAAAAGGATTTGAAATTTGGAGAAAGGATATAGGTTCTACAGGCGTAATTGAATACAGAAGAATAAGAACTCTAACGGAAAATACTATAAGTACAACAGATATTGGACTTTCATCATTTTCTGCCTACTACTATAAAGTAAGAGCATTCAACGGATCCGGATATTCCGATTTCTGCCAAGAGGCATCGCCGCAATCTTCTACTGGCGGTCCCTGGAATTTACGTGCAGAAGGAATTGGCAGCAGCCTTATTCGTTTAACTTGGACAGATTTTGTTCCAAACGAATCTGGGTTTATACTAGAAAAATTGGATGCAGCCACTACTACTTTTAAGCAGATAAAAGTACTGCCTGCTAATTCAACTATGTATGAAGATTCCGATAATATTGCAGCTAACGGAACATATACCTACAGAATTAGGTTTTTCACTTCTAACTATAAGAGTCCTTATTCTAATATTGCAAGTGCTTCTACAGCTTATACAGATATTGCAGCCCCTAAGCTTTCTATTGTTGGAAGAAGCGGTTTAAACAGTACTCAATTAAGATGGGAAGTTTCTAATATAGCCAGCAATTACGATGTTGAAGTAGAGTGGAGTACAGATGGTGTAAACTTTAGTAATATTGATACTGTACCAAGTAATTTATCTGCTACTTCAAATGTTTACACGCATACAAAAGCTGATTCTCGGGCAATAAACAGATACAGAGTTAGGCTGATAATTTCTTCTTCTTCTAAAACTTACTCGGTTTACTCAAATATAATTGGCCCGTTCTAAAATATGGAAACTAAATGATTGATGATTTTGAAACGTTAGATGCAGCCAGTCAAGAATCCATGCTGTCTATGGTAGTTGATAAATCCGGGCGTGTTATTGCTTTAAGTACTTCTCTTAGGAGAGCAGTTCCATCTTTAACTCCACATACAAATTTTCTTGAACAATTTAATACCGAAGAAAACAGCATCCTTTCTGAGTTGTTCGGCGAAGCAAAGGGGAGTGATATAACTGTTTCCGGTCAATTAGATTTAGTAACTTCAGATGGATCAAAACCTTTTGAAGTAAATATTACACCTCTTAAAAGCGAAAATAATCTATACTTTAATATATTTTTTGATGAAATTAAGAAAACACATTCAAAGTCGGAATCGAAAAAATTCAAAGTTGCGTCTATTGATTTAGATATGCTCGAGCACGATTCAAAAATTCCGAATATTATTGAACGCATAAAATTATCGTTTCCTTTCTCGTTTATAGAGAAAGCTAAAATTCAGAAAATAATTAATGATATAGAAGAATATTTTTGGTTAAAAGATGTAGATGGCAAACTATTATTAATTAATGATAAATATTCTGCTGCCTTAGGCTATAAAACCATACAGTTGGAAAACAAGAATGAAGCAGATGTTTTGCCAAAATATCTTGCAGACATTTACTCAACGCTGGATTCTTACGTAAAGAGCACAACAAACCCTATAACTATCGAAAATATTTCTGGTGCAGGAATTAGCAGCAGCTTTGTTGGTTTATCACTTATCGAACTCCCGCTTTCAGATCTCGATAATAACGTTGTTGCAATTATTGGATTTTCTAAAAAAGAAAAAGTACAAAATACAATTACAAGAGAAGTAACTACAACTCCAAACTATAGCACCTTACCGCTTCCAATTTTCTTGTTAAATAAAGAAAACAAAATCGTTTCTCATTCCATTGAATTACTTAAACTTTTGTCTATTGGTGAACAAATAAACCTTGAAGGACAAGATGCCGCAAAAATCTTTGAAAAAGATTTTCTCGATCAAGTAGATGCAATGAGAAAGGATAAAAGCATTACAGGCGAAACCACTTTAAATTATTTATTTACAGAAAAAGTTAATCTTAAATGTGTAGTTAAACTTCTCAGAGTTGTGTACAAGTTTGAAGAATTAATCCAAATAGTTTTGGTACCTGTAGTAGAAAAAGATTCACAAACTGAAGTTAAAGCAAATATGTACGATGCTTTAATAGAACACTCTCCCGAAGCGATGTTTATTTACGATATAGAAAATCTACGCTTCCTCGAAGTTAATAACCAAGCTTTAAAACTTTATGGGTATAAACGCACAGATTTTCTTAATATGGATTTAACCGATTTGTACGCGCCCGAAGATATTCAAACACTAATTGAAACATCCGATACGAAAGTTCCTTCCGGTTCATTTACAGGACCGTGGAGGCACAAGAAAAGCGATGGGTCTTCTGTCTATGTAGAACTACGACGCACTTCAATAGAATTTAAAGAACGCCAAGCTCATTTGAACCTAGTTAGAAACGTCAGCGATAATATCGAAGCTAAGAAAAAGCAGCAATTTCTTGAATCACTATATGAGAATACTTCAGATATTTTGATTATTACCGACAAAGATGGGTTTGTTAAAGATGTTAACGAAGTTGCAATTAAAAAACTTGGATATCCAAAACGTGAGATAGAAGGACGTCCGTTAATCTCTTTTCTAAGTGACGATG
This sequence comes from uncultured Melioribacter sp., assembly GCA_964575995.1. Lineage (GTDB taxonomy): Bacteria > Bacteroidota > Ignavibacteria > Ignavibacteriales > Melioribacteraceae > Stygiobacter. The sequence continues at coordinate 109,228 of CAZNTN010000001.1, read as the reverse complement.
ATAGAGCTGCAATAAACAAGAATATTTTTCACTCCGGAATTCTGAAGACTTTCAGCTCGGAAGTAGAAATTAAAAAACCTTCCGGCTCTTTTCAGAAAGCTGCTTTAATAGCTGCACCTATTAAAAACTATACAGGTGAAGTAGATTCTTTTAGCCTTATTGTTAAAATTTTAGAAGAACCGGCTGCAGCAAAAGATTTGCAGCACACTCAAGCAGATACAACAGAAAAAATCGATGCCTCTTTCTTATCAAATATGTTTCATGAAATTCTAACTCCTATAAATGTAATACTTGGTTTTACTCAGGAGTTAGGCGACAGCATCGAATCTCCTAACGAAGAACAAAAAGAAGCTATTGATATTATAAAAGAGAATCAAAAACTGCTTCTTCAAATTATGGATAATGCTGTTGAGTACTCTACTTTAGAACAAAAAGTTATAAAGTTCCGCCCCGAAATTATAACCTTTGTAGATTTATTGAACGAACTTAAAGAGCAGACTAAAAAGACTGCAGAAGGCAGGAAGATAGAATTAAGTTACGGAAAGATTTCTTCGTCACTTACAATTGAAACTGATAAACAGAAATTCATTTATCTGCTTAGCTTGTTTATAAAATTTGCTATACAGATTACAAAAGAAAAATCGGTTTATCTATCCGCCTATTTATATCAAGAAAACTATTGTGCTGTCGGAATCAAAGATTTACCTGGCGGTATTTCTCAGTATCTAATAAAAGCATTAAACGAAGTCTTTTCGGATGATGATAATTTCATTCGCCGCAATTACGGCTTTTCAAGGTTTTCGATAAAACTTGCTAAAAAACTGATTGACCTTCTTTCGGTAAAGAAAGAAATTATTACCAAAAGTGGAGAGCAGGCAGAATATACTCTGTTGTTCCCTCTAAAATTTATTATTGGCGAGTCTCTTAATGCCGAAATTGAATCTATTGAGAAAAAGGAAAACATTATAACCAAGCAAAGCAAAAAGATTGAAATTGTTCCATCAATAAAAACAGAAGCTCCTCTCTATAAACCTTCATTTGATTCTGCTAAAGCGTTAGAACTTTCTGCGCTAAGTTGTTTATATCTCGAAGACCAGCTTGATTCTCAAATGCTGTTCAAAGTGCAGATGAAAGACCTAAAATCATTAGAATTTGCAGTTAGCTTTGAATCTGCTTTACCTCTCCTCAAAACTAAAAAATTCGATTTTATTGTGATGGATATTAATCTGCAAGGCGAATACAATGGTCTTGATGCATTGCGTATTATTCAACGTATGCCCGGCTACAAAGAAATACCAGTAATTGCTTCAACTGCTTATGTTCAGCCTGACGCAAGAGATAGTTTTATAGCCGCCGGTTTTACAGACTTTATTTCCAAGCCTTTACTTCGTGATAAGATTATCGAAGCTCTTCATAGAATATTTGCATAGTGCGCTTCTAAACCAATTCCTCTTCCTAAATTAAACCCAAAAGGCTCTTTAGTCATTACTGTATGCGGCAGGAATTACTAATAAATTCTTTGTGCTAAACTATTATCTCCAACTGCCGATAATACCAGCGGTATACACTGTATTACCAAGGAAGGAATTATTAATCCACTAAATCAAGGAGGATGAGATGGATATCAGTGTATCGAGTCTTCTATACAGAGACCCTCCGGTCACAAAAGCAGAGCTCATGAGAGCCCAACAAATGATTGCTCCGGTAAACTATCCTACCAACCAAGATAAAGTTGAGCTTTCTGAGAACGCAAAGGCGTTAGCTATTAAAATGGCTGCTAAAGCAATAGAGCACGAGTCCGTTCAAGCCGTATTTAAAAAAGAATGAATTTGTTTACAGTCTTTATTGCTATGTAACATTTAGCTATAACCTCATTAAGGTGGAGATTGAAAAGTCTCCACCAAATATTCTTTCAAATACAATCGTATTAACTTGTTCAGTTGAATAAAAACAAATATTTTTGAACACTTGTTTTATTAAAAGCGCCCGTAGCTCAATCGGATAGAGCATCAGACTTCGGATCTGAGGGTTGAGGGTTCAAATCCTTCCGGGCGTACTAAAGTATCCTTTTTTTATGTACAAATTACCTGCTCTTAGACTGCCACGCTTAAAGCAAAAAATTAATTAGTGCTTCCATCATCAAAATATTGCAAGAAATTCCAAAAAAACTATATATTTGTCCTCGCTTTTTAAGCGAATTGTTCTTTGATGCCGGGATGGCGGAATTGGTAGACGCACAGGACTTAAAATCCTGTGGGCATTTATGCCCGTGCCGGTTCGACTCCGGCTCTCGGTACAAGTTTATTTATGTACATCAAGTTTTTTACTGGGTTCTTAGCTCAGTTGGCTAGAGTGTCTGCTTGACGTGCAGAAGGTCATAGGTTCGAATCCTATAGGACCCACAATAACCGGAGTTCTCTCCGTTTTTTTTTATAAAGGGTTATGGAAAAAATCAATATAAAATTCCCAGATGGTTCTCTGAGAGAATTTGATAAAGGTGTTACACCTTACGATGTTGCTAAATCAATTTCTAACAGATTAGCTGATGATGCGCTTGTTGCAAAAGTTAATGGTGTTATGCGCGATCTTTCTCACAAACTTGATAGTGATTCTGAACTACAACTTTTTACGTTTGATTCCAAAGAAGGTAAAGAAACATACTGGCATTCTTCTTCTCATCTGATGGCTCATGCTGTTCAATCCATTTTCCCAGAAGCTAAGTTTGGTGTTGGACCCGCAATTGACGGCGGTTTTTATTACGATATTGATATTAATTCTGTATTGAACGAAGAAGACATTCTTAAGATTGAAAATAAGATGATTGAAATTGCCGGTCAGAAAAATTCTTTCAAGAGAAGTGAATTAAGCAAGGCAGAAGCACAGAAGTTTTTCGAAAAGAAAGATGATCAGTATAAATTAGAAATCATAAACGAACTTGATGAAAATGTTGTGGCTATAAGCATTTATGATGAAGGCGATTTTACAGATTTGTGTACAGGACCACATATTCCTGATGCTGGAAAAATTAAGTTTGTAAAACTTCTTAACGTTTCCGGTTCTTATTGGAGAGGCGACGAGAAGAGGCAAAGAATGCAGAGAATCTACGGTATTACTTTCCCTAAGAAAAAAATGTTAGAAGATCATTTAGCATTTTTAGAAGAAGCTAAGAAGCGCGATCATAGAAAAGTTGGAAAGCAGTTGGATTTATTCAGCATTCACGAAGAAGCCGGCGCCGGTTTAATTTACTGGCATCCAAAAGGAGCAAGAATTAGAAACACAATAGAAACATTCTGGCGAGCTGCTCATCTTAAAAATGGTTACGATATTTTATACTCTCCGCATATGGGAAAAAGCTGGCTTTGGCAAACCAGCGGGCATTTATCAAATTATAAAGATAATATGTACGCTCCAATGAATGTTGATGAGCAGGAATACTATATCAAACCTATGAACTGTCCTTTCCACATTTTGATTTATCAATCTCAGCTTCGTTCTTACAGAGATTTACCTTTGCGCTGGGCAGAACTTGGAACAGTTTACCGTTACGAAAAGAGCGGAGTGCTTCATGGATTGCTGCGTGTACGCGGTTTTACACAAGATGATGCTCACATTTTCTGTTCTAAAGAACAAATTGAAGATGAAATTATAGAAGTAATTCGTTTTTCTAATTTTATGTGGAAGTCTTTCGGTTTTGAAACTTTGAAATATTACATTGCTACAAAGCCGGAAAAAGCTGTCGGCGATGATGATATCTGGGAAAAAGCTACGCAATCTCTAAAACAAGCTTGTGAAAAAGAAGGCATTTCTTATGAGATGGATGAAGGCGGCGGCGCTTTTTACGGACCAAAGATCGATATTAAGATTAAAGATGCTCTAAACCGTGAATGGCAAATGAGTACAATTCAATTCGATTTCAATTTGCCGGAACGTTTTGGCATGACTTACATTGGTGAAGATGGCAAAGAGCATCGTCCGTATATGGTTCACCGAGCTTTACTTGGTTCTATAGAAAGATTTTTTGGTGTACTTATTGAACATTACGGAGGTTCGTTTCCTGCTTGGTTAGCTCCTTTGCAAGTTGCTGTAATACCTGTTTCTCAAGTTTTTATCGATTATGCGAAAAAGGTTGCAGATCAATTAAAAGCTAACGATATTATAGTTGAGCTTGATGAAAGAAATGAGAAAATTGGTTATAAGATAAGGGATTGGGAAACAAAGAAGGTTCCTTATATGCTTATAGTTGGAGAAAAAGAAAGAGAAGCAGAATCTGTTTCTGTAAGGCAGCATAAATTTGGAGACAAAGGCAGTATTAAGCTCGATGCCTTCATAAAGAATATTAAAGAAGAAATAGATAACAAAGTAAATCACAACTAAGCGAGGTTTTACATCACTCAAATCAAAAATAGAGTCAATAATGAAATTCGTGTTCCAGAAGTTCGTTTGATTGGCGCTAATGGAGAACAAATAGGAATTGTTTCCATTAAAGAAGCTCTTAAAAAAGCCGAAGAAGCAAATTTAGATTTGGTAGAAATTGCACCACAGGCAGTTCCCCCTGTTTGTAAAGTAATTGATTACGGTAAATTTGCTTACGAGTTACAGAAAAAGGAAAAACTCCAGAAGAAGAACCAGCAGGTGAGTGTTCTCAAAGAAATAAGATTACATCCTAATACAGATACACACGATTTTGATTTTAAAGCCAGGCACGCAGTTAATTTTATAGAAGATGGCGATAAAGTTAAAGTTTCTGTTATTTTCAAAGGGAGAGAATTAGCTTATACAGAAATTGGAGAAAATCTTCTCAAAAAATTTATAGAACGATTGAGTGAAGTAGCCAAAGTTGAACAAGAACCAAAGTTTGAAGGGCGTGCAATGCACGCAATATTAGCGCCGTCTAAAGGCAAAAAGAAAAAATAGATAGGTGAATCGATGCCCAAAATGAAAAGTAACAGAGGAGCTGCAAAAACATTTCGTAAAACAGGCTCCGGTAAAATCAAAAGAAACAAAGCTTGTAAATCTCATATCCTTACTTCAAAATCTCGTACAAGAAAGAGAAATTTGAGAAAAGGTGTGTTGGTTTCTAAAGCTGATGAAAAACGTGTAGCTATAATGCTGCAATAACAGGAGAAACAACTAATGCCTCGTTCAGTAAATCACGTCGCTTCTAAAGCAAGACGTAAGAAAGTACTAAAAATGGCGAAGGGCTACTGGGGTGCCCGCGGCAACGTATGGACTGTTGCTAAAACCCACGTTGAAAAAGGTCTTGTCCACGCATACAGAGATCGCAAACTTAAAAAACGTGAATATAGAAGTTTGTGGATTGTTCGTATAAACGCAGCTGCAAGAATCAACGGTACTACATACTCCAGATTGATCAACGCACTCAATAAAAAAGGTGTTACTATTAATCGTAAACTGCTTGCTAGCTTAGCTGTAGAAAATCCTCAAGCTTTTGCAGATGTTGTAAAATTTGCAACTAACTAATTATATCCCTCTCGGAAGCGCTTTTATTGTTTCGGGAGGGAATTTTTTTAAACTGTCGGGATTATAGTAATGTTAGATAGAATAGAATCAACCCGAAAAAGTTTTGATGAAGAACTCACTAAAGTAACCGATCTTTCTTCGCTTGAAGAATTGCGCTTAAAGTACATTAGCAAAAAAGGTATAATTACTCAAATTGTAGATTCCTTAAAGGATGTTCCTAAAGAAGATAAGCCTAAAGCCGGGAAAGCTGTTAATGAACTAAAGACTCATGCAAATTTTTATTTCGATGAACTAAAGAAAAAATTTGAAAGTGAAGCCGAAGAGAAAGAAGAATTTATCGATCTCTCTTTACCCGGTATAGAAAAAAATATTGGCAGCAAGCATATAATTACTCAAACATTAGAGGAAATTAAAAGTATTTTCAGGGGGTTAGGATTTTCAGTTTATGAAGGACCGGAGCTTGAAAGTGATTACAATAATTTTACTGCATTAAATTTTGCTGATGATCATCCTGCGCGTGATATGCAAGACACATTTTTTGTAACCGATAAATTCTTGTTGCGAACACATACATCACCAGTACAAATTAGATTGATGTCATCAAAACAACCTCCATTGCGTGCAATTATGCCGGGCAAAGTTTACAGAAATGAAGCAGTAAGCGCAAAGAGCTATTGCTTATTCCATCAAGTTGAAGGTTTGTACGTGGATACTGATGTAACCTTTGCCGAATTAAAGGGAACATTAGTTGCATTTGTTAAGCAGTTCTTTGGACAGGATGTTAAGTATCGGTTCCGTCCAAGCTTTTTTCCCTTTACCGAGCCAAGCGCTGAGATGGATATTTGGTGGGAACCTAAGGGAAAAGCGGGAAGCTGGATGGAAATTCTCGGCTGCGGTATGGTTGATCCTAACGTTTTGAATAATGTTGGCATAGATTCGGAAAAATATGTTGGCTACGCTTTTGGAATGGGTATTGAAAGAACGGCTATGCGTAAGTATGGTATTGATGATATCAGAATTTTATTTGATAATGATAAAAGATTCTTAACTCAATTTTAAGTAGTACCTTAGTGATTAGCGGCGTTTATCATGCTGCAAGAAACTTAGGCACAAAGAAGAACTAAAAAGGTGACGCAGTGAAGATTTCTCTTAATTGGTTAAAAGACTACATAGATTTATGCGGAATTTCATCCGATGAAATTGTTGAGAAAATAACTTTTGCCGGTTTGGAAGTTGAAGAAGTTTTAGATCATAAAAAGAATTTTGAGAATATAGTTGTTGGGTTTGTTAAGGAAACAAAGAAGCATCCTAATGCCGATAAACTTACATTGTGCTTTGTTACAGATGGCTTTCGTGATTACAGCGTTGTTTGCGGAGCTGCGAATGTTGTAGCTGGACAGAAAATAGCTTTTGCTAAAATTGGCGCAACAATTCCTAATAGCAGATTCAAGATTGAAAAAGCAAAAATCCGCGGCGAAGTTTCTGAAGGAATGATCTGTTCTGAAAATGAACTTGGTATTGGTGATAATCACGATGGAATTATGGTTTTAGATAAATCTTTAACTGAAGGAACAGAATTATCTACAGCCTTAGGTTTAGATGATGTTACTATGGAAATTAACATAACGCCAAACAGAGCTGATGCTTTAAGCCACATTGGAGTTGCAAGAGATTTATCAGCAATCTTTAATCGTCCGCTCAAATTTCCTATAATTGATTTCAAAGAATCCGGCAAAAAATCCGATGAATTAGCTTCGGTAGAAATTAATGACTCCGAAAAATGCCCGCGCTATATAGGAAAAGTAGTTTCAAATGTTGAGATAAAAGAATCTCCTGAGTGGATGAAGAAAAGACTTAAAAGCATAGGATTGCGTCCTATCAATAATGTTGTTGATGCAACAAATTATGTACTTTACGAAGTCGGTCAGCCGCTTCACGCATTCGATTTGGATAACTTAGCCGGCAATAAGATTATTGTAAGAAGAGCAGAAGAAGGTGAAAAGTTTGTTACACTTGATTCTAAAGAAAGAAAAATGAAATCATCTGATTTGATGATTTGCGACTCCGAGAGAACAGTTGCTGTGGCTGGAGTAATGGGTGGAGAAAACTCAGAAGTTACAATAAACACCAAGAACATTTTGATTGAAAGCGCATACTTCAATCCTTCATCTGTTAGAAAGACTGCAAAGCATTTGGCACTTTCAACGGATGCTTCTTACCGTTTTGAAAGAGGAACAGATTACAACATTACAATTTGGGCTGCTAAACGAGCTGCTCAGTTGATTCAAGAAACAGCCGGCGGAGAAATAGCTGTTGGAGAAATAGATGCTTATCCTAATCCGGTTACTACCGCTGCTGTAGAAATACGTTTCTCTAGAATCAATAAGGTTTTAGGTTACGAAATTCCTAAGGATGCAGTAGAAAAGATTTTAGCAAATCTTGGCTTTGTGCTTGTTGAAAAATTTGAAGATAAATTGGTTGTGCAAATTCCTTCGTTCCGTGCTGATGTTGAAAGAGAAATCGACTTGATTGAAGAAGTAGCTCGAATTTATGGCTACAATAATATTCCGGAGATTAATAAAATCTCGATTACGCTTGAAGCGAAGGTGGACCAATCCGAGTTTACAGACAAATTAAGAAGCGCATTTACTTCTCTTGGGTTTTATGAAATAGTAACTAACTCTATGCTTAGCCAAAGTGTTGCATCAAAGTTTGGAAACCCAATTGCTGTGCTCAATCCGCAAAGCAGCGAAATGTCTCACATAAGACCTTCGTTGCTGCCTGGAATTCTGACAGCAGTTTCAAACAATCTAAACGTTAGCGAAAAAGATTTATTGATATTTGAAATAGGAAAGATTTTCAACAAAAAGAATGAAAAGATTGCAAACTTTGATGATTTTGAAGAAACAGAAAGTTTGATTGCTGTAATTACAGGCAACTCTGCAAGAACAAAATGGTATGCTAAGGATAAACAGTTTGATATTTATGAGTTTAAGGGAATAATTGAAGCATTAGTTAATAAACTGATTCCAGGCTCTATGCTTAAGTTTGCTCAGAGTGAGGAAGGAAATTCTAATTATTCAAATTGTCTTAAAATTGTTATCGATGAAGAAACAGTAGGTCAAATTGGAAAAGTGATATCTAAAGTTGCCGTTTCATTCGATGTTACACAGCCGGTTTATGCAGTAGAACTTAACATTGATAAGATGAAAATGATAAAAGTTCCTAATAAAACTTTTACCGAATTATTGAAGTTTCCTAAGGTTTACCGAGACTGCTCTTTTGTTGTGGATGATGATATTAAATCTGTCCAAGTTACTGAAGTAATTAAGGAAACGAGTACTAAACTATTGCATAATGTAATCTTATTTGATATTTTCCAAAGTGAAAGTTTAGGTAAGCATAAGAAAAGCCTTGCATTTCAGTTAGAGTACTTCGATTTAAGCAGAACCTTAACAGAAGAAGAAGTTGAAAAAGATTTTAGAACTGCAATAAAAGCTGTAGAAACAAAATTTGGTGCACAATTAAGAGGAACTTGATTGTCTGAAACTTCAAAATATGATTTGTTCTTAGATGAACTAAATTCCCTTGAAAAGCAAATTTATTACTACGTTCAGAAGGGAACAGAACTTGCGGAGACGAATCAGGGCTTAAATAACCGCATTGCTTTACTTGAACGGGAAAACGAATCATTAAAGAAAAAAATTGTAGATATAGAATCTAAAGTGAGCAGAACACTGTTGAATGATCAGAACCTTTTTGGTGATGAAGCTTTCAATATAGAGGAGAAAGAAGCTTTAAAACATAAAATTTCGGAATTGATAGCCAGAATAGACTATCATTTACGCACTTAATATTATTGTTGGATGCAGGTTGGCATAAAAATGACTGAAAAGAAGAAGTTGAAAGTAAAAATCTTTGATAGAGAATATTCACTCCTTGTAGAAAATCAAGAAATAGCTGCTGAGTTAGCTGAATACGTTAATTCTATTATGGAAGAAACACGTGACGAATTACCTGATCAACCAAAGGATACAATAGCAATTATAGCCGCACTTAATATTGCTTACGATTTATTTGTTGAAAAGAATAGATTTCGTGAATTCAGTATTCAAGCTACCGACAAAGTGAAAAAGATTAAGCTTCTTCTCAGCGAATCAAAATCTATTGCCAGCCAATCGTAGTTTACCGCACTGCCGGTTTTATACGAAAGAACTAACAAATTATATAACCTAAGGGTTATTGACTCGCGGCGTGTATTACAGGCCTCAGCCCAATTTGCAGGGTTCTCGGTTTTCCGGGACTAGTGGAAGTAAAAAGCGTCGGGCAATTTCCCACATTTCGGGTAGATATAGTTCTTTTCAAGATAAATACCGGTAAGTGCGGATTAAAAATTTCTTATACGGAGGAAAGATGGAGTTACTGTTTTATATTGGCATTCCGGTAGTTGCTTCGGCAATTGCGTTTTATATCGGCTGGTTTTTGAATTCTAAAGTGGGAAAGAACAGCATTGAAACGGCTAAAGAGAAATCAAAATCCATTATCGAAGAAGCTGAAAAAGAATCCAAGCATCTTAAACGTGAAAAACTTTTAGAAGTAAAAGATGAATGGCTAAAGAAGAAACAAGAATTTGACGCCGATGTTAATTCAAAGAGACAGAAGCTTCAGAACCACGAAAAGCAGTTAGAATCTAGAGAGGAAAATCTTGAGAAGAAATTTGAGATGGTTACTCAGAAAGAGAAGGAAATAAAGAATTCTGAGAAAAATTTAACAACTCATAAACAGGATTTAGATAAAAAGCATGCTGAGTTAAATAGTTTAGTAGTAGAACAAAATGTTAGGCTTGAAAAAATAGCTGGATTAACATCGGAAGAAGCCAAAAAAATGTTGATGGAGAACATGATCAGCAAGGCTAAAACAGATGCAGCTCAATCGATTAAAGAAATTCGCGATCAAGCAAAACTGGACGCAAAGAAGGAATCGCAGAGAATTGTTGTTCAGGCAATTCAGCGAACTGCTGTAGACCACTCGGTAGAATCTACTGTTTCAGTTGTCCAGATTCAGAACGATGAAATGAAGGGAAGAATAATTGGACGGGAAGGGAGAAACATTCGTGCATTTGAAGCTGCTACCGGAGTTGATGTTATTGTTGATGACACTCCTGAAGCAGTAATCCTTTCGGCATTCGATCAGTTTAGAAGAGAAGTTGCCAGAATTTCTTTAGAGCGTTTAATTGCAGACGGCAGAATTCACCCTGCTCGTATTGAAGAAGTTGTTACAAAGGTTCAATCCGAACTTGATGAAGAAATTCTGAAAGAAGGTGAGAATACAATTATTCAATTGGGGTTACACGGGTTACATATAGAACTTGTTAAGCACGTTGGTAAAATGAAATACCGTTCGAGCTACGGACAAAATCTTCTTCAGCATAGCATTGAAGTAGCGTACTTAACCGGAATTATGGCAGCAGAATTAGGTTTTGATACTAACTTAGCGCGCCGCGCTGGTTTATTGCACGATGTTGGAAAAACTATAGATAAAAATGTTGAAGGTCCGCATGCGTTGCTTGGTTATGACTTAACAAAGAAATACAACGAACATCCAATTGTAGTTAATGCGGTTGGCTCTCATCATGAAGACATTGAAATGGAGCATCCGCTTGCTGCTTTAGTTCAAGCTGCAGATGCTATTAGCGGCGCAAGACCGGGCGCAAGACGCGAACCTCTTGAAAGCTACGTTAAAAGATTAGAAAATCTTGAGACACTTGCCAAATCTTTTGAAGGCGTCGCTAAAACTTATGCTATTCAAGCCGGGCGCGAAGTTCGTGTTGTAGTTGAGCCTGATAAAGTTGATGATGTTTTTGCAGATCGTTTAGCTAATGACATAGCATCCAAAATTCAAGAAGAAATGGAATATCCAGGACAGATAAAGGTTACTGTAATACGCGAATTAAGAAAAATTGCATACGCTAAATAAAATATTTAGCCCCTTTAATGGGGCTTCTTTATGAAGAAAATTAAAATTGCAGTTACAGGCGGAATTGGCTCCGGAAAATCTAGTGTTTCTGATTTTTTGGAAAAGAAAGGCTACCAGGTCTTAAGAGCAGATTTAATTGCTAAAGAGATGATGGTGCAAGATTCTGAAATCAAAAAGCTGATTGTTTCTGAATTTGGGGATGAATCTTATAAAAGCGGTAAGCTAAATACAAAATTTCTTGCGGCAAATGTTTTCAACAGTGAAGATAATGTTATAAAGATAAATGCTATTGTGCATCCGCCGGTTATGGAGAAAATTAATAATCTCTCCTCAGAAATCTTTAAAACGCAAAACATTGTTTTTATTGAAACTGCTCTGGTTTACGAAGCTGACCTTGAAGATTTCTTTGATTATGTGCTTTTAGTTTTTGCTGAAGAAAAACTACGTGTTGATAGAGTCATTTCAAGAGATAATACTAATGAAGAACAAGTTAGAATAAGAATGCAGTTTCAGATTCCAGATGAAGAGAAAAAAAACGATGCAGATTTTGTACTCGATAATAATACTACAATTCAAGAACTTGAAAACCGGATTGAGTTTTTATTGATTCTTATTAACCAAATTGCAGCCTGATACATAAGCCGATTTGCTTTAAAGACCTTGCACTCCTAATTTTCATCACTAAAAATTTCTATTATAGGTGATAATGTGAATCTCTTTAACCAACTTATTGTAAAGTTTGTAAAACTGCTTCCTAAATCGTTCGTTTTCATTTTTGCTAAGCGCTACATTGCCGGAGTTAAGTTAGAAGATGCTGTAAAGGCTGTTAAAGATCTCAATGCAAAAGGTATTATTGCAACTATGGATGTTTTAGGAGAAGCTGTATCTTCAAAAAAAGAATGTGAAGAAGCTAAAAAAGAGTGCTTTGAAGTTCTTGATGCAATTGATAAGAATAAACTAAATGCAAACCTTTCGTTAAAACCAACTCAATTAGGTTTAGGGATTGATGAAAATTTCTGTTACGATTTGCTTTGTGAAATTTTAGATAGGGCAAAAATTTATAATAATTTTGTACGAATTGATATGGAAGATTCTCCTTTTACAGATGCAACTATAAAACTTTTTAACAGAGCAAAAGAAAAGTATAACAATGTTGGTATTGTTGTTCAAGCATACTTAAAACGTACTTTAGAGGATGTTAAAGAGCTTAATAAATCTGGTACCAACTATCGTCTTTGCAAAGGTATTTATGTTGAACCTGCTGAAATTGCATTCAAAGATTATCAAAAAGTTAGAGATAATTTTTTAGATATTTTAAGACAAATGCTAGAGGATGGTAATTACGTTGGCATTGCTACACACGATGATTACTTAGTTGAAAACTCTTACAAAATGTTAATTGAAAAAAATGTACCTAAAGGAAAGTATGAGTTTCAGATGCTTTACGGTGTAAAAGAAGGATTAAGGGATAGAATAAATGCAGCAGGACATAAGCTGCGCGTTTATGTTCCATTTGGAGAGCATTGGTATAAGTATTCTATAAGAAGACTGCAAGAAAATCCGAATATGGCTTGGTATATAACAAAAAGTCTTTTTTCCTTTAAGTGATGAATCTTCTTGCAATAGAAAGTTCTTGCGATGAAACTTCAGTTTCGGTATTGAGCGATGGAAAAATTTTATCGAACTTAATTTCCTCCCAAGACATACATAAAATTTATGGTGGTGTTGTGCCCGAACTTTCCAGCAGGGCTCATTTACAAAATTTAATGCCTCTTGTGCGTAAAGCCATTTCCGATTCTATGATTGAAAAAGGTAATCTTAGTTTAATTGCAGCTACTGCCGGGCCCGGATTGATTGGCGCATTGTTAGTTGGGTTAACATTTGCAAAAGGATTTGCTTACTCACTTAATAAACCTTTCGTTCCGGTTAATCATATTGAAGGACATATATTTTCCGGATTTTTGATGAATGATAAGCCGGTGTTCCCATTTTTAAGTCTTGTAGTTTCGGGCGGGCACACGCTGCTGCTTTTAGTAAAAAGTGATACCGAGATACTGAAACTTGGAAATACGATTGATGATGCTGCCGGCGAAGCATTTGACAAAGTTTCAAAAATGATTGGACTTGGATATCCTGGCGGACCTTTAATTCAAAAAGCGGCAGAGAATCAAAAGACCGATTTTGTAAACTTTCCTGTTTCGCAATGCAAAGGTGAGTTTGATTTTTCTTTCAGCGGAATAAAAACATCTGTGCTTAGATTTATTCAAAAAGAATATGGCGAAGCGTCAAAAATTCCATCAAACGACTTACCGTTAATTGCTGCTTCGTTCCAAAAATCTGTTGTTAAAGCGCTTGTTGAAAAAACGGAAAGAGCATTAAAAAAACACAAAGTAAATTCCATTTCTGTTGCAGGTGGTGTTGCTGCAAATAAAGTTCTTAGAGAAGAATTTGCAGCAATAGCAAAAAGATATAACAAGATACTTGTAATTCCTTCTTTAGAGTTATGCGGAGACAATGCTGCTATGATCGCTTACCGCGCTCAAAAAGTTTATGAAGCAGGTTTTCGTTATAATTTTAGTTTCAATGCCTATCCAAGTCTAAATGATTATTCATTCATAAAATAATTTCTTTATATTTTCGCCAAAATTATTCTAAAGAAAAATGCCTAACGAGAACAAAAAATTACCTTTAACTTTGCTATCGCGAAACGAGTTTTATATTGTAGCTGCCTTTTTTGCATTTGTGCTTATCCTACTCATATTCACTTTTTATTCTCCTAATTCTCTCCCAAATAACAAAGCGGTTGAAGTAGAGCTGCGCCGCGGCGATTCTGTTGATCAGATTGTAGATAGCCTTTACACTAAAGGGTTAATTCCAAGTAAATTCAATATGAAGATAGCAATTACGCTTAAAGGTGCAGAAAAGAAAATTAAAGCCGGTATTTACTATATTGATAAACCGATGAGCTATTTAGAATTGACTGAGGTTTTAAGCGGCTCGCAGGTTGTTATGCAAAAGAAAGTTACTATACCAGAAGGTATTGAACAGCCGGAACTTGCCTCTCTTTTGCAAAGGGAGTTGAATATTGATTCGGCAGAGTTTATTGGTTTATCTGGCAGTAAGCCTTTTCTTCGTTCACTTAATATTGATGCTGATAATCTTGAAGGTTACTTACTTCCGGAAACTTATTATTTTTATACTACAAGTTATGCTGGAAGTGTTATTCGCAAACTGAACGATCAGCTAAATACGATTTGGACAAACGAAAATAGAGAGCAGCTCAAGAAGTTGAAAATGACTGAGCATCAAATTCTTACTCTTGCTTCAATAATTGATGGCGAATCAAATGTGTTTTCGGAGTTCGCTACTATTTCTGGAGTTTATCACAACAGATTAAGAATAGGAATGGCTCTTCAAGCCGACCCAACGGTTGCATACTTAATCCGAAATAGAACAAACAAAACTATTACGCGTAAAGATTTGCAGATAAATTCCAAGTTCAATACTTATAAATATCCTGGATTACCGCCGGGACCAATTAATAATCCGGGCAAGCAGGCAATACAAGCTGCGCTTTATCCAGAAAAAAATAATTATCTCTTTTTTGTGGCAGATGGAAATGGCACTCATTCATTTGCTGCAACTTATGAGCAGCACTCAATTAATGTGAGTAAGTACAGAAGATGGCTGAGAAATCAAAAATAGTTTTATTGTTTGGAATAATTTTAACACTTGCCGGATGCGCCAACCAAATGGCTCCAACTGGCGGCGAAGTTGATAAAATTCCCCCGGAAATTATTGAAAGCTATCCCAAAAACAGAGCAACAAATTTCTCCGAAGATTTTATTGAACTTCAATTCAGCGAGTACGTTGATAAACTTTCTGTGCAAAATGCAGTTTTCATTTCGCCTGCACTTCAGCAAGGTTTAACTTATGATTGGTCCGGCAAAAGAGTTACTATTGAGTTTAAAGACACCCTGCAGTTGAATACTACTTACACAGTAACAATTGGTACAGAAGTTTTCGATCTCAACAACCGAAATAAAATGGTTCAGCCATATGTGTTTGCTTTTTCTACCGGCGATAAAATTGATACTGCAAAAATTTCCGGGAAGGTTTATGACAGCAAAGTTGATGGAATTATGATTTATGCTTATCAAACTAACGGAGAAATTGATGCTGCTAAGCAAAAACCAAATTATGTTTCTCAAGTTGGTAAGAATGGCAATTACTCTTTAGTTGGTCTTCGTAACGGCGAATATAAAGTGATTGCTGTCAGAGATTATATGCTTGATATGCTGTATCAAAAAAATGATGATGAGTTTGGAGTGCAATCAAATAAAATTGAGCTTACTCCAAAGAACACGAGTGTAGAGCATGTAGATTTCTTTTTGTCGAGAGAGGATACTATTGCGCCAAAACTAAGCGCTGCGTTTATGAAAGACAGAAACCATTTAGTTATAGAGTTTAGCGAAGGGATAGACAGCTCAAAACTATCAGCCGCTAACTTTGAATTGATTGATTCTGTTAGTCAAAAGAAAATTCTGCCTAAGCATTTTTATAAGTATGACCTCAAACCAAACCAGTTTTATATCGCTTTTGAAGACACAAATTCTTTTAAGGATTATCTTCTGTACGCAAACAGCTTTGAGGATTTGAATACGAATAAGACCAGTTTGGATAAAATTGGATTTGTTTATAAGACAGAAAAGGATACAACTGTAAATAAACTGCTAAAGGTTTATGGAGAAATGCCAGGCGACAAAGTGGATTTCGAAAAGCCGATTGTGAAAGTTCAGTTTGTAGATGGGATTGACTTGGATGATGTAAAAAGCAGAACATCGATAGAAGATGCTAAGAAGAATCGAATTGAATTTACAGCCGGCAAAGTTGATGATGCTTTATTCAATCTGAATATTTCTGCAAAACTTAAACCGGGTACAGAGTATTTAGTAAAATTCTCGGCAGGCAAGTTGAAAGATTTGTCATTTAAGTCTATCGATACTGTTTATCAATTCAAGTTTGTAACAACTACTGAGTTAGATTTTGGCGGATTGTCAGGAATAGTTGTAAGTGATGATTCCACTCTGGTTACTGTTATTGAGAGCGTTACATCTCCAAAGCGAGTTTATCAACAAAAAAACGATAAGATGAACAAATTTGATTTTAGGAAAGTTGTTCCGGGTAAATACTTGGCTTGGAGTTATAAGGATAAAAATGAAAACGGTAAATATGACATTGGTTCTATTATGCCCTTTAAGTATTCAGAAGATTTTCGGTTTTATAACGATACACTAAATCTACGTGCGCGTTGGCCTGTTGGCGATGTTATAATTAATTTTGTCGAGTGATAGAAAAACTTAATTCTCGTAATTATACAAATAATAACGTTTAGAAAGTTTTTTAAACCGCTTTAGATCTTTATCTAACAACTGTTTAATATCTGAGACTAAAAACCGCTCAGTAAACTTTTCTCTAATCTTGTTAGTCCCCATAACCTTATCGAACATTTTAATTCTTGATGAAGAAGTTATTTCAAAAGGATTTTTCTTTGGATACATTTCATTGTGTACCTGCATAAAATAAAACTGTACTTCAAGTAAATTTACTTTATCCGGTTCTACCAAGTGTATTTGGACACCATTTAGAACTTTGTCTTTCCAATCGCCGTAATATGGTTTGTAAGAAATCGGTCTAAAAATAACCCCAGGCAATTTTAGTGCGTTCATATATTTGGCAAGTGAATCTGCATCAATCCATTCGGCGGTAAAAGTTTCAAACGAAAGAGTGTAAGATATTCCAATTCCAAAAACAATCAGCTCGCCGAGTACACCGCTTGAAACTAAGTAAGCCGGCGTTTCTTGGTGAGGAACGTTTGGAGAAGTAGGAACCCAGGCTAAACCGGTATCGCTAAATTTCATCCAGCGCTTCCAGCCTTCCATTTTAACTACGTGCAGCGTGCATTTTGCTTTGTTACCAATGTTTGGATTTTCGTTAATCAGATTAGCAAGTTCGCCGCAGGTTAAACCATACACATAAGGAATTTGAAACTTGCTAACAAGAGATTCAAACCCTTCTTCTACGATATTGCCTTCAATTCTATATCCGCCAAGCGGGTTTGGTCTATCAAGCACTACAAACGGAATATTATTTTCAGCAGCGGCTTCCATGCACAAGCCCATCGAAGAAATATATGTGTAAGAACGAACGCCTATGTCTTGAATGTCATAGACTAAAATATCTACATCACTCAACATTTCCTTTGTAGGCTGCGATGTTTTTCCGTAAATAGAGAAATATGTAATGCCGCTGATAGAATCCCTGTAATGCTCAAATGTAATTCCGGCTCCAATCATTCCTTTAAAACCATGCTCCGGTGCATAAACAGAAGTAAGCTTAAAACTTTTCGCCTGCTTAAATAAATCGTGTGTAGAAATTAATTTGCTGTTAACTCCTGTATGATTTGTAATCAGCCCAACTCTCTTTCCATCGAGTATCGAAAAATTATCCCGTTCGAGTACATCAATTCCTAATAGAATTTTTTGAGCGGAAATATTTGAAGAGAAAAGAATTAGAAACGAGATACAAAAGTGAAAAAATAAAAAGCAGCGTTTAAGGCAGACTGTTGTAATTTCTTTTTGCATCTCATTTCCTATAATTATTTTGGTTGAATTGAAGTAAAAACATTTTCCAGCAAACGGTTACTTTCGGCACAAGTTTCATCTAAAACTATATCAGAACGTTTTTTTATCTCCTGAGCAATTGTTTGGTTGGAAAGGGAAGAGCAGTTTATCAAAACATTCAAGTAAGCGCCTTTTGATGCTGCTGCAACAAGAGCAGCGGCAACTCCCGCATCGGATAATGAATTTTTGTTCCCTTTTTCAATTATTGTTTTCAGAAATGGAAGAATCTCTTTTGCTTTCTTCATAACTTCTTCGGGCACAGCAGCAGCGCCAAAAGTAGCACTTTCAATTGCTTTACTTCTTGCTTCCTTCTCGGCTTCTGTTTCTTTTGGCAGCTTGAATGCTTCCATAACTTTATCAAATGCCGCGTTGTCTTTCTGTCCCAATGCAAAAAATTCTTTTTGATACGAATCTAACTTTGCCTTTACTTCAATCATTTCTGATTCAACTTCAGCGTATTTTTTCTTGCCGATTGTCAATCCGCATACCATAGCACCTAAACTTGAAGAGAGTGCGCCGCAAAGAGCAGCAACATTTCCTCCTCCTGGAGTTGGGGCGTTAGAAGATAAATCGTCAAAGTACTGTTGTAATGATTTTGATAAATCCATTTTAATTCCTAGTTGTTTTCAAAATACTAAACGCTAACAGCTAATGCTTACTAAATCATATATTCAATTACTTTTTCTTCGGGCTTGAAAGGATTTAAAGAACTTAATCCCAAGTTTTTAATTGCGGCTTCTACTAACATTTTCTCATCGGTCTCATTGTTGTTTGTGTAGAATTTTCCGGCATCAAGTAAAGAGGCAAGTGGAACAAGCCCAACAATTTCGCTGCCGCAAACTTCAACGCCAAGCCGGGCAGCTTCTTTCTTTACTTCTTCAAACGCTGCATAAATTGGTGTAACTGTGTAGTTTGTTAAGTTCATCGAAACTTGCGTGATGTTATATTTTTCCAAAGAAACTCCCATTCCTTTTACTTCTTTTAATTTCCCGGGAATCTTAATTGGTTTACCATCAACTTTAATTATAGCGCCGGTTTCATCACGTTTAGAGTAGCCGCTTTCGCGCAGCACTTCACCAATTTCCTTTGCATATTTAACATCAGTTGAGTTTATGTTCACATTGTAGGCAACTAAAAAGAAGCGTGAGCCGGTAACAATTCCACCAAGTTTTGGATTGAAAACAGCTTCTCCATAATCCGGTGCCCAATTTGGGTCTTGAAGTTTTGCTTCAAGTCCTTCATATTCACCTTGACGAATGTTTGGCAGACTTTTTCTTTCCGGTTTGCGTGAGGCGGCTTCATAAAGATAAACCGGCACACTTAATTCTTTAGAAATTATTTCTGCAAACTGTTCAGAAATTTTAACGCATTCTTCGGTAGTAACGTTTGAAATTGGAACAAAAGGAACTACATCAATAGCACCTAAGCGGGGATGTTCACCTTTGTGTTTGGTCATATCAATGTAAGATGAAGCTGCTCTGCACGCGTTTAATGCACCGTTTAATATTCCGGTTTTGTTTCCAGCCATAGTTACAACTACGCGGTTGTAATCGGCGTCTGGTTCAAGGCTCAGAAGTTTTACATCCGGCGTAGAATCAATAGCATTTTTTATCGCATCAAAAGTTTTTTGTTCTCGTCCTTCACTAAAATTTGGAACACACTCGATAATTTTTGCCTTCGCATCTGCCATAAAAGTTTAATTCTCCGTTATTCTTGAGTAAACAATTTTTCCTTTTTTAACTGTAAACTTATTCAGATTTATACCAATGTTGTAAATAATTTCCGAAATGTCTTTTGCATCAAAGATTGCAAAATCTGCCTGCTTGCCAATTTCTAAACTTCCAATATTTTCTTGGATACCCATTGCGTATGCAGAATTAATTGTAACGGCAGAAATTATCTCTTCTACACTCATTTTATAGTTTAATGCGGCTAACTGCATTATTAGCTGCAAGTTAGGTATGTGCGATGAACCGGGATTGTAATCCGTTGAAAGAGCAATAATAGCGTTGTTCTCTATCAACTTTCTGGCTGGTGCAAATTTGCAATCTAAAAAGAATGAAACTCCGGGCAACAGTACTGCTGCCGTATTGCTCTTTGCTAATTTGGGAATATCATTATCGGCAATAACTTCCAAATGATCTACAGAAAGCGCTTTGTGTTTAAGTGCAATATCTAATCCGCCAACTACATTAAATTGATCGGTATGAAGTCGTAATTTGTAACCTAACTTTTTTGCTTTTGAAAAAATCAGGTCCACATCTTCTGCCGAGAAAGCTGTTTTTTCACAAAAAGCATCAACGTGTTCTGCAAGTTTATTTTTGATGATGTAAGGCAGCAGTTCTTCGTTAATCAACTTTAGATATTTTTGATGATCATTTTTGTATTCTGGCGGATAAGTATGTGCGCCAAGAAAAGTTGGTACAATATCAATAGAAGAATTTGTCTTGAAGTGATTAATAACTTGTAAAAGTTTAATCTCATCGTAGAAACTTAATCCGTATCCGCTTTTAATATCTAAAGTGGTTACTCCTTGAGAAATAAAATGACTAATTCTCGGTTTAAGCAGCCTTACAAGTTCTTCAAAAGAGGAATTCCGTACAGCCTTCATAGTAGAAATTATGCCGCCGCCGGCTTGAGAAATTTCTTCGTAAGTAGCGCCCTTCAGCCTCATCAAAAACTCGTTAGCTCTTGAACCGGCATAAGCTGCGTGAGTGTGACATTCGACCAAGCCTGGAAGCACTATACAATCTTTTGCGTCTATTATGCTTGCGTCTTCTACATTTTCTACGCTTGAATTTGGAATAAAATCTTTGATTATGCCATTTTCGATCAAAACGGCGGTATCTGAAACGGGGAACAGATCGTTAAGATTTTTGCCTCTTTTTACATTTTTACCCTTTGTATCAACGGTTATTATCCGAGATGCATTCTTAAGTAAAGTCTTCATTTTTGATTAAAAATTGGTATAAATAGTTGCTCTAAAATAGATAAATAAGTTGTTTAATAGCTAATATTTTTGGTTGAAACGCTCATTTTTCTTAATTTTGCAACCAATAATTAAGGATACTTGATAATGCCCCCCGGAAAAAAGTATAAAATCCTTTTTGTTACCTCAGAAGTTTACCCTTTTATTAAAACCGGCGGCTTGGCTGATATCTCATCGGCTCTGCCTCAAAAACTACAGGAAATGGGACATTTGGTTCGTATTGTGGTCCCTAAATACGGTGCAATAGATGAAAGAAAATTCAAGATTCACGAAGTTGTTCGCCTAAAAGACTTGTCTATGAAAATTGGGGAAAAAGATGTTGTTTTTTCTCTCCGTTCCTCTTTTTTAATTGGACCTAAAACAAGAGTGCAAATCTACTTCTTAGATAACCCAGAGTATTTTGGAATCCGGCACAGCCTTTACAGCGATCCTCTAACCAACGAAGATTATCCAGATAACGATGAAAGATTTATTCTTTTAGCAAGGTCTGTTTACGATTTAATTCAAAAGTTAGGTTGGGTACCGGATATAATTCATTGTAATGACTGGCAGTGTGGACTTGTACCTGCATATTTGAAAACAATGCTTAAGAACGATTCCGCATTTAAGGGAATAAAAACTCTGTTTACTATTCATAACCTTGGTTTTCAGGGCATTTTCCCTAAATCTACATTCGATAAAACCGCATTACCCAAAGAAGCAAATTCCGAAAAAGGAATTTTGCACAAAGGGAGTGTTAATTTCATAAAAAGCGGTTTGTTCTATTCTGATATGATTAATACCGTTAGCGAGACCTATGCAAAAGAAATATGTTCTACAAAAGATTTAGGCTTAGGTTTTGAAGAACTGCTTTCAAAACGAAAGAAAGATTTATATGGAATTATTAACGGAATTGATGAAACTATTTGGAACCCCGAAGTTGATACAAAAATTGCTAAAAAGTACTCTGCAAAGAATTTAGAATTTAAGATAGAGAACAAAAAAGCTTTAGCAGATAATTTCAATTTCGAATTTAAGCCAGAAGTTCCGGTTTTGGGAATGATTACAAGACTTTATGATAACAAAGGAATGGATATACTTGAAAAAGCTTTCCCCGAATTGATGAAGTTAGATATTCAGCTTGTTCTCTTAGGAACCGGTGATAAAAAGTATAACAGGTTTTTTATGAATATGGCGACTAAGTACAACGATAAATTCTCTTGCTATATTGGTTTCGATGATGAATTAGCCCACTTAATTGAAGCTGGAAGCGATATGTTTTTAATGCCTTCTAAATTTGAACCTTGCGGTTTGAACCAATTATACAGTTTGGTTTACGGAACCGTGCCGATTGTAAGAAGCACAGGCGGATTAGCAGATACAGTTCAAAAGTTTAATCCAACTACTTTAACTGGTAACGGATTTGTATTCGAGAAGTACTCGGCAAAGGATTTTGTTACCGAAATTAAGGCTGCTATCAAATTATATACAACCGACCCTGAAATGTGGAAGACTATTCAGATTAACGGTATGAAATCTGATTTCTCTTGGATGAATTCTACCAAGAAATATGTGGACCTTTATAAGAAGCTTACTAATTAATTATGCCTCATCATGCACTATTTTTAGATAGAGACGGAACAATTAATTACGATAACGGCTATGTTAAAAATCCCGCTGAGGTAATAATTTTAGAAGGAGTTTCTGAGGGAATTAGGAAACTTAAACAGGACTTTGGTTTTAAGATAGTAGTCATTTCAAATCAAGCCGGAGTAGCAAAGGGTTTGATGACTATTGAAGATGTAGAAAAGGTTAACCGTAAAATTGATTTTTTGTTGAAACAAGATGGTGCTGAGATTGATAGGTTTTTCTTCTGTCCTTATCATCCAGATTATAGCAGTGAAGAAGAATCTAAATGCAGAAAGCCTTCGCCGCTAATGATCTTTAAAGCTGCCGAGGAAATGGATTTGGACCTCACACGTTCTTATATGGTTGGAGACAGAGAAGCAGATGTACTTTGCGGATTGAACGCCGGTGTTAAGTCAATCTTACTTATTAGCGAAATTTATGGAGACCAGTTAACCGCCTTGCATAATCGAAACAAAAAACCCAATTTTGTTGCCGCTAATTTTAACGAAGCGTGCGATTTTATTCTTAAAGATTTCGGAGGAAGTAATTGATTAAATATTTTAGACTCAGCTTTTTTGCTTTGATTGCTTTGTTCATATCTTGCAGCGATTCACCAACTTCTGTTGGTGAAAACATCATTCCAGACCAAGACAAAATTAATTTTGCAAAGTACGATTCTTTTACCGAAGACACTCCGCAAAAGTCTTTTTACTATAAACAAAAGTTGAAATTAGGTACATCTGCAGGTACAATGCTTGGTAAAAACTCTTATGCCGAGTATTCGATTATGTATAAATTTTGGATTGCTTTCGATGACTCTGTTCTAACTAAAATTTACAATAACCAAATTGTAATAAATTGGGCAAAGATGAGAATGATTAAAACTTATTCTCTTGGAGAAAAGAATGCAAATTTTGATTTCACTGTTCATCAAGTTAGAAAAGCGTGGACAGAAGAAGGTTTCGACGAAGATACTTTAGCCGTACTGCCTTATGATAGAGCCGATGTTTCTTTTAGCAGAACAGTAACCGATTCGCTTGTTAGTTTTAATCTTAAACCACAGGTAATTACCGATTGGCTTAAAGTTAGAAAAGACACTAATCTTGCCAGAAACTATGGTCTATTGTTAAAACCAACTTCGGGAACAAGCCGAGTGGCTGGCTTTGATGCTGTTTTTACAGACGGCAACTCAAAAAACATTGCTATCACTTTTGAAATTCAACGATTAGCTGGAAATAAAAAAGACACATTTACAGTTGCGCCTTTCTGGGATGTTCATACCTCGGTTGGCAAACATCCGGTTTCGGCAAATCACCTTTTTGTGCAAGGCAGTTTAGGTATGCGTTCTGTTCTTTCTTTCGATTTAGCAAAAATTCCAAAAAACATAATTCTTAATAAAGCTATTTTAGATTTAACTGTAGATCCATCTTTAACCATAGATGGAGTACCAGCTTCAGATTCTCTTTCTGTTCAATTACTTGGAGATTCAACATCTAAAAAGCTAACAGGCGATAGTTTATACTTTGCTTACCTAACGCGGAAAAATGACGTTTACAGCGGAGATATTGCATGGATTGTTCAGAAATGGATTAACGGCGAAGCCAATCAAGGAATTAAAATTAGGCTGCCTGATGAAGAATACAGCGCTTCACGCATTGCTCTATTTAACAGCAGGCAAACTAACAAAGCTCTAAGACCAAGATTAACTCTTACATACACAATTAAGTGACCAAATGAGAAATAAAATTTTATTGCTGACTTTTTTTCTTCTTCAAAATGTTCTGTTAGCTTCAGGCGGTTCTGTATATACTAGAATTGGACTTGGAGAGCTAACTTATAATTTTTCTGCAAGAAGATTTGCTTTAGGCGAGTTAGGTTTTTCTATTG
Source organism: uncultured Melioribacter sp. (assembly GCA_964575995.1). GTDB lineage: Bacteria > Bacteroidota > Ignavibacteria > Ignavibacteriales > Melioribacteraceae > Stygiobacter. Next base: position 84,604 of record CAZNTN010000001.1, on the reverse strand, counting down.
CTGATAGAGATTATCTCAGTTATACTAATCCGGCTTCATGGAATCAGCTGCTGTTAACAAGGTTTGAAACCGGATTTATGGTTAACTCTGTAAAACAAACTACTGCTGCTGCTTCAGTCTTTAATTCCAACTCTTACTATACCGGATTGATGTTCGGTTTTCCAATTGATAGAAAAAACGGAATATCTTTTGCTGCCGGCATTGTTCCATACAGTAATGTTGCATACGAGCTGATTGCCAGCGAGAGCAACCCGTTAGTTGATCCGCATAAAACTACTTATAAAGGTGATGGTGGAATATTTAAATTGTTCTTCGGAACTTCTTATAGACTTCCATTCGGTTTATCTTTGGGAGCTTCTTTTGATTATTTCAACGGAAAGATTAACAATACTACCAGCGTAGCTTTTGGAGATACTTCAACTTTTCATAATGCCACATTTTTGCGCGAGTTCAGCTATCATGGTATTGGAGCTACTTTCGGTATGATTTCTAACGATCTTTCATCGCTTTTTGGTGAAAATGTTTTTAAAGATTTTAGAATTGGTCTTTCTTACTCTCCGCAAATTAATCTAAGTTCCGATACCACTATTACTTTTTCCTCTTTAGTCGGCGATTCTGAATTTAAGTCGGGCGCACTAAAAACTAAATTGCCTCATCGTTTAGGTATTGGCGCTTCATTCAAAATAACAGACAACTACTTATTCACACTAGATTATATGACTCAATCAATGAGCCGCTTAGAATGGGGAAGCGAAAAATCTAGCCAGCTGCAGGATATCTCTAAGTATAGTTTTGGAGTAGAATATACTCCTTCTTACGATGCAGTGGGTTTTTTAAAGCAATTATCTTTACGAGGCGGCATAAGTTACGAAAAGACACCTTATGTGTTTGGCGGAACTACAATCGATCAACTTTCGATCTACTGCGGATTATCAATTCCCCTGAAGTTTGAATACTCATTTAACTCGCTCGATATTGGTTTTCAATATGGAAGAAGAGGAACTACTGAAAACAAATTAATTCGAGAAGATTTGTTTAAAGTTAATTTCTCATTAAGTTTCGGAGAGCTTTGGTTTATTCAATCAGAAAGATAGAATAAAAAGTTTTGATGAAACTTCACCATCAATTTCTAACTTTGTCCCCACAACAAAAAATAGATTTGTCATGCCAAATTATTTAGAAAAAGATCAAGAAGTTCTAAAAGTTGCTATGTTAGAACTTCAGAGACAAGAATCTCACTTAGAATTAATCGCTTCAGAAAATTTTGTTTCAACCTCAGTACTTACCGCCGCCGGTTCCGTTTTAACTAACAAATATGCTGAAGGATATCCTGGAAAAAGATATTACGGAGGATGCGAGTATGTTGATATGGCGGAAGATATTGCCCGCGATAGACTTAAAAAGTTGTTCGGGGCAGAATATGCTAACGTACAACCTCATAGCGGCTCGCAGGCTAATATGGCGGTTTATATGTCCATGCTTAAACCTGGTGATACAATCTTAGGCTTGAGCCTTGATCATGGAGGACATTTAACACACGGTTCGCACGTAAATTTTAGCGGGCAAATTTACAGATCAGTTGGTTACTCTCTTAATAAAGAAACCAAGTTACTTGATTACAACATAGTTGAAGATTTAGCAAAGAAAGAGAAACCGAAACTTATTGTTATGGGTGCAAGCGCTTACTCGCGAGATTGGGATTATGCTAAGTTCCGTGAAATTGCAGATAAAGTTGGAGCGCTTTTAATGATGGATATGGCTCATCCGGCTGGGTTGATTGCTAAAGGGTTATTGAACAATCCTTTGCCGTTTTGTGATGTAGTTACTTCAACAACACACAAAACGCTTCGTGGACCTCGCGGCGGTATTATTTTAATGGGAAAGGATAGAGAAAATCCTTTTGGAATTAAAACTCTTAAAGGTGACCGCTTAAAATTAATGAGTGAACTTCTTGATGGAATGGTAATGCCAGGAATTCAAGGTGGCCCATTAATGCATGTAATTATGGCTAAAGCCGTAGCCTTTGGCGAAGCACTTTCGGATGATTTTGCTGATTATGCAAAACAAATTATCAAGAACTCCAAAACTCTTGCTTCAGAAATGATGGTAAACGGATACGATATTGTTTCCGGCGGAACAGATAACCACCTGATGCTTGTTGACCTTACTAATAAAAATTTAAGCGGAAAGAAAGTAGAAAACACACTTGGCGCTGCTGGTATTACTGTAAACAAAAATATGGTACCGTTTGATACTAAGAGTCCTTTTGTTACCAGCGGAATAAGAATTGGAACGCCAGCCGTAACTACACGCGGAATGAAAGAAAATGAGATGAAACTGATTGCATCTTTTATTGATAGAGCAATTAAGAATGTTGAAAACGAAACTGAACTCGCAAATATTAAGAAAGAAGCAGCTCAGCTTTGTTCACAATTTCCACTTTATCCAGAGTTAGCCTAAGCTGTGAGCAAAGAAGATAAACTGTTAAATGAGAATATCGAGGAAGAAAAGGAAATGACCTTCCTCGATCATCTCGAAGAACTGAGATGGAGAATTATCTACTCCTTAATTGGAATTGTAATTGGCACTATTCTCGCATGGGTTTTTATTGATTTCTTTGTAGAGCAAATCTTACTTCTTCCTGCAAAAGAATCCGGCTTAAAGCTGCAAAATCTGCGTCCTTTTGGGCAGTTATTTCTCTATTTCCAGGTTGCAATAATGATTGGTCTTATATTCAGCTTTCCAAATATTGTATATCAAATTTGGAAATTTATCGCACCCGCATTGAAGCAGAATGAAAAGAAGTACATTAAATGGATTGTAATCTTTACTACCTTTTGTTTTCTAAGCGGAATTATATTTGCATATTTTGTGATGCTGCCGTTCACTCTCCAGTTTGCTGTTCAGTTTGGAACTCCAACAATAGAAAACAATTTTTCTATTGATGAGTATCTTTCGATTATCCTTAGTGTAATGCTTGGTGCTGGACTTGTGTTTGAACTTCCGATGCTCTCGTTTTTTCTTTCTACAATAGGCATACTAACGCCAAAATTAATGAGAAAGTATCGCCGGCATTCGATAGTTGTAATATTAGTTTTCGCTGCGTTTCTTACACCTGGTACTGATCCGGTTTCTCAACTCCTACTGGCAGTTCCTTTGTTAATATTATATGAAATAAGTATTTTCGTTTCGAAAATATTCCAGAAAAAAAGTGCCTAAAAGAACTATTTCCGATATCTCTCAACTTATTGATGATGACTTAAAACTTTTTAACGAACTTTTTAAGCAGTCTCTCAAATCTAAGGTAGCGTTAGTTGATTTAATTACCCGCTACATTCTAAAACAAAAAGGGAAGAAGGTTCGTCCGCTTCTTGTATTGCTTTCCAGCAAAATTTCGGGCGGAATTACAGAACGTAGTTACCGAGGCGCTATACTTGTAGAGCTGCTTCACACTGCAACTTTAGTTCACGATGATGTTGTTGACAACGCCGAAACACGCCGAAATTTTCCATCTATAAATGCCGTTTGGAAAAACAAAATTGCTGTTTTGATGGGAGACTATTTACTTGCGCGTGGTTTGACGCAGGCTGTTGATGGTTCCGATTATGACTTCCTGAAAGTTATTACAAATACGGTAAAGAGAATGTCCGAAGGTGAACTGCTTCAATCCAGCAAAACGCGTAAACTTGATAATGATGAAGAAACTTACTTTAAGATAATTTCTGATAAAACTGCTTCACTTCTTTCTACATGCTGCGAAATTGGCGCACGTGCTTCTACTGACGATGAAGAGAAAATTTCGGCAATGAAAGAATATGGTGAAAACTTAGGTATCGCTTTCCAAATACGAGATGACATTCTGGATTATGTTGGTACGCGTACATTATTAGGCAAGCCTCTTGGCGGCGATATTAAAGAAAAGAAAATTACACTTCCTTTGATTTACGCTTTAAAAAATTCTCAGACGGATGCAGCAAAAAGAATAATCAAGAATTTGAAATCCGGCGAAAAGAAAATAGATGTAAACATGGTAATCGAGTTTACTAAAAATAATGGGGGAATTGAGTATTCCGAAAAAGCTGCAAAAGAATATTCCGAAACGGCAAAACAAAAACTCTCTTTGTTTCCAGATTCCGAATACAAATCCGCATTAATTGATCTTGCCTCCTTTGTAGTAGAAAGAACAAAGTAATCTGCTAACGCCTAAAGTATATAAGTTTACTTGGCGTGAGAAATCCATTTTAGATTTTATAGAAGTTAAGTGCAGATTAGCACGCACCGCAGTCCTGCCAAAAAAAACATTACTAATGAGTTCTTTGGTTTAATGTGCATCTAACCAATTATCTCCAATGCCTGTTTCTACTACAACCGGAATGTTTAATGGAAGTGCAGTTTCCATTAATTCTTTTACGAGTGGCTGCAAATCTTTAAGCTCGTCTTTTTGAACATCGAAAACCAATTCATCGTGTACTTGTAAAACCATTTTGGAAGCAAATTTATCTTTCTGTAAAGCGTTGTGGATTTTTATCATCGCAAGTTTAATCATATCGGCGGCTGTACCTTGAATTGGCATATTAACTGCAACACGTTCTTCAAACTGTCTTAACATTCTGTTGTTACTGTTTATATTTCTCAAGTATCTTCTTCTTCCAAGAAGTGTTTCAGAGAATCCTTTTTTCTGGGCGCTTTTAACTGCATCATCCATAAATTGTTTTACATTCTTGAATGACATGAAATAGTTATCAATTATTTCTTTTGCGTGCTGCTGCGAAATACCTAAACGCGTTTTCAAACCAAAAGGTCCTAAGCCATATAGAATTCCAAAATTTACTTCTTTGGCTTTACGGCGCATGTCCTGAGTTACATCATTTGGATCAACACGAAATACTAAAGCTGCAGTTCTTTTATGAATGTCTTCATTGTTCTTGAATGCAGCTACTAAAGTTTCATCACTACAAATGCTTGCCATAATTCTTAGTTCAATCTGGCTGTAATCCGCAGATAGTATAACATGGTTTTTATCTCTAGGAACAAAAGCTTTACGAATTTCTTTTCCGAGTTCGGTTCTAATAGGAATATTCTGCAAGTTAGGATCGTTGCTCGATAATCTTCCGGTTGAAACAAGCGACTGATTATAAGAAGTATGAACTCTGCCTGTTTTTGGGTTGATAAGCAAAGGTAAAGAATCGGCATAAGTTGATTTTAGTTTATTGACCTGCCTGTAAACAGAAATCTCATCAATAATCTCGTGCGAGCCGCGTAAAGCTTCCAACGATTTAGCATCGGTAGAGTATCCGGTTTTCGTTTTTGTAGTTGGCGGAAGCTGAAGTTTATCAAATAGAATTCTTTGAAGCTGCTGAGTGCTGTTAATGTTGAATTCTTCACCGGCATGCTTATAGATTTCTCGTGTGTAATTATCTAGCAGAATCTGCAAATCGCTGCTGAATGATTTCAAAATGTTGTTATCAATTCTAATTCCTTCGCGTTCCATATCTTCTAAAACCGTTACTAGAGGAAACTCAACTTCGAAAGCAAGTTTTTCCAAACCTTCTTTCTTTAACTCTTTGCTTAAAATATGATATAATCGAAATGTTATATCTGCATCTTCGCAAGAGTAATCGGAAAGTTTCTCCGGTTCAACTTCAAAAATATTTTCCGGTGTTTTCTTAGAGCCAATCAATTCGATTAATGAAATTGGCTGATAGCCAAGATATTTTTGAGAAAGATCATCCATTCCATGTTTCTGGTCGGGTTCTATAACATAACTTGCAAGCATAGTATCGAAAAAGAAATTTTCTACATTTATTCCATAAGTTCTTAAAACCGCAATATCATACTTTCCATTTTGGCAGATTTTTTTGCTTGTCGTATTTTCAAAAATCGGCTTGAAGATTTTAATAAATTCATCAACCGGAATGCGATCTGAAAGATCGCTCGAGAAAAGAGATGATGACTCGCGCGAAGGATTTGTAGCAACAAAGTAAGCTTCTTTGGGCTTGATGGAAAATGCACAGCCGGCAAGTTTTACGTTAAATGTATCTAAGCCATCTGTTTCTGTATCGAACACAAATAAATCTGCTGCAGAAAGTTTGCCTGCAAGTTCTTTTGCCTCTTTTGCAGTAAGAATCAGTTTGTATTTCACTTTTGTCCGATCGAAAGAAGTAACAGAATCTGTTATAGCTTTTTCTGGTTCAACCTCATTCCTATTTACTATTATGTTCTCATTTTCTGCAGGTACCGAATCAACGAAAACCTTTTTTAGTTTTGCCGGAAACGTTTTGAATTCAAGCTCTGTAAACAAGGCTAAAAGTTTTTCGAGATTAGGTTTCTCAAACTTTGCTTCCTCAAAATTCATGTGGAATGGAGTATCAATTTTTATAGTGGCAAGTTCTTTAGAGAGAAAAGCATTCTCTTTGTTTTCCAGCAATTTGTTTTTGATGTTTTGCTTATCAACTTTGTCTATGTTCTTGTAAATGTTTTCTATCGTTTTGAATTCTTGGATAAGCGGCACAGCAGTTTTGGGACCAATACCAGCAACGCCGGGGATATCATCGCTTGAATCTCCAACTAGTGCGAGATAATCAACCATTTGTTCAGGGTCAAAGCCCATTTCTTCGCGCACCTTGTCTTCATCTATAATTACAATTTCTTCTGTGGATTTTCCCGGTTTAACAACACGAATATTTTCGGTAACTAACTGTATGTAATCTTTATCGGGAGTAATTGCGTAGCAATCGAAACCAGATTTGGCTGCTTCAGTAACCGCAGTTCCAATTAAGTCATCGGCTTCGTAACCAGGTAAAATGTATATCGGTATGTTGAACGCTTCAATTACATCTTTAATTCTTTGAATTTGCGGGATCATATCTTCAGGCATTGCTTGACGCGAAGATTTATAATTTTCGTAAAGCTCATGGCGGAAAGTTTTTTCTTTTGAATCGAACGCCACGGCAATGTAATTTGGCTTTGTGTATTCAATAATCTTGAATAACTGATTAATAAATCCGTAAACCGCTGAAGTCGGCTCACCCTTGGCTGTGTAAAGGGGACGCGAAATAAAAGCAAAATATGCTTTGTAAGCCAATGCCATCGCATCTATAATTACAAACTTCTTGGTAATACTTTTACTCATAATTTCCTTAAAGTGAAAATTGTTTCTGTAACTCCGAAAAACTTTGTGCATTTGTTAGTGGTGCATTCACTGCTAAAACGTCTGGTAAAGACACAGTCGTAATAATTTTTCAGATGTTAATTTTCGCTATATTTTGTACCGAAAATAGGAATTCATTATTACAATAAAAAACGGGAATTATGAAAGCGCTAATATTTAAATTTTTGCTCGCTTTAGTTTTCATTCCGCAACTGCTTAGCTGTCAGACAGAAAACAAAATTACTTTGTATGTTGCTTCGTTCAACGTAGAAAACCTTTTTGATGCGCTTGATGATCCGGAAATTGATGATGCGGAATTTCTGCCGGAATCTGAAAAATTCTGGACTGAAGGAAAAATAAATGTTAAGCTGAACAATCTTTCTAAGGTTATTAATTTTATGAATAATGGTGTTGGTCCTGATGTATTGGCTCTGCAGGAAGTTGAAAACTTTAATATGATGAAGAGACTATGCTATGCACTCAAAGACCGGGAATACATTCCGGCTCATAGAGAATCTAAAGATGCACGCGGAATTGATGTAGGTTTATTATACGATAGAAAGCTGTTTGAGATTGAGGACTTAAAAGCAATAGAAGTTGTTCTGCCGAGCGGAAGCCCAACGCGCGATATTTTACACGTAACCCTTAAACATAAAACCAGCGGCGAGACCTTTCACTTCATTGTTAATCATTGGCCCTCGAGAAGAGGCGGAAAAGAAAAATCTGATATTAACCGACAAGCCGCTGCAAAAATCTTAAAGCCTTCGCTTGATGCTTTATTCGAAAAGACTCCAGATGCTAATGTTGTATTACTTGGCGATTTTAACGACAGTCCTTTCGATCCATCTATATCTAAAATCTTGAGAGCTTGGGATTTTGACTGCCAGCTTAATCCTGATAAAAAAGAATTACTAAATCTTTCATATAAAATTGCTGTTCAAAATGATGGCTCTTATTTGTTTGCACGTAAGTGGGAAATGATTGATCAAATAATTGCAAGCCCAAATTTTATTGATGGAAAGAGATGGGAATATGAATGCGGCTCTTACGAAATAATAAAACCTGCATTTATGATTATTCCATCCGGCGATAGGAAAGGCGGCGCTTTGCCGACTTATATGGGAACAAAATACATCGGCGGTTTTAGCGATCACTTTCCGGTTGGTGCAAGATTTTTTTACAACGATTAAAATTGTCTGAGAGGATTTTATGAATCTTAAAGAAAAAATTAATAATGATTTAAAAGAAGCAATGAAGAGAGGAGAAAAACTCCGACTTGAAACAATCCGTTCAATACGTGCTTTAATATTAGAGTTTGAAAAAAGCGGAAGTGGTAAAGAGTTTTCTGACGAAGAAGGTTTGAGAATCGTAACTGTTGCAGCAAAAAAAAGGAAAGAAGCAATTGAGCAGTACAAAAATGCAAACCGTAATGATCTAGCAGAAAAGGAAGAAGCCGAGCTAAAAATAATTGAAGAATATCTTCCTAAACAGTTAGCCCCGGAAGAAATACTTAATGAAGTAAAAAAAATTGCCGATGAAGTTGGCGCTAAAGGGAAAGAAGATTTTGCAAAAGTAATGCCGCTAGCCGCAAAGAGCTTAAAAGGCAAAGCCGATGGTAAAGTAATTCGCGTAATTCTTGAAAAACTTTTGAGCGGCAATTGAATTATCTCGATTACATTATTCTCGTTATAGTGGTTGTTGGGTTCATACTTGGTTTTAAGGATGGGCTTGTTCGCAAAATAATTGGGTTAGCCGGTCTTATCTTAGCTGTTGTTCTTGCGTTTCAGCTTGGAGGTAAAGTTGGTAAACTTTTCACCTCCTTTTTTATAGAAGATGATTATTTGGCAGCTTTGATTTCTGGCGTGATAATATTCTTGGGCGTTTTGCTTATCGCTTCAATTATTAAAAGAATTATTCATCCGGCTGATAAAGTGAGTAATCTAATTAACCAAACACTCGGCGGACTGATTGGGGTAATACAAATACTTTTTTTTGCAAGCACGGTTTGTCTATTCTTAAATATATTTGGTTTACCAAAGAGTGTTGATCGAAATAATTCCACTTTCTATAATACAGTTCTTAACTTAATTCCAAAGACAACCGAGTTTATAATCGGAAACCGATCGAAAGCAACAGAAATATTGAAAGACTATATAGAAAAGAACGAAGTTGATTCCTCTGCACAAACCGATACAAGCAAAATAAAATGATAACAAAAGAGATTTTAGAAAAGTTAGAATATTCAAAAGTAATTGCGAAGATTGAGAAGTATTGTGCAACAGAAAGCGGTAAAAAACTTGTATCAGAAATGCTGCCTATGTATGAAATTAAAGCAATTCAATTAGAGAGCGTACGAGTAAATGAAGCTAAAGAAATTTTAATCCGTAACGAAGAGCCTCCTTTTGAATACTTGCCCGATTTAACCGAAACCTTAGCAAGAAGTAAAATTTATGGTGTCATTCTTACTTCTAAACAGATTATCGAAGTTTATAATTTAGCTCAGCTCTCGCGAAAGCTGTATCAGTTCTTGAAAACGAAAAATGATAATTCTGAAACAAACATAAATATTTTACTTGCTCATTTATTTGTAGATAAAGTGTTTGAACACCATTTTACTAAAGTGTTTGATGACAATGGCGAAATAAAAGACACAGCAAGTGCAAAACTTAGAGAGATACGTGTAGATATTAGAGAAAAAGAATCGGCACTTCAAAAACTTGTTCAAAAACTATTGAAGCATCTCAGCGATTCTTATTTAGTTCAAGAAGAATTTGTAACCCAGCGCGATGGAAGAATTGTTCTTCCAATTAAAGCAGAGCATAAAAGACATGTGCGTGGTTTCATCCATTCAGAATCTGCAACAGGGCAAACTGTTTACATCGAGCCTGAGGAAACTCTTGAGATGAACAATGAAATTCTCTCTCTTCATTTTGCTGAAAAGAGGGAAATAGAAAAAATACTTCGCGGACTTACCGAAAAAATTGCAGAACACAATGCGGCACTAAAGCATTCGTTGTTTGCCATCGCACAACTCGATTCAATTTTTGCCCGTGCGAAATATTCGATCGCTGTAATTGGTTCGCATCCAAGTTATTTTCTCAACCAGCCTTTTGAAATGATTGATGCTCGGCATCCACTGTTATTAAAACGTCTTGGACACGATAGAACTGTTCCTATGAACCTGAAATTGAACAATGAAAAAGTTGTTCTTATTACAGGTCCTAACGCGGGCGGTAAAACCGTTACTCTTAAAACTTGCGGCTTGTTAGTATGCTTAGCACAAGCAGGTATTCCGGTTCCGGTTTTCCCCGATTCCAATTTCCACATTTTTGAAAATGTTTTGGTAGACATAGGTGATGCACAATCAATAGAAGATGATTTGAGCACGTTTAGCTCTCACTTAACAAACATCCGAAATATTATTGAATCTGCCGATGATAAATCTCTTGTACTTCTTGATGAAATAGGAACCGGAACAGACCCGGCAGAAGGCTCGGCAATAGCAGTTGGCGTTTTAATTTCTTTACGCGATAAAGGTGCAATTGTTTTGGCTACCACGCATCACGGAAGTTTGAAATTAGTTGCAAACCAGCTTGAAGAATTTCAGAATGCTTCTATGGAGTTTGATACAGATTTACTGAAACCTACTTACAGATTTAAGCAGGGAATGCCCGGCTCGAGTTATGCTTTTGAAGTTGCTCAACGCATCGGTTTTGATGATGAATTTATAAATCTTTCTAAACAATACCTCGATACCGATAAAACCAAAATTGAAGATTTCTTAGTCAGCTTGGAAAAAAAATCTCAAGACCTGCGCGAACAGCTTAACAAAAGCGAGCTTGAGAATCTTCGCCTGAAAGGTCTAGCAAATCTTTATCAAAGTAAAATTGAAAAACTTGAACAGCAGAAGAAAGAAATTCTTTCCGATACACAAGAGAAAGCCCAGATGTATTTGAAAGATGTAAATAGGCAGATTGAAGATACGATTAAGAATATTCGTGAATCTCAGGCAAAGAAAGAAGTAATTAAACAAGAGAAAGAAAAAATTGAGCAGCTAAAAAAGGAAACAAAAAACATAGTTACTCAAAAACAAAAAGTAAGTGAAGAAAAGAAAGAGTTTAAAATTGGAGATTATGCTTCAATTGTTAATACAACTACTGCTGGAAAAATTGAAGAACTCGATAATGAAAAAAACAAAGCTGTTCTGCTTGTTGGTTCATTGAAAATTAAAACTAAGATCAGCGATCTACAGAATGCTAAGAAAACAGATGCCGAGTTAGTTTACAAAAAAAAGTATGAAACTGATTACCAGAATCTTAACTTTAGGTTAGACTTACGCGGTATGAGGTATGAAGATGCCGAGTTTGCTCTCATTAAATTTTTAGATGAAGCCAATATGAATGGAGTTGACCGTGTGGAAGTGCTGCACGGAAAAGGAACCGGCGTATTAAAACAACTAACGCATGGAGTTCTTAGAACAAATAATTCTATTAAAAGTTTTTACTTTTCTGGTATTGAAAGCGGCGGTGAAGGAATAACAATAGTCGAGTTCAAATAATGTTCAAAAAAATTCTTATAGCAAATAGAGGCGAAATAGCCCACCGAATAATTAAAGCTTGCAGAGAGATGTCAATTACATCTGCTGTAATTTACTCTGAAGCCGATGTAAATGCTTTGCACGTTAGAAGAGCAGATGAAGCTTATTTAATTGGCGCTGCACCGGCAGGCGAGTCTTATCTAAACAAAGAAAAAATTGTTGCGCTCGCTAAACAAATAGGTGCAGATGCAATTCATCCCGGCTATGGCTTCCTCTCCGAAAGAGCTGAGTTTATTAAAATGGTTGAAGATGCGGGAATAACTTTCATAGGACCATCTTATAAATCTGTAGAATTGATGGGTGGAAAAACAGAGGCGCGAACTTTAATGAAGCATCATAACGTTCCAATTGTACCAGGTACCACTGAGCCAATTACAAACATCGAAGAAGGGAAAAAGACTGCAAAAGAAATTGGATTTCCGGTAATGCTAAAAGCTGTTGCAGGTGGAGGCGGCAAAGGAATGCGTAAAGTATTCTCCGAAGATGAATTTGAGCCTTCTTTTCTACGCGCTAAAAATGAAGCGTTAAAGTTTTTTGGAAATGATGCCGTTTACATTGAAAAGTTTATAGAGCATCCCAAACATATAGAAGTTCAAATACTTGCCGATAAACAGGGCAATTATATTCATCTTTTTGAAAGAGAATGTTCGGTTCAGAGAAGACATCAAAAAGTAATTGAAGAAGCTCCTTCTATTTCTGTTGATAATCTAACAAGAAAAAAAATTACAGAAGCGGCAATTAATGCTGCTAAGGCTTGTGGTTACTACAATGCCGGTACAATAGAATTTTTAATGGATAAAGACAAAAGTTTCTATTTCTTAGAAATGAACACACGCTTGCAGGTTGAACATCCGGTTACAGAAATGATAACAGGATTTGATATTGTAAAGGAACAAATCAAAATTGCTTACGGAGAACAACTAAGTATTGCTCAAGATGAATTGAAAATTAACGGGCATGCAATTGAGTGCAGAGTTTACGCTGAAGATGTTGATAACAATTATGCTCCGTCAATAGGAAAAATTACACATCATAGACTAACCTCCGGCCCCGGCGTGCGCATTGATAGAGGAATAGATGTAATGAGTGAGGTTCCGATTTACTATGACCCAATGCTTGCAAAAGTAATCTGCTGGGGAAAAGATAGAAACGAAGCCATTGAAAGAATGAAGCGCGCATTATGCGAATATCAGATTTGCGGTGTAACTACAAACATGCCCGCATTTAATTGGATGCTGAAACAAAAGACATTTTTGGATGGAACGTTCGACATTAATTTTTTGGATAACGAATTCTTACCTTTAATTCCCGATAAGTGGAAAGGGCAATCAACAGAATATTTAGAAGATGTGGCTGCTGTAATGGCAGCATTAATAAAAAACCTGGAGTCTGAAGCAGCTCTTACCGGAAATAACAATAACAGAACAAACAACTGGCGGATTCAGCTTTATGAATGAATTTGTGATTACAGTTAATAATAAGAAGAAAACCGTGCGGGTTAATAATGACGGCACTGTAAATTTTGATGGTAAGACACTTAATGCTTCTATAACTAAAATCAGCAATCATTCATACGTGCTTAGGTTTGGTAATAATATTTACGAAGCTGCTGTAAACAAATTTAGTAATGGAGAATTTAGGTTTTTAATTGACGGCTGGTATTTTGATACAAATGTAAGAACACGCCTGCAGGAAACCGCAAATGAGCTGTTGAGAAACAAACAAAAAACTACTCACCATACAGAAGTAAAAGCCCCAATGCCTGGCTTACTCATCAAAATAAAAAAGAAAGTTGGAGAGCATGTTGATTTAGGCGAACCAATTTTAGTACTCGAAGCTATGAAGATGGAAAATGATCTTCGCTCTCCATCAAGCGGAATTATTAAAGAAATCAATTTCCAAGAAGGTCAATCTGTAGAAAAAGGCTCTGTTATTTTAATAATCGAATAATAATTCTTTTTTGCTTTTTAACTTCAATTATTTATTTTGTCCCCGAAATTTCATTAACCATAAGGAGGTTGTGTGAAGAAGTTAACTACTTCGTTTTTAGCTTGTGTTCTTTTAACAAGCGTTTTATTTGCGGGCGGTTTTCAAACTGGTACACAAAATGCAAGAGCTATGGGTATGGGAAGCGCTTTTGTAGGTATGGCATCAGATGCTTCAGCCATTTATTTTAATCCAGGCGGTTTAGCAAATGTTAAAGGATTGAGCATTCTTGCTGGTACCACTCTTATTATGCCAACTTTAGATTTTACCGGACCAACTCCACTAACTACTAACACTAAATCTGTTGATAGAACATTTACACCAATTAATTTTTATGCTTCCTACGGTATGGGAAATGGCTTTGCATTTGGTGTTGGTGTTAATAATCCTTATGGTCTTGGAACTGAATGGCCAGCAACCTGGTTAGGTAAAAGACTTGGCGTAAAAACAGAATTGAGAACATTCTACATTACTCCTACTGTATCCTATAAAGTCAGCGATAATTTTTCAATCGGAGCTGGCTTCTCATATATAATTTCAGATGTTTTATTTAGTCAAGCTGCAGATTTTCCGGCAATTCCTTTAGCTCCAGGTATTAATTTACCAGCAGCTCCAAATGTTGGAATTAATTTAGAAGGTAACGGCGATCCAGCTTATACTTTTGTAGTTGGATTATTATTCAAAGCCTCAAAAGATGTATCTCTTGGTGTTTCATACAGACATTCAGCCGAAATTAATTTTAATGGCGATTTAACTTTTAAGAATTTACCGGCAAAACCAACTGGCTTTCCAATTGGGCATTCTAACTTATTCCCAGAAGGAAAAGGAAAAGCGAGCTTAACCATGCCTTCCGACCTGCGTGCCGGTGTTTCTTTTAACGCAACTAAAGATTTAACCATAAATGCAGATTTAATGTACGTTGGCTGGGATAGTTATAAAGAATTAGCAGTTGATTTTGAAAAAAATTCTGCTGCTTGGGCAGATCTTAAAACACTTAAAAATTGGGAAAACTCATTTGGGTTAAAAGTTGGCGGTGAATACAGAATGGATCAATTGGCTTTCCGTGCAGGTTATGTATTTGACGGCTCACCAATTCCAACAAAATATATGGACCCAACTTTACCTGGTTCAGACAGACACGAGTTTACACTTGGTCTTGGATATCAAATTATGCCATGCCTTCGTGTAGATGCTGCTTTCCAATATATTTCCTTTGAATCAGAAGTTAAAGATTCAGCGCTTCCATTTAATGGAGTTTATAAAAATTCAACACAACTTTTTGGATTTAACATAGCTTATAATCTAAAGTAGGATATTGGGGTGGCTGCAAAGCCATCCCATTCTTAAATAACTGCCATACTTATCATCTAATTAAAATCAACTATTATTCTTTAGTTTTATTAAATTAGTGCATAAGCATTAACCAATAATAAACCTGAGAAAAAAATGACTATAAGAAACCTGGTTTCTTTTGTCCCTCTAATAATTCTTTCAGCTTGTATTTCTGCCGAGCATACAACTGAACAAACGGAGAAAAATGAACCGGAAGTTTATGTCTTCGATGATATTAATAAAGCTAACGAAACTAAATTAGATACATTAAAAAAGGAAATTGCAGCACCCGGTAAACAAGCTGAACCGGCTAATAAAGATACAGTTGCTGCAGCTGAAAACAGAGCGATCAAAAAATATACTGTTCAACTTGGCGCTTTTACTTCTAAAGAAAGAGCCGATGCATTTGTAAAAGAAAACCAAAGCAAAACTTCCTTACTATTGCTCATTTCGTTTAATGCTAATACCAAATTATTTTCTGTACAGGTTCCACCTTATAAAACTAAAGAAGAAGCCGATATTATAAGAAACAATCTTAGAAAGTTTCCGGCTTTTTCAGATTCCTTTACAGTTTTAGTTGAGAACTAATGAGCCGGGCTTTATATAATATTACTCTACTAGCCGACTAATTCTTTTCAAAATCGAAAAATCACTTGTTGATACTATCGTTTAATCATTTGAATAGATGGATGAGGTGGCTTAACAAATACAAAAAATGGAACGCAGATTTTTTATGATAATTCTGATTTTCGCTGATAATCAAATCTTAACAAATCATAATAATCAGTGTTATCAGCGTTCTACTTTTTAGTCGGTTAGTAGTGTTTTTTAATCATATTTTTGGCGTACAAATTGACGTGTTCTTCTTGATAATTTGTGCAATTGTAACAACGTAGTTAAAGGTGTAAGCCTTATAGATTTAGATAATCTGCTTATACCTTCGGCTGTTTTTCGGTTATTTATGTCTATGGTTATAAACTGTTTTAGAAAATTTTGGTTTTGAATTAACCTAAATTGTGATAAATTGATAATCATAAAACAAATAAATTAGAGGCAGTTATATGGCTTTTTCACTAAACAAAATAATGTTGATTGGTAATCTTGGTCAAGATGCAGAAAATCGGTTCACTACAAGCAATGTTTCTGTTACATCATTTTCACTTGCAACAACGAGAGGCTATAAAGGCAAAGATGGAAATTGGGTTAACGAAACTACTTGGCACAACATTGTGGCTTATAATCTTCCAGATTTTTACAAAGAGCAGCTAAAAAAAGGTAAAAAGTTTTATGTCGAGGGAAGGCTTTCAAAAAGAGATTATACTGATAAAGACGGTATCAAGCGCTATATAACCGAAGTAATTTCTGAACAGTTAATTCCTCTTGAAGGCAGAGAAGGCGGCTCGACAGGAAGTAGTAATTATTCTGAAAAAGCAGCAACATATAACGATCCAGAACCAGCGCCTAGTACAGATGATGATCTACCTTTCTAAATGTTATGTTGAACAATGTAGGAATTTTTAATAATTGGAAGTTGACTGGTCTCTTAAAGTAGTCTTGATTCTTATTTCCCTTTTTACTCTTGCATTTTTATCATGTGCAGAAGCGGCACTTTTCTTAATCGATAAAAAAAAAATAAAAGAGATTTACAAGCATAATCGCTTAATTGCCGGTTATATTGAATCGATGCTCAATAACTCTCGTAGATTACTTGTAACAATTATGCTTGGAACAACTTTAGTAAGTGTTGGGGCTTCTATTGTTGGTGTAATATTAGCTGTAGAGGTTGCAAGAACAATCGGTATTTCTGAAAATTTTACTATTGCTGTTCATATTTTTTTACTTACAATACTTATTCTTTTCATTGGTAAAGTTGCTCCCAAACTGTGGGCAAACAGATATCCGGAAAAAGCTGCTATGTTTACTGCAGTTCCTATGTATTGGATAAACTTTCTCTTCTATCCGGCTTCTAAATTATTAACAGATGTTTTAGGGAAACTGACAAAGAACCTTGAAAACTCAAACTCGAGTACTGCTTTGCAAGAAAGTGAAATTACAGAGCTTGCTAATCTAAGTGTAGAGCAAGGCACTATTGAAGAAGATGAACACGAACTTATACATGGAATTGTTAGCTTCAAAACTGTGATGGCTCGCGAAATTATGACTCCCAGAGTTGATATTGCTTCTGTATCTGTGGATGATACTTTTGAAGATTTGATGAACGTGATCAATGAATCCGGTCATAGTAGAATTCCTTTGTACGAAGACAGCCTCGATAATGTTATTGGTATTATTTATGCCAAAGATTTACTGCCTTATTTGAAAACGCCTGAACTTAGAAAAAATCTCCTTTTAAGAAGCATTGCCAGAGATGTTATTTATGTTCCTGCTACTAAACTAATTAATGATTTATTACAGGAGTTTCAAGAAAAGAAAATTCATATTGGAATAGTAGTTGATGAATATGGCGGTACTTCCGGACTAATTTCTTTAGAAGATGTACTTGAAGAAATAGTAGGAGAAATACGAGATGAACACGATAAGGAAGAGGCAGAAATAACTAAGCTAAACGAAACAAGTTTTCTTGTTCTGGGCAAAGTATCTATCGATGAAATTAATGAAACGCTCGGCAAGAATTTGTCATCGGAAAATGATGATTACGATACTCTTGGCGGCTTTATTTTGAACCAAGCAGGTAATATTCCTAAACAAGGATACAAAACAGAGCACTCCGGATTTACATTTACTGTAAAAGAGGTTATTAACAACAGAATAAATAAAATCTTGGTAGAAAAAATTCCGACTTAATGAAAAAGGGTTGTTTCTTTACCGTTATAACCATAATTACTATTGCAGTAATGTTTGGAATTTACATTTACAAAACTGAATATGAGTTTTTTCAAAACTTTGGAAAAGAAAAACTATTAAACATTGCTGCAAAAGAAATTAACGACAAAGTAAAAAATCTCGAAAACACTCCCTACAAAGACTCGTTGCTTATTGTTCTTGGTGAAAGCGTAAAACAACTTAAAGACAAAGAGTTTGATATTGCTATGAACAAGTTTGGTGTAATTGCAGATAAAGTAAAATTAGTTATTAACGATGGCGTGCTTGATTCTACTGAGTTCGCAGAAATAAAAAAACTGGTGAAATCAAATGAAAGATCAGAGAAAAACAGAAATTAAAGTTGGTGTTACAGTTATTGTAGGAATTCTGATTCTCCTTTGGGTTTTAGGCTGGGCAAAGAATTTAACAATTGGTGCCGAACGGAAGGAGCTTTCAGTTAAATTTAGTTCTGTTGCAGGCTTAGAAATTGGAGACCCGGTTACGATAAACGGTGTTCGTAAAGGTTACGTTGACGATATTATTATCCAAAATGATGTAGTTGTTACCAGGCTGAATTTAGAGGAAGAAGTTTCACTAAAAAGAGATTCAAAATTTTCTGTAATGATGCTTGACCTAATGGGAGGCAAAAAGATTGAAGTACATCCTGGAACTTCTTACGAAGATATTGATTATTATCAAATGCAGAATGGTGAGTTCGTTGGAGATATCGCTTCGGCTATGGCTATGCTTAGTTCTGTACAAAATGATTTAGTTGATGTTATTAAAGAAGTCAAAATCTCGCTCGCTTCTGTTAACAAAACATTAACCGATCAGCAGTTTAACAACGATTTGAAGAGCAGTGTTACAAATCTTGTGCAGCTTACAGAAAATTTAAATTCTTTAATCAAAACAAACAGCACAGAAATTAACAAACTTCTTAAGAGTGGAAACGAGTTGGCTGGTAATGTAAATGATTTGGTTAAATCTAATAAAGACACTCTTACACAAACTCTTTCAGCAGTTCAAGATGTTCTTATAGAATCCAAAACGATGCTCTCTAAAGTGAACACACTAATTGATCAAACCAACAACAGCCAAAATAATCTTGGTAAAATTCTGCACGATCCGAAACTGCTGAGCGACGTAAAAGAATCTATCCATCATGTTAAGGAGTTGACTAGCATTCTTGTAGAGCAGCTAAAAGGAAAAGGAATTGAAGTTAATGCTCACATTTTCTAAAGTCTTTTTCATTTCTATTGTATTAACTTCTTTATGCTTTGCTCAAGAAGGCAATCCAGTTTACGCTAAGAATGCAATGGTAGTTTCGGCAAGCACTTTAGCAAGTAACGTAGGTTTAGATATTCTTAAAAAAGGGGGAAATGCAATCGATGCCGCTGTTGCAACAGGCTTTGCGCTTGCTGTTACATATCCAGCAGCAGGTAATATTGGCGGTGGCGGCTTTATGGTAATTCATCTTGCTGATGGTAAAAATACTTCTATAGATTTTCGAGAAATTGCCCCGCTCAAAGTAAACAAAAATATGTTTTTAGATAGCCTCGGTAATTTTTTGCCTCAGTTGAGCCAGAAAAGTTGGCTAGCTTCCGGCGTACCCGGAACAGTTGCAGGCTTGATCTATGCTCTTGAAAAATATGGGACTATGGATTTGAAGGAAGTTATTCAACCGGCAGTTGATTTGGCAAAATATGGTTTTAGGTTAGACTACAGATTAACTAATAGTATAAATTCTGAGAATGAAGAATTTAAAAGTATCGAAACTTCGAGAAAGATTTTTACAAACGATGGCGATAAGCTGCAAATTGGGCAATTGTTCAAACAGAATGACTTAGCAAAAACGTTAGAATCGATCCGCGATGGCGGTGCATATGCTTTTTATAAAGGTGATATTGCTAAAAAAGTAGTTAAAGAAAGTAAGAAGTATGGCGGGATTTTTACTTTGGAAGATTTTAAAAACTATAATGTTATAGAACGTGCTCCACTGCTCGGTAATTATAAAGGATATAAAATTGTTTCCATGCCTCCGCCATCTTCTGGTGGGATTTGCCTCATGCTTGCATTAAATTCTCTAGAGCATTTTTCATTTGAGAAAGTAGAATGGAACAGTAGTTTTTATATTCATCATTTGGTAGAGATTCTTAAGCAAGTTTATGCTGATCGCACAGAACACATAGGCGATGCTGATTTTTATCCTGTTCCAACTAACTACTTAATTTCTAAAGAGTATGCTGAAATAGTTAAAAGTAATATTAGTGATAAAGCTAAAGCATCGACCGAATTTTTACCAGCAGAAATTCCAAAATACAATGAAAGGGAAGAGACAACTCACTATTCTGTTGTTGATAGGTTTGGTAACGCTGTAAGTACAACATATACATTAAATGCTTCATTTGGGAATAAAATTGTAGTTGATGGACTAGGATTTTTATTAAACAACGAAATGGATGATTTTAGCGCAAAGCCTGGTGCTCCGAATATGTTTGGTTTATTGGGCAGTGAAGCTAATTCTATTGAGCCTAAGAAAAGAATGTTAAGCTCTATGTCTCCAACTATTGTTCTTAAAGATGGTAAGCCATTATTGGTACTCGGTTCTCCAGGAGGCTCTACAATTATTACTTCAGTTCTACAAGTAGTTTTGAATGTTTTAGAGTTTAAAATGAATGTTTTTGAGGCAATTAACGCTCCGCGCATTCACCATCAACTATTTCCAGATCAAATTGATTACGAGCCTTTCGGTTTAAGCCAAGATGTTAAACAAAATTTAAGTGCTAAAGAGCATAAGATTGGCAAAGAACGTTTTCTTGGAAGAGTAGAAGCAATCTACTTCGATTACGAAAGAAAATGTCTTTTTGGCACAAGTGATCCGAGAGGTTACGGAAAAGCTATAGGTTACTAAAATGATACTTGGAATTGGAATAGATATAATCGAGATTGAAAGAATTAAAAAAAGTGTAGATCAATACGGCGATCACTTTTTAACAAAAATTTACACAGAAACAGAAATTGAATACGCTAAGAGCAAAAACAATATGTATCAACACTTTGCTGCAAGATTTGCAGCTAAAGAAGCTATTTATAAAGCGTTATCTTCCGATACTGATAAAATATATAGCTGGCATGATGTAGAAATTTATAATGAAAGGAATGGACTTCCTAAAGTAAATTTCTACGGCGAACTAAAAGATTATTTGAACGAAGACAAGCAGTTAAAAATCTCGATGAGCCATTCTGAAAACTATGTTACTTGTGTTGCTATTCTTTTTACAAAATAATGCGCTTTTACTTCTTAATAAACTTATTCCCAATAAATGTTGTTAGCACAAAAAAAGAAAGATACTTTTGAACGATAAACGAGTTATAGTTGCAATGAGCGGAGGAGTTGATTCTTCGGTTGCCGCTGCATTACTGCATAAGCAAGGTTACGAGGTAATTGGCATTACAATGAAAACTTGGGGCTTTATGGAAGTTGGTGGCGCTCCAAAACATGAATCTGGATGCTGCTCTTTGGACGCAATTTTTGATGCAAAGAACGTGGCCAATTCTTTTGGCATTCCACATTACACAGTTGATTTCACAAAAGCTTTTGAAGAAACGGTTATAGACAATTTCGTAGATGAATATCTAAGCGGCAGAACTCCAAATCCTTGTGTTGTTTGCAACAGAAAGATTAAGTGGGAAGAACTTCTAAAAAAAGCCGATTCCCTTGATGCTAAATTTGTTGCAACAGGACATTATTCCATTGTGAAGTATAATGAGCTATCAAACCGTTATACTATTAAAATATCTCGTGATGCTAAGAAAGATCAAACTTATGCGCTTTGGGGATTAACGCAAGAATCATTATCCAGAACACTTTTTCCTCTTGGCGAGCTTACAAAAGATGAAGTAAGAATTCTTGCTGAAGAATTTGGTTTGAAGACTGCTAAAAAGCCCGATAGTATGGAAATCTGCTTTGTTGCAGATGATAATTACGAACGATTTTTACGTGAAAGAGCACCGGAGTTGATTGATAAAGTTGAAGAGGGAAATTTTGTTTATCGCGGCAAAATAATTGGCAGGCACAAAGGAATACCATTTTATACAGTTGGGCAAAGACGCGGTATTGGAATTGCTTTTGGCAAACCAATCTATGTGAAAAATATTGACCAGGTAAACAACGTTGTAGAGCTTGGAGATAAAGAAGAATTACTGGAAACTATAGTGCTTGCACACGATATAAATTATGTTTCTACAAATCAGTTAAATGAGAATGAGTTTGTTTTTGCCAAGATTCGCTATGCCGATAGTGCAACTGAGGCAAAAATAATTTTCGCAGATGAGAATTCGATTAAACTGAGTTTTTTAGAACCGAAGAACGCTATAACACCTGGACAGTCTTTAGTTATTTATAATGAGCAAGGCTGCGTTTTGGCGGGTGGAGTAATCGCAAAATTGTTGTAGTAAGCCGCTTTAAAAATTAACTCCCCTTTCTTTGTAGCAATCTTATTACGATATTTGCACCAATTAGTTTGATAGACGCTTAAAGGAGGTAAGTCTTCGAACATAGGAACATAATAAACAACGCCCTCAATGCCAGAGTTCTTTTGCTTAACCAGAGTTACGAACCACTCTCTATTTGCAATGTTAAGAAAGCTTTTATACTGATGATTTTGGGGAAGGCAGAATTAATAGCCCCAAATGAAAAAAAAAACCTTCGTACTGTTTCAAGTTCTTATCCTTGGCCAAGTGTTATCCGTTTAAGCGATTATATCAGAGTTCCTTATAAAAGAATTTTACTCTCACGCAAAAACATTTTGAGGCGTGATAATCACAGATGTAACTACTGTGGAAGAGGAGATTTGCCACTTACAATTGACCACATTATACCTAAATCTAAAGGTGGAGATGACAGCTGGGAAAATCTTGTTGCTGCTTGTATGCCGTGTAACAACAAGAAAGGAGATAGAACTCCAGATGAAGCTGACATGAAACTGCGCGCTAAACCTTACGCTCCGAATCATATTCACTTCATTACAAATAATAATGGCAGGATTGACGATACTTGGAAACCGTATCTTTTTCAATCCTAACAATGAACTATTTTTTATTATTTTTACAGCCCATTAAATAAACTATTATGCCTAAAAAGAGAATACTTAGCGGAATGCGCCCAACCGGTAAATTGCACATTGGTCATTATGTTGGCGCTTTAGAAAATTGGATTAATCTTCAAAACGAATATGAAAGCTTTCATTTAATTGCAGATTACCACGTGTTAACTACTGGACTTGAGACTGAAGAAATATACCAGAATTCGATTGAAATGGTAATAGATTGGCTTGCTGCCGGACTCGACCCGCGAAAAAGCCCATTTTTTAGACAATCTCAAATAAAAGAACATACCGAACTGTTTTTAATTTTCTCTATGCTTATAACAACTGCAAGGTTAGAGCGCAATCCAACCTTAAAAGAACAAGTACGAGATTTGAATATTGAAAATGTAATTTACGGGCATCTTGGTTATCCGGTACTTCAATCGGCAGATATTCTCCTTTACAAGGGTGATGCTGTTCCTGTTGGAGAAGATCAAGTTCCACACATCGAAATTACTAGAGAGATTGCAAGAAAGTTTAATAATCAATATGGAAATGTTTTTCCTGAGCCGGATGCTTTGCTTACAAAATTTGCCCGTCTTCCTGGTTTAGATGGTGATGCAAAAATGAGTAAATCGCTCGGTAATACAATTTTACTTTCCGATGATGCAGAAACAGTAAAACAGAAACTTCGTAAAGCTGTAACAGACCCTCAGAAAGTAAGAAAGTATGACCCTGGAAGACCTGAAGTATGTTTGGTTTTCACTTATCATAAAAAGTTTAACGCTGAGGAAATTCTTGAAATAGAAACAAACTGCAAAGCCGGAACTTTAGGATGCGTAGATTGCAAATTAAAATGTGCCTCAAAAATGAATGAATTGCTTGCCCCAATTATTGATAAGAGAAATCATTACGAAAATAATTTGAATGAGGTTAAAGATATTCTTGCTGATGGTGAAGCGAAGGGAAGAATTGTTGCTCAAGCTACAATGAACGAAGTTAGAGAAAAAATGAGGTTAGGTTAATTTGTATAAAATTCATCTAAATACTTTTGAAGGTCCGCTGGATCTTCTTCTTTTCTTTATCAAACGCGATGAACTGGATATTTACGATATTCCAATTTCCCGAATAACAAAGGAGTTTATAGAATACCTGCATCTTCTCGAACAGCTCGATTTGGAAACAGCGGGCGAATTTATTTTGATGGCTTCAACTTTGATGCAGATAAAAGTTAAAATGCTTTTGCCGCGAGTTGTTGATGAAAAAGGTGAAGAGATTGATCCGCGTGCAGATCTTGTAAAGGCTTTGCTCGAATACAAGCGGTATAAAGAAATGTCTGAAGAGTTTTCATTTATGGAATCTAACCAGCGAAATTATATGTACCGCGGCAATTACGATTCCGATGCAAGAGAAACTCCGCCAGACTACGAAGTTCTGTTAAAAAATATCTCTATTTATGATTTGATTAAAGCATTCAAAAAAGTTTTGTTGGATAAGCCGGCAGAACATGTGCATCAAATAACTAAATGGAACGTAACAATTGATGAACAAATGGAGTATGTCAATAACAAGCTCCGGGAAAAGCCGGAGATGAGTTTCCTGGAGTTGATGATTGACTTAAATGACAGAATAAGAATTGTTGTAACGTTTATTGCTATGCTGGAAATGGTTAAAGCCGGTTCGGTCGGTATGCGCGAATCGGGCGTTCTAAACGATTTTACAATTTACTCGGTTAATAATGGATAATATTTATTGCTCGGTTATAGAATCTTTGGTTTTTGCAAGTGATGAACCTATCACTCCTCAAGAAATTATGAATGCAATTAAAGGAATTGATGGTCCCGACTCTGACGTTGATTCTACTGAAATTGATTCTGTAGTTGATGAGCTGAATAAAAAATATGAAGAAAGCGGAAGTGCATTTACAATTCTAAAAATTGCGCACGGTTATTCAT
This sequence comes from uncultured Melioribacter sp., assembly GCA_964575995.1. Taxonomy (GTDB): domain Bacteria; phylum Bacteroidota; class Ignavibacteria; order Ignavibacteriales; family Melioribacteraceae; genus Stygiobacter. The sequence continues at coordinate 59,674 of CAZNTN010000001.1, read as the reverse complement.
TTGCAACCAGACCTAGCCACGCAAAGTATGTAGGCTTTCTTTCTACAGAAAAAAGCAAAAGAAGATTGAGCAACGCAGCTCTAGAAACTCTTGCAATTATTGCTTACAAGCAGCCACTTACTAAACCAGAGTTGGAAATGATTCGCGGCGTAAACTCCGATTATACTCTTAACACACTATTAGAGAAAAATTTAGTAACAATTTCTGGAAGAGCTGAAAGCGTTGGAAGACCTTTGTTGTACGTTACTACAGATGAATTTCTGAAATACTTTGGTTTACATTCCATTAACGATTTACCTAAACCGAGAGAAATTGAAGAAATAATGAAAGATGAAGATTTCTTAGAACAGAAAAGAAAAATTATGATGGGAGATTTGGAAGAAGAATCCGAAGCTGATTTGGAAAGAGAAATTACTCGCAGCTCTAATGAAGTTTCCGATGATAATACTGATTCTGAAATTGAAATCGAAAAACATGAGGGCGAAGCAGCCTCGTTTGATGCTAATGAATTAGGAGGTGATTTAAATGAAAGTAAGACTCAATAGATTTCTTTCCGAATCGGGTATTGCCTCGCGCAGAAAATCTGAAGAATATATCAAAGATGGGCGCGTTACTGTAAATGGTAAACTTATCTATGACCTTGCAACTTCGATAGATGAAGAAAATGACATTGTTAAAGTTGACGGAGAAAGAGTACGCCCAGATAAGAAAGTTTATTTTCTGCTAAACAAACCCAAAGGCTTTATTACTACAACTGAAGATGAAAAAGGAAGAAAGACCGTTGTTGATTTGATTAAGACTAAAGCAAAAATCTTTCCGGTTGGAAGATTAGATTACGACACTACCGGCGTTCTTCTTCTTACAAACGATGGCGACTTTGCTAATTTTTTGATGCACCCAAGCAATAAAATTGCAAGAGAGTACCAAGTTACACTCGATAAGCAAATAGAAGATGAGCATAGACATAAACTTACAAAGGGTATAACACTCGAGGGAAGAAAAGGTAAATTTGAAAAAATCTTTTATGCTCATAAAGATCACAAAGACAAACTTGTAGTAACAACAGTTGAAGGAAGAAATCATTTTGTTAAAAGGATGTTTGGCGCGCTAGGTTATAATGTTAAGAAGCTTGAAAGATTAAGTTATGGAGTATTTACCGCTAAAGGTATGCCAATTGGCGCTTACCGAAAAATATCTGATATTGAAATAAGCAAAGTATATGAACTATACAGCCGCTAAAATATTTCTTTTACTTTTATGTGCTGCTAATTTTTCTTTTGCGCAGGTTACACAAAAAGATACGCTCAGTGAGAAAAGAATTCCACCTGCTGTAAACCCATTTGCTGAATTAAGAGAACAGCTGGATGATTTCTTTGGCGATAAGAGCTTTAGCAGCGCAGTTTGGGGCGTAATGGTAAAATCTTTGAAAACAGGAGAAGTAATTTACAGACGCAATGCAGATAAACTATTTACTCCAGCTTCAAACATGAAACTATTTACAAGCGCTGCTGCATTTTTGCTCTTAGGCTCTAACTACAAATATCAAACTTCTTTTCTGGCAAATGGTGAATTTCTTAGAGGAACACTTAAAGGCGATTTAATAATTCAGGGTTCTGGCGATCCCACTTTTTCTAGTAGATTTTACAGCAGCACAATAAAAATTTTTGAAGACTGGGCAGATACTCTTAAAGCAAAAGGCATTTACGAGATAACCGGAGATATTTACGGCGATGACTCTGCTTTTGATAACATTGGTTTTGGAAAAGGCTGGCATCTAGATTATGAATCAAGATGGTTTGCTTCTCCTTCATCGGCTCTTAGTTTTAGCGATAACATCATAGAAATTAGAATTGAACCAAGCGAAATTAATTTTCCGGCTAAGGTTACTGTTGATCCCGAAACAAAGTTTGTAACTGTTCTTCCTAAAGTTCTTACTGCGGATGAAAGCGCCGAATCGGATGTTATTGTTTCTCGGGTTAGAGGCGCTAACTTAATTACTGTAAGTGGACAGATAGCAAAGGGAACAAAAACTATAACCGAACATGTGTCTATATCGAACCCTTCTCTTTATTTTCTTACTGTGCTAAGAGAAGTTTTAGAAAAAAGCGGTATTGTAATTCGAGGAAAAATTGATCGTCTTGATGAAGCTGTAAAAAACATCGATCAGAATAATCTTGTTCCTATTTTCAAACATACTTCTGTGCCTTTAAGACTTATAATTAGAGAGATGAATAAGAACAGTAATAATTTTTATGCAGAACAGATTCTGAAAACAATTGGCTTGGAGGAAAGCGATTTGGGAACGGTTGATAATGGTGTTAAAGCATGCAAAAATCTTTTCAACGATATGGGAATTAACGCCGAAAGTATTGTGATGGCTGATGGCTCGGGCTTATCGAGATTAAATTTAGTTACACCAAGACAAATAATAAATTTACTTACATACTTGTATAAGCATGAAGACTTCATTAAATATTACGAATCGTTGCCGATTGCCGGAATAGATGGAACAATGGCAGAAAGAATGAAACGCACTGCAGCACAAAATAATGTTCACGCTAAACCGGGCTACAACGAATTTGTTTCTTCTCTTTCCGGTTATCTGGAAACAACTTCCGGCGAACCACTTGTATTTTCTATGATTGTTAATAATTACCTAACACCACCGGCGCTGGCAAATTACATTCACGATAATGTTTGCCAGAGACTAATAAATTTTAATAGAAACTAAAACGATAGACCCCATTAGGAGGAAAAATTGGATAATGCAAATATTGAACAAGATATTAATTCGTTGATGCAAAGAAGATTGGATGAATTGCATGAGTTGAATCAAAAAGGAATTACCGCTTTTGCATACAGCTTCGATGTTGATTCTTATTCAAACGTAATAAAAGACAATTATGAAAAATTTGAAAGCAAAGATGTTAAAATCGCCGGAAGAATTATGGCTATCCGCCGAATGGGCAAAGCTTCTTTTGCACATCTCCAAGATCATCTTGGAAGAATACAAATCTATATTAAGAAAGATGATATTGGAGAGTATTACGATGTTTTCAAACTGCTTGATATTGGTGATATTATCGGCGTAAACGGATTTGTTTTCAAAACTAAAACCGGTGAAATCTCAGTTCACGCTAAGTCGTTTCATCTTCTTACCAAATCAATTCGCCCTATTCCAATTGCAAAAGAGCAGATTGATGAAAATGGTAACAAAATTGTTCACGATCAGTTTACCGATAAAGAAATGCGCTACCGCCAGCGTTATGTTGATTTGATTGTGAACCCCGAAGTGAAAGAAGTTTTTGTTCTTCGCTCTAAAATTGTAACAGAAATTAGAAGATATCTTGATGCAAATGGATTGCTCGAAGTTGAAACCCCAATTCTGCAGCCGCTGTACGGAGGCGCATCTGCAAGACCTTTTGTAACTCATCATAATGCGCTGGATGTCGATTTGTATTTAAGAATTGCAGATGAGCTTTATCTTAAAAGATTAATTGTTGGCGGATTTGACGGCGTTTACGAAATCTCTAAAGATTTTAGAAACGAAGGAATGGATAGAACTCATAACCCTGAGTTCACTATGCTTGAGCTTTATGTAGCTTACAAAGATTATTTCTGGATGATGGAATTTGTTGAAAACATGGTCGCTAACCTTGCTCAAAAAATTTTCGGCAAAACTGAATTTGAAATTGAAGGAAATATGATCAATTTCAATCCGCCTTGGCAAAGAATTTCTATGGTTGATGAGTTGAAAAACAAAGTTGGTGTAGATGTACTTGCAGCTACAAGTGAAGAGTTAATAAAAATTCTAAAGAGCAAACATGTTGATTTAGTAGGAGGCGAAAGCAAAGGTAAGTTAATTGACCTCCTTTTTGAAGCAACTATTCAAGGAAGTTTAATACAGCCTGCTTTTGTTACAGATTACCCAATAGAACTATCGCCGCTTGCTAAGAAACATAGAACAAGAGAGGGTTTAGTTGAACGTTTTGAAGGTTTTGTACTAGGTAGAGAAATATGCAATGCATTCAGCGAGTTGAACGATCCGATTGATCAAAAAAACAGATTTGAAGACCAAAACAAAATGCGCGAAGAAGGAGATGACGAGGCTCATCAAATTGATGAAGATTTTGTACGCGCTCTTGAGTATGGAATGCCGCCAACTGCCGGACTTGGAATTGGAATTGACAGATTAGTTATGCTGCTTACAAATCAATCATCTATTAGAGATGTTTTGTTGTTTCCACAAATGAGACCGCAGAAATAATATGAAAAAATTCTTAAACATTTTTCCCTATATATTTTTAACTCTTGTAGTTGGTGTTTATTTCGGAATTAAGCTAAGCAATTCTGTCGCTTTTTCTGAATCAAGGAAGCAGGCAAATAAATTTTCAGAAGTCTTGGAGTTCACAGAAAAATATTATGTTGATTCTGTCAGCTCGGGAAAATTAGTTGAAGATGCAATAAATGGTATGTTTGAAAGCTTAGACCCACATACGGCTTATATTGATGTAAGAGAGCAGCAGGCTTCGGAAGAAGAGTTCCGAGGAAACTTTGAAGGAATTGGTGTTGAGTTCCAAATTATGAACGATACTATCACTGTTGTATCTCCAATTACCGGCGGGCCAAGCGAAGCTGTTGGAATTATTTCAGGCGATAGAATTGTTAAGATAGACGGAATCGACTGCGTAAATTGGAAAAGCGACCAAGTTATTAAAAAACTTAGAGGCAAAAAGGGAAGTGTAGTTGTGCTTTCTATCTACCGCCCTTCTGCAAAATCTGTTTCCGATTACAAAGTGACTCGCGATAGAATTAATCTTTATTCTGTTGATACTGCATTAATGATAAATAAAGAAACCGGCTATATTAATATTACACGCTTTGCAGAAACTACTACTCAAGAAACAATTGATGCTTTAGATAAACTTTCCTCTCAAGGAATGAAACAGTTGATTCTTGATTTGAGAAATAACCCCGGCGGCTACTTAAACCAAGCTTATATGATTGCAGATCTTTTCTTGAGCGATAATAAAATGATTGTTTACACAAAATCTCGAAACGAAAGATTTAACGAAGAATTTAGAGCGAGTAAAAGTTATCCTTACGAAAATGTGCCGTTAGTAATTTTGGTAAATGGCGGAAGTGCATCAGCTTCAGAAATTGTCAGCGGCGCCGTTCAAGATTGGGACCGTGGTTTAATAGTTGGCGAAACAACTTTTGGCAAAGGACTTGTTCAAAGACCGGTTGAATTATCTGATGGTTCTGCTGTAAGAATTACAATAGCAAAATATTATACTCCAAGCGGAAGAGAGATCCAAAGAAATTATAAAGACAAAAGAAAGTATTACGAAGAAATTTTGGGAAGAGTAGAAGCAGACAGCAATAATATTTATCACACTGCCGAAAAAGATTCTTCTAAACCTAAGTTTAAAACTAATGGCGGAAGGTTTGTTTACGGCGGCGGAGGCATAACACCTGATTATATTGTAGATCCTGGAAAAATTTCTAACTACTCTTTCGAATTGAGAAAGAATAATCTTTATTATCAATTTGTTAGAGAATTTTTAGATAAGAGAGGCACTTCTATTAGAAAGAAATACGGCAAAGATTTGCAAACCTTTAACTCCGAGTTTTCATTTACCGATAACCAAATGAATGAGTTTGCACAATTTGCTGAAAGAATGAAAGTTAAGTTTGATGCTAAAGGTTACGCTTTAGATAAAGAAGCAATTAGATACCGCTTAAAGGCATTTGTTGCAAGAGACTTATTTAAGAATGATGGCTGGTATTTAAGTTTACTTAGTACAGACCGTCAATTTAAGAAAGCACTTAGTTTGTTTAGTGAAGCAAAGAAAATGATAGGTTTACTAAAATAAATGACAAAACCAGATAAAATTAAAATTGCAGCCGAATACGGTAACGAAGTAAAACTTCTGCCATACGAAAAAACATTTCCTAAACTTGATGAAACGGTTTTTCTTGCTTCCGGAAGTAAAATAATTGGCGATGTAGAAATTGGAAAAGATTCTTCTGTTTGGTATAACACTGTTGTTAGAGGAGATGTAAACTACATACGCATTGGCGGGAGAACTAACATCCAAGACTGCTCGATGCTTCACGTAACCAACAAAAAATTTCCTCTGGTTATTGGCAGTGGTGTTACAATTGGTCATAGCGTAACACTTCACGGTTGTATTTTAAAAGATTTCTGCTTGATTGGAATGAACGCTGTAGTGCTGGATGGCGCAGTTATTGAAGAAAAATCTATGGTTGCTGCCGGCGCTGTTATTAAGCCGGGTTTTGTAGTTCCAACAGGTAAACTTGCGGCAGGTGTTCCGGCTAAAATTATACGCAATTTAACCGAAGATGAAATGCAGGAGTTTGAAAAGTCATCTAAACGATATGTGTTGTACACAGAAACTACTGTTGATTCTTTAATTGAGTTTCTGTTTAAAAAGGAAAATAAATGAAATATGTAAAACTGTTTTCTGAAAAGGGAATTAGACTTGAAAAGAAGTGTGTTGATAATCTTGTAGCTAAACTTCAAGCTGAACTAGAATTTGAAATTGTGTCCCTTGAATTTAACTTTGTGGGTACAAGCACTATTGTAGATATTAACAAACAGCATTTGGAACACAACAATCCAACTGATATTATTACCTTTAATTATTCAGATGAAAGACATACATTTGACGCCGAAATTTTTATCTCTGTGCCAGAAGCAATAGATAATTCTAAAAAGTATGGAGTAACACCCGATAATGAACTCGGGAGATTGATTATTCATGGTATCTTGCATTTGCTTGGTTATGATGATACAATTGCATCTAAGAAAAGAACAATGAAAAAATTGGAAAATGAATTAACAGAAAAGTACAAAAGATATTCAAAAGGACTGCTGAAGAAATGACTTCCAAATTAGTTGACGTGTTAGCAAAAATATTAGAAGGACTTAGCCGTAATGCTTCACTCGAAGAGGTTAGCAAAGGTTTAATTAAAAGTAAGCAGTTTGATGAAAACCTTTTAAGTGCTGCTTTTTCTCTTGTTTATGATAAGATATTGCTGAAAACAAGCCTCAAGAAAATTGATGATAACTTAACAAAGAGAAGTATTAGAATGCTCTCCGATGATGAAGTAAATATATTAGGATTAGGTAATTACAATTATTTGCTTCATCTAATTAATCTTGGTCTAATAGATTCCTCTAATCTTGAAACAATACTCAACCAAATTTCATTATTTCCGGAAATAAGAGTTACTCGAAAAGAAATCAACTGGATAATTTTGTTATCGTTGGTCGAACTTGATAGCGAACTCTTGCCAGGCAGCAGATTTCTTTTATATTCTTCCGATACAGTTAATTAAGGGCAATTAATGGGTAAAGATTTAATTCTTGTAGAGTCTCCTTCTAAGGCGAAAACTATTTATAAATACGTTGGAAAAAATTACGTTGTTGAAGCTACAATTGGGCACATTCGTAATCTTCCTAAAACAAAAATTGGAATTGATATTGAGAATGGATTCATTCCTACATTGTTGAACATTAGAGGTAAAGGCGACTTAATTAAAAAGATTCGCTCGCTGGCTGTAAAATCGGGTAAAATTTATATAGCTACAGACCCTGACCGCGAAGGCGAAGCTATTGCTCAAGATGTTGTGGATATTTTAGATTCCAAACAGCACGAAAAAATTGAGCGTGTTTTGTTCAATGAAGTAACTAAAAAAGCAGTTACAGAAGCATTAAAAAATCCTATAAAAATTGATGAGCATTTAGTTGTATCGCAGCGTGCACGGCGTGTAATGGATAGAATTATTGGTTACAAGGTTAGCCCGTTTTTATGGCGCGCCGTTATCGATTCTTCCGGAAATACTCTCTCTGCAGGCAGAGTGCAATCTGTTGCCCTTCGTTTGGTCTGCGAAAGGGAAGATGAAATAGAAAAATTTATTACTACAGAATATTGGTCTTTGGCTGCTCTTTTTACTACTGTAAACAATCAAGTGCTTACCGCTAAACTTTATGAAGTAAATGGCAGACTGATAAAGATTCCTCCTAAACCTAAAATGACTGAAGAGGATTGGAACGAATTTTTCAAAACGAATTTTGCCATCTCTGATAAAGATGCAGCAAATAAAATTTTAGAAATCTTGAAATCGAAAAACAATTATTCTATAACCGATATTTCTAAAAAGGAAAGCAGAAAAAATCCTTACCCGCCTTTTATTACAAGTACTCTGCAAGTAGAATCTTCGCGTAAACTTAGATTAAGACCAAGAAGAACTATGATGCTTGCTCAGCAATTGTACGAAGGAGTTGATTTAGGTTCGGAAGGAACAACCGGCTTGATAACTTATATGAGAACCGACTCAACACGTTTAAGCGATGAAATTGTAAATGATGCCCGAAAGTTTATAAGCGAACGTTATGGAAGCAGCTATTTACCGGAAAAACCCAAGAGTTACGAAAAACAGAATAAGAAAAATGTTCAAGATGCTCACGAGGCAATTCGCCCTACTTCATTAAAATATACGCCGGATTTTGTAAAAGAGTATTTGGATGATGCTCAGTTCAAAATATATGAGCTTATCTGGAAAAGGTTTATTGCCTGCCAAATGGAATCTGCTAAGCTGGAAACTACTTCTGTTAATATTTCTGCAGATGAATATACATTCCGTTCTTCTGGCACAACTATTCTTTTCGATGGGTTCCAGATTCTATATGATGAGACTACAGAAGAAACCGGCGATAAAGCAGAAAATGGCAGCAGCTTAATTCCCCCCGGCTTGCAAATCAACCATAAAATGGACCTAAAGGAACTAACTGCAAATCAACATTTTACTAAACCCCCGGCTAGATTTACTGAAAGTACTTTAATTAAAGAATTAGAGAATAACGGAATTGGAAGACCAAGTACTTATGCTATGATTATGGGTACTATTGTCGATCGAGGTTATGTTCAACAGCAGGATAGAAAACTAATTCCTACTTTACTCGGAAAGAAAGTAAATACTGTTTTAGTCAAAAACTTTCCGGATATAATAAATGTGAATTTTACTGCACAGATGGAAGATGAGTTGGATTTAATTGCTAACGGAGAAACTAATTATCTTAGTGTATTAAATGATTTTTATGGACCATTTATAAAAGACCTAAAAGAAGTTGAAGCAAATTTAGAAAAAATTATTTGCGATAAGTGCGGCGGAGAATTAGACCTTAAGATTGGCAGATTCGGGAAATACTTTGCATGTAACAATTATCCAGATTGCAAAAACATAAAATCGCTTAAAGAAATTGCCGGAGGCAGTAACGAACCAGAATACACAGGCGAAGATTGCCCTAAGTGCGGCAGCAAAACAGTTTTTCGCGAAGGTAAGTTTGGAAAGTTTATTGGCTGCGAAAAATATCCGGATTGCGACTTCACTAAAGTAATTACTCTTGGTTTGATATGCCCCAAATGTAACCTAGGCGAAGTTATAACACGCCGAACCAAGCGAGGCAAAATTTTCTACGGCTGTAATAAATATCCTGATTGCGATTATGCAAGCTGGACAGTACCAAAGCCAAAAGAAGAACAAATTGATGTATCTGAAGACGAATATTAATTAACAGGGAACTATGAGGCAGCTTGAAATAAAAATTATTGCTGCTGAAATGCTCACAGAGCTTTCCGGTGTAAACCGTGCATCAGAAAACACAGTATCAGCTTACACTCGAGATATAAGTGAGTTTATCAAGTTTTGCGAAGAATCTCATCTTTCAAGAATTGACAGCGTTTCCGAAAGAACAATCCGCCACTTTATAATGAAATTAAGCTCTCGCGGTGCTGCAAAAACTACCATCTCAAGAAAGCTTTCTTCGCTTCGTAAATTGTTTGAATACGCTGTAAAAAATGAAATAATTGAAGCTAACCCAATCAATAAGATTCCCAACCCAAAATCGAAAAGAAAACTGCCGGAAACAATTAGTGTTGATTCTTTTCTGGAAATTTATAAATTGATTACTAAAGAAAATGATGTTATTGATGCAAAGAGAATAAAAGCTATTTTTGAGTTACTGTATGGCTGCGCTTTACGTGTCTCGGAGTTGTGTTCCTTAAACATTGCAGATATCGACTTTAGCAACTCAAGTATTAGAGTACTTGGCAAAGGCTCAAAAACTAGAATTGTTCCACTTGGTGCAAAGTCTTTGCTATTAATTAAGGAATATCTGCACGAATTTGAAAATAAAAACCGCAACACTCCACTTTTACTTTCGGAAAGTGGAAACAGAATAGATAGGTTTGAAGTATATAAACTAGTTAAGAGATACATCGGAAAAATTTCGGACATCAACAAAAAAAGCCCTCATACACTTAGGCATAGTGCAGCAACACATATGTTAGATAATGAAGCAGACATTATGGCAGTTAAAGAAATTCTTGGACACGAAAATTTATCAACAACTCAAATTTATACTCACGTTAGTATTGAGCGGCTCAAAAAATCGTACAAGAAAGCCCATCCAAAATCATAAAGGAGTAGCTATGAATATCAGAATAACTTCACGTAAGTTCAAAGCAAAAGAATCTCTAAAAGATTTTATCAAAAGTGAAATTAAATCTTTAGAGAGGTTCAACGATCAGATTATGGATTGCAGTGTTGTACTTAGTTTCACACATCTGAAGGATAGTATAAAAACTGCAGAGTTTATTACAAAATTACCTAAACACACAATTACTGTTTCTGTCTCTAGCGATGATTTTGAAAAATCTGTAACCTTTGCTATTGATAAAATAGTTAAGCAGCTTGTAAAAGCTAAAACTAAAAAACACGATAGAAAAAAAGTTGAACCAAAAGGCGTTGTAAATGAAGATTGATGAAAAAAATATTTCTAGAAAAGAAAGTATTACCGTTGAATTCTTTTTTAACAACACAAAAGAGAAATTCAAACTTAGGCATCTAAATGAGCAAGTTGATCTTTCTAGAAAAATTTTTGATCAGAATTTGCACAGACCAGGTTTACCTCTTGCCGGGTTTCTAGATTTGTTTTCTTACCGAAGAGTACAAGTATTTGGAAATACCGAAATGAAATATTTAGAAGACTTAACTCCTGAAGAAAGAGTTAAGTCTTTAGATAGAATTTTCAAATTTGAAATCCCTTGCATTATTATTACTAACAACAATCAAGCTCCTAACGAGATGCTCGAAGTGGCAAACCAGCACATGGTGCCTATGTTTGTTACACCTTACGAAACAACTAAACTCGCTTATTTATTATCAGATTTTCTTGATGACCAGTTTTCTCCAAGACTTTCTTTACACGGCTCTTTTGTAGATGTTTACGGCGCTGGTATGCTTTTCGTCGGTAAATCTGGTATCGGAAAAAGTGAAGTAGCTTTAGACTTAGTCGAACGAGGACATCGTTTAGTTGCAGATGACGTAGTCATCCTTACCAAAAAAGGTGAAGGAATTCTTATGGGCTCCGGAACCGAGTTAGTTAAACATTTTATGGAGATACGTGGAATTGGAATTATTGATATTAGAAGTATGTTTGGTGTTCGCGCTATTAGATACCAAAAACGGTTAGAAGTAGTTATAGAACTCGAAATATGGAATAATGAGTCTGATTATACTCGCACTGGACTAGACACTGGCACAATTAACGTAATGGGCGTAGATATGCCTTATGTTAAACTGCCAATCTTGCCCGGAAAGAACATAACAGTAGTATCCGAAATAATTGCTCTTAATTACTTACTTAAACTTTACGGTTACGATGCTGCTAAAGTTCTGCAGCAGCGAATAAATAGCAAAATTCAGCAAAAAACCAATAGTTTTAACAGGTCTGTTAATTATTTTGAACACGATTTTGAATAAGAACGCCTGTAGAATTTTCTTTTGCCTCTTTGTAACTAAACAAAGCTAAGCAAAGTGAGTGCTAACTATATGTAGTTTCGCTTACAACGGTTAAACTCGCTTAGAAAATTCATAATTACAAAAACGTGAGAAGATAATAAATCCTTGACACCATTTTGATGATTTGTTATCTTCGCACCTCTAAAAAAACTATGAAAAAATTCTATTACTTTTCTAAATCGAAATTGAAGTTTGTCGAGATACGCAATTTCTACAAGAAATTTGTGTTCTTATTAGTATTTTTTGCAATTCTTGTATCTTTTTTCGTTTTTGGCACTTTCTTGGTTTTCAACGAGTTTATTAATCCCGATTCTGAAGTAAAAGCACTAAAAAACAACAATAAACTGCTTAAAGAAAAATTTGAATTACTTGTAGAGAAATATGAAAAATTAGATGAGACCGTTAATCAACTAAACGAAAAAAGCAAAGACCTTCGCCTAAAAGCAAATCTTGAACCTAAAGACTCTGAGATAACCTTTGGAATTGGAGGTAGTATTTTTGAACCTGTTGAATCCTATAACGCTGCTGAACTCGGCTCTTTCTTAAAAGAAATAGATACTTATGTGAACAAGGTTTCACTCAAAGTAAAACTTGAAAAGAATAATTACTCTGAAATAACATCCACTCTTAAACAGAACGAACAATTATTTGATGCAATACCGGCAATTCGACCTTGCGAAGGAAGAATTGCAGATGATTTTGGAATGAGGCTCCACCCAATATTAAAATTTGTACGTATGCATAATGGTATCGATATTATTACAGATATAGGAACTAAAGTTTATGCACCTGGCAGCGGTACAGTAGAAAGTGTTGGCTGGAAAGGAGGTTATGGCTTAACTATGGAAATTGTTCACGGGTTTGGTTACAAAACCCTATACGCACATTTAGAAAGTGTTAAAGTTAAAGTTGGACAAAAAGTTACACGCGGCGATCTTATCGCCTACTCTGGTAACTCTGGAAGATTATCCTCCGGACCTCACCTGCATTACGAAGTGCATCACAATGGGGTAACTTTGGACCCTATGAATTTTATTTACGATGATGTAAGTCTTTTTGAAATTGTTAAAAAATAACATTTATAACTAAAGGGAGTTTCTTTTATGATTTGGACCGTCGAATTAGCATCTTATCTCGATGACGCTCCTTGGCCGGCTACTAAAGAAGAATTATTGGATTACGCTGAAAGAATTGGCGCTCCATTAGAAGTAGTTGAAAATTTACAAGAACTGGAAGACTCTGATGAACCTTATGAATCTATTGAAGACATTTGGCCAGACTATCCTAGTGACGAAGATTTCTTTTACAACGACGATGATGAATTTAAGTCGTAATTACTATGATTGATTTTTTGGAATTAGTTTTAGAGCAATCTAAAGTAAAAAAACAATTACAGAAGATTTTAATTTCAAGGCGTGTTCCACACGCCTTCATTTTTTCTGGGCAGATTGGAATTGGTAAATTTAATACTGCCATACAATTTGCTAAAAGCATATATCTTACATTCTCTAATGAGGCAGAAAGTAAAAACCTTTACAGAATAGATGAACTGCAAGAACCTATAATAAAGATTATTATGCCTCTTCCAAGAGGCAAAGGGGAAAAGGCTGAAGACTCCGCTTTAGCTAAATTGTCGAAAGATACTCTTGATGAAATCAAAACTGAAATTCATAAGAAGGCAAGAAATTCTTTCTATCAGATAAACATTGAAAATGCTAACTCAATCAAAATAAACAGCATAAGAGAGATTACAAAGTTCGTGTCTTTAGATGTGAATGCAAATGTTATGCGGTTTATCATAATTCTGGATGCGGACCTAATGAGCGATGAAGCGCAAAATGCTCTGTTAAAGAATCTCGAAGAACCGCCTCAAGGAATTTATTTTATTTTACTCACTTCCAAAAAAGAACAACTGCTTCCTACAATAGCTTCTAGATGTAGAGATATAACTTTCGAGCCGCTTAGTGTTTACTCAGTTTCTCAAATATTGATTAAGCAATTTGGTACAGAAATTATTATTGCTGATAAAGTTGCAAAATTTTCTGGCGGTTCTGTAACTCAAGCTATTAAACTTTTAGAATATGATTTTGAACTGATCCAGAAAAAAACAATTTCTATTCTGAGGTTTTCGTTTGCTAACAAATACCAAGCAGCTTTTAATGAGTTTATTGATTTCTCAAAAAGTAATTCTGTTGATTCTATAAAATTACTCCTTAGAATGATAAAAATATGGTTGTGTGATGTAGTGCGTTTCAGAAAAGCCTTTGATGATTTATCCTTTGCTGACGTTAAAGAAACAATTGAGAAGTTTGACTCTAAACACAATAAAGTTATGCTAGAACCTCTTTTTGCCAAACTCGACTATCTGGAGACATACATAGACAGAAATATCAACTTGAATGTCTTATTTCTGAACGTTATATTTGAGTTAGCATCTGTTGTAAAGAGGAATTAAAGTGACACATATAGATATACCTTTCCAGAGGGAAGAGCTTCAACCCGAAGAAGTAAGTTCTACTTACCCATGCAAATCCATTTATGAAAGCATAATACTCAAAAGCATTAATGATAAGTGTAACAACTTTAGTCATTGTATGCATTCTCGTTTCGGAAGGATAGAAAAAGTACCAATTGATAATAGAACTATTATTGAAATAACTTGCTGCGGACTTTTGCCCTCTAATTTTGTTTGCATTCCAGAGCATCTTGCTTACTCAATCTTTCCTGAAGATTTTGTTGTTATTTCAAATGATGAATCTAGCGAAATTGCTCAAGTTAAAGCTATAGGAGAATTAGTTAAAAAGAAGAGGCAGTATATAGGCCTGTTTAACGAAGATTTACCTAATGTTTCCAGAAAAGCTACTTTAGAAGATTTAGAACGGACACGCAAAAATATTGCAGATGAGCAAAAAGCTGTGCCAAAATTCAAAAGTTCTGTAACAAAATTTAACTTAGATATGAAGTTAGTGAGTATTCACTACCAGTTTGACCGTAAGAAGCTATTTTTCTTTTACACTGCCGATGGGCGAGTAGATTTTCGCGAGTTAGCTAAAGAATTAGCTGCTGAATTTAAAACTAGAATCGAACTTAGACAAATTGGCGTTAGAGATGAAGCCAAGAAAATTGGTGGTGTTGGTTCTTGCGGCAGGCAGTTCTGTTGTTATTCTTTTTTAAATAATTTCAAACGTATTACTACTCAATTAGCCAACGATCAAAATCTCGCTTCTAATATGGGCAAACTTAGCGGACCTTGTAACAAACTGAAATGTTGTCTTTCTTTCGAAACGGAATTGTAATTAAAAACTATAGAGCTAAATATGAGAAAAACTGTTATTATCGCTGCTAAAAGAACTCCTATTGGTTCTTTTCAAGGATCCCTTGCAAATCTATCCGCCGTAGATTTAGGCGCACGTGTTATTAAAGATATTTTACAAACTACTAATCTTGAACCTGCTAACGTGGATGAAGTAATTATGGGTAATGTCATTTCGTCCGGCTTGGGGCAAGCGCCCGCTCGGCAAGCGGCAATATTTGCTGGACTGCCAGAAAAAACCGAATGTTTAACAATTAACAAGATGTGTGGAAGCGGTTTAAAATCTGTTATGCTTGCTCATCAAGCCATTTCTTGCGGTGATGCCGATGTTGTTATTGCAGGTGGAATGGAAAGTATGTCTAATGCTCCTTACATTATGCAAAATGCGAGAAACGGGTATAGATTGGGTAATGGTACAATTTACGATTCCTTGATCAAAGATGGTTTATGGGATGTTTATAATAATATTCATATGGGAAGCTGTGCCGAAGTATGTGCCAAAGATTTTAATATTACCAGAAACGATGCTGACTCTTTTGCTATTAGTTCTTATAAAAATGCTTTATCTGCGATTGATTCTGCTAAATTTGTTAACGAGATTACTCCTGTTTCTATCGCTCAGAAGAAGGGAACTGTAATTTTTGATAAAGATGAAGAACCTTCTAAAGTAAATTTCGACAAAATCCACGATCTTCGCCCCGCCTTTGAAAAAGATGGTATCATTACCGCCGCAAATGCTTCTAAACTTAATGATGGTGCTTCGGCTCTTTTAATAATGAGCGAGGAAAAAGCTATTCAATTAGGATTGATACCTTTATTCGAAATTGTTGCCCAAGCATCTGCTGCTAAAGCACCCATTTATTTCTCAACTGCTCCGGCAGACGCAATATCGAAAGTGCTCCTAAAGTCAAAATTGAATTTATCTAATATTGATTTGTTCGAGATTAACGAGGCTTTTGCTGTTGTTTCCATCGCAGTAAATAAAATATTAAATATTGACACAGATAAAGTAAATGTAAATGGCGGCGCTATTGCACTTGGACATCCGATAGGAGCAAGCGGAGCAAGAATACTAACTACTTTAGTCCATGAAATGATTAAACTGAATGCAAATCATGGTTTAGCTTCTTTGTGTATTGGTGGTGGAGAGGCAAGCGCTATTATTATAAAAAAATATTTATAAGGTGATTCAATGAAGAATGTTGCTGTTATTGGCTCCGGAACTATGGGGAATGGAATTGCACATATTTTCGCGCTAAAGGGAATTAAGGTACAACTTTTTGATGATAGTTTTCCTGCTTTAGAACGCGCTGTTTCTATTATCAACAATAATTTAGAACGGCAAGTTAAAAAGCAGATTATAACTTCTGATGAGAAAGCTTTGGCGTTATCCAATATATCTACCGAAACTCTTATTTCTAATTTGCTGCCTGAAACAGAACTTATTATTGAAGCAATTATTGAAAATAAAAATGTTAAACTTAAACTTTACAATAAATTAATAAATCTAATTAATAATACTTGCATAATCGCAACAAATACTTCATCAATTTCTATAACAGAGTTGGCGCCAAGACAGCTTGCAGATAGATTTATTGGTATGCATTTTATGAATCCAGTTCCTATTATGGAACTTGTCGAAATCATCAAAGGATATTCTACTTCTGAAGATACCTTAAAAGTTGTTGTAGAAACGGTAAAATACTTAAATAAGAAACCGGTTATAGTGAACGATTATCCAGGGTTTATTGCAAATAGAATATTAATGCCTATGATAAATGAAGCTATATTTGCTTTATATGAAAACGTAGCAACCGCCGAAGATATTGATCAAGTTATGAAGCTCGGAATGAATCATCCAATGGGACCTTTAGCATTGGCAGATTTCATTGGGCTCGATATTTGTCTTAATATTCTTGATGTATTATATAACGGATTCAACGACTCGAAGTATCGTCCGTGTCCGCTGTTAAAAAATATGGTCAATGCTGGCAATTTAGGAAGGAAAACTGGTCAAGGCTTTTACAGCTACACATAATGTATATTATGTTAACTAATTTATTTAACCAAAAATTGATTTAATATAGTAATCAGGCTCAAATTCCACTAAATCACTTACGTGCTCGCCTACTCCTAAAAACTTGATTGGAACGCTGTTTGTTAAACATAGCTGTAGAACTGAGCCTCCCTTAGCTGTACCATCGAGTTTAGTTATTATTAATCCGGTTACTTCTACAGCTTTCGAAAACTCTCTTAATTGATTTTTTGCGTTTTGACCAGAATTGCCATCAACAACTAAAAAAATATCGATCTGTTTTTCTTTTGCTATTTTTTTAACCGCATTTAAAATCTTCTTCAATTCATCTAATAAATTTTTGTTTGTATGCAGCCTTCCAGCAGTGTCAATTAGAACTACATCAATTGATTTATCCAATGCAACATTACATGTTTCGTATGCTACGGCGGCTGGGTCCTTAGAAAAATCCTCAATAATTTTTACGTTAGTTCGTTGCGCCCAAATGTTCAATTGCTCGTTAGCAGCGGCTCTAAAAGTATCGCATGAGCCAACAATTACGCTTTTACTTAAATTTGAATAAAAATTAGCTAACTTTGCAATAGTTGTAGTTTTACCTGAACCATTAACTCCCAATAAGATTATGAAATGCGGAGCACTATCAACACTTTTCCTATTATTCACTAAAGAGTGATACTCGTTAATGAATATATGTCGAGTAGTTTCTTTTAGTTCTTCGATTGTAATATCTTTTCCGCTCTCTATTTTTTTCTTTAAGAGGTCAATCAATTTATCTGTAAATTCAACACCAAAATCGCTCTGAAGCATAATGTTTTCTATTTGCTCCAAGTCCTCTGGCTCTATATTCTTTTTCGAAAAAACTTCAGAAAGTTTTTCTGTAATTTGATCTTTTGTTTTTGAAAAAGCCTGTTTTACAGTTTGAAATATAGTTGTCTTAAAAATTCCCATGTGCTTTTAAAAGTTTAACTCCTCTTATATAATAAACAATAATTGATAAAATACTTAGAATTGCGCTAATATATAGCATAATTTTAGTTAGCCAATCATCTGCTCCCAAAAATAATATAGTCAAAAAGTATAGTCCTATGGTAAATACTGTAAACTTCCCGAAGTTATTTGATGGAGTAATTACCCCAATTTTTTTGGCTAATATAATGCCACCAATAAAAATGATAATGTCGCGAGAAAGTAATAAAAGAAGATAAATTAACGGTACAAATCCAAGTACCCAAAATAGCAGAATAATTATAGATGTTAAGAGTTTGTCGGCTAAAGGATCCAGCAACTTTCCCATTTCAGAAACTTTTCCTGTTTTTCTTGCAATGTAGCCATCTGCTAAATCAGATACGAACGCAATCATAATCAAAAAAACTAAATAGTAATTAGAATTAGCTAAAATATTGTAATTAAAGGCGATGATAGAAATAGGTAATGCTAAAAATAGCCTAAAAAGTGTAATAAGATTAGGAAGTAAAAACAGTTCCTTATAATTTAATTTCATTTTTTATTTTCAGTACTCGTTTATTGGTATTGGATACTGTCCAGAAAAACAAGCTGTACAGAAATCATCTTTATCGTGCTCCTTCATTGCAAAAAGCATTTCTTCTATTGTTAAATACTCTAATGTATCTACATCTAAGAATTTTCTAATTTCCTCTAAATCTGAACAAAATTTATTGGCAATTAATTCTTCTTTGGAAGGAAAATTCATACCGTAAAAACATGGGTGTGTAATCATAGGAGATGAAATTCTTAAGTGTATTTCTTTGGGCTTAGCTTCCCTTAGGAGTTTAATAAGCTGTTTAGATGTTGTACCTCGTACTATAGAATCATCAATTACAACTATAGTTTTATTTTCTAGAACACCTTTTACAATATTGAACTTAATTTTTACTCCGATTTCCCTATTCTGCTGTGTAGGAGCAATAAAGGTTCTCCCAATATAGTGGCTTCTAATAAGCCCTATTTCTAATTTAGAAGCAATATTTAGTTTGCTTAATCCAGAATAATACCCAATTGCTGTTGTGTTGGAGCTGTCTGGCACGCTAATAACTATGACTTTTTCATCGTTTTTATCTCTAACTGGGTGATTGGTAGCTAATATTTTACCCAATTTACGTCTCATTTTATCTACATTAGAACCAAATACTTGGCTATCTGGTCGGGAAAAATAGATGAACTCGAAGATACAATGCTTTTTGATAGAAGGATAATTAGTTGTAAGCGGCAATGTATAACTACTTATATTACCATCGTTTAGTGTTTTATTATTAACAACAATGATTTCACCAGGCGCAACATCTCGAATATAAGTGGCAGAGTTTATATCCAAAGCACAAGTTTCTGAAGTTACAATATATGCTCCGTTAAGTTTTCCCAAAGACAAAGGCCGAAAGCCAAATTTATCTCTTGCTGCAATCAATTTATCATCTGTAAGTATGACTAAAGAAAAAGCACCTTGAATTTGAGATAGTGCATCTTTTACTTGTTCAATTTGGTCAGATTTACGGCTACGAGCAATTAGGTGTAAAATAACTTCAGTATCGCTAGTAGTTTGAAAGATTGCTCCTTCATCAACCAACTTATCTCTAAGCATTTTTGCATTTGTTAGATTGCCATTATGCGCTACTGCGAGATTTCCTAATCTATAATTGACAAAAAATGGTTGAATATTTTTCCGAGAATCAGAGGCTCCGGTAGTTGAGTATCTATTATGTCCTATAGCAGAATTTCCGACTAATTCATCGGTTAGCACTTTAGGGTCAGCAAAAACTTCGGAAACTAAACCCATTCCCTTGTGAATATAAAAATTACTATTGTAATCTGAAGATAAAATACCTGCTGCTTCCTGCCCACGATGTTGTAGTGCATGTAGAGCGTAATAAGATATTAGACTAGCATTTGGGTGTCCAAAAACTCCAATTATTCCGCAATTACACGTAGGTTTATCAATTTGATTGTTCATATTAGGTTTTTCTTAAGTCGGAACGGCGGGATTTGAACCCGCGACCCCTTGAACCCCATTCAAGTGCGCTACCGGGCTGCGCTACGTTCCGAATTATATTAAAGAGATGAATGAATAAATAAGAGAAAGTTTTTAATATCTTCTAAATCTTTTTTCATTGATTTTTGTTGAGGAACAATTTTTTTCTTTTCTTCAGGTGATTCATCCAAAGCACTAACAACGTTCTCAAAATTAAGTTCATCTAAAATTTTCTTTGCACCTTCTATTGTATATTTCTCTTCGCGAAGCAGTTGTTTAATCTGTACAATTAATTTAATGTCTTTGTTAGTATAAATTCTATTTCCTGCTCTATTTTTACCGGGTTTTAGCTGTTCAAATTCTGTTTCCCAATAACGAAGAATGTATTGTTCTAAGCCGGTTAATCTACTAACTTCACTAATTGAGTAGTATAGCTTTTTTAAGCCGAAGTCCTTCATTTTTCACCTTCGCGTTGCTTAGCTTCAAACATAGTTTTTAATAAAAAGACACCAGCAAGATAACTATTTTCTTTGAATCCTGATATATAACCTAAAGTTTTTGCAGATGTTAGGTGATTTTTTCGAAAATATTCTCGAGAAGAAATGTTTGATAAATGCACTTCAATAATTGGCTTAACAGAAGACTCAATTGCATCGCGAATAGCCACAGATGTATGAGTAAATCCGCCCGGGTTCAAAATTACTCCATCAAACTCTGCTGCTTTTTGAACCCAGAGGCAAATTTCGGATTCGGAATTAGACTGAAAAAAAGTAAACTCATCGTTAGGAAAATCATTTTTAATTTTTGTCTCAATAATTTGTGTGGAAAGAGCTCCATATTGATATTGATCTCTTAAACCGAGTAGATTAAGATTAGGTCCATTTAAAACTAAAATTTTCATGTTGTTTCGCTAATTTCTTCAATAATTTCTCTTAATTTAGGAGGAAGATATATTTCATTAATTCCTAATTCTTTAAGAGCACTGGTCAATATAATAATCTTTCGCTGAAGTGATGAAAGTTTATTTATTACAATAGTTTTATCGGTTTTAACTATACAATATCCACCTTGAAAATCCCCTCTTTCAAAACGAACTTTAGCTCCTAATTCAGCAGCTAATTGCTTGAGGTCCGATAGAATACTTTCAAGTTCCTTTTCTTTTAATTTCATCAGCTTTTAGAGAGAGGTTTAATAATTGCTAAAAATACTATAGCAAAATAGGAGAAAATTGCGATTAGAGGAAAACTGCCCAGTATGGTAATTCGCTCCTTTATAAATCCTAATATTTTCATCGGTTCAGAGGTATTTGATAATATAAAACTTACAATTTGATAATCTTTAACCATTAAAAATATTTCGAACGGAGCAGTAATGAAAACGATAAGCAAAGTTATAATTAGCCATCCTTCTTTCTTGAAATTTACCTTTGAAGTGAATAAATAAGCTATGAAACATATAATAAAAAGTGGAAATGATAGTAAAGTAGTTACTATTAGAGGTAATATAGTTACCCAAATAGTACTTAGGTTTTCTTGATTGAATATGGCACGTAAAACTAATCCCTCAGGCTCAAAAAGTTGATATACTGCTAAATGCCGAGCAATGTAGGCACCTAACCAAACAATAAATGAGGCTACAACTAAAAAAAGATTAAACTTCTGGAAAAGGTTATTATTTTTCATAGGTAAATATTTTTTTCAAAAATAAAGAAAAGATATGAATATTGCTTCCATAGATTTAGGGTCCAACTCGGTTATTTTACTGATTGCAAAGCACGATAAGCATACTCAGCAAATAATTAGCTATCAAGATTTTTACACAACACCAAGAGTAAGCGAAAACGTTTCTCAAACAGGTATCATTTCAAACGAAGCAATTAATAGATTAGATAAAGTACTGTTAGACTTTTCAATAATAATTAAAAAGAATAACTGCGATCTTGTATTACTAAATGCTACAAACGCATTTAGAATTGCAGATAATTCTTATGTTGTAAAGAATTACATAGAAGAAAAGTATAAATGGAATGTTTCTATTATTACCGGAGAAGAAGAAGCGCGGTTATCTTTTATAGGAACGATTTTGCCTGACTACACTAATTGCACTTCTTTGTTAATAGACATTGGAGGCGGAAGTACAGAATTTATTGTTGGAAGTAGCGTAAAACTTAATTTCAGAATGAGCATTCAGTTAGGCGTTGTTTCTTTGTATGAGCAGTTTTTTAAGAAGTCTATAACTGATAAGTATTCTACAGAAAAAGCCGAAGAATATATTATCAGTAAACTAAGTGAATTAGATTTCATATTTAAGAGCGAATTTATTGCTCTTGCAGTTGCCGGCACACCTACTACTTTATCTGCAATAGCTTACGACGTGAAAAAGTATTCCAACAAGCTTGTAGATAATACCACTCTTGAATTAGAACAGATTACCGAAATCCGGCACAGATTATTTCAGCTTTCCTATGATGAAATGAGAAACGAGTTTGGTGATGTGATAGTAGGGCGCGAAGAGTTAATTGCTGGAGGAAGTTTAATCTTGGAAACCTGTATGAAGTATTTTCAGATCAAAAAAATAATAGTAAGCACGAAAGGTTTACGTTACGGAGCGGTTTACGATTATCTTATTAAACACAATCTTTATGCAATCAATAGCTGATAGCCGAATAGTATTAGAAAAAGTGCTACTCCTATTACTAATGATATTATTTTCTTTCCGCCAAGCTGTACGTAAGTTGTTAAAACTAGTAATAACAGAACCCATAAGTAAAACAAACTCTCAATACAGTATAATACATAACTTACAAAAGGTTTAATTACTAAGGGCGGTGGATTAATTGTATACCAATAAAATCCGTAAAGTGCTATATGAAATGGTGTAAGGAATACGAAAGCAAGAATAATTGGTATTAATGAATAAGTATAGACTGCCAGAATATCTTTGTATCTGGATTCCGTTTTTGTCAATTTCAATAATTGGTTAATTAAAAAAGTAACGCATATCATTATTAGTACAGAAAGCAGCCCGCCTTTATGAAGAGCATCAGCTAATGATACAGTGTGATTTGAATAATTGCTGATAATGAAATAATTAATACTAGATTTTACAAACCAGATTGATAATAGAAAAGCTACGAAATTCTTTTTTTCGGCTTGAATAATTTTAACAGCGGTTTCTGTAGGTGAAACCAAGATATTCCAAATTGTATCCCACAAATCAATATTTGGTATGCGAGCGCGCAAAAATGAATTACAATTGCTGCAGTTAAGTGAATAAATGGGATTAGAAACGCCGCAGTTATTACAAATAAGATTTTTAACCACTATCTAAAACCTAATTTTTATTGAAAACATATAATTGCTGCTTACTTGATCGGTTTCAACATCAAAATCGAATAGATGAGCATCAACGTAAGCATCTACCAAATTCAAAAAATAAGTTAAGCCAATAAAGACGGCAAACATATCTCTCTGGTCTCTGTAAAACTCTCTTTTTTTGTAGTACTCTTCTAGGCCGCTTCTGCTAATATTTAAACTTGCTGAGTATAAATCTCTGTAAGTATTGTAAGAATTGTTATTTGAGTTCCACTGGTAACCTAAATAAGCTAACACTCCCCAGAAGATCGGAATTTTCCAATAGGATTCGTTGTAGAACTGCCCAAAACCAGGCAGTGCAGCGCTTCGTAAAACTGAGCGCCAAGCCGATTTTTGCATACTAAATTTTGATGTATCTGAAAGTGAAGATGAATTTACTGAGATTGAATCAGTTTGCGCACTAGTATTTGTTAGAAAAAACAAACCGTAAAGAGATACACAAACAAATATCAAAGCTGGCTTTTTAATTATAACCTCTGCCAATTGTTTCAAAAAGTTCATATAAGCGTTCAAGTTCTGCTGTAGAGTAGAACTCAATAATTATTTCTCCGGTACCGGATTTATCTTGCTTAAACATTACTTTAGTTCCAAGTATGCGCTGCATTTTCTCTTCAATCTCTTTTTTTGAAGTGTCGTTAATTCTGTCATTAGCTGAACTATCCGACGTTTTTAGTTTTTTCTTTGGTGATAAAGCTTTACGAACCTCTTCTTCAACTTTACGAACAGATAAATTTTGTTTTATAATTTTTTCAAGAAAGTTGATTTGTAGTATTTCGTTGTTTAAGTTAATCAAAGCTCTGGCATGACCGGTTGATATTTCATCTTTAGCCAAACTTTGCTGTATTTTTTTAGGAAGTTTTAGCAGCCTAATAAAATTTGTAACGGTTGTTCTGTCTTTACCTACTTTGTCTGCAATTTCTTCTTGAGTAAGATTGCAATCTTCCATCAATCTCTTGTATGCGTTAGCAATTTCAATGGCATTTAACTTTTCTCTTTGAATGTTCTCGATGAGAGCAAGAGCAAGCATTGCTTCTTTAGTATCTACTTTAATGATGTAAGCAGGTATTTCTCTTATCCCAATTTCTTTGCAAGAACGGAGTCTCCTTTCACCCGAGATCAATTCGTAAGAATTTGCTTGGGTTCTGCGAACAGTAATAGGCTGAATAATCCCGTTTTCGAGAATAGATTTTTTTAACTCTTCGAGCGAGTCTGAATCGAATTCCATTCTTGGCTGATATGGATTTGGGGCAATTTTATCAACCGGTATTTTTGCTAAAACATCTAAAGAAGCACCGTCATCATTTGGTAATTCGTTAGAAGAAATTGCAACAGGTGCATCTAACTTATCTTTTAGTTTTGGATTAATAAGAGCTTCTAAACCGCGTCCTAAACCGGGTTTCGTCAAATTCACGTAATCACTTCCCTTTTTTGAAAATTATTTCTTTGAATTAATTCTGAAGCAAGTGAAATATAATTTTGCGCTCCAATCGAACTTGCATCGTACAAAATAACCGGTTTAGAATGACTTGGAGCTTCGGATAATCTAACATTTCTGTGAATTATAGTTTCGTAAACCTTATTACCAAAATATTTTTTTACTTCAGCAACAACTTGATGAGACAGACGAAGCCGTGTATCGTACATTGTTAGCACAACACCTTCTACTGCAAGCTCTTCATTTAAATTTTTCTTTACAATGTTAATAGTATTTAGTAATTGACCAAGACCTTCAAGAGCAAAGTACTCGCACTGAACAGGAATTAGCACTGAATTTGCAGAATTAAGTGCGTTTAGAGTTAAAAGCCCAAGCGATGGTGGACAATCGATAAAAATAAAATCGTAATTGGTTTGTATAGTTGTGATGGCATTTTTAAGTAGATATTCTCGTGCATCTAACGAAACCATTTCTACTTCTGCGCCAACTAAATTTATGTTGGAAGGCAGAATATCCAGAAATGGCATGTAAGTGTTTTGAATACAGTTTTCTACAGGCTCTTGTCCAATCAAAACTTGATAAACAGATAACTCATTGTTTTCAATTCCCAAACCAGAAGTTGAATTAGCCTGCGGATCAATATCAATTAATAAGGTTCTAAATTCCGCAGCTGCTACTGAAGCCGAAAGGTTAATTGCAGTTGTAGTTTTTCCAACGCCGCCTTTCTGATTAGCTATTACAATTGTTTTTGCCATTTTTCTCTGTATAAAGTTAAAGTTCTATTTCTTCACCAAATTGCATAACTATACTTTGTTTATCTAATGCTTCAACTCTTCTTTTGAAATCGAACGGATCTGCAGCAATTACAGGAAATGTGTTGTAATGCATTGGTATTGCAATTTTTGGAGCAGCTAACTCTACTGCTTTTACAGCATCGGTTATTCCCATAGTATAATTATCACCTATCGGCAGGAGCATATAATCAAGAGGAGTCATTTCACCTATCAATTTCATGTCGTAAAAAAGTCCTGTATCGCCAGTATGGTAAATACTCTTTCCATCAATAGTTAGTATAACTCCGGAAGGTTCTCCGGCGTAGTAGTTATCGGGTGTCATAGAACCATGATGTGCAATAGTAAGTTTAACTCTGCCAAATTCAAAATGAAAACTTCCGCCTATGTGCATATTATGAGCGTTAAAACCTTTTTCAGAAACATAGTTTGCAAGTTCATTTAAACAAATGAAGAGTGAGTTACAACGTTTAGCAATTTTAAAGGCATCGCCCAAATGATCGCCGTGTCCGTGAGTAAGAATTATGTAATCAGCGTTTACTTCTTCCGATTTAACAGGAGAAGTCGGGTTATCATCCAAAAAAGGATCAATCAGAATTACTTTTCCAAGTGATGTTGTTATTTGAAACGCCGAATGTGAAAAATACTTCAGCCTCATCACATTCTCCTTTTATATGTTGTTGTATTAGTTGGTTGCAAATTTAGTTATTTCTTTGCACACAATTTTATAATGGCTAAATACTTTTGTTCCCTTGAAATATACTTCGGATTCCTCTTTCAGAAGATTTTTTAAGTGATTCGTTAAGTATTCGCTTTAAGGAATCTCGAGATAAGCCAGTTTTAAGTTTTCCATTTTCAGCTACAGAGATGCTTCCGGTTTCTTCAGAAACTATAACCGAAATAACATCTGCCATTTCCGAAATACCAAGTCCGGCTCTATGACGCATTCCAAGAACTCTTCCATCTTTTTTAATCTCGGAAGAAAGCGGTAAAGTGCATCTGGCAGCTTCAATTATTTCGTTGTTAATAATTACAGCGCCATCGTGCAAAGGTGATCTTGGAAAAAAAATTGAACGAAGTAAATTCTTTGTTACTTTTGAATCAACCGGTTCACCGGTTTCTGCAACGCCGCGTATTCCCCCAGTTTTTACAATTACCATAAGTGCGCCATGCTGATTTTGTGCAAGTTCGTAAGCAGATTCTGCAATTACATCTGTTACAGTAGTATGATCATTTTTAATAAAATAACTTATTAACGGGCTTCTGCCAATAAGAACTAAGATTCTTCTTATTTCAGGTTGAAAAAGAATGATAAAAGCAATAACCCAAATATCAGAAAGAAGTTTAAGCAGCCACCCTAACGCTTTTAGATTAGCTGCCTGCACCAAAAGAGAAAGCAGAAGCACAAGTATTAAGCCGAAGAAAATTTGCGAGGCAATTGTTCCGCGGATAATAGTATATACTTTGTAAAATATTGCAGTTACTAACACAATATCAATTATATCGAGCATTGTAACCGAAAGAAAACCTATGCGAAACAATTCAAACATATTCTAATAGTTCCGGTGAATCAAAAAATCTGTTTAGCTCTACAGCATATTTAGCTTTTTTTACGTTGTGAGTGCGTATAAAACGAGCGCCATTTTTGATAGCTATTGCCTCTGCTATTATTGTTGGTTCTTCTCTTTCATCGATTTGTAAATTTAATGCTTTACCCAGAAATGATTTTTTGGATAAACCAATAAGTATTGGATGCCCAATACCTCTAAACTCATAAAGCCTTTTTATTATTTCATAATTATCAGATACTCGCTTGCCAAATCCAATTCCCGGGTCAATAATTAAATTCTTTACACCAACTTTTTTTGCCAGTTCAGCTTTATTAATTAGGTAGTCGTAAATCTCACTAACAACTTCATTATATGCTGGGTTTAACTGCATAGATTTTGGCTCGCCCTTTATGTGCATCAAAACATAAGAAGCATTGTATCGTTTAACTACATCTAACATATTAGTATTGTTATTAAACCCGCTAATATCGTTAATAATCTTTGCGCCTGCTTTAAGTGCTTCTTCAGCAACTTTAGATTTGCTTGTGTCCACAGAAATTAATGCTTCGGGTTTTAGTTTAAGTATGCTGTTAATAACTGGAATAACTCTATTTAGCTCTTCATCATCGCCAACAGGTTCTGCACCAGGTCTTGTAGATTCACCTCCAATATCTAAAATATCTGCGCCATCGTTAAGTAACTCAATTCCTTTTGCTACAGCGGTTTCTATATCAAAGTATTTACCTCCATCAGAAAATGAATCTGGAGTTACATTTAATATTCCAAAGAGGTAAGAATTATTTAACGAAAATTTCTTATCTCCTAATCGAATTTCTTTTTCATTATAACCAGTTATGTTGTTTATTGTGTGAGTAATTTTTAGACCAAGGTCTTCGTTTCCTATTGCAATTATTTCTTTGGCTAATTCTTTGAATACAGAATAAGAACCTAAAACCAGTAATTCACATTTCTCATTTTGATTTTCGGCTGTAGTGTAACAAATCTCTTTATTGTTTAAGATAATTTTCTTAATAGCTTTCGAAAAACGATAATTAAGCCCTCTAATTTCTAAACCAAGGATGTCTTTTTCGTAAAGTTCTCTGAAAATATTGTACTTAGCAGAAAATCTTTTAAATACATCAGTAAAAAAGAGCTCGATAAGATGAACCGTCAAATCGTCCTCAAAAAAATTGTGAAGTTAATTTCTAAAGAAAATTAAGAAAAAAATGTTTTGGAAGTTGTTACCGCAAAAACTATTTAAGAAAGTAGATTCTTAAACTCGACTGTCGCGGCAGTAATATTATCATTCTTAAAAATAGAATTACCAATTACAAAAGAGTTGCAGCCGGCATCTGCTACAGATTTTAGGTTGTTAAGGTCAATACCGCCATCTACTTGTATTAGATAATTATAGCCATTATCGGCTCTTAGTTTATCTAATTCATTAATTTTATTTAGAGAGTTTTCTATAAACTTCTGTCCGCCAAAACCTGGATTAACAGACATAACCAAGACCAAATCAACAATAGGAAGGACTTCTTTAAGAGAAGCAGCAGGGGTTGCCGGGTTTAATGCAACACCAGCTTTGGCGCCAAGTTCTTTAATTATTGTTAACGTTCTGTTTAAGTGAACAATTTCTTCTTGATGTACAGTAATATAATCAGCACCTGCATTAATAAATTCTTCAAGTAGATTATCCGGAGTTTTAATCATCAAATGAGCATCGATTGGCAGTTTGGTAGATTTACGAATAGCTTTTAAGACGATTGGTCCAAAAGTAATATTAGGAACAAACTGCCCATCCATAATATCGCAATGAATCCAATCAGCGCCGCCAAGTTCTACGCAGCGAATTTGCTGAGCCAAGTTGGAAAAATCTGCAGTTAAAATTGAAGGAGCTAAAATTCTTTTATTCATCTTTCACCAGCTTTGCTGCCTACTAAATCAACGTTAACGCTATCGCCAATTTTTATCAAAGTTCCTTCCGGTGGATAATGATTAATAACTGTATTTGGTAAATAAGTACCTGAGCGGAAAAAGGTTTTTGTTCCAATTCTGATCTGCAATTGTTTCAATATGTTTTCAGTTTCAGAAAAAGATCTGCCAATTAGATCAGGTACGCGTACCATTCCTTCCTGAGGTCCAATACTAATTTTTACGTTTACTTTGGAACCCTTTGCCAATTCTCTGCCTTGGAAATACTGTTGTTCAACTATAATGTTTGGGTCAATTTCTGATTGAACGGAATCAATATCGCCCAAAAACAAACCGGCACGTTCTAATGTAACTTGAGCATCACGAATAGTTCTATTTACAATGTAAGGCACTCTAACAAGTGATTCTCCTCCGCTAACGGTAATATAAACTCTTCTGCCGCTTTTAACCAACTTATTTGCTTCCGGCTTCTGAAAAATAATTTTATCCTTTCCATACTTTTCATCATACCGTGTTGTTTGTATAATTGGTGTTAAACCGGCATCCTTAATCTGCTCAATTGCAGTTTCCTTATTAATTCCTATAACGTTCGGAGTCTTAGTCTCACTTCCGCTAACGTAAAAAGGCATTATCAGCAAATCGAAAATAAACAATGCTGCTGTGGCAAGAATGAATGCAGAGAATAATGATTTCCAAATATTTTTTGATGGATTTTTCATATATCAAATATATTAAAGAAGGGCTTTCTTGCAAAATCCAAAGATTCGTATGAATAATTCTTTATTCGGTAAGTTCATTTTTTTTATTTTAGCCTCAACAATCTGAACTATGTATGAAAAAGAATATCTGTTTATTTGAAGATGAAAAATATGAGAATTTACTGCCACTCGTTTTTACTCGTCCCGTTTATGATTTACGCTGCGGTATTTTAACTTTGCGAGAAAAACTTAGCCACTACCTGCCAAATATTAAAATTACCCTGCATACAAGAAAAGTATTACACAATGTTGTTCAAGAGAGAAATCCCAAGCACAACGTAAATTATTATGGCAGCGAAGATATTCTCTTTATAAATGGACGGCTGATTATAGAGAAGCAGATTTCCAAAGAAATTAAGAAGCTCGAGATAAATACTGCATTAACTTGCAGCGGAGAAATTATAGCTGCTTATGTTAGTTATAACAATTTTAAGCAATTACTTACCGATGGCTCTGAATTTATTCATTTTGAAAAATTGAATTTGAGCTGCAAAGAAGCAAACGCAAAGCTAATTAGTTTTCCTTGGAACTTAGTAAATGAGAACGGTAATCAAATTAAAAGCGATTATTCGCTTCTTGTAAAAGAATCTGCAACAATTAAAAAATACTCATCAGTAGAATATTTGAACAAGAATGAAATTTATGTTGCAAGAGATGCGAAGATTGATCCTTTTGTTCATCTCGATGCAAGTTATGGCCCAATTTACATTTCTAAAGGTGTGCATATAATGTCACACAGTTTAATTCAAGGTCCAGCTTTTATTGGAGAAGCTACAGTTGTTAAAGCTCTTGCAGCCATATACCGCGATACAAGCATCGGCGAAGTTTGCAAAGTTGGCGGCGAAATTGAGTCTTCGATACTACATTCGCATACCAACAAACAGCATGAAGGTTTTTTAGGGCACGCATACATTGGCAGCTGGGTTAATCTTGGTGCAAGTACGAACAACAGCAATCTCAAGAATAATTACAGTACTGTATCTGTTTTGATTAAAGGAAAAAATGTTGATACAAAATCTCAGTTTGTAGGTTTAATTATGGGAGACCACTCTAAAACTGCAATATGCACAATGTTTAACACGGGAACTATAGTTGGTGTATCTTGCAATATTTTTGGTGCCGGCTTCCCTGCAAGATATATTCCTTCTTTTTCTTGGGGTGGCTCGGATTTTCTTCGTAATTACGATATAGAAAAATGCCTTGAAGTTGCACGTGTTGTTTTGGCAAGAAGGAAACTTATACTAACAAATGCAGAAGAGGAATTGCTGCGTAATGTTTATGAGCAAACGAAGTTGGAAAAGGAAAAGAAATCTTAACTATGTATAAAAGTTACTTCTACTTAATTAGAGCAGTTCAAGAGTTAAGTGCTTTAATGATCGATAAGAAGCTGTTAGAATGCTATACGCAAGAAAGAGATAAATTGTTTCTTCATATTCCCTTTGCAGACTTCCCTCATTTTCATTTTATTATTTCTGCTAATACTCAAGAATTTCATTTTTATTTTAAGGAAGAGCATCGCAAAGCGAAAAAGAATACTGCAAATTTCTTTATAGAATTTCTGCCGCAGAAAATTAAATCTGTTAAGATTGCTTTCGGTGAAAGAATTTTTGTCTTAGAAATGGAAGCAGGAAAATTTTACATACTTTTCAGAGGCAGTAAATCCAACTGTTTTTTTAGTAATACAAATAATGAATTGCATCCGTTCAAAAAAATAACTGATGAACAACTCGATAAACTAAAGCAAGAGTTCTCGAATCTGAAGTTAATTGATACAAGCGATTCAATGGTTAGAAGTATTTCTAAAGTTGAGCGATTCGATGAACTAAAAGCTCTTCCATACATATCTAAAGATATTTTGAAGATTGCGGAAACTAAAGAACAACCGGTTAATGCAGCAGTTGATATTCTGAAAGAAATGCTGTTTGGTAAAATTGCAGTTGGAATTGACAGCAGAAAAGGTGAAGCAATATTTTCCCCTATTAGTCTATTAGATCCCAGCAAAGAAATGAACCTGGAACTTTTTGATAACTATTTTGATGCAATTACAAGTTATTTTTCTCTGAAAAGAACAACAGTAAAAACACTTGATTCAAAACAAGAAATAGAAAAATTTACCGGATTTGAGTTAGAAAAGATTACATCAAGGCTGAATAAACTTAGAGTAAGAATTGAAAACGGTTCTAAAGAAGCCGAGTACCAAAAATGCGGCGAAGCTCTACTTTCTACCATAAGCGCAATTAAAAAGGGATCTTCTGAAATTACTGTAAGTGATTGGAAAACTAATTCTGAATTAAAGATTAAGATCGACCCGAAATTATCAGCGCAGCAAAACATCAGTTACTATTTTGATAAATCCCGCTCAGAAAAAATAGAATATGAAAAATCTACAATGATGTATAAGAATGCTAAAGATAGATTTGAAAAGTTAATTGCGATACGAGAAGAATTATCTGGCGAACTGACAACTGATCAACTGCAAGCAATCAAAAAAGAATTAAAGATGAACCAGCGGCAAAACTCTGTAGAAGAGAAAAAAGATAAATTACCATTTCGGCATTTTTTAATCGATGGCAAATATCATTTTTATATTGGAAAAGACGGCAGGAACAATGATATGCTGACAACAAAATTTGCCAAACAAAATGATTTTTGGTTTCATGCAAGATCAGTTGCCGGCTCGCACGGTGTGTTAAGAGTTGAAAACACTAAAGAAACAATTCCAAAACGTATTTTAGAAAAAGCTGCTTCAATTACTGCGTTTTACAGTAAATCCAAAACTTCTAAAATGGCTCCCGTTACTTATACTCTTAAGAAATATGTAACAAAAAACTCGCGCCACGAAGTTGGACAGGTGTCGGTATTGAAAGAAAATGTTTTGCTCGTTCGCCCAGAAATTCCGGCTGACTGCGAGTACATCGAAGATTAGTTTATTCCCTTTCTCTTCCTCTAAACTCATTCATGCTTTTATGAACACCCATCATAACAAGCATCTTTTGGAAAAGGAAATCTGGTAGAATTCCTCTAAGCATAATAGAAAGACGAAGAGTACAAGGTCTTCTAACAACATTTTTCCCTTTTATTAGTGCATCAGTAACAATAGCCTTTGCAATTACATCATGGTCTTTCACCAACGGAATTATGAGATTACCAAGTGAGTTAAGTTTAGCGCCTTCAAACATTCCGTGTGCTAGATAACTCGGATGGATAGATGTCCATCTTACTCCATTCTTTCCTTTGGTAATAGATTCAAAGCGAAGCGATTCTGTTAATCCAAACACAGCCCATTTTGTAGCAGCATAAACCGACATTCCAGATACACCTATTAAACCAGCAGCAGAAGAGATGTTAACAATATGTCCGGAGTTCCTTTGGTACATATCAGGAAGTACTGCATAAATTGTATAAATAAGTGAAGTTAAATTAACATCTATAGTTCGTTCCCAAGCTTCTATAGGCTGCTCTAAAAGGCTTCCACTTTTTACATATCCTGCGTTGTTTACAAGTATATCAATTTTTCCCATATCAATAATAGCCTGCTCAACTAAATGAGAAACACGAGCACTATCAGAAACATCGCAGATATAAGCGAAGACTTTTCCACCAAGATATTCTAAAATCTCTTTAGCTTTTTTTATTTCATTTTCGTTTATATCCCAAATAGTAACAATGCAGCGCTCACTTACTAAGCGTTTGCAAGTTGCAAGACCTATTCCCATTGCACCGCCGGTTACTATTGCAGTTTTGCCTTTTAAGCTCATATCATCCTCAGTTTGAAATTAAGTTGAATTTTGTCAGAGTAATTCATTCTTTGTAAATTGTAATTGAAGATTCAATTGAAATCTAAGTGATTCTGTTTAGCAATTCAATAAATATATGAGCTGAGATTGGAAATTTTAGCATTACAAAAAAATGAAGTAACTAAAATTCTGTTGATAAAACTACGCGGCATTGGAGATGTTGTTTGTTCTACTATTGTAGTAGATAACTTACGCGAAGAATTTCCAAATGCACAGATTGATTTTCTTACAGAGAAACCATCATCGTTTGGTTTGCGCGGTTTAAACCAGATTAATAATGTAATCCTCTTCGATAAAAAAAGTTTAGCTAAAAGATTAAAGCTCGCTTGGGGAATAAGAAAAACCAATTATGATCTTGTTTTCGACTTTTTCTGTAATCCAAGTTCAGCTCAAATTACATTTTTCAGCGGAGCTAAATACAGAATCGGTTTTCCTTTACGTGGAAGAAAATATGCTTATAATTTTTACGGACCCGAAGAACGAAGCACTTGGCACAACGCTGTATTACACCTGAAAGTACTTGAGAAATTTGGTATCGAGACAAAACATCAGAAACTGCTTTATTCACTTGATTCAAAAAGCAATTTGTTTGCAGAAAATTACTTTGAAAGTACTTTTGAGAAAAAAGATTTTGTAGTTGGAATATGCCCTACCGGCAGTTGGGCTTCCAAAAAATGCGATGCAGAAAAGTTTGCAGAAATTGCAGAGCTGCTTATAAAAAAATATAACGCAAAAATTCTTATTCTTTGGGGAAAAGGCGATGAAACTGACGGCGAAAAATTGCTGGGATTGCTTAAAGATAAAGCCATTTATGCTCCGCCAACTAGTATCTTGGAAATGGCTTCTCTAATCTCTAAATGCAAATTTTTAATTGCTAATGATAGCGGACCAATGCATATTTCTACTGCTTTGGGCACTCCGGTTTTAAGTATTCACGGACCTACAGCGCCGCAGCTGCAAGGTCCTTTTGGTGATAAACACGAATGGATAAATCTGCCGGAACTTGATTGTATAGTTTGTAATTTGCTCGAATGTAAACGAAACCACGAGTGCTTTCGCAATCTGCCAGCTGAAAAAATTATGAATAAAATTGATTTACTTATAATGAAAAATAATTTACTAAGCGTTAAAGAGATTTAGATATTTTACTTAACTTATTTTTAGGAAATGAGAAGCCAAGATTTATTTATACAAAATAGAATAAAGAATAAGAAACCGCTCTTGTTAGATGGCGCAATAGGAACTTACCTTTTTGAGCTTGGATTTAAGCAAGACCAGCATTTATGGTTCTCTTATCTCAATATCACTAACCCGGATGCAATAGTTGCTCTGCATAAAGAGTACATTGACGCCGGTGCTGATATTATTACAGCAAACACTTTTAGAACAAATCCGTCTGCTAAGAAGAAAAGTAATCTGGCAATTACAAACACAGAATTCGTAAAGGAAAGTGTTAAGCTGGCGCTGCAAGCTAGAGGAGAAAGTAATTTACTATTAGCTGGTTCTAATGCTCCGGCAGAAGATTGCTACCAAAAAGATCGAACCATCTCACCGTTCGATCTGGAGTACAATCACAAAAAACATATTGAACTACTTTACGAATCGGGCTGCGATGTAATATGGAATGAAACACAATCTCATTTAGACGAGATAGAAATAATATGCAAGTTCTGCTCATACAACTCTATTCCCTATTCTATAAATATTTATTTCGATGATTCGCTGCATATTTTGAGCGGACATAACTTAAAAACTACTATTGAATTAATTGGCAGTTACTCGCCGCAATCTATTGGTTTTAATTGTGTTAAGATTGAACATCTCAAGAAGTATTTGGACAATTTTTCACTTCCAATGCGTTTTGGTTTTTATTTGAACTGTCATGAAAGCAATGTTACAGATTCTGAAATGAGATGTAAGATTACGCCTCAAAACTACTTGGAGTTAGTGGAAGATTTTTTAACGGATGACCTTTTATTTATCGGCTCATGCTGCGGTTCAACCCCGATGCACACAAAGGTTCTTAAGAAGCACGTTGATGAAATATATCGAAATTAAAGCTCACGCTAAAATCAATATTGGTTTAGATGTCTTATCTAAACGAGAAGACGGCTTTCATAACCTAAATACATTGTTTTATCCGATACTCGATCTTTACGATATACTATACTTTGAGCGTTCCGATAGGTTTGAGTTCATTTGCGATTCAAATTTTATTCCTACCGATAGTTCTAACCTTGTTGTTAAAGCTGCAAAGCTGTTAGAAATAATTAGCGGAAAGAATCTTACAGCAAAAGTAGAATTGCGCAAATATATTCCTTCGCAGGCAGGTTTAGGCGGCGGTAGTTCTGATGCAGCCGCTACTTTAATTTCGTTGAATGAAATGTTTCAGCTTGGAATCGGATACGAACAAATGATAGAACTTGCTCTCGAACTCGGCTCCGACGTTCCTTTTTTCATTAAAGCAAAACCGGCTATCGGAAAGTCACGCGGTGAAATTCTTGAGCAAGTAGAACTTTTTATTGAAGAGCCAATTCTAATAGTGAATCCAGGTATTAATGTTTCAACAAAAGAAGCATTTTCAATTATTCAATCAAAGAATGCTTCAACAGAATTCAAAAGTCTGATAGTGAATGAAAAATTAGATTACTCTAAAAGCAGAGAAATAATAAAAAATGATTTTGAAACTCCGGTTTTTAATTTATATCCCAAATTACAGCAAATCAAAAATGAGTTTTACAATCATGGAGCTTTATTTGCAATGATGACCGGAACCGGTTCTACTATGTACGGAATTTTTCCGGATTTGAATTCTGCCGAATCTGCAAGATCAAAAATGGATTCCTCTTACTTCTGTTTTACGAGTACTCCTCACTTGTAACTATATCAATTTCAAATCTAACTTTTTTGTAAGGCAGTTTGATAATTACAGTTGTCCCCGGTGAATCAGCATTTCCAATTTTTGAAGGACTTTTTATAGAAATTTCTCCTTGATGCTTGGCAATAATTTCGTGTGTGATTGAAAGACCCATACCGCTTCCTTCAATTTCCGATTGCTTAACATTTGTAGCTCTATAGAAATGCTGAAAAATATCCTTTTGCTCTTCTTCCGGGATCCCAATACCATTATCGCTTATTTCAATGAAGATCAATTCGTTTTCATTAGTTAGAATTATAAAAATTTCTCCATTCTGCCGTGAGTATTTTATTGCATTAGATATAAGATTTGATAATGCCAATTCCAACAGCATTGTTGCGCCATATAAATCACGTTTCTCTTTCCTCTTATCGCTAAAACTCAGCATTATCTTTTTCTCTTCTATATCCTCCTTCCTAACATCAAGTATTTTTTTTATTAATTCTTCAATTCTAACTAATTCGTTATTCTTAATATCCAGCAGCTTGATTCTAGAATAATTGAGAATATCGTTGATGAGAGCTAAAGCTTCATCGCTTCGCAGCCTTGCACGCTTTAGTCTTTCTGTAATCTCTAAGTTTACCGGTCCTACATAATTTCCGAGAAGCAGATCTATAATGGATTTTACAGCAATTACCGGCGATTTAATTTCATGAACAACTCCAAGTGTGTATCTCTGTTTAGTGTTCTCCGCTTCTTTCAGCTTTTCAAGAGAATCTCTTAGCTGCTGCTCTCTCTGAAACAACTGCCTTGTAATCTTGTTGGTTATGTAAACACTTACAAATAATGTAAATGAAAATGTTAGCACATATACAAGCTGGTATTCTGTCGAAAGGATAGTATATCCTGGCGAAATCCCAAGAATTTTATGGCTTGGAATGAACTGATTATTTTCAAAGTAAAGCAGAAGTGCTGCACTCAAAGAAATAATTGCTGCTGCTGTGTAAACTAAAAAACCAGGCAATATCATACTGCCAATAATCATATGAAACACAAACAACATTATTAACGGCGAATCAATTGTACCTGTAAAGTAAACAAGTAAAAGCAATTCTATTAAATCTAATACCATCATTATTAGAGATGTGTGCAAGTAATTGAATTTGTTCGGGTCGCAGCCAACACGCAAACGAAAAACATGAATTATTATGTTATATAATAGAATTGTTACAGCTATTATTAGAATGGCGGCAAACTGAACATCACTTAGCATGAAGTTAAGCAGATACTCACCAATTAGTAGAAAGGCTAATAAGATTGTTACTGCAAAATACCGCAATCTTATAAACCACAAATTTCTGATACGTATTGCTCTCCAAAACTCGCCGTAATAGTGCGCCCAACCCGGTACAAGCGAAAGCATATCTATCTCTCTTGAATGAATGTGCTATTCAAACTGAATTCAATATAACTTATGCATTCACTTTACGCAAGAGAATCTTAATATCTCACCTTACGCAAGTAACATGTTTTAATGTAGTAGTGAGTAAAAACCCATGCTCGCTATCTTTCATTCCCGCACTACGTTAGCTAACGGACGGATTTAGCGGAATTCATAATGCGGTACATCCTGAACAACGGGAATTTAACCTGTCCGCAGTTCTTTGGAGGAGAGGTCTCAGGAGATATTGGATATTAGCAATCTAACAATCCGCCAAAAGTTATGTTGGACAGGAAAACAAGGCATCAGTTAAACCATGAGAGAATAAAACAGATCGAGCTTGACTTTTTGCAGTAAGCGTTATTAAAACAGGTTTTTGGGCAGAGTAAGTAAGACTTGCATTAGAAACTCGTTTCCTATTTGCTCATAAGAAAAGGCTCGGCAATACCGAGCCCATAAATTGCTAAGCAATATATCTTCCACGTTTTACGTAATGAGTATGCAGTAATTTATGCGACTTATGTCCGCAAGGTCCATCGGTTAAAAATTCTTCATACAATTTAGTTACGTTTGGATTATCGTGAGCTTTACGCACTTCAAGCGATTCATCTTCAGAATAAATTGCATTAGCGCGCTTCTTACGAATTTCTGGAGTGGTTGGTATTGGCTGTCCGCCGCCGCCTAAACAGCCGCCTGGACAAGCCATAAACTCTATGAAATGACACTCTGAGAATTTACCGCCTGCTTTAATATCATCCATAATCTTTTTGGCATTAGCAGTTCCATGTGCAACTGCAACTTTAAGTGTTATACCTTTAAGCCAATCCCAGTTTGGTACTAAGTGTTTAATAACATCAGGCACCGGACCAAATTTATCACCAAGAGGAAGTTCTACATATTTAATTCCTTCGAAACCTCTAACTGGAGTTACGTTTGCATTAGTAAAAGCATCTTCTGTTTTATTGCCGGTTACAAATTCATAGATTGAGCGGATTGCAGCTTCCATAACTCCGCCGGTAGCTCCAAAAATTAATCCGGCACCCGAAGCTTCGCCAAATGGAGAATCAAAATCGCTCTTTGGCATTTCAGGCAGATTGATTCCAGCTTCTTTAATCATACGTGCTAATTCGCGTGTTGTTAAACCGTAATCAACATCTTTGTAACCGCTGTCATTCATTTCCGGTCTGTTGCATTCATATTTTTTTGCAGAACAAGGCATAACAGCTACAGAAACTATGTCTTCTGGTTTTACTCCTGCTTTTTCTGCATAGAAGGTCTTTATTAATGCACCAAACATCTGCTGCGGAGATTTTGCCGATGAAAGATAGTCTATGAATTCTGGGTAGTAGTGTTCTAAGAATTTTACCCAGCCAGGTGAACAAGAAGTTAACTGCGGAAGTGCAACAGCTTCTTTTTGAACTATAGCTTTGTAAAGACGTAGAACTAACTCTGTTCCCTCTTCAAGGATTGTTAAATCGGCAGTAGTATTCGTATCGAATACTTTATCGAAACCAATTCTGCGCAAGGCAGTGTTTAATTCTTTTGTTAGAGAATGCCCTGCTTCCATACCAAATTCTTCGCATATAGCAGCACGTGGCGATGGCGCTGTTTGAATTACAACATGCTTAGCCGGGTCATCAATTGCAGCCCAAATTTCATCTGATGGATCGTTTGCACGTAGTGCAGCCGTTGGGCAGCGGTTAATACACTGCCCGCAGTTGATACATATTACATCGAGCAGTGGTTTATCTAAGAACGTGCTTATACGTGTGTTGTGTCCGCGCTCTACAGATTCAAGAACTCCAACTTCTTGTAAATCAATACAAGTTCTAACGCAGCGTTTACACAATACGCATTTGCTCATATCTCTAATTACAGAATACGATGATTCATCAAGTTCGTAACGAGGCGCTTCTACATGTCCAAAAGTAAAACTATCTACTCCATACTCTTTTGCTAAATACTGCAATTCGCACTTGCCGTTTCTTAAACAAGAATAGCATTCGCCGTAATGTTCACTTAGCATCAAATCTATTATATGGCGGCGTGCCTTACGCACAAAAGGAGTTGAAGTTTTTATGTTAATAGGCGAAGTTATTGGATAAGCACACGAAGCCTGAAGTGTTCTCATTCCTTCTACTTCAACAACGCAAACACGGCATACTCCTGCAACACATAAATCTTCGTGATGGCAAAGTGTTGGA
This sequence comes from uncultured Melioribacter sp., assembly GCA_964575995.1. GTDB lineage: Bacteria > Bacteroidota > Ignavibacteria > Ignavibacteriales > Melioribacteraceae > Stygiobacter. The sequence goes on along the minus strand of CAZNTN010000001.1, from coordinate 19,309 downwards.
ACAGTAATTCCATTCATCTTGCATGCATCAAGTATTGTTGTTCCAAAAGGAACCGTAACTTTCTTTTCATTGATTTCGATTGAGATTGTTCCTCCTATGTAAGAAGGATCTGCCGGTTTTTCAATAACATGCGGCTTCTGGCTAACCGGAGCTCTGAGTTTATCTTTACTTTCCATTATTACCTCCGTTATTGAAAATTTCTTCTTTGAAGTTTTCTAAGATCGATAAAAATGCGTTTGGGCTTGATTGACCTAAACCGCACTTGGATGAAAGCTGCATAGTTTTGCCAAGTTCTTTTAGTTTGTTTATGTAGCCGAAAGTGTATTCATGCTTTTCCAGCATCTCTACTCCTTCTAACAATTTTACATTCCCGATTCGGCAAGGTGTACACTGCCCGCAAGATTCTTCAACAAAGAACTCCATAAAATTCTTTAATACATGAAGCATATTTCTGCTTTCGTTAAATATCATAATCGATCCGCCTGTTGCTGCATCTTCGTAACCAAATATTCTATCGAACTGAGATTTTGGAATGCAAATACCTGATGCACCTCCAACTTGTACAGCTTTTGTATTTTTAGCTTCAACAAGTTGTAACAGATCGGATATTTTTGTACCCCAAGGAAGTTCATAAACTCCAGGCTTATCGCAATCACCGCTTACAGAAAACAATTTTGAACCGGTCGATTTATCAGTTCCCTGTTTGCAATACCATGAACCTCCTTTGATAACAATATGAGAAACCGAAGCAAAAGTTTCTACATTATTTACCGTTGTTGGCTTTCCCATAAAGCCGGTGTTTACCGGATAAGGCGGCCTATTGCGAGCTTCGCCTCTGTTTCCTTCAAGAGATTCAATTAATGCAGTTTCTTCGCCGCAAACATAAGCGCCGCTTCCAAGGCGAATTTTGATATCAAAATCAAAACCTGCTTTGCCGCAAATGTTTTTGCCAAGCAAGTTTTCTGTACGCATAGTCTCTAAAAAATCTTCTAAAGATTTTAGCATATACTCATACTCGCCCCGTAAATAAACAATTCCGAGCTTAGCACCAATTACATAACCGGCAATTACCATTCCGTCAAAAACTAATTCGGGATATTCGAGCAGCAGAACTCTATCTTTGAATGTACCCGGTTCACCTTCATCTGCATTACAAACAATATATTTTTCTTCTGCAGAAGCAGCAGCTACTAAAGTCCATTTTGTTGCTGTTGGAAATCCTGCGCCGCCTCTTCCCTTTAATTTAGATTCGCGAAGTTCAAACAGAATATCTTCACGCTTCAACGAGACTGCTTTTTTTATTGATTCACCTTTTACGTAAGGCGAGAATATTACTGCTCCTTCTCTATTTTTCTTTTCCATTCTTCACCTCACTTAATCTCGTTTAAAATTTGAATGGCTCTCTCGGCAGATACTTTTGGGAATACTCTTTCATTAACTAATAATGCGGGACCTTGATCGCACATTCCTAAGCAGTTCACATATTCGAGAGTAATTTTGTTATCCTTTGTAGTAGCGCCAAACTTAATTCCAAGTTCTCTTTCTATAGCTTTAGCAACACTTGCTTTACCCGCCATATCACAAGTAATTGTTTGGCAAAGACGAACTATATTTCTTCCTTTAGGGTTGGTATTCAAAAAAGCATAAAAAGATATTACACTGTAAACTTCTACGGGATGAATATCTAACAAGCGTGCAATTTCTTGTTGAGCGAAATCGGGAACGTGCTTATGCTTTCTTTGAATATCCTGAAGTATTGGAAGAAGCGCCGAGCGTGAACTGCCATGTTTTTTTACAAGCAGTTCTATTTCTTCAGTCATAGCGTTTTTTTCTAGTACAAGCATTATATCTTCTCCCCAACTTTGTTAAGTAATGTTTCAACTTTAGCAACCAATTGTTCTGGAGAAATTGGCTTCTCTACAAAGTCATCAACAGGCACCATTTCGCTCTTGTTAAAATCCATTCCTATTGCTTTGGAAACAGAAGTGTACATGAGAATTGGTGTGTGAATATTTTCTCTTCTTAGCTTTTGTGCAAGAAAGAAACCATCGTCTGGCTCATCCATCATAACATCAAGTATTATTAAGCTTGGTTTTCTTTCCGTAATAATTTTGAAACCATCCGTTGGGTTTGATGCAGTTACAACATCGTAACCCTTAGATTTTAAAACAAGCGAGCTGGCGTCCAAAATATCTGGATCGTCGTCGATAATAGCTATTAGCGCCATAGCTTTCTCCTTATTAGTTCTGATTTATTGGTAAGTGAATTGTGAACGTAGTTCCGTAACCGAAAACAGATTCAACTTCAATTTTTCCGTAATACGACTCAACAATTTTTTTAACTATTGATAAACCTAAACCTGTACCGCTTATGCCGCGGGTCTTTTCATTTTTTGCACGGTAAAACTCGCTGAACAATCTGTTTTTTTCTTCCGGCTTCATACCTATTCCGGTATCGCGGATTTTTATACAGACATAATTGTTTTCTTGATGTGCAATAATGTAAATAGAGCCGCTTTCTTTATTGTATTTTATAGCATTGCTTATCAAATTTGTGAACAGACGGGTTATTTCACTTACATCAGCTTTAATTGTAGGAAGACTTTCCTGAATATTAGTATCAACAACAAGTTCCTTTTTCTTAAGCTCAAATTCTAAGAATTGTAATGTGCTCTTTAATGTTTCAATAATGTTAACATCTTCAATTTCTCTTTGCTTTGTCTTCAATTCCATTCTGGAAATATCGAGAAGATCATTTACAAGGTCGGTCAAACTTTTCAGCCTTACTGTTGATCTTGTTAAATATTCTTTTTGCTTCTCTCTATCTATTCCAAGCGAATCATCTAATATGATATTAATAAATCCTTGAACTGCAGCGAGCGGAGTTTTAAGTTCGTGTGCTACCATAGAAACGAACTGAGATTTTATAAGCTCAATTCTTTTGAACTGAGTTACGTTGCTGAGAATAATTACAACTCCGGCTAAACTGCCATCCGGGTTTGGAACAGGCGTACAAGCAGCCTCAATTGTTAATTCATTATTAGGAAGGATTTCTATTTGTGTAGTGTAAGTTTTTAGAAGAATTTTTTCTTTGGCGATTATTTTATCTATTATTTCAGAAATTTCCTTCGGAAGTTTTTCAACTACTTTCTGCCCAATTTTTACATCTCTAATATTTAGAAAACGGAGAGCAGCGTAATTAAAATAAACTAGTTCCTCATTTCGGTTTATTACTAAAACACCGTCGCTTATGGCTTTAATTATAGTATTTAGGCGCGATTTTTCAGAAGCAAGTTCGAGCAGCTTTTCTTCACGCTCTTGTTTAAGCCGTAAAGCTTCAAGTATCAGCTGGCGTTGCTTTACTCCCTGTTCAATTTGATAAATAAACTCTTCTGGAGTAAATGGTTTTGGAATATAACTGTAAGCTCCAAGCCGCGTAGATTGAATGGCAGTATCGTAGCTGGCATAAGCAGTTGCAATAAAGCAAATTGTGTTTGGAAATGCTGTTTTAATTTCTTTAAGTACTTCGAGACCGTCAATATCCGGCATTTTCAAATCAATAACAGCAACATCAAAATCTTTTGATGTTCCTAAGCGGATTCCATCTTCGCCGCACTCGGCTGTTTCTACTTCGTATCCTTCGTCCTCAAGTAATCTTTGCGTTCCAATGCGTAAGCCTTTTTCGTCATCAACAATAAGGATACTAGCTTTCTTAACTGGATAATGCATTTATTCACATAAAGTTAATTGCTTTTTGGTACAGGCTCGTAAGATTCTAACTTAGATAGTAATTCTTCTACTACAACAGGCTTGTTCAAAATGCCATCGCACTTAATCCATTCTTTCTCTTCGCTTGTAGATGCGCTAAATTTGTAACCGGTTTCGTAAGTTGCAGAAGTAAGAATAAATACAGGCATTTGCCTGCCATGCGGCGTTTTCTTGATTTTGTATGCCAGTATAAAACCAGAATCCATTTGTTCCATAATTAAATCTATTATTGCTGCATCAGGTTTCTCTTTCTGAAAAACTTTTAATCCTTCTTCTGCGCTTTCTGCACTAACAACTTGAAATCCTTTTGCTTCAAGCAGCATTTTATTCTGTTCTAATAAATCAAGATCGTCATCAACAAGCAAGATTTTTTTTATATCGGCTAAGTTCATTTCTTTTTCCTTTTAATTCACTAAAATATTTGTTTTTAATTTAACAGGGAACTTTATTGTAAATGTAGTTCCTTTTCCCTCAACACTTTTAACTCTAATATCTCCTTTGTGCATTTTAACTATTCCGTAAGTAATAGCTAAACCAAGCCCCGTTCCTTTGCCCATTTTCTTTGTTGTAAAAAATGGAGTAAAAATCTTTGCAACATTCTCTGCTGGTATTCCACACCCGGAATCGGAAATTTCTGTAGTTAAATATTCATCATCGCGTTTAATGTTTACAGATATTTCTTTCTTATCGCATGCTTCTACTGCTTCTACCGCATTAACAATCAGATTAATAAAAACTTGTTTTATTTGGTCTCCATCTCCGCCTATGCTTGCATCTTCAGTCAGTTCATTTATATTGAAAGACACTCCATTATATTCTGGATTCAAACTCAAAGTAGATACAATTCCTTTTACAATCTCTGCAACATTAATTGTAGAAATACGGAGTTTGCCTTGTCTGGCAAAATTTAGAAGATTAGAAACAATGTTTTTGCATCTGTTCGCTTCTTCCATAATTAATGCTAAGTCTTCGCTGTTCTGATTTTCACAGCCGGCTTTTTCTAACTTGCGTTTTAGCATAGAAGCATAAAGCATAATTGAACCAAGCGGATTATTAATTTCGTGTGCAACACCGGCTGCAAGCTGACCAATAGAAGCAAGTTTTTCGGCGCTGTGAAGCTGCTCTTGCGTTTCTTTTATTTCAAGATTTGCGGCTTCAAGTTTATCAATTAAATACGGAAGGCACATATCATCTTCTGCTAAATCTTTTGCTATAGCAACAGCATAATTTCTGCAGCTCGAATAACCGCAAGAACCGCAGTTTAATTCATCGCTCTTAGATACTTTATTGGTACGCAACAGTATCGCTTTAATCTCTTCTTCGCTCGGCATTGGCCTTCTCTGCGGTTTTGGAGTAAACTTTCTTGTTAAATTAACATCTCTCGAATTAAAGAGATTACTTTGCCATTCGCGCTTATCCAACGAGTTTAAGTTCTCATTTATGTAACCAACTACTTTTTCCCTTCTTGAATAGTAGTTTAAATCGGAATCTATTGCTGGTCCGTTGATACATCCTTCGCAGAAAAGTATATCAACAAATTTCGATTTTAGATTTCCATCTGCAATTTCTTGAATTATCTCTGTTACTTTTGTTCTTCCTTCAACAACTATAATATCTTTATGAAGAATATCTTCATTAATATTTGCTGTTTTAAGTAAGCCTCCTACAAGCGGATACGATTTTCCTAAATATGCGTGTGGTTTATCAAAATCAGTTTCTTCTAATTCATCAAATTCTACATTCATTTCTCGAAATATTCTTTTTAGTTCCTTAAAAGTTAGAACCGCATCAACTGCATTTTCAACTTCAGTGTCTATGCATTCGCTTTTTTTAGCTATGCAAGGTCCAATAAACACAACTTTTTTATCAGTACCAAAATTATTTTTAAGATATCTGCCCATCGCAATCATTGGTGAAACTACTTGTGCCAAGTTTGGTATTAATTCTACAAAGTACTTTTCTACAAAATTATAAACTGCTGGGCATGGAGAACTAATTATTGTTTCCTGAGTGTTTTTCTCAAAATAATCTGAATATAAATTACTTACTAAGTCCGCGCCAAAAGCAGCTTCTGTAACAATACTAAATCCAATTGCTCGTAATGCAGAAACAAGTTTTGGATATTCATATGGGAAACTTGCCGGAAATGATGGCGCTACCATAGCAATAGCACAACTTTCTTTTAACACCATATTAACTACAAAATCAAAATCGCTTTTTATTGCTTTTGCATTTTGAGAACATACTTTAACACAATGACCGCAGCTTATACATCTTTCTTCCATAACAAACGCTTGTCCATTAACAACACGGATTGCAATAGCCGGGCATTCTCTTATACAAGAGTAACATCTCTTACATCGCTTCCCTATTGTTGTTATAAGTCCGTTTCTCATTGTTATGCTTTTTCCAACATCTTTTTTCTGTCTATATAATGTGTGTGAAGAATTTCGTGCGCTGTATGACCGTTTGGCTCGCCCAAAAACTCTTTATACAATTTTAGAACCGATTCATTTTCGTGCGATTTACGGTTCTTCATTTTAGCATCTATATCATATAAAGTCTGAACCCGCTTTTTAAGTTTTTCCGGTTTAGAATGAATAGGCTGACCACCGCCATTAATACAACCGCCTGGACAAGCCATAACTTCTATAAAATGATATTTAGATTCACCTCTTTCAATTTCATCTAAGATATCGCCAACATTTCCAATTCCATTAACAACAGCTATGTTAACATCGAGACCGTTGATTGGAATAGTTGCAGATTTAATTCCACTCATACCGCGAACCTCTTTAAAATCTACAGATTCAAGTTCTTTCCCAGCAATCTTGGCGTAAGCAGTTCTAAGAGCAGCTTCCATAACACCGCCGCTTGTACCAAAAATTGCAGCTGCTCCTGATGATTCACCAAGCGGATTATCAAATTCGTCTTCCGGTAAATCGTTAAAATCTATTCCAGCCATTTTAAACATTCTAACTAATTCTCTTGTAGTTAGCACAGCATCTACATCGGGCATATGTTCTTCAGTTAATTCCGGTCTAGCAGATTCAAATTTCTTTACAGTACAAGGCATTATCGAAACAACGTAAATGTCTTTTGGATTGATTCCCATTTTCTTTGCAAAGTAAGTTTTCAGAACCGCGCCTTCCATTTCGTGAGGCGATTTACAAGTGGAAACATGCTTTAACAACTGAGGACGGTTTTGTTCGATATATTTTACCCAGCCTGGGCAGCAGCTTGTAAACATTGGAAGATCACCTGCTTTTGTAACTCTGTTAACCAACTCTGTTGCCTCTTCTACTATTGTTAAATCGGCAGCAAAGTTTGTATCAAAGACTTTCTTAAATCCTAATCGGCGAAGCCCGGTTACCAATTGCCCGGTTGAGTTGGTTCCTAATGGAAGGTTGTATTCTTCGCCTATACTAGCGCGTACAGCAGGTGCAACTTGAACAACAACATATTTCCTTTTATCGCGGATTGCATTAATAACTTCCTTAGAATGACTTTTTTCTCTTAAAGCAGCCGTTGGGCAGACTAAAATACACTGTCCGCAAAGAATACAATCGCTAACGTTTAGCCCTTTGTTGAAAGGAGTAGTAACGTTGCTTTTGAAACCTCTGTTAGTAAAATCTATAGCGCCAATCTTTTGGATTTCGCCGCAGACTCGTACACATCTTCCGCATAAAATACATTTTGCCGGGTCACGTTCCATAGAAGCACTTGAAACATCTATTGCATGGTCTTTCTTTTCGCCAATATATCTATGCTCGCGAAGATTATACCTTTCTGCTAAATCTTGAAGTTCGCAATTTTTGTTCCTAACGCATATCAAACAATCTTGAGGATGATTTTCTACAAGCAGCTCTACAATAGTTTTTCTTGCAGTTCTAACACGCTGGGAGTTTGTATCAACTTTCATTCCTTCCATAACAGGATAAGCACAACTTGGGGTTAAACCTCTCAAACCATCAACTTCAACAACGCAAATTCTGCAAGCGCCGGTTGGATAAAGATCCTTCATGTGACATAAAGTAGGAATGTAAATACCAACCGACTTAGCCGCATCGAGAATAGTCATTCCATCTTCTGCCTTAACTTTTAAATTATTTATTGTCAATTCAACCATTTTGTTTTCTCCGTTTCCTAATTAACTATGATTGCGTTCAAGCGGCAGGTTTCAAAACACATACCGCACTTTGAGCATTTTACTTCAATAATTTGATGCGGTTGTTTCTTTTCGCCAATGATAGCTTCGGTTGCACACTTCTTTACACATAAACCGCAGCCGGTACATGCTTCGGGGTCAATTGTAAATGTTAAAATTTCTTTACAAACTTTTGCATTACATTTTCTTTCAAACAAATGTTCTTCGTACTCATCTCTAAAGTAATTTAAGCCGGAGAGAACAGGATTTGGAGCGCTTTGCCCTAAACCGCACAAAGAGGTATCGCGTATTACATCAGCTAATCTTTGCAAATGAACAATTCCTTTGAAGCGTTGCAGCGGCTCATATTTTAATTCGGATGTATGATTGTAGCTTACCGGAATGCGTTCAATAATCTCGAGCATTCTTTTTGTCCCTTCGCGGCAGGGAACGCACTTACCGCATGATTCATTTTGTATAAAAGTTAAAAAGTACTTTGCAACATCCACCATACATGTATCTTCGTCCATTACAACAAATCCGCCGGAACCCATCATAGCACCAACATTTTTTAATGATTCGTAATCAATTGGAGTGTCTAATACTTCGTCAGGTAAACATCCGCCAGATGGACCCCCAATTTGTACTGCTTTAAATTTCTTTCCGTCCGGAATTCCGCCGCCTATATCAAAAACTATTTCGCGAAGTGAAAGCCCCATTGGTATTTCTACAAGTCCACTGTTTGTAATTTTACCGCTTAGTGCAAAAACTTTTGTTCCTTTACTGGAAGCAGTGCCAATTGATGCAAACCATTGAGCCCCTAGGTTAACTATATTTGAAATGTTAGCAAAAGTTTCTACGTTATTAATTATAGTAGGTTTCTGCCATAAACCGGCATCACTTGGATACGGCGGGCGTGGTCTTGGCATTCCCCGCTTTCCTTCTATAGAAGCAATGAGAGCGGTTTCTTCTCCGCAAACAAAAGCGCCTGCTCCTTTTTTAATTTTTAAGTCAAATTCAAAATCGCTGTTAAGAATATTTTTGCCTAATAAACCATACTGCCTGCATCTTTTAAGGGCTTCCTCTAATCGTGTAATTGCAAGCGGATACTCTGCACGGCAATAAATGTAACCAAAGCTGGCGCCAATTGCATATCCACCTAATATCATTCCTTCAACAACTCTGTAAGGGTCGCTTTCCAAAACAGAACGATCCATAAATGCACCCGGATCGCCTTCATCGGCATTACAAATAATATATTTTTTATCAGATACTTTCTTGTTAGCCATTTCCCATTTCAAACCGGTCGTAAATCCACCGCCTCCGCGTCCTCGCAATCCACTATCTTTTACTTCTTTAACCAATTCTTCCGGGCTTATCAAACGAAGAGCTTTATCAAGAGCTTTGAAACCTCCGGAAGCAATATATTCATCAATTGAGTTAGGGCTTATTATGCCGCAGTTTTCTAGAACTAGTTTAACCTGGCGCTTAAAGAAAGGAACTTCTTTTATGTTTTTTACTTTGTCGCTGCCTAATCCAAAAGTAGCGAGTAATTTCTTTTCGTAAACTCCGCCCTTTATAATATTAGTATCAATCATAGCTGGAATGTCTTTTGGAGTAACTTCGCAGTAAGAAATTCTATCTTTACCAGGAATTTTAATATCAACAATTGGTTCCTTAGCACAGTAACCAATACAGCCGGTTGCAACAATTTGCGCCTTTATATTTTTTGAAGCCAGCTCAGCTTCGATTGCAGCTTTAACTTTATCAGCACCGCTGGCAAGACCGCAAGTTCCCATTCCAATAAAAATAACAGGTTCATCATTGCTTGCATAAGTAAGTGTCTTGAATAGGTTTTGATATTTTTCTTTACATTCATTATTCTGATGGCACAGAGGTCCCTCGAGGCTGCAGGTAACAAATAGGTCGCAAGGGTTTTCGAGCGAGTGCCAGCATTGGTCGCAGCATTTATCTAAATAACTTTTCATTCTGCACCTACTTCTTGTTCAATTTTGCTCTTAGCTTCTTCTTTTTTGTACTTGTTCAATATTTTGGGAATCTCTTTCACTGTAATTCTTCCATAATATTCTTCATTGATATTAATTACAGGTGCTATACTGCAAGCACCTATGCATGCAACTGTCTCAAGTGTAAATAGTTTATCGCGTGTAGTTTGTCCTGCTTTTATACAAAGTTCAGTTTCAAGCGCAGTTAAAATGTTGCCTGAGTTCTTAACATGGCAGGCAGTACCTCTGCAAACACGAATTACATTTTTGCCGAGCGGTGTTAATCTGAATTGATTATAGAAAGTAGCAACTCCATAAACAGTACTAAGCGGAATTCCAACATATTCGGCAATCGCTTTCAGCTGATCTTCCGGTAAGTAGCCGTAAGCTTCTTGCACATCTTGTAGAAGAGCAATCAAACTACTTCTATCCTTTGGTGCGTAGTGGTCAAAAATTCGATTCTCCATCTTTTTCTCTTTTTATGTCTAATGTTTCCATTTGTTTTGCATAAGTTATGCCAGCTATAAACATTAAATTCGCTTTGCATTCACACTATTTCGAGTTTTAAGTTATAACTATTCCTATTCGTGAGAATTACCTCCTCATTATTGATGGAATTTAATCCATTATGTCCAAATTTTCTAATCTGTTCGATATCTTGTCTTTTGAAGCAGTTCTCATTTGGCTTCTATTGGACATTGTTTTAGTTTTGTACAAATAGTTGGGATATGTATGCCAGCAGATTTACAAAAAAATTTATTTGATAAGAAAAAAGCCGCTTGGATTTCCCTTGTAGTTGGCGGTTTTATGTTTTGCTCTAAATTTACAGCATATTTGCTAACCGGTTCTACTGCAATTTATTCTGATGCTGCCGAATCCGTGGTGCACGTTGCAGCTACATCAATGGCTTTATACAGCATTTACGTTAGTTCAAAACCCGCTGATGAGAATCACTTATACGGGCATGGCAACATAGAGTATTTTTCTGCCGGCGTTGAAGGATTATTAATTGTTGTTGCTGCAATTACTATTATTTACACTTCTATAAACGATTTATTCTTTGGCGTAACAACTCAAAAACTTGGCATTGGTACACTTATTATTGGAACTGCCGGCGTTATAAATCTTGCTCTTGGTTTATATCTGGTTAGAAAAGGAAAGCAAACTAATTCTCTGATTTTAGTTGCCGATGGCAAGCATGTTCTTACCGATTCATACACAAGTATAGGGGTTGTAATTGGGTTGATCTTAGTTCTTTCAACCGGATTCAAAATACTGGACCCACTAATTGCTATTCTTGTAGCTTTTAACATTTTGTTTACAGGATATAAGTTAATTCGTGAATCTATTGGCGGATTAATGCACGAAACTGATAAAGAAACGCTTGCACTCTTGGTAAGTAAAATTAATGAAATTAAAAAAGATTATTGGATTGACTTGCATCATCTCCGCTTCTGGAAATCCAGCGATAGAGTTTTCATAGATTTTCATCTTATACTTCCATATTATTTTACTGTTAAAGATTCTCACCTCGAAGAGGAATATCTTGAACATCATTTTGAGTCTATACTTCCCAACAGCGGAGTTAGAATTCATATGGATTACTGCAAAGAAAATGTATGCAAGTATTGCAGTTTCTCAGAATGTAAAGAAAGATTAGAACCAAATAGTATAAAATTCAAATGGGATACAAACAGATTGCTAGGTGATCCGGTTTATATGGTTCCGGTAGAAACATTAGCAACTCAATCGTAATATTTGGTTCATCATAATGTTGAGTATTTTTTCAAAAATATTTATATGAATCTTTTGGATGCTTTTCATATTTGTATAGATGCTCGAAATATTTTTCTCCATTAATTTTAGCAATATTCATATCCTCATCTTCTTCACGATTATTTAACCATACTTCTAAATATAAATCTTTGCAGTATCGTTTTAGATTATTCGTTAACTTGTTTATTTCTGCCTTTTTATTACCAATTGATAAAAGATGACTTGATATTCCGTTTATAACTGCTTTTATAATTGGAATAAGCTCTTCATCATCAAGTGTATTTATATTATAATGCACATATTGAAATTGTATAATTGATTTACCAATATTTTCTGAGAAAAGTATTTCGTCCATTAAACTCTCTTATTTTATCATAGCTAATTTTGTATTTGTTCTATCTGTCTTTAAATTTTCTTTTTTAATTCCTTATTATTTTCGAACGCTATACAGCCTAACGACGTTGCCGATAAGCGCCGTGCCTTCTACGGGGAACAGCAATGCTACTTAAAACACAAACGCCAATAATTATTTATAAATTTGTTTTATCAACAACATTCAAAGAGTATCTAATACTTACAACGCAACTCTAAAACATGCACAGTGCCGCAATGTTTGAAGCAGTCTCTTTGAGTTGCTGGTTACATTGCGTCTTTGCATTTATCATAATTGTGTCATAATATTGATATAGCTAAAATAAAGAGTAAGAACTATGCCAATAATAAAGCCTATATCAGATTTAAGAAACAAATCAAATGAGATTTCAAAACTTGCAAACGATTCTAATGAACCAATCTATATCACCAAGAATGGTGAAGGTGATCTAGTTGTCATGTCGATGAATCATTATTCCAAGATGCAACTCAAACTTGATTTACTTTTAAAACTATCCATTGCTCAAAAACAAAAATCAGCTGGCGACACTGGAAACAGTCTTAAACAGGTAATGTCTAAAATCCGGACAATGATAAATGAGCAAAAATAATTTTAGCGTTCGACTTTTAAGTATTGCCGAGGAAGATATTACTGAAATAATTTCCTTCATTGCTGCCGACAATACCAAAGCCGCCTTGAATCTAGCTGACAAAATTGAAAAGAACTTAGAATTACTTGCTGCTAATCCTTTATTAGGTAAATCTCCAAGCGATTCTGATCTCAAACTACTTGGATACAGATATTTGATAATTGAGAATTACCTTATTTTTTATACAATAGAAAAAAGAACAATACTAATTCATAGAATTCTTCACGGTGCAAGAAACTACAAATCACTTCTCCTTTAACCATTTTCAAGCAATAGAAATCTCCCCGCTAACACCTTCAAATTTAGATTTTGCCCAACTAACAAAGAAAGGCAAGCTCACTACTATGAAAGCTGCTGCTCGCAAACTTGCCGTCATCTACTACAATGTTATGACAAAAGGTGTTGAGTATGTTGAATATGGTATCAACAACTACGAACAAAAAATCAAAGAACAACGAATTAAATATTTACAAAAACAAGCCGTACGTTAGGGCTTCTCGCTTACTCCGCTTCATGAATGAGTAAGTTCATTAGCATGCACTTGTTATACCGCTTTATCTAACTAACTTTTGATAATCTCTTTACTTCTCTTTTTAGTCTGTCTTTTAATTTATCCTTTTCGACTTCTAAATTATATCTCATCTGTAAGTTCAGCCAAAATTTTTCTGACAAACTAAAATATTCCGATAGTCTTAATGCTGTATCTGCTGTTATTGCTCTTTTACCTAGAACTATTTCATTTATTCTTCTTGCAGGAACATTTATATCTTGCGCTAAGCGGTATTGACTGATTTCCATTGGGATTAGAAATTCTTCAAGTAATATTTCGCCGGGATGTATGGGTTCTATTTTCTTAGTCATAATATTTATCCTTTATGATAATCTATAATTTCAACTTCGTATGCACTATTTTCTTTCCAACTGAAAATTATTCTCCATTGGTCATTTATCCTTATGCTATATTTACCAGATAAATCGCCAGTTAACTTTTCAAGTCTATTACCGGGTGGCATTCTTAAATCATCAAGTCTTTCCGCTCCATCAATAAGTAGCAGTTTTCTATATGCTAACCTCTGAATCGTTGATGGTAAATGCCTTACAAATTTTCTATTGAATAAATCTTCAGTTGATTTATCTGAAAAACTATTTATCATATAATTTATAATAACGCTTTACGTTATTATATTCAAGATATTTTCAAATATTGTTAATTGGGATTTGTTTTAATTGTCTTTTTATTTTGACTCACATCTCTGTATAGCGGTTAAGCCGCCGCCCAGCTTGCCCCGTGCCTTCTACGTGGAACAACAATGCCGAACTTATTATATAAATTTTATGTTTAGAAAAATTTTTCATAAAAGAACTACCTTGCACAAGACTACCGAACGAAGTCAACAAACTTATAAATTACAAAAATCCGTGGAGTTTAAAACTGTCGGGTTGAGTAACCCATAAAGGCACTTGCCTTTATTCATTAAAAATATAACCTTACTATTGCCTTGTAAATGGAAGAGAAGTCTGTAATGTTACTGGACGTAAAACCGATGTTGAAGATTGTCAATGGATTCAACAGCTTCACTCATTTGGACTTCTTCGTCCTTGCTTCATTCCGGATGATATTACACGGCAGCTTAGAACTTATACACGGCTTCGCCATGATCATCTCTCCTTTTCTACTCAGCACATTCAACACATGCAAAAAGCATTCGACTCAATGAATATTAAACTTCACAATGTAATCAGCCGAATTTCTGGTGTAAGTGGGCTGCGTATCATCAAAGCTATTATGCCGGTAATCATAATCCAGAAAACCTTGCCGCTCTTTGTGAAGAAAGCATTCTAAAAAAGAAAAAACATTCAGTCATCTCTTCACTCTTCGGCAACTTTAGGGAAGAACAACTCTTCGCTCTAAAACAAGCTATCGATGCTTATGAGTTTTATCAAAGACAAGTTACTGATTGTGACTAGCAGCTTGAATTACTCCTCAACAATATTACTATAGCTCTTCCTTTACCTGAGATTATGAAAAAACCAAAACCTATTCGCCATAACAAACCACAGATTGATAATCTTCATCTTATGCTAATGAAATTAACCGGAGGTAACGACCCTAGTCAAATTACCGGATTAACAGATAAAACATTACTTGAGTTAATTACCGAAACCGGCACCGAGCTTTCCAAGTTGAAAACAGAAAAACATTTTACATCTTAGCTTTGTCTTGCACCCGGTAAACATCAATCCGGCAAGAAAAACAAAAAAATAAGAAGGGGCATACAAAAGCTGGACAAATCTTTCGCATCTCAGCTCAAACTCTTGTGCTTAGTAAATACAATGCGCTCGGTGCTTTTTACAGAAGACTTCAAGCAAAGAAAGGCAAGCTCACTGCTATGAAAGCTGCTGCTCGTAAACTTGCCGTCATCTACTACAATGTTATGACAAAAGGTGTTGAGTATGTTGAATATGGTATCAACAACTACGAACAAAAAATCAAAGAACAACGCATTAAATATTTACAAAAACAAGCCGTACGTTACGGCTTCAATCTAACTCCGCTTCTTGAATGAGTAAGTTCATTAGCATGCACTTGTTATACGTTTTTACTACTTACTTAAATCTTGAATTAATTTTTGAATCTTTTCTTTTAATGGTGGCAAATCATTTTGAGCTGTTTCCCAAACTACTTGAATATTCACTCCAAAATAATCGTGAATGAGTATGTTTCTCATTCCACTAATTTCCCGCCAAGGAATTTCCTGTGATTGGCTTTTTATTTCAGTAGGTATTTTGTTACTTGCTTCCCCAATAATTTCTATGGCTCTTAGTAATGCAAACTGTGTCTTTTCATCTTTACTAAAATCTTCATAAGACATTTCTTTAATGAAATTGATTCCCTTATTTAGTGTATCATAAATATCATTAAGGTAGTCTAAATATTCCCTTTGAATTTTCATATAGCAATAGATTCATTTAAAATATTTTTACCTATTCTTGGTTTTAATGAATCTTTCATTACCAAATCAACATTAAGTTGTAACATATCGGAAAGATAATTTTTTAATTCAACGAACTTTAGTAAGCTTGGCACCCTTGAAAACGATACAAGAATATCCAAGTCACTATTAATATTTTGCTGATTCTTAACATACGAACCAAATACCTCTATTGAGGCTATTTCATACTTTTGACTAATGTGTGGAAGTAATTCCCGAAGTATTGATAATATTTCATTCAAATCCTTTTTCATAAAATCAAAATGCCATAATTTATTTAATTATTCAACTGTAATCTTAAACGTATAACGGGGTTGTTTTTAAGCCGCCGCCCATTACATTTTAACCTAACCTAAAAACTTAACCACTGCTGCAATGAAAACGCGGGCGGGTGGAAAAGCTGGTTAGGTTGTTTATTTGGAAAACATTTCCTTTAAAACATTGAGAACTTTTGTCTGAGGCAATTTATTTAATGTATCTATCTTTTTGACTAATCTAATTTTATCGACGGTTCTAATTTGGTCTAATACGATTTGACCTTGCTTGCCTTCAACTTTACAAGGGACTCTAGTTGGATAACTACGTAACTTCGAAGTTAGCGGGGCAATAATTACAGTAGAAATATTGTAATTCAGTTCATTAGGCGAGATAATGACACACGGACGAGTTTTCTTAATTTCACTTCCAATTGTTGGGTCTAAATTAACATAGTAAACTTCAAAGCGAGAAAACATTTACCACTCCCATTCTTCTTTGTCCCATTTGGTCTGACTTGATATAGATTCGCTATCCAATAAAATGTCGTCTTGTTTATTCGCCATTTTCTTAAATGCAGCATCCCAAGATTCTCTGTTTGCTGAAATCGGTTTTATGACTATTTGACCATCACTAACTTCAAGTTCAACTTCATTTTTTAACCCACTTTCTTGAATTAATGATTTTGGGATTCGTATACCGCGTGAATTACCAATTTTAACAACCTTTGTTTTCATTTTTATCCTTTCTTATATAATCGTGGCTACAATGTAATTACGCTACACCAAATATTCAAGAATATTTTTACTACCTCAATGCCTTGCAACATAACGGCGTGATTTTTAAGACGCCGCCCAGCTTGCCCTGTGCCTTCTACGTGGAACAGCAATACAGCTGAATTAACAACTGCCAAATGCGAAAACAGCTTGCCCCGTGTATTTTGCGGCGTCCGCTTGGATTGGCTGGTTAGGTTTTGCCATTATGTTCAATAGTTATTATTACATTTCCTTTTTTATGTCCTTTGTCAACATATCTATGAGCTTCTACTATTTCATCTATTGGATAGCGTCTGTCTATCACCGTTCTTAGCTTTCCAGCTTCGCAGAGCTCCTTTAGGGAGTAGAGGTCTTCAACTTTTAACTTGATGTTGCCGGACATTGTAAGAACATTTAGATAATGACCCGGCTTAGAGAGGGATTTTTTCCGTTTTGAAGTTTCGATCTTCCCTACAGCATCATAAATAACGTAGTAAGTCTCTCCATTCTTTGTAAAATCCTCTTTAGTATAATCAATTACTTTATCCGCACCGAGGGATTTTACCAATTCCATGTTTGATGTGCTGCATACAGCCGTAACTTCTGCACCAAAGTATTTTGCAATCTGTATTGCATATGTACCAACGCTGCCAGAAGCTCCATAGATTAATACTTTTTGACCTTTCCGGATATTTGCTTTTCTAAGATGGATTAATGCGGTTATTCCGCCGTTAGAAACCGGTGAGGCTTCTTCGTGTGTCATATTAGCCGGTTTGATTGCAAGAATCCCATTTTCGGGAATACAGCAATATTGTGCGTAAGTACCAAATCGAAATTCGGTGGATGCAAAAACAGGATCACCAACTTTAAAGAGAGTAACATCTTTACCTATTGTTTCTATCTCTCCGGAGAGTTCCATCCCGAGTATTTTTTTTCTCGGTCCGATAAAGCCAACAATAATTCTCATCAACGGCTTGAAGAAAAAATCTTTTACCGTTCCTAAACCGGGTTCAAAGCGACGGATCTTAGTATCGCCAATATGCGCTGTTGTAGCAAATACTTTTATAAGTACTTCATTCGGTTTAGGAAAAGGTTTTTCAACTTTCATAATCTGAAGAACCTCGGGTGGTCCATATTTTGTACATATAACAGCTTTCATAGAAATCCTTAAATCATTTTTCAAAACCTAACGGCGTCTATAGAAAAGAAAGTCAAGTAAAAACAGGTTACCCTTGGGATCTATTATCCCACATTACTGACACTTCGGTCTCACAGAAAACACTCATGTTGAATTATTTATTTTGTTGAACAACTTCTGTTTTATTTCTTTCGTTCTATCTTTCTCTGCTCGCTGCTTCTTTTGTGTGTTTGTTTTACCAGTCGTCTATCTGAGCTCTCCTAATTGGGCTACGTCAAATCTTAGTATAAACCGGGAGAGGGTTAACCGCGTCTGTGGAATGTAACCGCTGCTGGCGTAGCTTCGAACACCATACTTCTGCAGGACAAATCTTTCGCATCTCAGCTCAAACTCTTGTGCTTAGTAAATACAATGCTCTCGGTGCTTTTTACAGAAGACCTCAATCAAAGAAAGGCAAGCTCACTGCTATGAAAGCTACTGCTCGTAAACTTGCCGTCATCTACTACAATGTTATGACTAAAGGTGCTGAGTATGTTGAATATGGTATCAACAACTACGAACAAAAAATCAAAGAACAACGCATTAAATATTTACAAAAACAAGCCGTACGTTACGGCTTCAATCTAACTCCGCTTCTTGAATGAGTAAGTTCATTAGTATGCACTGGTTATACCGCTTTTTTACGTTGTGAAGACTTTAATTCCCCTTTGTTATACTTGTGTATTATGCTGGAAATTAGAGTTTGATAGGGAATTCCTTCTTCCACAGCTTTGACTTGTATATCGTGATAATCTTTTGGAGTTAAACGAATATTAATTCTTTTGCTTTTGGCTATGCTTTCTTTTGCCGCTTTAACATAGGTTTTTTGGTCTTTCTTTTTAATAGGCTTCCATTCATCTCTATTGTAAGATTCAATTAATTCCCTTTCTTCTTTATCTAAATATTTCATTGCTATACCTCTTTGCTTAAATATTCTTTAGTGGCTTCTCTACTTGGATATATTGTTTTCAGATAGTACTTTTCTTCATCTTCAACAAAAGGAACTATATATGCATAATCTCTAACTTCAACAATAAACATTTTTTGATTTGGATATTTCTGTTTATTAGGGTGTTCAACTATTTCTAATAACTTGTTATTTGAGAGAGATAATACAATTTCTTCAAATGATATACTTCTTGTTTCCTTTAAGAGGTTGTTTTTATCCTCATCCCAAGCATAATATTTCATTTATTAAATTTCCTTATTGTGTGCCTAATTGACACAGGCAAAAACTATAAAAGCATTGGGATTAAGTCAAGTCATTCTCTAATAATTTTATTTATTGCAACTTTTTTATAGCGGTATAACGACGTTGCCGCTAACCGGCAGCCCAGCTTGCCCCGTGCCTTCTAGGCATATGCGTCAACTTAATTTTTGAAATTTTTGACAAAAGTTGAGCCTATCGCTG